>CAIVED010000044.1 GCA_903904885.1 uncultured archaeon | reverse complement strand
TTTCAAGATTTCTCCATTTACAGCATTAACAAAAACCCTCTTTGGCAATGGAACATTGAACTCAGTCTGCCATGCCAGATTATAAGTAAATTCCTCTCCTTTCTCCATGGGAAGTATTATTAATGTTGCTGATTCTGGTCTTGCTCTTCTAGTAACCTCTTCGAATCCTAACTTTTCTTTAAACTGTACGAACATACTTGTATTTTGGTCAATAAGATGTTTTTGTGCAATATCAATAGCTTCTACCTCACTTATCTTTGCCTCAGTAGAAACATTTATGTTGGGGTAAAGCTTAAATATTGAGTTAACAACATCCCCCCTGCCACTGATTACAAAGTAAACTTCACTATTATACGCCATGAGACCTTTATAATATTGATGATAAGTTAAGTAATATTTATCATTAATCGGAGCATGCTCATAATCAGATAATTTGATACTTTCAATTCCTATTTTTTCAACTTCACTATTATTTTTGAGTAAATTATTGCTAAGCTCAAGAATCTGTTTCTCTTCAAGCGGTTTGTTACTAGAATTTTGACTTTGGCAACCAAAAATAATCAATACCAAAGTTAGTAACAGGCCAGTTGCTAATGTTTGTTTAAATTTCATTATCATAGCACCTCTTTTTGTTCTTTATTTATATCTTTAGATTTATTAGACCTCTCGTTTATGGCATCTTCTAAAGTGTTTAGCAAGTCATAGTCAATGCCCTCGGGTGGGAGTTCATCTCCTTCAATCCCTATTACTGGAGATATTGCCAGGTTTGAGAAGTCTATTCCTCCATACCATTGGAAATTGAAATTACCTGAAGGGAGGTCTAGTGTCCCGTTGTAAAGGTTTTGGTAACTTTTTTCTTGCCAGTAAGTTTTGTTAAAAGGTGTGTTTAAATTAAATGCTGTTAAATTTTCAGAGTCTATTAAATCCGCAAACATTAAGTTATCCCTATCCAGGTTCTTATACCATTGCGCCAAAACCAATGACACATAAACCCTCCTAAAATCGCTAAAATTATCGTCATAATTAATCAAATTGATTAATTCAGGTTCAATTAAATTGTCTGATTCATTGTTAATATATTCCTTCCAGATTTCCAATTTAGAATTAACATCTGACATCTCAGAATCATTTAGTCCATATCCCCCATAATCCGCCCAAGCTTCTTCAATTTCTGTATCAGCAAGAAGGGTAAAATTATCAAAGTACACATCACAAGTTAAACTCCTGACACTAACATTTCCCGGAATTATGTCCCTTCTTGCCGTGAATTCAGGATAATACCAATTTGAATTAGAAGTGACTTTATTGTAATAGCTTGTATTCTGTATCAAAGAATCCCAGTAATTATATGAATCCTGTACTATCTGGGTCCATCCATCTTGATCCGCACGTTTAAGTTTAACATCGGCATCAAGCAATATCTGGGCCGCTTCAGTCTGAGCAAATATCGGATCAATACTTACATCATTTTTGGGCAAACTCAACCACAGCTTACCATTAGGAATTACAAGACCCGCAAGGAAAGCTTTTATTGACTGATTTGTAACCTCCGCGATATTAATGATTTGGCTTGTAGCATTTGCCTGGTCACCTTTCATCAAAACCCTCAACCCTTGTTCCTCATTTTTGCAAGTTGAAATATAATTCAGTCTTGCATCTGAAAAATTTATTTCCGTTGGAAGCACGTCAGAAGGTATTGTCTTTGCTTCAACCCTGAATTCCATACCGTGGGCATCTTCACCTCCATTAACCCTAACAATCCACGTACCATTCTGAGGGTATTCAAACATCATAACCTTCGGATGACCATCTGTAAAAGTAAAATTCTCAGCATTTGTAGTTTCGGAATAGTTTATTCCTGAAGGGGACATCATATTTAGGGAGATATTCGCATTTTCAGGCCAGTCCAAAATAAATTCCACAGCTGATGTTTCATTAGCTTCTATATCAGTTTTAGCTTGCCACATTGAGCCTATTTTCCCGTAATTCCAATGTGTAAGCCCAAGAATATCAAAATAAGAGAATAGAACCGGCACGGAGATTGTACTTTGGGAAGGGTCGTTGGAATGTATATACAACTGCCCGGAATAATCCGTAGCCCTTATCTTATTTTTATCAATTGTAACTGTGATATTTTTAGGCACTCCTGGCTGAACACTCAGCGACGTATTTGAAAACGAAAGCCAAGGCTGCGGACTATAAACCGAATCGACTTTTAACTCCGCATCACCAGTATTATTAATCCGCAATTGCCTACTAATCCAATCAGCACTCTCTGCTGTCAAGGTATACCCAAAATCCGAACCAGTCTGTCCAGCATTCGTCACTATGACTACAATATCGTCATATGATTGTATATTGCTTATTGTTTTTTCCGCAGTCTTATTCCCTAAAAAATCATAATAGAAACCAAATAGGTTTCCATAATAGTCACCCATGTCAAAATCAATAACCTGATAACTAGTTCCGCTCTTAAGAATTATTCTTGGCTTGAAATTCACTTTTGTATCATCCCTAATAAATTTTATTTTAGCAGTACTAACATCACTACTAAAATTGAGCCTCACAAACTCTGCAGCCCAACGATTCAATACATCTCCACCTGTTGAAGCGGTCTTTGTTTTTGTTACATTAAGAGTACTCCTGAACTGAACATTATCCAGATATTTGCTCCAATTTTTACCTTCCCAGTAAAAATCCTTCTCATAAACCGCAGTCCAAAAAGCCACAATCAAATCTTCAAAATCTTTATAATACCCGGGAACAGAACTAAGAACATTAGATATCGCCTGAGGACCATCTTTTTCAGGATTGTTACCTGCGGCAGTAAACTTGTCAAGAATCTTCTCAAAAACAGAAATATCCCCATAAGTACGATTATACAAAAAACCCCAAAGAAGAGCATGACCGTAAGTATTCTTATCTACTGTAAGTACTTCATTAGGATATTTCATAAGATTATTAACATCCGCGCCTCTATCAGCACTGAAAAAAAGACTATTTGGCTGATTAGTTCCTGAAGGGTCAATTATCGTTTCAATAAACCTTGCCATGCCCTCAAAATACCAACCCCCTTTGACATAATCCCACTTAGGTATGTCTTTCTGACTACTATAAGAATACTCTATAAAATGAAAATGTTCATGGCCAACATGAACCGCTTCACTAACATAATAATTTTGATATTTTAAATTCAAGGGGTAGTTATTAATTATTCTCTGATAGGAGTTTTGTAAAGTTCCAGGGTACCCTTGTAAGAAAATCCCTTTATAGAGGGCTTCTTTATGATAATAATGTTTACCATCATTAGCATAAATTTGTATGGTATTGTCCGGGTCATAATCTGTTCCAAGATGTTTGTTAAACCCCCAAGTTCCTGCTTGTTGAACATAAGAGTCTGCAGCTGCAATCAATATTTCATTTACATCAACAAGATCACCTTGCCCATAAGTATTGTTAACATATTCTATGCTTTGATTGGTGTAATATAAATCAAAATTAACAGCATGTCCGTTAACAGTTCTTGATTGCCTTTTGACTCTTTCTATTGTTAATCCTGCCGATTCATCCGTGTCTTTGGTTCTCAGTGAATACTTAGAATACTCTGCTGGAGAAGTTATATTAATATTAACTCTTCCAGCATAAGAATCTAACTTTGGTTTAAATGTAGCTTGTCCGCTCCCATTCGCATCAGTATATATAGTGAAGAAAATATTACCTAAATCATTTACTATATCATTGCCATCAATTGTGATTTTAAGTGTTATATTCTCATTTGGGTTAAAATTATTTGCATATATAATAAAACTATCTGACTCTGAGGAATATTCTTTAAGTTTAACAAATGATTGATTGACTGTAATTTGGGGGCTAGCTAAAGCTATACAAGATAATAAGATAAACATTATTAAAGTAAGATACACACTCCTAAATTTTATTAGCTTGCTCATGATATGATTAACATAATTTTTATTCACTACTCCACGTCTTTTCTTTGTTTATAAAGTAGATATTTGATTCATTAAATTCTACTTTTTCTTTTCCATTCCAGGAATACATTGTGATATAGCTTCTATCTCGTTCTCTAATGTCTGGAACGGCAATATCGATAACTTTTATTATCGTGTTTGGGATAATATTGCCAAAGTTTGTAAAAATGTATTTATCATAGAAAATATTCCATGGAAAAAAACCATAACATACGGAATAAGATTCTAGTGTTAAATTTTTCTCTTTTCCATTTTTCATACCCTTTATGAATATTTTTTCAAGAAAATATTTATCCGAAGCTTTCTCAGAGTCTTCATCACAGACTGCGGCATACTCACTGAAATTTAGATTATTTAACCCTCGGTTCATATCGTTTATATAACTAGAATTTAAAATCTTATTGCTTGTGTTATATTCCTCTTTAATGTATTGTTCCAACCTGATATCCCTAATTAAATACTCTTTGTTATATTTAATCACTTCAAATTTTGCGTATACTGGTAGATACGTAGGAAGTTCAGCATATAACTCCACCACAACTTCTTCTACATCATCAAAGCTTAAATTGTATGTTCCATCGAAATTCTTGACTAGAAACCCGTCCTCCTGCGGTAATTCTTTGGGCTGCTCTATTTTCTGATTGCAACCAATAATAAATGTTAAAGCAACCATCATTGTTAAGATTAATATTATTTTTTTCATTTTTCTTTACCTCTGCTCATATCTCATACACCAGATATCCGGGTGTTACGTTTATTTTAGGGCATGCAATTACATCATAGCTTACTGTTGATATTATGTATGTTGACTGGCTGCCATTGCACCCACCATCATTATAGCAGCCGTTTGTTATCCCCTTGCTCGTGCAATTGTTCCATGAGCATGCAGTATTAAAATAATACTTTCCAGCAGTAACATTCACTGGAACTGTCCAGTTAAGATATACACTTCCATTCTGACCGGATGTAAGATTAATGCCCTTGAACTCCGTATTGCAAAACGAGCCATTAGGATACTTCAAAGCCCCACCAACATAGGAAATACCGCTGTAACCCAGATTTGTCCCGTTTACCCTAAAAGTCACATTCTGCCCCCTGCAGAAAGTCCCGGCTTTGACAATACTAACTTTAGTTATATTAAAAAAAGGCCTGCAATCAACAAGACAGGTTGAAGCATTTTCCCACTGCTCACATATGTTATTCCCGCAGCTTGAAGAGCAAGGAGGAGAAGGAGCAACCGTGCCTGAATAAGAATACTGAGCATAAACTTCATCAAGGCTCCTGTTGCAAAACTGCCCGACAGGACAACTTAAATTAGAATAAAAGGTTTGCCAAAGGTCCGCTCTTGTAAACCAGTGGCGGTAATGCCCACTATCAGAATAACTTGTATTGCCAATGCACCGATACTGCCTAGGCTGGATCATAACACACCATGCAGGAGAGGCATTAATAGCTATTTTCGCAGCAAGATTGCAGTTTTTGTAATATCTGACATTCACATAACCATCACCTGCTCCATCTCCATATTCATCCACAGTCTGCATAACCTGGGGATTATTCAACCCAGTATTGCCACAACCATAGGTTGTACAAATTTTCCCAACATCAGGAAAAGCAGTAATGCAGTTACTAAGCTTTGTCTGATTCTCAGCAAAACAAACAGTATAAATGTTATCCCCATTCCAATCCCAGCAAACAGTATCTGTTCCAGCCTCGACACCTGTCAAACTAACATTCATATGACCCCCAATATACACAATCCCATCACTTGTTGTTGAATTCGTCACATAATCATCAGTATAAACAATACTCACAGCGCTAACCACCGCAAAACTAGCTAAAAACACCAAAACCCAAAACGCGGCCTTATTCATCCTACCTCAACCCCGACGCTTTCCTGGTCGCTCCCTGAACTACCATTGGCATAGGCCACCACAGTATAATTTCCTACAGAGGTATAATTCTTCTCAACATAAACAAAAACAGTCTCGCCGGAATTCAGAGGCAAACCAAGACCAGAAGTTACATTATCTTGGCCGGCACCAGGAGCAAAAAGCCACGAAACAGAATCATTGCTGAAAGTCTTAACCATGAACTCAAAAACGCTGTAAAGCGAACTGCCGTAAAGCCTTGACAGATTAAAAACATCAATACTCGCAGAGCAATCACCAGCCAAAGGAGCCAAACCATCCGCATAATAATTACCTGAACCATTTACACAAGCATTGTACTCCGAGAAGTTAACAGGAGAAAAATCCAGAAAATGATTAAGCCACAAATTCGTACCAGTCCCATTAATCACCACAGGTGCAGAATTATTGACAAACATATTGCCCGTGATGTTAACATTGCTCGTATTGAAAAGGAAGATTGGCGTTGAATCATAGCTGGTTTGGTTGTTGTAATTCAGGAATGCAGGGTCTGCTCCCTGAATAATAGACAAGCCGGTTACGTTCTTAACAGAATAGTCCTGTCCCGGACCATTAGCTTGCAGGAAGTCCTGCTCATCAAGATAACAAGTTCCACCATAATAAGCTGCAACATCCGCACAACTCATGCCATTAGGCTGCTCAACATACAAAGAAGCATTGGACACCCCTAACGCAGGGAGATTTATCAACCATAGCGAAAAATTGTTCTGTCCAGTAACCTTGTCTGTAACATCCTTGCCATTCTGATCTATTACTATGTACGATGAAAGGCCTGAGTTTAACAGCATGGGCGGAGCACCATTGAAACTATTGCCTCCGTAGCCATAGGCAGAATCACCAACAAGATAATGGTCTGAAAACGACAACGCTCCGCAGTTACGGAACGTATTATTCTCTATAACAATATTTTCAAAATTATACCAAATACCATAACCCTCATCATTGTAGCTGGTTAAACTTATCGCATGAGCTGCTGTTATCCCATCAAAAAAGCTGTCAGCCAGTGTGAAGTTACTGACTGAAGGAACAGCAATCACAAAGGTTGAACCTGTAAAATTAGTATTCTTTATTGTAAGGTTGTCTATTGGGAAACCATTATAATTAGTAAGAACAAGGACAGAACCATCATAAAGTTTTAGGCCATCAATGTACGAGCCCCCCCAGGAAGTTACATTCCCAATCCTGCTGGTAACATTCACCAGAGTAAGCTGTGTATAAGGGTTAATGTTATACTCAGAGCAGTTAAATTCGCTATCGCTAACCCAGATATGACCCGCAGACGTTGAATCGCTGAAAACCCCCCAATTACAATCATGAACACTTATTCCTGAAAATGTCAAATTCTCCTTGGAACCTGAACCTGCATTTGTATAAAACCCATTACCACCACTAACCTCAACATTTTTCAAAACATTATTGCCAGCCGTAGCATCAGCAAAATAAACACCCGAAGGCAGAACCATCACGGAACTACTAAAATCCAAGGTGATATTCTCCTGGTCATTCAACGACAAAGCAGAAACAGAAAAATAATAATTTTTTGAAGAAGAAAAAGTCTCGGAGTAATTAGAAACCGCCAAAACACACCTATCCGCAGTATTGTTTATAGCATCAAAACAGGCCTCAACAGAAGAAAAATTCCCCCCGGAATCATTAACATAATAATCACTAAAATGCTCAACACTAAAAACATAACTAGTAGCCGTAACCTTAACATCATTAAAGCAAAAAGAACCGGAACAACGAGGCCTGGCCAAAACAAAATCTTTCCCATTCTCCCGCACATAAAGCCTCGGCTGAATCATCACCGAAGAAGCCCCGCAGCGGGGAATGCTAATTGTAGCATTGGCAACCACAACATCAACCGTAAAAATGTTATTTTTAAACTCAGGAAACTTAACACTTGAAGAACCAGCGCCCCTAAGAACAATGGAAATGCCATCCTTCCCAAATGTGGCGGTATCCCCCTTCTTCTCAAGATCTTCCGAAGAGAAAGAAACATCAGGAACACAACTAGAAGGCACAATAGCATTTGCCTCAGGAATGGTTACTTCAGTTTGGTTTGTCTCACTACTCACCACGGAATCATTAGTGGCATTACCCGCAACTATTTCGCTACTATTTGTTAAGTTAAGAACTGTCTCGTTTGAACTGTTGCCTAAAACCAAACTGTCATTCAGGTCAACACTAAAATTATCTGTGTTATTATCGGACTCATTAAGCGCTATGGCCGCTATGGAAACCAGTGCCAAAGCCAGAAAAATAAGGAATACCCACTTTAAGTTTCCCTGTTTACCCGCCATTCACACCCCCCAAACCTGAGCAATAAAGAGCAACCGCGCTTTATAAACATTGTCCTTCCGCAGGCTTCCTCTGCCTGAGTGCCATGCAAGAAATAAGATATTACTTTTTGAGCGCAGCGAGAAAAGTTAGGCAATTCTGGCAATCAAGGCAAACATCGAGAGTAGCAATCTGAATTAAGAATTGCCCAGAAAACGGGATTTTATTTTAACAAAAAATTAGTCATTTTTTATTTCTGCGCCTGGGAATTTCATTTTTCCTTCTCAGCTTCACAACCCAGTCATACACAAAAACCCCAAATACAAATCCCGCAAGGAATATGAAAGCGTACCTCAGGCTGCCGGTATTTATTTTGAAGCCGGACTTGTATTCCCTGAAATAGATGTCCAGCTTGCTCATCTCAAGCGAATAGCCGGTGTAAATCAAAGCTGTTGCCTTGCTGCCTGTTTCATTTCCCTGCATCAAATCGATTGCATACTCATAATAGCTGTATCCTAAAATCGGGAACATCCCCTTTGCATTCTGCTCCGCAATAACGTTTTTAGAGACATTCAACCTTTGGTCTATAAGCAAATCCACTCCCGCAGACTCAACTCCCATTGAGCTTGCAACGGAATCAACGTCAGCCTTTGCCTTTGTTGCCAAAAAAAGGCACATGGCATAATTTTGTGACTTGAAATTCAGCATTGCCTTGCTGATGTCCCCGTTTATGTCAGACAAAATGCCGGGGAAATAAAAATTAACATACTGATAGCGCTCCTCTGCCTCCGAAAGCTTCTGCTCGCAGGAATTTTTCAGCGCCTCAGCATCGATCTTTATTGGAACGCCGCCCCTGCCGTAGAATTCAGACCAGGACTTTGCGCTGTTTAGCCTTGAAATTGCGCTGGCAAGGTCCAGAACCAATTCTTCTGTGCCATTCTTTTTCATTGCACTGTAAAAATCAGCGATGTTGTCCTCAGCTTCAGACAGCCGCTCATTGACTATCATGTATGCCTCAAGGTCTGTTATTGTGCCTATTTTCCATTTGTCCACTGATTTGCGGTAATCTTCAACCTGCCTGGAAATATTCAGCATTGTCCGATTCATTTTTGCGGCAGAAAGATTCTGCTCAATGAGAAGCATCTGAGTGTTTTTCAGGCCAGAGCCGTAGCAGTAGCTGGCGGCGCTGTAATAGGCCCCCTTTTTCATCGCATCCTTTGCCTTTTCAGTGAGATTGCTTGAATCCTGCTCCAGTCCCAGGGATTCATTGTCAAGCACATTGCCATTCTGGAAATTCTCATGAAGCATGTTTATCATTATGGCAGCGCTCCTGTTGCACAGCGCTTCTGCAACATTCCTCATTGTTGAAATGTAAACAGGGCTTATTGAAAAATTCCTTTCAGGCGCCTTTCTTTTCACTCCGGTCAGGCGTTCCATAACATCCTCAAGCGTTGAGACCTCAACTATGCTCAAGTTAAGGCCCCTGCCGTAGTCAACAAGGGATATTGTCTTGTTATTTTCCTTGACAGTCTCCCCGAATGGAACAAGAACTGTTTTCACGCCCGCATCAGAGGCAGCCTTGATTTTTTCGCTGAGCCCTCCGATGGTGCCGACTATGTTTCCCGAATTTATTGTGCCTGTTATGGCAACGGAATCATTTATCTTCAGGTTCTGGAGAACAGCAACTGTCAGCGCTGTTGTTGCAGCCCCTGCGCTCGGCCCCCCGACAATTACAGCAGAGGAATTTATGGTATAAAAGAAATCATAGGAATCGCAGCCGTCCCCAACATAATCGCAGGCAATCTGCCTTGCGGTTCTTGTGGTTATCTGCGTATCCAGTTTTGTCAGCGGGAAGGAATCAATGAAAACCCGGCCTGTTCCTTCCTTTATCTCCAGGCGCATGTCAACAACGCTGCCGCCATAGGTGTTGTTCCCGCCCTCTGTAACCGCAAGAAGCTTCACAGAGCCGCTTCTGGCTAAAACAATGGGAAATGAAACTAGCACTATGAACAATAAGACAGCAAGTTTGTTTTTCATGGCAGAACGTCCTGACAGGGGGTATTTAAAGATTATGAAAAAGGCCAATAAGAAAGGTTTATAAAAAAATAATGATTTAAAACAGCATGAACAAAACAATTTTCAAAGGCAGCGCAGGCGGGATTCATTTCGGAGCCGGCTGCCCAAAGGGATTTGTCCCGGCAACAAAGGCGGACGTTGAAAATTCCCTGAAGAATCCCGGGAAAATGAAGTTCTGGAGATGCAATGTTTGCAACGACATTCATATCGGAACAGGATTCCCCTCCCCGTGCCCCACCTGCGAGCACGTCAATTCCTATGTTGAAATAAACGAGAAGGAGTTCAGGAAAATAATCGGGCTATGACAAAAATAATAATGTTTCACGGAAAGGAGTGCCCCCACTGCCATATAATGATGCCCCTGGCAGACAGGCTGATAAAAGAAGCGGGCGTAGAAATCGAAAAGCTTGAAGTATGGCACAGCAAGGAAAACGCTGACAAAATGCGCAAACATGAAGACCTGATAAAAAAATCCTGCGGCGGCGAGCTTGGAGTCCCGACTTTCCTTGACGAGGAAAACAATCGGGCATTCTGCGGGGAAGCAAGCTATGAGGACCTTAAAAAATGGGCAAAGAAGAAATAGATAAATTAGTTAAAATCTGGCAGGATTTTGCCGGCCTGCAAACTGATGACAAATTCTTTCTCAATCCGGACATGAAAAGGGTTGAGCAGCTGGCAAAGGGAGTTCTGGACAACGAGGAAAACCACGGGCTAAAGTTCTGCCCGTGCAGAATCACAACAGGAAGGTTTGATGATGACATCAAGATAATCTGCCCCTGCAATTTCAGGATGCAGAAAACCTGGCAGGACAAAGGTGAATGCTGGTGCTCGCTGTTTGTAAAAAAGAAATCCTAAATTCTGGCTGAGCAGTATTTTGAAAGCTTGTACCTTTCAGGATAGATGCTCTCCAGCTCAAGAAGCTTCTGGCCTTTCTCTGTCTCTGCAGTGATTTTTCGCATTGTCTGGACCGCAAGAACAGGATATTTTCCTATGGCTGTCTCCTCTGAAAGCATCAGGGCGTCAGAGCCGTCAAGGACGGCATTTGCAACATCACTTGTTTCTGACCGCTCAGGAAGCTGGGATTTTGTCATTGAAAGAAGCATCTCAGTTGCGGTTATTGCCAGCTTGCCCTTTTTCCTGCAGCGCTTTATTATGAGCTTCTGGAAAATCGGCACCTTTTCAAACGGCACGTTCCTCCCCAAATCCCCCCTGGCAACCATGACCCCGTCGCTCTCTTTGATTATGCTGTCAATGTTCCTAACTCCCTTTTTTGTTTCTATCTTTGCAATTATTTTTATTTTCAAAGGGGAAAAGAGCTTCCTTATCTTCCTGAGCTGCTCGGCTGATTCTGAAAATGAGACCGCAAGGTAGTCAAATTTGCATTTTTTCAGGAAACTGACTGTTTTTTCATCCTTGATGTCCATGAGAATCCGGCATTTCCCTATCTTCCCGAGCTTTTGGGTTATGTCTGCTATCTCACCAATGGAGGCATACTTGGTGTTTATCCTTGCGATGCCCATTCCTGCATTCACCATCTGCCTCAGGATGCTCTCGCTTCTGCTTGAAGGGCCGATGGTTGCTATTATTTTCGTTTTCATTTAGCTATAAGCAGGTTAAACAGCGATGTTGTGACATATGACTCAAGGAAAGCTGCGATTACAATTATTACTGCTGCCATCAAAAACAAGACAAGCGCATCCTTCATTACATTCCTGAACTGCTCGCTGAAAATCTTCTCATTCATGACAGCCTTGGAAATAACACCGCCAGCTATTGCCGCCAGCAGGAATCCCGCAAGCTCAGGCACCATATGGATGCAGAATATTGCGAGTATTGCCGCCTTGTTTGCCATGGTTGGAAGCTCCCGCATGACAAAGAAAATGAATGTTGAGAATATGCTGGCATTTAACACTACCAGGAACATTGCGCCTGCGCCGTAAAAAAAGGACAGTGCAAAGCATATGAGAATCACCAGGAGATTGTTCTGCAGGACGCCGAGAAAGGAATTAAGCGAGAAAGTCAGCCCTGTTGCAGCCTTTGACTGAATCAGCTCGCTGCTCAGCCCCTCATTGTGCTGGAGGTAGTTCATCTGGTAGCTGAAATTGGAGATGTCTGTGCTCCAGGCAAGCAGAAGCGAGCCGGCAAGAAGCCCGAGGAATAAAAATATGTACACCTCAAAAATATCCCTGTGGTCCCTGAAAAAATTCCTGGTTCCGTCCTTGCTCTCGCGCTCTTCCTCGTCGCCCATCAGCTTTATTACCGTGGGAACCAAAAGAAGCGTAACAAGGAACAGTGTTGCCACGGAGATTATCTGCGGAAAGAAAATCTTTGATGTCAGGAAAGCAATGAAAACATAGGCAATTCCTATGAAAAACGCAACATAAGGCCTTCGCTCCACAAGATTAAGTCTTAGTTGCTCTAGCAATTTTACTCCCTTGAGTTTCGCTTTCTTTGCTTGATGTATCTTTCCATCTCAGAGAAATTAAATCCGCTGTTTCCGCCGCTGTTTCCTGAAAGCATTTTTATCGCTCCGGCTATGACTATGATTCCCAGTATTATCCAAAGCAGTGTGCTCCAGCTGACGTTGCTTAGGTTGAAGAATCCTGATGCCTTTCCTATGCCTGCCCCGCTGTTGTCTGCAACAGTCACATTGCCTGCATTATTTCCTGAAACAACCGGCTCAACAGGAGTTGCTGAAGGTTCCTTTTCCGTCTCCACAACAACCTGCTTTGGCTTGCTCACGCACTTTCCGTCTATGCAGTCCTGATCCTCGCTGCAGTCGCATGTTAGCAGGCCTGCATTATCTCCGCTTGGAGGCATTGCAACTGTGACATGGCCGCCGCTTCCGCTGCTTCCGCCGCTGCTGTGGTGCCCTCCTCCGCCGGAGCTTCTTGCATCAACTTGAAGATTTTTTGTTGCATTGAACTCCCTGTTGCCAATCAGTATCCATGCCTTGATTGGATAGCTTCCCTGGGAAGGCGCGCTGAATGCTGTTGAAAATGAATTGTTAACCAAATCAAGGGTTGCGTTTCCTGATGGGAGGGCAACATCTATTTTATTTCCTGCAACAGGATTGCCGTCATCCCTTGCTGCTGTTCCTGAAACAGTCACCTGGTCGTTTTCATAGACCGGGCTTGTTACCTGAAGGGTCACAGAATAGGAATGTATGACATTGAATTTTTCGCTTGCATTGTTTCCGTTGCCGATTGTGTCCTTTGCATCTATCTCCAGGTTGTATTCTCCAAGCTCGGAATCTGCGGTTGTGGGATAGCTGCCTGTGTAAATATCTCCGCTTTTGCTTAATGATACCGGCTCTGATGAGCCGTTTGGCAGTGTTAATAATGCGCTTACAGAGGAATCATCAATTCCGCTTATGTCAGTTATGTTTGCAATGAAAACTGCGGTTTCACCCCTCACAACATCCTGGACATCGTTTATTATTATGTCAGGCCCTGACATGTCCTGGATGTTAACCATCCTTGCTTCAGTCTGGCCTGAGTTGTCAGCATCATCAGTGCACTGGACCATTATTGATTTTGCTCCCGGAGGTATAATGACAGTTTCCCTTGTCACATTGCCGTTTTCAGCGGACAGGTTTGACCAGAAAACACCGTCAACAATTACCGAGCAGTCAAGCAAAGGATCATAATTGTCAGTTACAGTCATCACGAAAGGAACATGGACATCCACAGTTGCATTGTCTTCGGGGGATGTTAAATCTATTGTGGGCGCTTTTTTGTCAACAATCATCACATAATTAAGGACTGCCTCGTTGCCTGCAACATCTGTTGCGTGGATTGAGACAACATTCTCGCCGTCTGTTGCATTGTCTGTATTGACCGAGAACTGGCTTGTTACATTGTCATATCTTGTGTCCTGGAATTCGTACCAGATTGAGGCAACTCCGTAATTGTCTGTTACAGTAACATTAACCGGGATTCCTGCCTTGTTCACTGCGCCTGAGCCTGGGCTTGTTACATTGATTAAAGGCGCTGTCCTGTCAAGTGTGAATGACCTTGTTTCAGAAACCCCTTTGTTGCCTGCCAAATCGGTGCAGCTTGCATTCCAGCTATGCTGGCCCTCTGAAAGATTATCAACCGAGGCATTTGCTGTTTCTCCGTTGTTGATTATTACGGAATCAAACTCTGAATTGTCTGCTGAAACCGCGCAGCTTATTGTCGGCGCAAGATTGTCTGTTGCAGAATAGCTGAATAGTGAATTGTTGTTCATGTAAATCCCATTGTCAGGGTAGATTAATGTTACAACTGGAGGAACGCCGTCAATTGTGAACATTCCGTTTATAACAGCTGTTGCGCCGCCGTTGTTTTGGGCATCATATTCATAGCACAAAACAGTGCTGTCATCGTATGATGAAAGGTCGCTGGTTGTCATGTAGCTGTCGTTTGTTTTTGTGAATGAAAGTGAAACTGAGAGATTGCTGCAGAGGCCGTATTTTCCTGCTACTGACGCAACGCCTGTCTCAGGGTCAACTGCTATCAGCGAGAACTGCTGGCTGGATGTTCCTTTTTTTATGAACGAGCCATTTTGTGGAATTATGCCAGATATTATTGGCGCGGTGTCATCGTTCAATATGAGAATCTGAAGAGTGTCAACATCTGCTGCTCCTGCCGTGTCTACCGATGTAACCGGCCAGTCAACTGTTGTATTCTGGTCGACATTCCCTGCCTTCAGCTGGAAGCCGAAAGTTTGGCTTCCCCAGTTGCTGATTTTGTGATCTGATGTAAGGAATGACAGAACATTGCCCGATGAATTCGGCTGCCAGCCGACTAAAGCGATTGTCGACAGAAGGCTGAATCCGTTCAAAGCGGCGGAAACATTGTTTATTGAATTTGAGCTCAAAATCCCGTTTGAAACCGTGAGTGAGAAGTTGCCCGATGTTGTTTCGTAGATTGGCGAATAATCAGTTATTACAGACGCAGAATGGGCTGCCAAAACAATAGAAGCTGCCAGCAGGAAGATGGTAAATAGTATTGCGCCTTTTTGAGCGTTAGCGAAAAAAGACCAGCAAATGATAGAATCATTTGCGCTGCCTCTCTTGATATATACCATATATACCGTGAACAAAGACCAATATATAAATGTTACTATTTTGTATACTGGGGTAGGAAATCTCCTTATTCCACTATGATGGCGCCACGACTCCTGAGCTCTTCAAGAACTTGCTCTTTAACGTTGAAGCGTACATTTTCAAAAATAGCACCAGAAACATTCGCCAATCTCAAGCTTTCAGTGCTTTTAGGGCTTATATCAACTTTTGTAAACTTTGCTTCCTGAAGATTTGCACCTGACAAATCAACGTTGTTGATTTCCCCACCATAAAAGGTAGCTTTAGAAAGGTTAGAGTAACTTAAATTTGATAGTTTTATCTCTGTGTTGTGAAAGTATGCTCCTGAGAGATCTGCATGAGAAAGAATTGCCTTTATTACCGTTGCGTCTGACAAGTCTGCTCCTGAAAGATTAGCCCTATCAAGATGTGTCTTACTATGACCAGACGCAGCAGTTGATATATTTGCATTTTGAAGACATGCCCCGGAAAGATTCGCTGCGGTTAAAATGGCGCTGTTTAAGTTGGCATTTTTTAGGTTAGCAACTCGCATATCTGCGCCTGCCAAATTTGCGCAAAGTAAATTTGCTCCTTCAAGATTTGCAGATGAAAGATTTGCACCTGAAAGGTTAGCATAGGAAAGACGGGAATTTCGCATGTCAGTTTCTGAAAGATTGGCTCCTTCAAGATTTGCTCTGGAAAGAATAGCCCGGTAAAACATAAATCCCTTAAAATTTAATCCCTTAAGACTTATATGTTCAAGGATTATTGGCACTATCATAAATTCCCTAACCATCTTATTCCAATTTGCTCTTCTTTCCTCAAAAGTCCAGTCCTTGTGCCACGCTCCGCCCATTAATAAACTTAAGAATAATTTATCCGGAGCGCTTCTAGGCAATATCCTATCCTTTCGAACAAGCACCTCTTCGTTTGCCATAATTAAATTTATACAAATGAATATATAAATCTTTTTATATCTCCACACTCGCATTCATCATTTGTTGTTTAGACGGACAATTAGGGTTCATGCATAATTTCCACGGCCTCTTTCCTTTTGTCAAAACAAGAATCATCGGATAACCGCAGTCCTTGCACAGCTCCTTGACTTCTTTTATCGCCCCGCCCTGGGGGATTCCGAAGGTGGTTTTGCACTCCGGATATTTGTCACAGGCAATGAACCTCTTGCCGGATGCTCTTGAAACAATTATCCTTAAATTGCCTTCCTTGCAGGCAGGGCATTTCCCAAGAATGTTGGCTTTCCTTGTGGTTTCCTTGAAGGCCTCCCGCAGTTTCTCGCCAATCTGGCCTTCCTTCTTTTTTATTTCCTCAAGTATTTTTGTTAGGACTTTCTTTGCCTCATCAAGAATCTCCTGGGGCTTTTTCTTCCCTTCCTGGATTTCATCCATCTCCTCTTCAAAGTGCCTGGTCAGCTCAACGTCAACAATCTCCGGGCAGAACTGCTCAAGGCTCTCAACGGTTTTTATTCCAAGTTCAGTGGCCTGGAGATTTTCCCCGCTGACATAGCCCCTATCATAAAGAGTGTCAATAATATTTGCCCTTGTGGCCTTTGTGCCAAGATTTCTTTTTTCCAGCTCTTTGATTATTGAGGCAGGAGTATATCTTCTTGGCGGCTGGGTTTCCTTGTCATGCATTTTTATCTCGACAACCTTTACCTCTTCGCCTTTTTTCACATTAGGCAGTTCCTCATCCTTGAAATCAGTGTAGGGCTCGTAAAAAATATGCCAGCCCTTTTCAATTGTGACCGTGCCCTTTGCAACAAATTTTTCCCCATTGCAGTCAATCTCAATCTTCAGCGTTTCCCTTACTGCGATATCAGCGAATGTGGCAAGGAACCTTTTGACAATCAAGTCATACACCTTTGCTTCCCGCTCATCGAGATTTTTCGGCTCGATTCCTGTGGGATAAATTGCCGGATGGGCAGGGTCTGTTTTTGTGCCGTTGTTCGGCTCAAGCTTGCCCTTTTTTAATAATTGTGAAGTAAGCTTTGCGTAAATTTTCTGCACCCCAAGATCATCCAGGATTTTATCATATCCGATTTCCTTTGGCAAAACCTGGGAGCTTGTTCTCGGGTAAGAAATAAAACCTTCTGTGTAAAGGCTCTGGGCAATTGCAAGCGTGTTCTTAGGGCTGGTTTTGAAGCACCTGTAGGCCTCTGTCTGCAGGGTTGTCAAATCAAACGGATTCGGCGCATCCTGGTTGAATCTCCTTCTGTCAACATCGCTTATTTTTGCCTTCTGGTTTTTGGTTTTCTCCATCACTGCATCTGCTTTTTTCTTGTCAAAGAACCTGTCCGCAATATGCCATGCGTCAATCAATGCGCCGGAAACATTTCCAAGAAGCTCTATCTGCCAATATGGTTCTGGCTTGAATTTCATGATTTCCTTTTCCTTGTCAACAACAATTTTCAGCGCAGGGCCCTGGACCCTTCCTGAACTCAGAATCTTGAACATTCCTGTTGTCTTAATCGCATGGGTAAGCGCCCTTGAAATGTTGATGCCATAATACCAGTCCAGCTCATGCCTCGTTTCTCCTGCCAGGGCCATTCCCCAGTCAAGCTTTTTTGACTTGTTTTCATAGGCCTTGATTAAATCCGGCTTTGTCAATGTTGAGAACTTCATCCTTGCGGCATCCTTCTGCTTGCATGCATAGCGGACCACATTCAGCCCGATAACTTCCCCTTCAATGTCATAATCTGTTGCGACTGTGAAAGAATTCGCGTCCTTCGACAGTTTTTTTATTGCATTTATGTATTTTGCAACATGGGAGCTTTCTTTTTTTACTTCGCTGCCCTCTTTCCACTCGATGTCAAACACAGGATAGGCCCACTTGCTTGAGGTTTTTTCAGCCAGGCTGTACAAATGGCCAACTGCGGATGTTATGACAATTTCCTTCCCCTTGTATTTCAGTTTGTAAAAAGGAACACCGTTTATGGCATCCTTGCCAATCTTGTCGTCGAGCGCCTGGGCTATCTTAAGGGCGCTTTTGGGCTTCTCTGTGATAATTAATTCATAGGCCATGGACTAGGACAAACTGGGAAGCTTTAAAAAAGTTTCCATGGCGGTTTATCCTATCTGGATATTCGTCGAGAACTGGTTGTTTGCGGGATTTTTGTCGTTCAGCCTGCTGTCGGGGTCGACAGCAATTTTAGCAGAATAGCTGCCTTCCTTTTCAGGGTACCAGGTGAAAAGCCCGCTTTTCATTTCGCCACTTTTCTTGAAATCAAATGTGAATGTGTGTATTAGTTTGTTGTCTATATAAAGCCCCACATCGACGCCAGTCACAGCATCTCCGAGATTTTGCACAACAGGATAGAATGAAACCCTATCCGCTGGGCTGTAGCTTGGCGAGCTTGCTGTAAGATTGATTGCTGCAACGTCAACGCCACCTGATGCTGCAGGGGCAGTTGCATCTGTTTTAGCTCCGGCTGCTGCCGGGCTTGCTGTTGAAGCAGGTTCCTGCCTTGCGCAGCCAGCCAGGATTATTGCAGCAATTGCAAAAAGCACAAGAAACTGGTATTTCATATGGAGCGTAAATCGAACAAAGTATTTAAATCTTGTCAAAATAATAAACGAATCATGCAGGAAATAATAGACCAGCTGTCAAGAATGGGGAATCCTGAAAAAATTCCTCCGAAATCATTCGTCAAGATAGAGCCGAAACCCGGAAGCATTTTGTTTGTTGATGGCGGAAATGCGGAAATTGCCGGAGGCGCGGATTTCTCAATCCAGTTCATCAGGGCTGCCGGTGTAATTTTCAGCGGCAGGGAAAAGATAAAAACAGAGATTGCAGAGTTCTATGCATTCTTTTATCTTGAGCGCGAGAAGGACAAGATTGTGGTTAAAACAAGGATTTCAAATGTCAAGGGAACCCTTGCAACTGAAACCGACCTGGTTTTCTATTTTATGAACCAGGAGTTTTCGTCTTTCGCAGATGCAGCAAGGAAGATTGCCGAGATTAATCTTGCCTGCAGGATGGTTGAAAATGAAAAACCAGAGTTGGTTGTCCTTGACGGCTCGCTGGAGACAAAATCAGATTTGGAAAAGAACGCAATTGAAAAGCTGATAAAAGCTTCAAGGATAAAAAATGCCGGTTTGTGCGCCATCTCAAAGACAACATCAATGGTCGGTTTTTCAGGGGAGTCTTTGCCGTTTCTGATAAGCAGGTCTGCGCCAGGGGAAAGGTTTTATGTTCCTGTTTCTGATTCGGGGAATTTCAAGACATTCATTGCAAAACTGCATCCGGACTCTGATTATTTGTTCAGGTGTGATTTGCTGGCAGGAACAGGCACAGAAATATTGGGGCAGATTGCCTTCATTTCCAACGACCCGATTTTCCTCGGCTATCCCTACGGCCTGATTGAAGCAGACAAAATCGCAAGAGTATCCAACAGGGAAAAGGAGATTCTGCGAATTGAACTGTCTGCAAAGATGGGAAAGAAATGGCTGGATTTGGAGCAGAAGGAAAGGGCAGTTAATGCGCACGGGGTTCTTGATAGGATTGCTTGACAGCATATCTGTTGTTTTTGGTTTTATTAAAAGACTCAGGAATCCCCTCAGTTATATAGCAACCTTTTTAAATAACCATAATATAAGACTCATAAAAATATTCAAAAAGGAGGTGTTATAATGAAAAAAGGAATAAGGACAGCTGCCCTTCTTGGCAGGTACGCCTTTTTGCTGGGAGTCCTTCTTGCGGTTGTTTGGGCAATAATAGCGATAATAAACCCCGTTGTTGCAACAAACACTGTGGTGCTCTCACTATTGGTGGTATTGGGCATATTGGTAGGGCTGCTAAACATTTCAGCAAGGGAAACAATGCCTTTCTTGCTTGCAAGCGCAGTGCTTGTGATAATGTTCGGCTTCGGCTCAACATATCTGGGCATAGTGGGTCAGGGCTCAAGCTTTGATTTCATAGGCAAGTTTTTGCAAGGACTATTGACATACCTAATGATATTGGTAGTGCCTGCAGGAATTGTGGTCTCATTGAAAGAGCTCTACGCATTTGCTGAGAGATCTTAATTTTTTTATTTTTTTTAATTTCTTTTTCACCATGCATGACATAATAACTGTAGGAAGCGCAACAGAGGACGTTTTCATAGGAACAAGGAATCCGGAGATTCTGAAACATAATTCCCTTCATGAGGTATGCTATCCGATAGGAACCAAAATCCTGGTTGACCGAATTCATTTCTGCACAGGCGGCGGGGGAACCAACACCGCAGTTTCATTTTCAAGGCTAGGGCTAAGGACAGCCTACCTGGGGAAGATTGGCGATGACAAGAGCGCAAGGGAAGTTCTCAGTGAGCTGAAAAATGAAAATGTTGATTTTATCGGCGGGTCTGAAAAAGGCAACACCGGCTACTCAGTTATAATAACCGGGCTTGAGAAGGACCGGACAATACTTGCCTACAAGGGCATGGCAGATGATTTGAAACCGGCCGATGTCAGCTTCGGGAAGCTGAAAGCAAGATGGTTCTATTTCTCATCAATGATTGGCCAGTCTTTTGAAACCCTTAAAAAAATAGCTGCCTACGCAAAAAAGAACAGGATAAAATATGCTTTTAACCCAAGCACCTATCTTGCAAAAAAAGGGATTGGATATCTTAAGGAAATACTTACAGACTGCGACCTTCTTGTGCTGAACAGGGAAGAGGCGCAGCTTCTTGCTGGAAAGGAAAATATCAACAATATGCTCAAAAAGCTGCAGGAATACGCAAAAATCGTAATAATCACAGATGGAAAAAATGGCGCCTATGCCTATAATGGCATAGAAAAATACACAGTAATCCCGCGGAAAATAAATGTGGTCGAAACCACCGGCGCAGGGGATGCATTTGCCTCCGGCGTGACTGCAGGAATAATAAAGGGAAAGTCGCTTGAAGATTCTCTAAGGCTTGGCCAGTTCAATGCGGAAAGCACAATAGCCCACATCGGCGCGAAGAACAACCTGCTAAAATCAGGCGAGGCTGAAAAACTCTTGAAAACGGGCCACATCAGAATCCATACCGGGGGAATCTGATGGCATTCAGCAACCCTCAGGAAAGGTTTATTCTGCTCATAGAGCAGTTCAGGGTTTCGCTTATTTCCGGATTAAGCATTGATTCAACAATTAAAAAGTTCTCAGGCGAGTTCAGCTTTCTTTCAGGGGTGCAGGCCAAAATAGGCACAGGCCAGCAGCTCAGCGACGCGCTCCAGAACCAGGTAAATGAAGAGCACGGGAAAATTAAAAACTTCCTGCAGGCGCTCGGTGCAGGGGATTTCGCGGCGCAGAAGCTTGACGAATTGAGGGACAGCCTGCTGAAAGAGAAATCAGAGAGCTTTGAGAATATTTCATCATCGATGACTTCCAAGCTAGGATGGCTCTCCTTCTTTGCTATAATTCCCCTGGGAGTTTATCTTATGGCTAATCTTGCAGAGATATTCAATGCAGCGGAGCTGGGGACAATTGCTGTGAATGATTCGGTGAAGATACTATCCATGATGGTATGCGCAATAATTTTCATGGCTGTGCTGTTCATGAAGAGGGTAAAAAATGACTGACATTTCATCCGTTATGTGGGGCATTTTTGCGGCATCCCTGGTTGTGTACATAATAATCATAGTTAAAAGATCCTCTGAGAAATCCGCAGACCAGTCAAGGATAGGCATGCTTGAAAAAATAGCCCAGTACTTTTCAGCCTCCAAGTCGCTTGAAAAGGCGCTGAGGCAGGCTGCTTCAGAGCAGCCGGATTCCGCATACTATTACAAAAAAATGGTTGAAAAGATTGAAAGCGGGGCAGATATTGAAACAGCCATATCCGGCACAGCAAAAGAGGCAAATGACCCATTCTTCTCAGGAATCTGCGACATGCTTGCTGCTGCCAGCAGGAAAAATGATGCAAACCTGCTTTACAATTCTGTGCAGAAAATAAAAGAGGCTTCCGGGCTCCAGGCAAAGCTGGACTCAAAATCGGAGGTTGCATCCTGGACAGTGCAGTTTGTTTTTGTCATAATAATCCCCCTAATGTACTATTTCATGGCATTCACCCTGGGTTTCGAGACAGACTTTTACCTCAATGGCTTTCTTTCTGCTATTGTGATTGCCTCAGCGCTATTCCAGGGCATTGTTTTAAGGCAGTGGCCCCAAAGCCTGGTTAAGCTTCCGCTGCTGTTCTCTGCATTTTACCTGGTTTACTTCGGCATGGCACCGGCGCTTCTTTCCGGGCTGAGCGGGTCGATTATTGGATAAATGAATCAAAAACAAAAGATTAATAAACCAGCATTGATGAACGCGTTCAAGAGGATGATCCTTAATTGTTAAGCTACGACAGGACAAGAGTTAATATTGAAGATGAAAAAAAGGACCTGAGTCCTTTGGCAAAAAATGCTATCTGGGTCGCTGTGATTGTGATTATCCTGGTTATATTCATTCTCTGAGATTTCTGGGAGAGCATCGATAGTTTTAATAACCCTGATTGCAATAGTCATCTAAATGAAAGTTCCGGAAAGGCTTTGCATTCTGCCCTTTGACCACAGGGCCACTTTTGTCAGAGAATTGTTCGGCTATCAGGAGCCGCTTTCAAAAGAGCAGCATTCTAAAGTAAGCAGGTATAAGAAAATAATATTCGATGGATTTCTGAAAGTTTACAATAAGCAAAAGGGTAAAAACCTGGGAATATTTGTGGACCAGGAATTTGGCGCGGATATCCTGAGAAAAGCAAAAAAAATAGGGGCATTTACTGCATTTACTTCCGAAAAGAGCGGGCAGAAAGTTTTTGATTTTGAATACGGGAATGATTTTGGCAGGCACATACTGAAGTTCAGGACAGATTGTGCAAAGGTTCTTGTTAGGTACAATCCTGCCAATAAAAAAGACAATTTGATCCAGCTCAGGAGATTAAAAAAGATAAGTGACTTCTGCAAAGCTAAAAAAATTGGTTTTATGTTCGAGCTTCTTGTCCCGCCCATGGATTCGCAGAAATCAAAGATTTATGATTCTAAATCAAGGCCGGGGCTTACTGTAAAAGCAATAAAAGAAATTCGCCAATTTGGAATTGAACCTGATATTTGGAAGCTTGAGGAAATGCCTGTGAGAAAAGACTGGCAGAATGTTATTAGCGCAGTAAGGTCAAATAACAAAAAAGATGCGAAGATAATTGTTCTCGGAAGAGCGGGAACAAAACAGCAGGTCAAATCCTGGCTCAAAACCGCTTCACAATTCAAAGAAATAATCGGCTTCGCCATCGGAAGGACAATCTTCTTCGGCCCGCTTGAGAAATACCGCGACAAGAAGATAACCGAGAAGCAGGCGGTTGGGATGATTGCAAGGGAGTTTGAGGGGTTTGTGAAGGAGTGGGGGAAGTTGAAGAATATTTAAAATTCAAGTATCTTGGTCTTCCGAAAGATATATATTTATGTCTTATAACTAATGTCTTAACTATGAAATTATTAAAGGATGCGAATAATTCTGCAGACCATGCAGCTTTAGATGCATTGGTCTTTGCTGAACTAACAACGAAAATCAGTGACGTTGGTACAATTCTTTTTTGTGGGGCACCAATTGTTGATTTTGGGTGTTATTTTATCACAGGACAACACATGCCTAAACTGGCAGGCTTGGATGATGGAGAAAATATGCTAATGCTTGATGCAATTTGTTTATGCTGCGCAGGCGGGATTTACCTGCTCAATAATCAGATTAAAACTTTGATAAGCAAAGTAGAAAAATATATGGGTGCTAAGTATCATAAAAAGTACCAAGCCATTTAAAACCCGAACTTCTTAACAATCTTCCTGAATTCTTCGGGATTGTTCACGTAGAACTTTCGTTTTATGCGCTTCTCCTTCAGCTCTGCAACCACGCTGTTTCCTTTAACTGTTATTTTCTTAATTTCGCTCCACTGCAGCAGAACAATTATCTCGCCGTAGTCAAAGGCGATTCCCTCGCTTATTACATGGATGCCAATCTTGTGGTGGTTGAAATAGAAGTAGGCGAATAGCGCGATAACCAAAAGCACGGTTGCATGGACCCAGAGCCCGAAATAGAAATAAAACCCGGTCATTACAGCAAGGCAGCCAATCGCCACCCAGGATATTGCCTTGAAAAACATGGATTTTGTCAGCGGGAAATTGGAACTGAACAATGTCCTGCGTATATCCTTCCTGCTAAGCAGGATATTGAAATGAAGGTTTCTTGTTATTGCCAGGAAAAGGAAAACAATCACAAAATACGCAGTTGAAACATAAAACACTATCAATGAAAACTTCAATCCCTTGAAGAAAAGGAAAACAAAGAACACTATGAATGCAAGGTAAACCGAGAAAAGCACTATCCTCAGTATCTTATCAGGCTCGCTTACGCTTTTTTGCATAGTCCTCAACCACTTCTTTTACGTTTTTGTCAATTTTCGGCTTTGCATTGGGGCCAAGCGCGTAATATTTCTTCTCAACCTCGCTTCCCCAGGAAAAGTCACCCTTTTCTTTCTCGATTTTTTTAACAATGAATTCCCCTGTTGAGATGCCTTTTTTCAAATGATAGTAAATTGACTTCTGGGTGCATTTCGGGAAAATCTCGCGGTAGATTTTGTAAATCTCATAGCCGTATCCCTCTCCCATGAAATAAAGAACTTCAACAATGTTCTGCCTTATGGGCGATTTAACCGGACGTCCTCTCTTTGCCATAAACAGCCAAAAAACCATTTTTGCTTTAAATAGTTTGCGATATTCCAAAAAAATGCCTTATTTTTGGCATTTTGGCAGTTTTTTGGAACTCAAAATTCCCTTGGAATTTTGTTGTTGTAAAAAAATAGTAATATATTTATAGTTTAAACCAGAAGAACACCCATGAAAGCCCTCTTCATCCTATCCAAAGAAGACCTTAAGCTGGCATATGCAGAGTTCAGCGCGGTTATGAAAAAGGAGTTCAGGGCAGAAGAAAATATTCTGATTGCAGACTGCGATGAAGATGAAATAAAAAAGGCAAAAAAGCGCCTCGCATACGCAAATTCGGTTTTCAGGTTCCTTTTTTCATGCAAAACTGCTGAATTGGAAGCAAAAATGCAGGAATTTGACTGGCAGCCAGTCTACAACGAAAGTTTTTCCATAAGAGCGATTAATGGCAAAACAATAAAGCCAGAAGCAGAATATGCTAAGTTTGTCTGGCGGAAAGTCAAGAATCCCAAAGTGGATTTGAAAGAAGCAAAAACAAAGATTTTCCTGATATGCGATAAAAAGATTCATGTTGGAATTTTTCTCGGCGAAACAGACAAGTCCTATTTAGGCAGAAAGGCGGCAATGAAATCTGCAGTTTACCCAACAGCAATAAACCCCAAGCTCGCAAAGGCAATGGTAAACCTGACCGGAGCGGAAAAAAATGAGACAATCTGCGACCCATTCTGCGGCACCGGGGGGATCCTTGTTGAGGCGGGGCTGATGGGAATGAAAACAATCGGCTGCGACATCTCCCCGAGGATGATTAATCTGTCAACAAAAAACCTTGAGAAGAACAAGGCAAAATACTGGCATCTGCAGGTTGATGACGCGACAAAAGCGAGAATTAAATGTGATTATGTTGCAACTGATTTGCCCTACGGAAGGAACAGCGAGGTGACAGAAAAACCTGACAAGCTGTACCTGAATTTTTTGCTGAACATCAAAACATGGAAAATCAAGAAGGCGGTTGTTTCATTTCCGGGCTTTATAGACTACAAAAAGATTATAAAGAATGCAGGATTTAAGATTGAGGAAGAGTTTGAGAATTACATACATAAAAGCTTGACAAAGAAGATAGTTGTGCTGAAATGAACCAAAAAGAATTATTGGCAAGGAAGTTCAGGGTTGAGGGGATTGATGAAATGGTCATCGCTGCATTTGAAAAAATAAGAAGGGAGGATTTTATCCCGGAAAAAGACCAAAAATATGCCTACGAGGATTCTCCAATTCCAATACTGGCAGGCCAGACAATATCGCAGCCGTCAACAATTATGGTAATGCTTAATGCGCTTGAATTAAAAGAAACAGACAAAGTGCTTGAGATTGGCGCAGGCTCTGGCTACAATGCAGCGCTTATGGGCGCGGTATGCAAAAAAGGAAAGGTAATAAGCATAGAATACCTAAGGGAACTTGCAAACTTTGCATCAGGAAACCTGAAGAAAGCAGGGATTGGCAATGTTATTGTAATCCGGGGCGACGGAACAAAGGGCTATCCCCAGGAAGCGCCCTATGATAAGATAATCTGCACAGCAGCTATTCCAAGGATTCCGGACGAATGGCTGGAGCAGCTCAGGGAAAATGGAATACTGGTTGCCCCTGTGGGCCCCGAATACAGCAAAAAGATGATAAACACCCAAAAGATGATAAAGCTCAAAAAAACAAAAAAGGGAAATGAGGCAAAAGACCTTGGGGCCTTCAGCTTTGTCCCGGCAAGAGGAGAGTATGGCTACACTATTTGACATCCATCCAAAAAAGAGAATCGAGACAGCCATAAAAAAGATAAACATAATGCTGGAGGCAGGGGCATACAAAACAGCAATCATTGAGCAACTTGAAATGGAGATGATTGAAGAGATTTATGACATTGCCCTGGCAAGGCGAAAGGCAAAATCAAAGGGGCTTCCGGACAATCTCTATTTCAACCAGGCTGATTTGAGATTCGCAACGCCGAAGATTGTCGGCGATTATAGGGCAAAACGGCTGAAATGCGATGCAATCGCAGAGCTGGGCTGCTCTGTGGGGATGCAGGCATTTGAATTCGCAAGAAAATGCAAAAAGGTCTACGCAGTTGAGATTGATGAACGGAAAATGCGGTACTGCATTGAAAACGCAAAGATTCTTGACATCCACAATGTTGAATTTATCCTGGGCGATGCCCTTGATGATAAAATAATCCAAAAAATAAAAGATGCAGATATTTTCTTCTGCGACCCTGAGCGGTTGGCAGAGGAAAAGGAAAGAAAAGCCGAGACAATATCCCCAAATCCTGAACTGCTGCTGAAAAAATACGGGAAAAACATTGCAATCGAATTCCCTCCCCAGATTTCAGGCATTAAATTTGACTGCGAAAAAGAATACCTTTCTGTCGAAGGCCACCTGAACCGGCTGACCCTTTATTTCGGCAGCCTGAAAAAAACAGATGTTTCCGCTGTTGTACTTCCTTCGGGCGCAAGGATGGAAAATGACAACACAAAAGAGCCGGTTGTCAACAAGAAAAATCTGCCGATGAAATATTTGTATGAAGTTGATTCTGCTGTTGTAAAGGCAGGGATGAGTGCGCAGCTTGCCAAAATCACAAAAACAATCCCAATTGAGTATTCTGTGCTAACATCCGATGAGCTGGTTGAAAGCCCGTTTTTCAGGAATTCATTTGCTGTGCTTGATGTGGTTCACCACGATTTTGAAAGCATTGTGAAATCACTGCAGAAAAACAAAATCGGCAGGATTCTGATACGCTACAAGATTCTCCCCCAGGATTACTGGACAGAGCGAACCAGATATGAACAGCATTTGAAAGGGGACAAAACAGCGCATCTGTTTATTTTTGAGAAGGCGGTTGTGGCGGAGAAGATTTGAGAAGGTCCAGCAATGGTTCAAAGCAGAGCCAAAGTGTTCTGTTTTCTCGGTTAGAATGGTCTTTAATATAACCCAAATTTTTTTGCGCATCTGACAAAAGTTTCTGATACTGGGCAGTTTCCAGGTCTAATTTAATTGAACCGGAATCCGGAGAAACTGCATCCAAAAGCTCCACTAGTTTTTTCATATGCGTGGTTCCCTCGAAAACGCTCTTTCCGGCCCTTTCTCCGCCTTTCATACCATGAAAGAGGCCATCTGCTCCCATTTTTGCATTATGAAGGGCGGCAGAATATTTATCAAGATTGGATATTTTAATGACTGTGAACGAAGGAGCTGGTAGCGGTACAATTATATTATCCGCCACAGACTCAACAGGCGCAGCCTCAACCTTTGCCTCGAGATCTTCTTCAGGTTTTGCAGGCAGGGCTGCAGTTTCAGGTTTCGGTTCAACCAGCAGATAGCTATGCAGGTCAAAAGGAGAAAGTGTTGTGCTGAAACGCCCTTTCCGATAAAGCCCGCCAGCAAATGCCGGGCCGACATAGGAAGAATCCTGCCGTAAAAACAAGTTTGAAGGAACACATTGGGATTTGAGGTGTCTGATAGATTTAGTATGGCTTTCCGAAATTAAAATATTAATTTGCCTTTTCTCAGGCATTTCCAATTCATATGCAGGAGGATCTATGAAAACAAATCCATCATACCCCACATAGGCTCTTGGGACATCCAGAGCTATGGAGCCTTCCTTGCTCTTGAAAAAAACAAAATCTCCAAGCTTCCCCAATCCGCGGTTATAGGCTATTATCTCACCGCTTCCAAAATACCCTCCATTAAACTGAGGGTTTTTTAACAGGAAATCCTCAAGTTCTGCAGGAGATGCGATGACAAGCCCTTTTTCCATTGATAACTGGTACGCCTCGAAGAACGTGGCGCCCTCCAGTTTGCCTTTGCAAACCCAATCAGGGTCGGCACTTTTAAGCTCTTCATATCTCATAATTGCAAAACAAGCAAGGGGGTTTATATATTTTTCTACTCCAGAATAGTCATTTCTTAACTATCTTCGCAATAAAGAACGGCTGCGTATTCGTCAAGAAAGGCACAATCCTTATACACTTATTTATCTCGCTGTCAAACTTCTGGCCTTCAAACTCGGCTATTGCAGGCGTTCCTATTCCCAGGTCAATCTTTTCAAGTTTTATCGGCAGATTCTTCAAAGCCCAGTCAATTACAATCTCATCGTCCTCCGGCTCCATGGAGCAGGTGGAATAAACCAAAACACCCCCATCCTTCAAAACAGAAACCGCAGCTTTCAGCAGCTTTTTCTGCAATTCTGTCCTTTCCCTGAAGCCTTCCAGGCTTTTCTTGTCAAACCATTTCGGGTCAACAATAAAATTGCCGGAGCAGGGCGCATCAAGCAGTATCTTGTCAAACTTGATTCCCAAATCAGAAACATCCTGGCCGTCTTTTTTGTAAACAATGCAATTAGCAATTCCCATTCTCTCAAGATTGTTTCTCAATGCCTGCAGCCTGAAATCCTCTGTGTCCAGGGCAACCAGAACCCCCTTGTTTTCCATGTACTGGGCAATCTGAGTTGTTTTCCCTCCGGGAGCGGCAGCCATGTCCAAAACAATTTCATTTTTTGCCGGCCTCAAGACCTGCACAGGCAACTGCGAAGCAGACTCCTGCGTATAGTAATATCCGAAAAGATATTCCGGGGCCGAACCCAGCGAGAATTTTGACTCAACAAAGTAGCCGAAATCAGTGAACGGAATCTTTTCTGTCTTCGCGTTCTCTGCCCGAAGCCTTTTTACCAGCTCTTTCTCTGATATTTTAAGGGTATTTACCCTTAGTGCCGGTTTTATTCTTACTTCCTTCAGCTTTTTGAAATCCTCACCAAAAATTTCACTGTACCTTTGCAGAAATTTGTTCATAAATCCACCGTGATTGCCGCGTTTTTCTCGTCAACTGAGATTATTTTCTTGTTTTTTATTTTTGACTTTATCTCCTGCCAGGACATTTTCTTCCTTGCATCCTCAAGTTCCTTCATCAAACCGGAAATTTCCTGGTATTTTTCATAAATCATCTCCCCGATTTTCTGGTTTTCGGCTGACTCGGATTCCAGCCCGGATATTGATTTCTCCTGTATTGCAATGATATTCTCGATTTTCTCAATCTGGGCCTGGTATTTTTTCTCCACAGCGCTTTCCTTTTCAGATTCCGTTGCCTGGGAAAGATAGCTGTCAAGGGCCTCGTAAAATGCTGAGAAAGCAACCTTGTTTTTCCCGTCATAAATCTGCAAGTCAAAAATAACCGCATCAACAGGCGTTTCGCCAAAAACAACCATCGGCGACGGCTCCTCTGAAATCAGCCCCTGGAAAGATTTGTAAAGTTTTTTGATTTCACAGTCTTCTATTTCTTTGGCACTTTTGTCAATTCCTGCCCTTAAACACACCTCCTCTGCATAAACCCCTCCAATCATGCCGGCAATTGCCTTGACAATCTCTGAATTTGATGATTTTATCAGCTCCAGAAAATCCTTTTCAGAAAGTTTGAAGACATTTTTCTTTCCTTCAGGGAATTCATATTTTTCTTTCTGCTTTATTACTCTGCCTTCCTTCTGTATCCTGCTTGCCGAAATCACCTTGTAATCAGAATCGCACAGCACAACATTTCCCTGGCCGAATAGCTCAACCAAAAGCATGCTTGATTCTGTTTCAAAGGCAACAATCCTCTCGGACTCTTTTTGCCAGATTTTCTTTATTTTCTTGTTTTCAATGATTTTTCTCAGGATTGTGCAGAATGTTGAAGGCTTTTCAGGGACGTTTCCCTTGTCATTGCAGAGATATACAAACTTTCCGCTTATTTTCAGAAAAGCGCTTGCATTAGGTGAATGCACCTTTAGCACAAAATCCTTCGGGGACAGCTGGTAAATCTTTTCAAACCTGCCGTTTACAAGGAACTGCAGCTCATTAACCAGCTGCCTTATCTCCAGTGTTGAAAGGTCCTTTTTCATGGAGTAGAATTAGGAAGAGGTTTTTATAAAGTTATTGGGAACTGCCCACATATCTCAAAATCTCATACTCTGCCCTTCTCTGCTTCAGGAGGATGCCAAGGGCCTGCTGACCCTTTATTGCAAACACAGTATTGTTCAAGTCCTGCCTTATGCTATCATAGGATGTGTTCAATTGAGATGTATACTGGCTGTACAGCGCTTTCATTTCCTGCTCTGAAACTGAAATGTTCCTGAGAATTGTACTGTTCAGAAACCTGTAGGACAAAATCTGCTTCCGGTAGGCGTTGAACAGGGTATTCCATTTTATGTTCTGCTGCTTCAGTGATGCGTTCAAATCTGCAACTGTCATGCCGAAGCCTTTCACTGATTCCTCTATGCTCTGCTCAACCTCTTCATCACTCACGGTTATACCCAGTTTTTCAGCTTCCTGGTTTATTATCTCAAAATTTATTGCCTGCTCAAGCAGGTCCGCATCGGTTATGTTGCCCCTGGCACTCTGGGGGATTGTAAGAGCAATCTCGCTCAGGTCCTGCGGGTATATTTTTGCACCGTTGACTGTTGCAAGATAATCAATCGTGCTTTTGGGCATTGAATAGAAAACAAACGCCAGGGCAATTGCAATTGCGACAATTATTGCGATTATAATCCACTCTTTCCTGCCTGACCCGTGTTTTATTTTTTTGGCCATTTAGGGTAAATTATTTAAAGGGTCATATATAAATTTATTGCATGCCTTATGACATAATTATAGGAAGAGACGAAGAGGACAGAAAAAAGTTCGGCGAAAAGGGCATTGTTTTTCTTGGCAAGCATTATGTAAAAATGGGCCAGGTAACCTCGCTTTCAAACAACATTTACATGGATGTTTCCAGGTCCCACGTTGTTTTTATTGTGGGCAAGAGAGGCTCAGGAAAGTCATACTCAATGGGGATCATAGCCGAGGGGGTTTCTGACCTGCCTAAGGAGGTTTCAGAAAACATTGCGGTTATTATTCTTGACACCATGGGAATTTACTGGACAATGAAATACCCAAACCTGCAGGAGGCCGAGCTTCTGGAGCAGTGGAAAATGAAGCCAAGGGGCCTGAATGTCAATATTTTCACTCCAGTGGGCTACTACAAGGATTACAAGGACAAGGGAATCCCTACGGATTCACCGTTTGCCATAAACCCAAGCGAGCTTGATTCCGACGACTGGCTGAGCACCTTCGGGGTTTCAAGGACAGAGGAAGTCGGCGTGCTGATTGAGAGGGTTATTTTCAGCCTTCAGGAGAAAAAACAAAGCTATTCAATCCAGAACATAGTTGAAGCGATTGAGAAGGAGCCGAAATTTGACGACCATGTAAAGAACATCGCTGAAAACCATTTTCTTAATGCAGAAACCTGGGGCATATTTGATGAGAAGGGAACAAAGATGGACACGCTTGCAAAGGGCGGCCAGGTCACTGTTCTTGACGTAAGCTGCTACGCGACAATGCCGGGAGGCTGGGAGATAAAGGCCCTGGCCATAGGCCTGATTGCAAAAAAGCTTTTTGTTGAAAGGATGATTGCGAGGAAATTCGAGGAATTCGCAGAGGTCAAGGCATCAACCCATTATTTCACAGAGGAGGCCAAGAAAAAATCAGAGCTTCCGCTGGTATGGCTTGTGATTGACGAAGCCCACGAATTTTTGCCGAGCGTCGGAAAAACAGTTGCCACAACGCCGCTTGTGACAATCCTGAGGGAGGGGAGGCAGCCGGGGATTTCGCTGATACTTGCGTCACAGCAGCCGGGGAAGATACACACCGATGTAATGACCCAGGCAGATACAGTAATAGCCCACAGGATTACCGCAAAGATTGATGTTGATGCTTTAGGCCAGTTGATGCAGTCCTACATGAGGGAAGGTCTGACAACAATGCTTGACAACCTGCCTGATTTGAAGGGTTCTGCAATAATCTTCGATGACACAAATGAGAAGATGTACCCCATGAGGATGCGCCCAAGGCTGACCTGGCACGGAGGGGGCTCTCCTGTTGCAATCAGGGAAGAGAAAGAGCTGTTTTAACTATTTACGAGTAGTCAATAATCGAAAGGTTTATAAATGAGATATTTATTTTGGTTTCTATGGCATTTGAAATATCCAGAATAAAGGCAACATCCCCTGCAGTGGAAATAGCCTCATATAAGGGGTCAGTTGCAAACTATTTAATGCAGATAGCATCTCATGAGATTCAAAAAAGAAAACAACAGGGGCGCATAGACCCGGAAATGGCTAGCCAGGAGCTTGCAGATCACTATCTTACCAGAGTACTTGAAAAAAAGATGCATGGGCTTCTAGCTTACGAAACCAACCGGGATGAAAAGGGAAAAATAGTAGTGCCGAGTTTCACCCCATTGGGGCATATGCTTTTCAGCATTAGAAAGCCAGAAGAAAGAGACCATGCATGCATTGACCAACTGTTAACCGATGATCGTACAGGCAGTGTGGACATTCTTCTTATGCACCGATTTATGGAAGACCTTAAAAGATTGAGAGGCCAGAACCCCCCAAAAAAAATCTTGATGAAAACATTATTGAGAGACAACACACATCTTGAAAATTACGGCCGGATTGGATTTTGCCCTATTGAGGTAATTGAAGGCGGGAAGGTCCTGGTCTGGCAGGCTGACTATGCCCAGTTGATGCTAAGATAATTTATTTGAATCAAACTTCTCTCTTGCTTTTCTTTCCTTGTGATAAATAGAATGCGACGCCCTTTTCTCGAATAAAGCGATTGCGATATGGACCATGTCTGACTGGTACCTATTAAGCGCCTTTTCCTCAATTATCTTTTTCGCGTCCTCTATGCAGGCGTTCATGAGCTGGATGTTTTCCAGCCTGGCCTTTTCTTCAACGAGCATCTCCTCTGCAGAGCTAAGCTCGACATCCTCCCATGTGGGGTAGGCTGCCTTATCGCTTCTTTTTGGGAATGCTTTTGAGAATGGCATGGCATTGTTATGGCAGCCAGATTTTTATAGGTTTAGTATATAGAATTATAATGTTTTTAAATAAAAATAAAAAAATCACCTAACCTTCTCAAGGTTAATGATGTCTTCCGCAGGGGCGTGGGTCATTGATATTATTGAAGCTATAAACATGGCGCCGAATACTATCAGGAATGCTATCCCGAAACTTATTGACTGCGGGTAAACCCATACCCAGGAAATCGCAAACCCGAGCATAGAAGTAAGCATGAAACTTCCCGATAATGGAGCTATTTTTTTCATATAATTCACCTCTTTTGGACATATTAATCAAACGTATTTTTTAAAGGTTGCGGTAATGCTCCTGTAATTAAGGCAACAGCATATTTTATAAATAACCTGCGCTTCCCCACTTAGATGAAAACACAAAACTTAATTATTGGAACGCTGCTTCTGGCAGCAATAATGGTTTTGACAGCATGCACGACACCAACAGGAAAGGCATTCATGACCGGTCCTGATATGACCAAGGCAGCAGACGGAGTGAGTTACTCTTACTATAGAGGTGACGCAGACGGAGATGGATCCCCTGCGCCAGGAGACATATCAACAATGAATCTTGTGGTTGCAGGAGCGAACAGTGCACACTGTTATGCTTTGGGTCACGGACCTTCTCAGACTGGTCCTATTGTGGATCTCAACTGCAGCATTGTTTTGGAAATGAATAATGACAATAAGGTAGACTCATTAGATAAGTTGCTTCTTCAAAATGCAGTTGCAGGATATGAGGTTGGCTGCGGAAATGGAAAATGCGATTCAGGAGAAAACCCAACAACATGCCCGAGTGACTGTTTGGCAAAAACATGCGGAAACAACGTTTGCGAACCTGGAGAAAAAGAAAAAGGATGTGCTGATTGCTCACCTGATTGCGGAAACGGGATATGTGACGGAAAGGATACGGTAATAAATTGTCCAACCGAATGCTTTTGTGGAGATGGGATATGCAGCAAACCAGGAGAAAACAAAAACAGCTGTCCAACTGACTGCTCCAAATAATTTTTAATTATTTTTTATTTCTTTTATTTAAATTCAATAAACTTAAGCTTGTCAACTTTCTTCCTTGCTACCTCAAGCTGGGAGACAAAATTGTCCATGAAGGATTCCATGTAGGCGCAGGCGTTTTGCTTGTTCTGGCCGCATAGCAAGGTTCCAGCCCTGCAGTCCTTGTAAACCGCGTCCAGTATTTTGTCATCCTCAATCAGATGCTGCTTGTACATCTCGAAAATCATGCATTTCTCGGGCTCTCCGCCGAGCTTTTTCTGCAGCTCTAGCGATTCGCGCCCCCCGGTCACTGCATTTTTCATCTTCTTCAATACAGATTTAATATCCTCAGGCAATTCTATCATCGATTCCGGCTTGGACTTTGACATCTTCATCTCCCCGTCAAGGGAAGGTGTGAATTTGTGGTATATTGATGAAATCGGGGTGAAATTGTATTTTGATTTTGTCCTTGCAATTATGTCCCTGCACAGCCTTATGTGGGGGTCCTGGTCTATGCCAACAGGAATAATCCCCGGCATCCTAGACTCAAGTTGAGGAAACAGCATATCCCCTGCCTGGGTAACAGCGCTCATAATCCTGCCTGGGTCGGCAATGCCATAAATCGCCTTGAACTCATTAAGTGTTATTTTCTTTGCAAACTCAAAAGCGAGATGCATCACTTTTTTATTTTCAGACTGGAAATAGAATACTGTCTTTTTCGGGTCCAGCCCCAGTGCAAGATACGCAGGAATGTGAAAATCCAGCGCCCTTTTTCTGGCCTCTTCAAGGGAAACGCCCCTGGTGGCAGCCGCCTCCAAATCTGCAATAAGCACGTATGCCTGGGCTCCCATCTCCTGGAAATAGCGCACATTCTCTATAACCATCTTTGTCCCGAAATGAACGCGGTCAGCTGTTGGCATTATGCCAGTTAAAACATAGAACTTTTCCTTCTTTTTTATTGCGTCGGCAATTGGCTTTAAATCCCTGCCTGCAAAAACAACGCCCCTGCGCATGATTCTGTTTGGTTTGGGGAATAATTTAGGGTCAAATTCTTCTAATCCGAACTGCTGGACTATCTTGCCGTAATCCTCTGACAGCTCGCTTCCCCAGGGGTCTATGGTTTGCATGGCAGTACGGAGAAATTAGTTATTTAAAAATCTTCTGTATGGTTTTAAGCGCCTCTTCCCTTTTTCTCGGAAAGCATGCGACATTCATCTTCACATGGAAGCAGCTGCCGCTGTCTGTCAGCCAGTACCTGTTTTCATTCAGCAGTTTGTCCTTGTCAAATCTCAGGAAGAAATAGAATTCCTCATCCAGCCTTGATTCCGCCTGCCTCAGTACCAGCTCTTTCTGCTGGTTTCCCAAAATCTCGACCAGCCTCTTCAAAAACGCATTTGTGTGCTTTTCCTTCTCAATTTCAATCTCAAGGATTATTATCCTTGTCTCATTAAATCCGTCTGCAACTGTCCGTTTTACTGCTAATTTTTCCGGCTCAAGATCAAGGGGGAAAAATGATTTCAGCTTCTCCATTATCTTAGATTCATCTTCTCCCTCTTTCACAAATGCAGACAGTAGAGCATTGTTCAGCAGTTTCATGGGAACGCAAAAACACCGGATTTTAAAAATTTAAGCAAAAGGTTTAAGAATACGCAATCAATTACTACTAATTTCATAATGGCCCAGCTATTCGGAGTGAATTACAATTATTTCTATGCTCCGGCTTATGCAGGCGAACTGCTCTCAGAGGGAATTCTATATGAGCTTGAAAATTACAGGGGAACTGCTCAGCAATGGTTTGAAAATGAGTATGGCCCGTGGTTCCGAGAGATAAAAAACATTCTTCTTCCGGTGCTTGAACGTGCGGACAGGCAGGGGAGAGAAGATGCCCAGCTTTTTATTGCGATGGGGCAGCGGCTGGCGGGCATGCCCCCAGAAGAAGCAGCCCGAAGGATAGAAAAATGGAACGACTGCCATGACCTTGCTGACATAATTTCAGGGAATTTTTGCAGAGTAGTCCCAAACGTGTTCATATTGCCTGCGAAAAAAACAGGGGTTGCAGAGATTCCATGCTGCAACTTGCCGCAGCTTGGATGCAATTATCTTGGGGAGCGCCTGAATGGCAACGGGACAAGAGTCTGCAATAAGGCATTTGGAAGATTAACGCAGAAAAATTTGCATATCCTGAAAAGCGAAAAAACTGCAGAGCAAATTTCTGCCAACCAAAACACTTAAAAACACCCAGAATAATTTCTTTTTGCAATGAAGCACACTTTCAAGATAACACTGTTTCTTATTGTACTGTTCTTCGCTGCCCAGGTTGTGGGGCTGGAGGCTGTAAGGCGCTCCATTGATTTCAACGCCTTTAACCAGACGGGAAATGTTTCCTACACTCCATTGATGGGCAACATCTCAAGACCTGAGGTTGAGCCAACGTCCTCGTTTATCTGGATTTTTGCCGCAATAATCGCAGGCACAGCCATTGTTTTCATACTGATGTTCTTCAAGCAAAAAAGGGTTTGGAAGACCTGGTTCCTGCTGAGCGTCGTGGTTACGCTGAGCTTCTCGCTCTATGCCTTCCTGAAAAATGAGTATATCGCGCTTGGCCTTGCCATTGGGCTTGCAATCTGGAAGGTGTACAAGCCGAACCTGTTTGTGCACAACCTGACAGAGGTTTTCATTTACGGCGGGATTGCTGTTATTTTTGTCCCCATAATGAACATAACATCTGGGGTAGTTCTGCTGCTTTTGATATCTGCCTATGACATGTACGCAGTCTGGAAAAGCAAGCACATGATTAAGCTGGCAAAGTTCCAGACAAAGAGCCAGGTTTTTGCAGGGCTTTTTATTCCCTACAAGCGGCTTCCTGCGCCGAAAAAAGGCGAGAAGATTGTTCCCAGAAAGGTAAGGACCGCGATTTTGGGAGGAGGGGACATCGGATTCCCGCTGATATTCACAGGAATTGTGATGAACAGCATGATTAGAAGCCTTGGCATGGCCAATGGCTTTTTAATTTCGCTGATAGTTACAGTTTGCGCTACAATAGCATTATACCTTCTGTTTATGAAGGCTGAAAAGGACAAGTTCTACCCTGCTATGCCCTTCCTGTCAATTGGGTGCTTTGCGGGGTACTTGATAGTCCTGCTGGTACAGCATTTAGTATAGATTAATTAAACAAAAAGGATATAAATACCCAGATTTTTCTATTTTTGGGTGGTAGTTATCGGTGATGACAAAGTTACTGGAAGTGTATTGTCTTTGGCAAGGATATGCGAATTGTTTAGCCTCCCTGAAAATATAGCACTTCTTGTTCTAAACGGAACCAAGTCGATGAACAGTTTATATACTCTCCAGCCGGAAATTGTCGAGCGTCTGCGTTCTGCGCAAAACGGAATATACCCTGTCAAACTAGGCCCTTTTGTTCTGCAAGGGTACAAGGGTTTTTATGACATTACTGAAATGGCAGCTGGAACACCAGGGCTTTCGGAAAAGCTGAAAGGCCTGCCCTATGTCAAACAGCGAGATAGCAAATTGCTTGTTGAACCTGGGCAGGTTGGTGGGATTGCAGTTTTATATGATTCTACCATCAAGACACAGCTTCCGCCTGGACCGGCAGAAGAGCCTCCTGCAGGCATTCCTCCCTCCCTGGTTGAGGAGGTTGAAAGTCTGGAGGGTATAATTGGAATTCAGGAAGATGAAGATATTCCGAACGAAGATCATGAACCAAGGCCCAGGGGAAGGCCAAGGAATGAGCGGCTTGACATGTTTGTTAGCGAGCACGGAATTGAAAAAAACTGGCAGGGATATGACATAACAAAACTGGCAAAATCTGAAGACCCGGAATTCCTTGCTTTTGCGCTACAGGAAGGAACGGCCTGGCAAAAGGGAGACCTTGTTTACATAAAAAGGGGCACATCTCTTAACCAGTTCCACACATTCTACTATGCCTGGCGTATGGCAAAACTGCTGGAGAAACATTTATAAACCACTATCGCTGGTTTCTCCATGGCGGGCTATGCTGGCGTGCCAGCCCTACGCTGTAATCACTAACGGGCTTTAAGTGAAGCTATACTGCGGACGAGGGTAGGTTGCGGCTTACCAGTCTTTGGCTGTACAGTGACATTCTGTCCTGCAGGATTGCGGTTGTGGGAATCAGGTCAGGGCAGGAATGCAGCAGCCTTAACTGCAGTTTGCAATGCTTGCAGGGTCGCGGAATCGAGGAAAGCCGGAGGTAACTGTTAAGTTGCGGCTTATTCGGATTCGCAGGGCTCGCCGCTTATTATTTTGGAGGGAAATAAATGGATCAGTTCAGGAAGGTAGTTAAATTTTTTAGTGATTTAGTAAAAAAGAAAAAAGAGATAAACAAATCACATCCTAAAACAACCCCCAACAATAGTTCTACAAAGCCAAAACTAAAAAGTCAAATAGAAAAAGAAACGGAGGAAATTGAGAAGTACTCCGAATTTTTAAAGGATTTTGGAGACAACTTTGAACAAAAGCGTGCAGTAATTTCTGACCATAAAAGAATTTTAGTTCTCGCTGGGGCAGGCAGTGGCAAAACTAAAGTATTAACCAAGCGATTCATACATCTAGTCAGAAATAAAGGGGTAAGCAAAGATGATATACTTGCAGTTACTTTCACACGTGAGGCTGCAAAAGAGATGGCTGAGCGTATTGCTCCGGCAATCAATATTTCAGAAGTAAATCTTAAAAAAAATGTAAGGACATTTCATTCTTTTTGTTTGTCAATCCTAAAACAGAACGAACAATTTGATATTGTAGATGATAACAAACAAAGGGAAATAATTGAAAAGATAGTTGCTAGTTTTAGCGAGAATGAAGAGATTATGGAAAGTATGTATCTTTACATTATAAATAATTCTCTAGAGAAAGTTTTAGATTCTGAAAACTGGAGAGAGAAAATTGAGATAAATGAGAAAAGCACATTTGGACAAAAAAGATATCTAACTAAGGAAGGCGTGCCAGTAAGGTCAAAATCTGAGAGAGATATTGCTAATTTTTTAACGTTCATGGGTGTTAGATGGAAATATGAACAACCAGTGACTTGGGCAGATTTTCCATTTAAACCTGACTTTACAATAAATGAAGATATTTACCTTGAACACTGGGGGATTAATGATCAAACACAAGAATTCAATGATATAAACAAAGCAGATTATCTTAAAATACGTAAAGACAAAGAAGAGCAATACAAAAAACATCATAAGAATCTTATCGCCATAGAAGAAAATGAAATGTTTGATTTACAAAAGCTTCAGACCAGACTACGAAATGAATTTGAAGGTTTAAATGAAAATAAACTAAAAGAAGAAAATTTTCTGGATATGTTCAATTTACCAAAAGAGTATAAAAAAGCATATGAAAAATTTATTGAAGAATTAATAGAAATCATCAATCTAATTAAATCAAGATTGCTTGAAATTAATGATGTAAAGATCAGACTTAAGAGCGAAGTAAAAGAAAAAGTTGTATGGTTTTACAATGTTTTGATTCCTGTTATGGCAAAATATGAGGAATATCTTGAGTCTAAAGACTTCGGGAAAAAAGACTTCAATGATTTAATTAAAGATGCAGTAAATTTATTAAAAAACAATCCTTCCCGAAGAGAATATTATAAGAATAAGATAAAATATCTTTTAGTTGATGAATACCAAGATGTTAGCTATGGAGAAGTGGAATTATTAAAGTTGTTAATTGATGATAATACTTCTCTTTTTGTTGTTGGCGATGATTGGCAAAGCATTTATGGATGGAGAGGTTCTGATGTTGATTATATACTCAATTTTGAAAGAGATTTTAGTAATTGTGAAAAAATAGTTTTACCTATAAACTATAGATCAACTAAGAACATTGTTGATGCTTCAAGTTATTTTATTCATTTGAGTAAAAAGATTCATAAGAAAAACATAAGATGTAGCCAGGAGAATGAGCCAGATAGGTCAAAGGTAATGCAGATAAATGCAAAGAATGATTTCCAGGCTGCAGAATATGTTGTTCGTAAAATTAGAAAGTTAATGACAGAAAACCCAGATCTAAAGCAATCTGATTTTCTAATACTTGCTAGAAGCTCAAGAATTACTTTACCGTATAGAAAAACTTTTGCAAAAATGGATTTCAAGATTCCTATAAGAACTATCCACTGGTCTAAAGGTACAGAATCAAGATATGTTTTTGTATTAGGACTAAAAAGTGGCATGTATGGTTTTCCAAATATTTACGCTGACAAGGAAATAAAGAGAGTAATTATGGAGATACCTGTGGAGGACAAAGAAGAGGAAGAAAGAAGACTGTTTTATGTTGCCATGACACGTGCCAAAAAAAAGCTATTCTTAATGTCGGAAAATGGTAATGAATCAGCATTTGTGAGTCAAATCCCTGAAGATTATAAATTTATATACCCTAAGGAAGTTAAAACTGATGGGAAGGAGAGTTAAATGAAACCGCAACTTCTCTCACCAGCCGGCGATTGGCCTAGTTTGAGGGCTGCTGTTGAGGCTGGAGCGGAAGATTTTCTTATTGGAAGGAGAATTATATGAAAAATAAAGCATTTGGCTGGCTTAAAGAGAACAAGTTTCTGGTCATTGCCCTCGCGCTTATTGCATTTTTTCTGATTTTCATGTACCTGAGGAACGGTTCAGTCTACGCAATTCTGAGCGACACCAACCAGATTATTGACTTTGTCAACTCTTTTGGCTTTATGGCCATCTTAATTTTTACAATTCTTGTTGTAGTTGAGGTTGTTGTAGCCCCAATTCCGAGCGTTGTTCTGTATGCTGCGGGAGGAATCCTGTTCGGGACTTTTTGGGGAGGCACCGCCGCGCTGATTGGGAACATTGCGGGGGCAATTATCGCATTTGAAATTGCAAGAAACTTTCTAAGGAAGCCCTTTGAAAAAAGGGTTGAGAGATCTAAGCTCAGAAAATTTGACCATTTCTCAAAAAAATACGGGGGCTATGCAATATTCTTGCTGAGAATCAATCCCTTCACTTCCTCAGATGTTTTCAGCTATCTTGCAGGGCTGACCAAACTAAGACTGAAGCATCTTATTTTAGGAACAGCGTTAGGGCTGATTCCATTAACCTATCTCCAGGCATATCTCGGGGAAGGGTTTGTCAAGAATAACGCCATTCTGGAGCTGGCGCTCATATTCCTGGCAATCGCCTATGTTGTTGTATTTTTTTATTTTATGTTCAAGAAAAATAAAAAGGGGAATAAATGAAACCACAACTTCTCTCACCAGCCGGCGATTGGCCTAGTTTAAGGGCTGCTGTTGAGGCAGGTGCTGATGCTGTTTATTTAGGAGTTGAAGGATTTAATATGCGAGCCAATGCCAAGAATTTCAAGCAATCTGAGCTAAAGAAGATTGTTGGTTTCTGCCACAAAAACAAGGTCGAGGTTTATGTTACTGTAAATACAATAATTTTTGAGGATGAACTGAAGAAAGTTAATATTCTGCTTGACAAAATCAAAACAGCAAAAGCCGATGCAATCATTGCCTGGGATTTTTCTGTAATAAATTTGGCACTGAAAAAGAAGATTCCAGTCCATATTTCAACCCAGATGAGCATTTCAAATTCAGAATCAGCAAAATTCTTTGAAAAAATTGGTGTTGAAAGCATAAATTTGGCAAGGGAATGTTCTCTCAAGCAAATTCAAGAGATAAAAAAGAAAACAAAACTTGAAATTGAGACATTTATCCATGGCGCAATGTGCGTTTCTGAATCCGGCAGGTGCTTTACCTCGCAATTCATATTCAGAAAGAGCGCAAACAGGGGAGATTGTTTGCAGCCCTGCAGGAGAGGCTACATTGTCAAAGATGCAGAAGAAGGGCACGAGCTTGAATTGAAAAACAATTTTGTAATGTCACCGAAAGATTTGTGTGCATTGCCGATTCTGGACAAGTTAGTCAAAGCCGAAATTGACAGATTCAAGATTGAAGGCAGAAACCGCGCTCCTGAATATGTAAAAACAGTCACTTCTGTTTACAGGGAAGCTCTTGATGCAATTCAGAAGAAGAAATTCACAAAAGAATTGGTAACAAAATTGATGGAAAAGCTGGAAACTGTGTATAATCGAAAATTTTCAATAGGCTTCTTCCTTGGAACTCCAACAAACGATGCCTGGACAGACATTTACGGAAGCAATGCAAAGGAACAGAAGGTTTTTGTTGGAATTGTTGAGAATTACTACAGGAAAAACAGCGCAGCAGCAATATTACTGCAGTCCGGAGAGATTAAAAAAGGTGACAGGATGATGATTATAGGCAAAACAACCGGAGTCTTCGAGCAGAAGGTTGAGAACATGCAAAAAGATGGCAAAGAAATCAATTCTGCCAGAAAAGGGGAAATAGTTGGAATAAAAACAAATAAACTAGTCAGGAAGAATGATCAGGTGTTTGTTATAAGAAAAGTTTAAATATAAACTCGCAATTGAAGAGAATATGTCCTGGAAAAGCTTTAGTGTTCCGAAAATCATAATTTCTGCGGCCATGGTCATTTTATGCCTAATCTTAGAGTACCCTAAAGTTTGGTATAATTATGCATTTTTGTTAAATAATAATGCGTTTGTTTTAATGTACACGGTTTTAAGAATTGATTTTACTGCCGCACAGTATATGGTAATAAACACCATTTCTTTTTTGCTGATTATCCTATCCCTAGTTTATATGGCAGTTATTTTACTGGACCTTAAAAAGAACAAAATTGTCTGGTTATTAATTGTGGGCATAATAATTATTGGCACGTTTTCTGCAGCGAAATATATTGTATATGCTGAGGACACTGTTCTTTTCCCAAAAGCAGTATCCACTTTAAATTCGAGCCTTGAAAAAGGTTTTGATATGTGCGGGGATTTGAAATCTGAAGAATTGGCTTCTCTTTGCTACAGGAATTATATGCAGTTTAAAGCGCAGCAGATAAGAAAAGAAGTGTATACTGGGGGAAATGTAACCAGTTATAGTTATGAAAAACTTATGAGCGCATTCCTACAGGCAACCAGTGAGCTATGTGAAAAGACTAGAGGCAATAGATATCTTGTACCTATGTGCAATGATTCAATAAAACGTTTGGAAGATGAGCTAAACGAGTCTCAAATGATAAATATGGCTAATTCGCTGCCAGAAGTTAAAGAAAAATTTGAACAATATCCAAACATAACACCGGTAAGCCAGACTATTGGCATCTGCCCAAATGGATTTTATACTTCTCAGGAAACAGAGGACTCCCAAAAATGTATTAGTGAAGGTGTAAGAGGAAACTGGCATGGCTACTTTTATGGTTATAAAAATGATTCTTTGGCAGGAAGTCATATTTTAGATGTGAAAATAAGGGTTTATATCTCCGCGAATAGAAGCATTGTCATCAATTCAACAGAGATAACATTAAAAAGTTGATAATTTTTTGGAAAATTAGTTTAATTATTGTACCACAATCGCCGGCTTGCTTGGCATCGCATTCTTTGCCTTGGGTTCTTTGGAATCTTCTGCAAGAACGACTTCAACCGAATCAGCTCCCAACTCTTTCTTTATCTGGGCGGTTAATTTGGAAAATATCTCTTTCTCTGTTTTCTGGTCAAATATAATTACAGGAATCCTGCCCGGATTCTTTAATAAATTAGGAATCCACTTCTGGATGTCCTGGCCGTGGGCTTTCAAATCTGCATCCTTCAGCAAAGCCTCCATAATCGGCTTGAATTCCCTTGTTTTCTCAAACTCGGATTTAAATTTCTCATAGAATTTATATTTCCACTTGTCTGATATTATCAATGTGACTTTCTTCGGCTTGTCTATCTTTGCAAACTCGAGAACTCTCTTTATGTCATAAACTATCTCCTTGCCTATTTCCTCTTCCTGCTCTGCTTTCTCGTCAATCTTGCTTTCATCGTACTTTGGCCATGAAGAGATTGTAATAAACGGCTTGTTTCCCAGTTTCTCCCACAATTCCTCCGTGATGTGTGGGCAAATGGGATGAATAAGCTTCAAAAACTTTTCAAGAGTATCCTTGCTGGCCTCTTCTTCAAACGATTCAAACAGCTGCCTGATGTGGATTATCGCAATATTGTAATTGAAATTCTCAATCTCTTTTGTTATCTCCTTAATCGCTTTGTTCAGCTTGCTTTCAATTCTCTTGCTTGATTTTCCAACTTTAACAGTTTCATAATAACTTATTACCCTATTGATGAACCTCAGGCTTCCTTCCACTCCAGCATCGCTCCAGTTCAAATCTTTGTCAGGAGAAGCTATTGAAACAAGGAAGAATCTTGCTGTGTCAATTCCATATTTTTCAGAGACAGTTTCGGGGAGAACCGTATTCCCCCGTGATTTTGACATTACTGCCCCGTCTTCGCCATGAAGCATTCCCTGATTGAATAGGTTTGTAAACGGCTCATCAAACTTGAAGTAGCCCATGTCCCTTAATGCCTTTACAAAAAATCTTGCGTAAATAAGATGCATGCATGCATGCTCCGCCCCTCCAATATACTGGTCAACTGGCATCCAGTATTTTGCACTTTCCTTTGAAAATGGCTCTTTGTTGTTCAAATTGTCGCAGAATCTCAGGAAATACCATGAAGAATCCATGAATGTGTCCATGGTATCAGTTTCTCTTCTGGCAGGACCACCGCATTTAGGGCATTTTACATTAACAAACTCCTTGTTTGTTGCAAGAGGATTTCCCTCACCGAATTGGACATCTTCAGGCAGAATAACAGGCAAATCTTTCTCAGGAACAGGGACAACACCGCATTTGTCGCAGTATATTGCAGGAATCGGAGTTCCCCAGTATCTCTGCCTTGAAATAAGCCAGTCTCTCAGTTTGTACTGAACAACTTTTTTGCCTAGTTTCTTTTTTTCAAGGAATTTTGTTATATCTTCAATGGCATCAGTATTTCTCATCCCATTGAATTCGCCGGAATTTACAAGAATACCTTCTTCTGTAAATGCTCTTTCTCCTTTAATATAACTATCCCAAATATACTTATTATTTGACAAGTTAATAAAATTGGCAACTTTATCTTTGTCTATCCACATTCCCTCATGATTTTTCGTATGTTCTTCTTCTAACTTTTCTCGCTTATCTGATTTTAACTCAACTAAAAAATTCCTAAATCTTGCATACCTGTTTACGCCCTTATGCTCAGCGTAATAGTTGCCATGGTTCTCAAATCCCATCTCAGTAATTTTTTTAATGTCATAATATCCTGTTTCTTCCTTAACTTCCCTAATCGCAGCATCTTCTGCCTTTTCCCCCTTATCAACCCCCCCTATGACAAAGGACTTCCATTTGAAATTTTTCCAGTCCAGACAAAAATATTTATCTTCTTCCCAGTGTTTAACAATGGCAAATATTGAATCTCGCTCTTCAGTTTTCTTGTCTTCCCTAACAGCATCTTTTCCGTCGGTTGTTACAAAAACAGGAGCAATAACCTGTTTCATTGGAATCTTGTACTTCTTTGCAAACTCAAAATCCCTCTGGTCGTGGGAAGGGACAGCCATTACCATCCCTGCGCCGTATTCTGCTACAACAAAATTGCCGGCATAGACTGGGATTTTCTGGTTTGTTACTGGGTTGATTGCGTAACTGCCGGTGAAAGCGCCTTCCTTTTCCAATTCCTCGATATCTTTCTCGCTTGTTGACTTGATTTTTTTAAGGAAAGCTTCAACTTCCTTCTTCTGCTCCTTTGTAACCAGCTCCATCAATCTCAGATGCTGTGCAGAAACAACCATGAACGTGACTCCGTAAATTGTGTCCGGGCGCGTTGTGAAGATTGGCCAATCTTCTCCGTTGATTTTGAATTTTATTTCTGTGCCATGAGATTTTCCAATCCAGTTCTTCTGCATTATCTTGATTCTTTCAGGCCAGTGGATTTTTTCCAAATCCTCAAGCAATTCATCAGCATAGGCAGTTGTCTTGATCAGCCACTGCTCCAGCTGCTTGATTTCAACATCTGTGTCAGGATGCCTCCAGCATTTGCCGTTGTGAACCTGCTCATTCGCAAGAACTGTGTTGCATTTTGGGCACCAGTTGACAGGGGCTTTCTTCCTGTAAACAAGCCCCTTTTCCCAGAATTTAAGGAAAAAAAACTGATTCCATTTGTAATATTCCGGCTCGCATGATGAAAGAATCCTGTCCCAGTCATAGCTAAGGCCAAGCTCCTTCTGCTGCCTTATGAAATTCTTTATTGCCTCATTTGTGAATTTTCTTGGATGCGAGTTTGCCTTGATTGCCGCATTTTCCGCAGGCAACCCGAAAGAATCATAGCCCATAGGATAAAGGACATTGAAGCCGTTCATTCGCTTGAACCTTGAATAAATATCCCCAATTGTGTAATTGAAAGCGTGCCCCATGTGCAAACCAGACGCAGAAGGGTATGGAAACATCTCAAGGCAGTAATACTTCTTTTTCTTCGGATCTTCCCTTGCCTTGAACACTTTGGCATCTGCCCAACTCTTCTGCCATTTCTTTTCGATAGATTTGAAGTCCATGCCTCAACCTACGCTAGGGGGAGTATATAAATTTTATTGAAAATGGTTTATATTAAAAAGCCGTTTTCTGGGCAGGCCTTAACTTTGCTTCTTGCTTTCAATTGCTGCCTTGATTGCCAGGCCTGCTTTAAACTGCCTCAGTCGCCTTCGGCAGTTAATAACTAATTTCTTGCATGGCACTCAGGCAGAAGAAGCAGCACAAACTTCAAGAGTAATGCAAGAACCAGCAAACGGAATATTATTTAAAGAAAAAAATAATTTAAAACTTCTTGAACTGCGCAATAGTCTCAAGAAGGTCCACCTGTCCCAGGAATGCTGACCTGCAGCAGTATCTCTCAAGGCCAAGGTCGTCCATTACTTTCTTCTTGTCCTCGCCCTTGGCAACCCTGTCCTTGTAATCCTGCCACAGATGACCGATTGGCTTTCCGCAGCTTAAGCATCTTATTGGTATTATCATTTTAGCATCACCTGTACGACTTCTGGGCCTTGCCCCTTGCATTTCCGTGCCTGTTCGGCTTCCTTGATTCCCTCTGCCTCACATCGGCAACGAGAAGCGTCCTGTCATATCTTAAAAACTCTTCCCTCAGTTTTGCGTTTTTGGCAAGAAGCGCCTTTGCTATTGCCAGCCTTGCCGCCTCTGCCTGGGAATTGAATCCGCCGCCGAAAACAGAAACATTAATGTCATATTTTTTTGAAATTTCATCTGCGATTATCAGCGGCTCTTCCATCTTAAGCCTGGAAATCATCGGCTCTATGTTCTGCAGGAGCCTGCTGTTAACTCTTACAATGCCGGTTCCTTCCTTTATGTACGCCCTTGCAACTGATTTTTTCCTTGTTCCGTTGGTAATTATCGTTTTCATCTCTTTGAGCCCAATAGCTTTGCTAAAACCCCAATTTCCATGTATTTATAATTCTTGAGTTTTGAAACATTTGCAGCTGCAACTGTCTCAAGCTTCTGCCCCTTGAACTGTTCCGGAATTCCGACATAGCACATGACTTCTTTGTATGCCTTCTTCCCCTTCTCCTGCTTGTATGGAAGCATTCCTCTTATGGCCCTTCTTACAAGCCTGTCGGATGCTCTTGGGAAAAAAGGGCCCTTGTAAGGATTCCTTCCCAGGTCAAATCTTTTCTTGTATTCTGCCAAAATATTATCCCTGTTTCCTGTGATGACTGCCTTTTCGCAGTTGAGAATGTCAATTTTTTCTCCAAGGATGGCTTTTTTTGCAACAACTGCTGCCAATCTTCCCATTATCAAGTCTGTTGCATCGATTATCATCCTATTATCCTGACCTCTGACAGTTTCGGCTTCTTTGCAAGCAATTCCTCAATTGACATGCAGTCTCCCTTTGCCTTGATTATCTTTTCCTTTGCCTGGCCTGAAAACTGCCAGGCTGCGACAATAACGCCCTTTGTTATCTCGCCGGCGCCCAAAACCTTGCCGGGAACAACCACAAGCTCGTTCTTGTTTGAATTCTTATCAATTCTTGTGAGATTGACAACCCGCCTGTTTCTCGTGGGCTTTTCCAAATCAAATGCAATCCTTTTCCAGAGGCCAACCTTCTGCACAGCTGAAGCTTTCCTCAGCTCTGAGATAAGCCTGCTCAATTCCTCGTTTGTTGGTCCTGTTCTCATGTTTTATTTTATGTTTGATTTTAATGCCGCAACTCGTCAACCATGATGGTTGCGGAACCCCGATGCGGAGGAAGGGATTTGAACCCTCGCACCCACTAAGGGACAAGGCGTTTGAAGTTTTCTTCCTCAACCTTGCGCATTTGGCCAGGCTCTGCCACCTCCGCGTATCGCGGTAGGTTCCAAAAATCTTGGATTTTTGATACCTCCGCGTGAGTGTAATCAGAGCTGGCTGTCCAGCTCGTCCAGCTGGCTGTCAATAATGTCTATTGCCTTATTGACAATCTCCTCGGAGTCAAGCTGGCCAAAGGGCTCCATGTAAAATATGAAATCAGTATCCTTTTCATTCAGCTTTACTTTTCCTTCTGACGCGTCAACGCAGGCACCGCAAAGATGGCATGCGTAAAGGTCTTTGATTGCAAGTTTTTTTGATTTGACTTCAAAAACATCAACCGGGCAGACAGCTGCAATTTCCTCCGGGTTTTCTATGTCCTTGCCGATTTCAATATTCGGCAGGTACTTGTAAAAGATGTGGGCAGGAATCCATTTTGAATGCTCCTTTCCCTTTCCCAAAACTGCCGTTGCCTCAAACTCCAACTCCTGGTTTTTCAAAAGCAAAACTATCGGCATGTCTTGGTAAACCGGCTTTATTGCAGGATCCTTGAATTTCATTTCAGATGCCAAAACCATTCTTGGCGCTTTTACGTCCTTGACTTTCAATGAGCCAACCACCTGGCATTTTGCGCATCCCTCTGCCTTGCAGGAGCACTCTGCAGGCAATTCATAGCTTTTCAAATCTGTTTTAAGCGGAATTAATCCCAATCTGTGGGCAACCATCTCATCATAGAGGGCTGAACTGTTTTTCCTGAACTCAACATCCTCAATGGCCATTGTGGGAACTTCATTTATGATTGTCCTTCTCAGCGCGTTTGCAAAATGAACAGAAGAGTCCTTTAGCAAAAATGAAAGCCTGTTCTTCTTTTTTTCAAGTATTTCTATTTTCATACTCTTCTACCTCTCTTTCCGCCCTTCTTTTTGCATCCGTCATGGGGCAATGGAGTGACGTCCTCAATTATCCCTATTCTCAATCCCATTCTTGACAGTGCCCTAACAGAAGCCTGGGCTCCCGGTCCTGGCGCCTGCGGCCCCTGATGCCCTCCTGGGCCTCGGACTTTAACATGAACGCCATTGATTCCTCTCTCGAGCGCAAGTTCTGCAACCTTTTTCGCAGCCATCATTGCTGCTGTGGGGGATGATTCCAGCCTGTGGGCCTTGACCATCTGCCCTCCCGAAGACCTTGCGATGCTTTCGGTTCCTGTAATATCTGTAACATGGATTATTGTATCATTGTAAGACGCGTAAATATGCGCTATTCCCCATACGATTTTATTTTGCGGATTCATTTCCTTCTATTTTTGCTTTTTCCTCTGCAATTTGCTTTTTTACGTTTGCTTCCGGCCTTTCCGGGTGGTCCTCTGCGACAAACGGGGAGTTTCCCGAATATCCTATCTGGCTCTCTTCCACAGCAGAAACAATGTATGAAGGCGATGTTATGACCTTGCTGTTTATCATCATGTGCTTGTGGGTTATCAGCTGCCTTGCCTGCTTCATGCTTCTTGCAAAATTCTTCCTCACAACCATTGTCTGCAGCCTTCTCTCAAGAATGTCCTTTGAACTCAGCGCCAGTGCGGACTCTATGGGGTCGCCTGGCCTTATCAAATTGTATCTTATCAGCCTCTGCATCAGAAGCTCCTTTTCCTTTATGGCCTGCTTGTCATCCCTTTTTGCGATAAGCTTTTTTGCCTGGAGCGCGATTGCCTTTGCCATGGAACCCATCTTCCAGAGCTCTTTCTTGTTTCCAAGTCCGTAGTCCTTGAACAGCGGCTTTTCCTCTGCCATCCTTGCTGCTTCCCACGGATGGGAAGGAGTCTGGTACTGTTTCCTGGCCCTTCTTATGTCTCCCATTTTACTTCTTGCCCTTGTCTCCGGTAGGCTTTGCAGCTGCCTTTGCCTGCCTTGACTTTGCAACTCCAGTTACCTTTCCTTTGTTTACCCTGAAATTTGATTTTGTCCTCTGGCCCCTTACCGGCTGGCCGATTGAATGCCTTACGCCCTTGTAGGACCTTATCTTCTTCATCATTCTCAAATCATTTTCATGAGTAAATTTCAGGTCTGCCCCGACCAGATGCTTGTCTGTCCCGTCTTCGGGATCGCACCTTCTGTTGAACATCCATCTCGGGATATCGAATTTGGAAGGGTTCTTGATTACATCCTCAATCTTTGCTATTGTAGAATCCTCAGCATAGCCCATTTTCTGGTTCTTGTCGATTTTGGCCACATTGCAAAGCGTGTTTGCAAACATGAAGCTGATTCCCTTTATTTTCCTCAGCTCGTTAACTAGCTTGCCGTTTCCGCTCAAATCAGTGCCCACAACCCTTAAAATGTGCCTGAAATTGTCTTGTTTTTCTTCCATTTTGGTAAATTTCCCCCAAATATGCAAAATATTGATTTAGAGAACTTGTTTAACTTTTTTAAGCCCTAAAAGCGCTCTAAATCATGAACTCGGGCTGATTAACTATGGTTTGTCTGTTAATTCCGGTGGTTTATAAAGGTTTTTATGAGAACGGCTTTGCACATTAATTCATTGAAGCCTTTCCTGCACATTTAATGCTTAAAAGGTGCACAGAAATCAAAAGAAAGGACTAATGGAGATAATTAGACTTGGGTGTCGGAAAAATACCTAAATATAATCTATATATTTATACATATTGTCTAAAAAGGCTTTGCACATTAATTCGTGCAAGCTCACTTCCAAAACTCATACCAGCGTTTTTTTCCTTTAACTCGGCTGTTAACCACATCTATAAACTTTAGCATAAGTCTTTTTGTCCCATCAAGATTCCTTTTTTTTGAAGCAGTTACCATATCATTCAGGATGCCTTGTATTCTACCAAGGATTTCTTTATCCTCTGCAGGCAATTCAACACCAGTTTCATAATATCTTGATGAATGGGTCAAAGTACCTCGAGCGGCCGTCGAGACTGCAGCAAAGCTAAAGTTAATATTTTCCAACTCTTCCCCAAACATCCTTGCAGCAAATGAAAAATAATCCCAGTCTACCGGTTTATTTACCATCTTGTTACCTCCTTATCGCACGTTTGTTGATTAAATCTGGATATTTATAAAGGTTTTTATGAGAACGGGCTTTACTTTCTCACGTAGTAAAAAATCTTGACCATGAAATAGGGCGCTGAGAAGAATATGACGTAGAGTATTGCGACCCAGACCGGATTGTGGATGATAGGGCTCTGGAAGAATGCGCTCAGCCTGTTGGAAACATTCACCATCACAAATATTGTTATTGCCGCAAGCGCCGGAATGAAAACTCCCGCAACAACATGATGCGAAGGGTCCAGATGCTCCATTGTGTTGATTAAAAAATTAAACATCGCCCCGAAAGACAGCGCAAGGATTGCAATTACAAAATAAAGCTGGACATCGGAAAGGACAATCAGGAAGGGTATTATCGCAACAGCAATGAGAAAGTTGCCGATTATTGATATGACCAGGGTAAGCCAGTAGAGCAGGGGGCTGGAGCTCTTGATTGGCACAGGCTCCTTTGCCTCAACGCTTCCCATAACAGCAAGCGCGTGCTCAATCTCCTCCTCTTTCCATCCCTTTTCAAGAAGCTTCTGCCTCAGGGTTTTAGCTGCCATTTATCCAGAAAATTTGGTTTGGGATATAAAAATGTTTTTGTTTTGAGGTTTGCGCCCAGTGCCGCCCAGCGAAGTCAAAGAGAATTGTTAGAAATCACTAAAATCGGTCAAACACCTGCCCACCGAAGGCGAACGGAGCGCGGCACTGGCAGAAGGTTTAAAAAATTAATTAATATGCCATATTGAAAAGGGGGTTCTTTTTGTTTAATTAGGAGTTAAAATGGGGGGACCATGCGACCATCTGATACCTGCAGCGATTTTGCTAGATAATCCCGGAATAACAAAGGAAGAATTTGTCAGACTTCTCCAAAATTTGAAAGTTGATGGAAGCTGGAATTATCTGTATTTTTCCGGATTGGAAGGGCTTGCAAGAATATTGAGTCTCGACATCAATCAAGGATATCGTAATAGTGAATGTCTAAACTCAGACTGGGACGAGGAACTTGATTATCCCAAACAATATTTCCATAGAGAAATGCTATTTCATTCACAAAACCGTGATGAAGCCAAAAGAAACCTTGACAGAAGTAAGGTTGTTAGAAGGAAACAGAGGATAACCAGGACTGATGTGATGAAAATTCCGCACAGCATTGCTTATGAACCGGGATGGGAAATCGGTGATGTCGACTGGTACAGTTATTTGAGAGAATTCCAGCCAGCTTCAAAAAAGAACAGCACCTACCGTGCAAAGGTTGTGGAGGTTCTTGAACAAGGAGAGCAATATATCGACACCGATGATGACCGGGAAGTAAAATACGCTAAAAACCAGGTTTTGCGTGTTTCTTTTGAAGAAACTTCAGAAAAGAAAGAGAAATTCAAATCAATAGAAGCGCTGTATGAAAAATACCCATATTATCTGCCAGAAAGAGTGTTCAATTTTAACCAAAAGGAAGGAATATTGTATCCCCCGGCTCCTTGGAATGCGAAATATGCCTGGATTCAGCGCGATGGCAGGTTTTATCTGGACAGAGAGAAAACATTCAACCAGGTCCCAGATTTAGGTCTTCTGGGCTATACTTCAGTGGTTATGACTGCTGAAGCAATCAGGGTTGGTTTCTGGAAGATACTGGGGTATGTAGGATTCCGCCGTTACTGGGATGAGTTTTTTGAAACACATCCAGAAATAATGCCGAGAAGAGAAAAATCCGTTTGGGATGCATTTACCTCAGGATTTGCTAAATCCCGCCAAATGTCTCACAGTGAACTGTTAAGAATGCACATGCTAAAGGGACTTTACTTTACAGAGGACTCACATTCCGAATAATCTCGCGAAGAAACCCTTCTTCCCTATTTTCTGGGAGTAGGTCTGCCCAAGCATCTCCGCTGCCAGCTTTTTGTAGGCAACAGAGGATTCTGCCTCTGGATGGGAGAAAACAACCGGCTGCTTCATTGACAGCGCTTTCCTGACTGCAAAATCCTCGGGAATTACCGCAAGAATCGGCGCGTCCAGAAGGACAGAAATATTCTCGGGGGAAACATCATTTTTGTCAAAAGCCCTTGTTACAATGACGCCGTAAACCTTTATGCCGTTCTCTCTTGTGATTCTGGTCATTTTCAATGAATCTGTAACAGAGGGAATGTCAGGATTTGTGACAATTATCGCCTCATCTGAGGATTTTATCACAGAAAGCGCCTCTTTCCCTATTCCTGCTGCGCCGTCTATCAGGACTATGTCTGTTGTGCCGTAAAGGTCCAGCATTACCTGGTGCAGGTTATCAATATCCACGGTCTTGGTTTCATCCAATGATATGCTTGCCGGAACAAACTTCAGCCCGGATGAATGGATGTAAACAGCATCCCTGAGCGTTTTTGAGCCCTTCAGCACGTCGTGGAGTGTTGTTGAGAACTTTGTAACCCCAAGATGAAGCCCCACATCAGGCGTTCCTGTGTTGCCGTCAACAACAAGGACTTCCTTTCCGCAGGAGCTCAATGCCGCCGCGAGATTTATTGCTGTTGTGGTTTTTCCGACGCCTCCTTTCCCGGAAACAATTGATATAAACCTAGTCACCCGTTCCACCTAATTTCTTAACCATCTCAAAGAATTCCTTGGCTTTTTTGTAGTATTCATAAATCTTGTCAATGTCAACCTGGATAACTGTCCCGTCCGCAAGGGTGGCGGTCATTGTAACATGACGCCTGTATTCCTGGGAGCTTGTTGATTTTGCCTTTGCTATTTTCCTGTAAAGAAGATATATTTCTATGTTTTCCTGGACAATCTGCTCGGGATATTTCTCCTTCACCAGGTTTGCCTTCTCAATAGGCGACTCGGGAAACTCATCTATCTTGCCCTCTTCCTTTAGTTTGGTAAGCATTGCAAGAATAAAGCAGTCATAGGCGCTGATGAACCTGTCCACTATGTTTTTTATGACATCAATTGTGCGGGTGTATTTCAGGCTGACATAAATAAGGTGGTCGACCCTTTTCAGCTCCTCATGGGCATTGATAAGGCATTCCTGCATGTTTAGTCTCCCGCCTCCAGATTAAATATTTCCTCGTTCTCGGATGTTATTTGCGCCGCTTTCATGTAAAGTGACTTTGCCTCATCTAAGAACTTCTTTAAATCCTTTGCGGTTACTGCCCTCAGGTTATAGCTGTCATCGGCCATCACAAAAGAGTCCTTCCTGGAGAACTCCACCTGGCTGCTTTTATGCCTCTCGAGATAGTCGTTCATTTTTGCAATGAACGGCACAAAATTGGCTATGTCATGCATTCCTGCGGAGGTGTTCCTGAACAGGTGGAGCTTTGAAGCGAAATTGTCATGGAACGGCGGGATTTTGTGAAATGCCCGGTCATAGTGCAGGATTGCTGTCACTGTTTGCTCGACGCCAGCAATTAGGTTTGAGAGTACAGACATAAGAATCTTGCTGTCTTTTAATGCAGGATAGGTCTGGGTCAGCATGTGGTCAGCTGCCTTGATCTTTATGAGGGCTTCCTTCCTTGCGATTTGGAACTTTTGCATGGGCCGGTAATAGGCCACCTTCTATATAAATATTATCCAATAAAGCCGGTTTGCTGGTTCTGGCATTAATCTTCAAGTTTGTCTAGCTTGTTCTGCGGGATTGCCATGCAAGAATGAAATATTTACTTGCAGAGTGCAAGTTAATGCAGGCTTGGAAATCGAGGCAAAGATGAAAAGCAGGAAGCAAAGTTAAGGCCTGCCCAGAAAATATGATTTTATTTTTAAGAAAAAAGATAATTACTTCTTCAAATCCATTATCGCTTCAGCCAAATCACCATTGTGCTTCTCTAATGCTGCCAAAGCTTTCTTCTTGTCAACATTCGCCTGCTCCATGACGGTTTCAATGTCCTCTTCAGAAATCCCTGCTGACAGTTCGCGCTCTTCCGGCTCGCCGATAACCTGGTAGGTTTCCTGGCCCATCATGTTGATTTTGGAAACCTGGGGATTTGTGAAAACAAGTTCCTTGTCTTCGGTTCTGATAATTACTTCTTTAGCCTCAATATCAACCTGCTGGATGCCCATCCTTTTCATGGCCTGCTGCATCTGTCTTGGATTTATTCCGGGCATCATTTTAGATTCCCAAAAGGGCGTTTCCGTAAAGATGGAGAACTATTGCGATGATTATCACAACAACGCAGAAAACAATGACATAGGCCGGCTTGAAGATTATCTTGGAGTCATACTCGCTTGTATAACTGACCAGGCCTCCCATGGAGGACGGCATTCTTATCTTATCGTTTGACATGATTAGTCAGAAATTGAGGTGGTTTATAAAGGTTTTTGTAGTGGTATGAATAAATTTATATATTTCCTAGGAAGCGTAAAAAATAAAATGTTTGAACGCAAAAGAAAGCAACCCCGAACAGAAGTTGAGCAGGCAGACAGGCTCCTGGAAATGTTAGGCACAACGGTCTATGAATTAGGCCTGCCAAAATTAACGCGAAATTGGTTCATAAAGGATGACATCAACATTTGGTTTGAGGACTTTAGGATTTCTTTTAGTACTGCACGCGGAGGGGTGGTAGCAAAGGTCACCGGCAACTATGCTGTTCAGGACCGAGGCAAAGCCAAGGGCATTAGCACTCTTACGGAACCATATCTGCCGACATATTACACTCTGGGTCATGAACTTATTCTTTGAAAACCTTTATAAACAAGCTATACCGACTTCTATTCGTGTAGGAGCAGCAGCTGGCTGTCGGCCTTAATCGGCTGAGGAAAGTCCGCCCACTATCGGTGGCCAATTGTGAAAGCAATATCCAGAAATGGATGGCAACCGCTCAGAAACGGCACGGCTTTTGGAATGGGATGATGCGCGCGAAGGTTTTGGCGACAAAACTGAGTTAACCCGCTGACGTCTCCAAGAGAAACGATGAAACGGCGAGCCCTGGCTTGTGCAAGTCCATTGAGACGCTTAGTTGAATGCCGGCAATGGCTGTCCATAGCAATGTGGAGCCTTACAGAAGGCGGCTTATGCTGCCCTACACAAAATTTATATATTTTTCTCCTATCCAATATTACATGAGTCGAGAATATGTAAACATAAAATTGCTTAATCCTAAAAGTTCTAAAATAGATGGTGTTCCTATTGATGAACTGCCCAAAATTCAAAGGTACAACGGCAGGTTCCAACTAAACGACCATGTTCTTATACCCATCACTGGTGAAACCAAGGTCAGATTTTCAAATATTTCACTTGACTGCAGCTTAGATGCTGGTCTTTTTGCAGCGCTTGAAGGGGGCAGACCATTCCACCTGCATGAGGAAGGAACCGGAAGAGAGCTTGCTGTTCTAAGAATTGTAAAAGAGCCAACAAAAGTCAGTTTCTTAGATGAGGTTATGGCAACAAAATCAGGCATAGCGGCTTATATGCTCGCAGCAAAAGCGGGAGAAGTTGCAAGTTATCTTTTCAAATAATCACTTTCTCTTTATTTTTCGCAACAAAAGCGGCTTACGCTGCCCTACACTTTTTTTGTTCCCTCGACCAGCCAGTAATCCCCAAGTTCGGTGAACCCGACCTCTCCTTTTTTGAGTGTTATTGATTTTAGCTCTTTCAGCCTTACCCTGAACCCTGCGTCTTCAACTTCAGATGCAAATTGTTCCGGATTAAAACCGTGCTTCAACAAATCCGGATAGCCCTGGTGCGGGTTTTCAACAACCAGGAGTTTTCCGCCCGGAGAAAGCACTCTTTGAAACTCCTGAAAAACCGGGAACATTTCCAATAGATATCTCATCCCGAAGAACACTCCGATTGTTTCAAAAGAATTGTCCTCAAAAAAATCCATTTTTTCTCCCCTGCAGATTCTTTCCAAATCAAACAGGATTCTTTTTCTCTCCGGGTAATCATACCGTTCCAGGCCTTCCCTGCAAAAATCCAGCGCCACAACTTCACTTATTTTGGGAGAATTATCAAAATAAGAAGTAAACCCGCACATTGCCTCAAGCACTGTTCCATGGGCCAAGTTTGTCATTAATTGTTTCAGCTTGTTTTTGTTTTTCGGGCCAACAGGACCCCAGTCAGTAGGCATTTGCACTGCAGAAAACCCCCATCTTTGGACATGGGTTTTATCTTCATACTGAGGAGATTCTATTTGCCTAAGCCTTTCAATTATTCCTGCTTCTTCCTGCGGGTCAGGATTTTCCCCCAGTTCCCACAACCTTTTCTTGAGTTTATCTGCTTCTTCATAATTACTGAGATGGACATGGTAATTAAGCCTCCATCTGTGCTTTTCAGACCACTCCGAACTCCTCCCAGGAGGCCTTTCCCAAACAGGAAGCCTGACCGATCGCTCAGGATAGAGCCATTTTCTTTCCGCTGTTTCAGTTATCAAAATAGGCGAACTCATAGCCCGGTTAAAGAAAGAAAAACTTAAATAATGAGCGGTTTAACGTTTCCTCAAATCTTCCCTTAGCAGCTTCAATTCTTCTGTCTGGTTTTCAATGACAATTCGCAGTTCTTCCTTCGTGTTTTCAGAAACAGCAACAAGGATGATGACACAAATCAGGATAATCCAGAGGAAGATTGTCTGCACAGCAGCCCAGGAAAGGATTGAATCAGCCTGCCAAACCCGGTAAACAAAAGAATAGCCCAACAGTATAATCAAAACGCCGATAATAAGAAGAATCTTCTCAAAAAAGTTGGGCGTTCGCACTCTCATTTTGGATGTTTAGCTGTTTAGTGTTTAAAAATCTTACTGAGAAAAAACAACTGCCATGTTCTCTGTGATTTTTGCCTCTTTCTTCACCCCAAACCCGTTCTTCTTCGCAATCTCTTTCATCACTTCAGCATCCTTTGTTATGACCGCAACCGTCCCTTTCTTTTTCAGAAGATATTTTGCATTGTTGAACAGGTCATCGTAGGATTTCTTCACCGGCTCTGGCTTTCTCCGCTTGGAAAGCGAGGTAGGATTGGTTACAATCCCATCAATTGAATTCTCATCTAATTTTGTATCCAGCCATTCAACATCAGCGACCTGGAAATCTATTTCCACGCCGGCAATCTTGGCATTTTTCTGCGCATTTATAATCACATTCTTTGACAAATCTGTGCCGATTATCCTGCATTTTCCTTTTATTTCATCCTTAAAATCATATTTCATGAATTTCAAAAATGCAAACTTGTCTTTTTGGTGGAAATGGACTGATTTGTTCAGGCAAAACAGCCCGGCCTCAATCAAAATTGTTCCTGAGCCGCAAAACGGGTCCAGCAAAACATCCTTTTTGCTGAAATCAGCGATTCTAAGCAAAGAGTATGCAACATCCCCGCGGATTGAAGCAGGATGCACAAAAATCTTGTAATCCCGTTTTCCCAAGTCAAATCCGGAGTAATCAAGCCCAAGATAGAATTTGTTATCACAAATATAAACCAGTAAAATTTTCTGCGGATTTTTCAAATCAACTTTGCTGTCAACCTTGTCCCCGACAATCTTCTCCACATCCGAGCTTGAAAAATCATGCTTTCCCTCACGGATGCACTTTACAGCGAATGTTTCGGCTGAGAAATTCTCAATCTTTATTTTTTTGCCAATGTCATCCAGATTCTTGAACTCAAAAGAGCACAAAAGCTCCATAACCCTTGAAACTGACCTCCCGAAATAGCACAGGTCGCACAATTTTTTTGCATCGCAGTCAAAAACAACAGCATTCTTCTCTTTTTTGCCGACAGCTCCAATCAACTCCTTAATTTCAAGAAGCGAAACATCCCCAGAATTTGTTATTGCAAGGCCTTTCATTCCTCGTGGACAACCTTTGCCGCTGCAACAACCTTGTCCCCTTCGTCAAGCTTCATTATCCTGACCCCCTGAGTATTTCTGCCAATCAGGGAGATATCCTTCGCAAGAATCCTTATCATGACCCCGCTTTTGCTTATGACAACAATGCCGTCATCATCGGTAACAGAGCTTATTGAAACAACATTGCCGTTCCTGTCCGAGCACTGTATGTTTATTACTCCTGAACCGCCCCTTCCAATCAGGCGGTATTCGCCGGCCTCTGTCCTTTTGCCGTAGCCGTTTTCAGTTATTGTCAGCAATTGCTTTGAATCATCTGCAATGACCATTCCGACAACCTCATCGCTTTCCTTCAGCTTGATTCCCCTGACACCCATTGCAGACCTGCCGCAGGCCCTCACATCATTTTCCTCAAACCTTACGGCATTGCCTTCCTTTGAAGCAAGCATAATCTGGTCCTTTCCGGAAGTCAGCTCAACCCCGATAAGATTATCGCCCTCTTCAAGCGTAACTGCGATTATGCCGCCCTTTCGCGGCCTTGAGTATTCTGATAGATTTGTTTTTTTCACGGTTCCCTTTTTTGTTGCCATGAAAACAAAATGGCTGTCATCAAATTCCTTCACAGGAACAAATGCGTTTACATTTTCTCCCTGGTCAAGCTGGACAATGTTGACTATGGCCTTGCCCTTTGCATATCTTGATGCCTCGGGGATTTCATAGACCTTCAGCCAGTGCACCTTGCCGCTGTCCGTGAACATCAGGATGTAGGAATGCGTATTAGCAACAAAAACATGCTCAACAAAATCCCCTTCCTTTGTTTCAGCGGCAACAACGCCCTTTCCGCCGCGCCCCTGCTGCTTGTAGGTGTCAAGGGTTGTCCTTTTTATGTAGCCTGAATGTGAAATTGTGACAGCAACATCCTCCGGCTTAATCAGCTGCTCCTGGGAAATCTCCTCGCCCTCGGCATCAATTATTTCTGTTTTCCTTGCATCGCCAAAGGCCTTTTTTATCTCGTTCAGCTCATCCTTGATTATTCCCAAAATTCTTTTTTCTGAAGCGAGAATCTCCTTCAGTTCTGCAATCAGCTTCATCAAATCCCTGTGCTCTGCCCTGATTTTCTCCTGCTCCAGCGCCGCAAGCCTCTGCAGCTTCATGTCAAGGATTGCCTTGGCCTGGATTTCCGTCAGCTTGTAGTCGGCAACAAGCATATTTGTTGCAACAGCAGCATCCTTTGATGCCTTTATTTTCTTTACAATCTCATCAATGTGATTCAGCGCTATGATTAATCCCTCCAAAACATGGGCCCTCTCCTCTGCCTTTCTCAGCTCAAACTGAGTTCTTCTTGTGACAACCTCTTTCCTGTGGAGAATGAAATAGTGAATCATCTCATGGAGATTCAGGACCTTTGGCTCATTGTTCACCAGAACCAGCATTATTATTCCGAATGTCTGCTGCATCCTTGTGTGGCTGTATAATTGGTTAAGGACAACCTGGGCATTGGCATCTTTTTTCAGTTCAATAACAATGGTCATTCCCTTTTTGTCAGACTCGTCCCTGATGTCAGATATGCCGATTATTTTCTTATCCCTCACAAGGTCTGCAATCTCCTCAATCAGCATTGACTTGTTAACCTGGTAGGGAATTTCTGTGACAATTATTTTCTGCCTGCCCTTTTCCTCAATAATCTCTGATTTTGCGCGCACAAGAACCTTGCCTCGGCCTGTGGTGTAGGCATCAATTATCCCTGATCTGCCGACAATTGTTCCCGCTGTGGGGAAATCAGGGCCTTTTACAAATTGCATAAGCTCTGAAATTACGCATTCAGGATTGTCAATCTGGAAAATTGTGGCATCGCAGATTTCAGTCATATTGTGCGGAGGGATGTTTGTTGCCATGCCAACAGCAATTCCCGCGCTGCCATTTACCAGCAGGTTTGGAATCTTTGAAGGAAGGACAATCGGTTCCTTTAGCGAAGCGTCAAAATTCGGCTGGAAATCAACTGTTTCCTTGTCAATGTCCTGGAGAATCGCCTCTGCAACCTTGGACATGCGGCATTCTGTGTACCTCATGGCTGCTGCAGAATCGCCGTCAACCGAGCCAAAATTGCCCTGGCCGTCAACCAGGATATATCGCAATGAGAAGGTCTGGGCCATTCTTACCAGAGTGTCATAGACAGCCAAATCGCCATGAGGATGATACTTACCAAGGCAGTCTCCGACAACCCTGGCGCACTTCTTGAATGGCTTATTTGAGGCCAAACCGAGCTCAAGCATGGTGTAAAGGACCCGCCTATGGACCGGCTTCAGGCCGTCCCTGATGTCCGGCAAAGCCCTTCCGACAATGACTGACATGGCATAGTCTATGTAGGACTTTTTCATCTCCTCTTCAATCAGTCTGGGTATGATTCTTTCTGCCATTTTTCAGGGGATTTTCCGACGAGAATCCACACCCTGAAATAGGGTGTTTTTCTTTATAAAACTTGTGTTTTAGAAGGCGTTTACAGCGCCTGAAACGGCTGAATTTTGGGGTTTGGAGAGGTTGAATATTTTTAGGATTCCTTTTTGATTATGCTGTTTTTCACAGAAAAGCTCTTGCCGCAATAAACGCACATTTTCCTTTTGTTTTCGCCTGATTTCATGGGAGAATATTTCATGTTATGTTTGCAGTTTGGGCAGTGGAGAAGGTAAATCATTGCTCCTCCTCTTCATCATCGCCTGACATTTCCTCAAGCTCCTTTGAAAGCACTCTCCTGCCTGATTTTTTTTCCGCAGACTTTTCTTTTTCTGCAGGAACATCTTTGGTTTCTTCTTTGGCAGGCTCCTCCTCAGTTTCTTCAGGCCCCTCTTCAAATTTAGAGAACTCTTCCGTTGTTTCCTGAATTTTTTTTATCTTTTCATTAATCTCGGATTCTTCAGGATTTTCATCTTCAGTAACTTTTTCTGTTTCTTCAGTTTCCTCTGCTTCCCCTTCCCGGGATTCAGAATCATAAATCTTTATTTTTTCTTTCTTTTCCTCTGTCTGCTCTTCCTCGAACACCTCAAGCTCTCCGAGTTTTTCCTTTCCGGATTCTTCGGTTTCCTCAAGCTTTATGTGCTTCTGTATGTCCTGGAACAGTTTTTTAATTGCCTCATTGTTCGGAAGCTCGAAATATTCATTGAATTTTGGGGTTATGCGGATAAGATAGCTTCTTCCCTTTCTTTCCTTTGAAATGAAGCCCCGCTCAATCAATTCATCTATGTGGTCATAGGCCTTGTTTGTCCTTATCTTGATTACATCTGACTGCATTGCAGGATGCTTCCATGCAATAACCGCAAGCGTCTCAAGAACTGATTTTGAAAGCTCTGTCTCAGGAAGCATCTTATGGACAAGCGAAAGGTATTTTTCCCGGACAGTCATCTTCCAGCCGTCAGCTTCTTCGCTGAGAATTAACGGGGAATCCCTTTGCTCGTAATCTTTTTTCAGCTCAGCAATCTCATTCTTTATCGCAGAAATGTCTGTATTGCACAGCCTTGCAAGGTCCTCATACGATACCTTCTTGCCAGCTGCAAACAATATCGCCTCTATTTGCTGTTTTAATTCACTCACTAAATTTCACCTTCTCCTGGTTTATGGAGTATTTGCTCTTATTTAATAATATTACGCCCTGGTGTATCATAACTTCCAGGAATGCCTTTGTCTTTTCCTCTGGAATCCCTATGTTTTTTGAGATTGCAGCCAAATCCTTTTCCTTTTCTTTCAGCGAAAGCAGGATGTTGTTTCTAAGTAGGAAATGGGCGTTGTCATTGAGCACCTTGTTCTCCGCCCGGAGGTTTTTCACAAGCATGTCCAGGCTGTGCAGCCTTGCCTGAAGGTCGTTGAAAAAATTTGAAAACTGATGGGAGTTGAATTTTATGTCCTCCGGCTCAAGCAATTCTATTGAAGATGGCATGTAGTCAAAGCAAAAATCAACAATCCTTGAAGGTGTTTTGGTTAGCATTTCTATCTCAGCGAAAATGGCAAACATCTTGTCTTTCTGGTCCGGCGCGGATATTGTTGCGCTGAGAACGTTTATGTCCTTTTCTTTCTTGATTTTGGCCACATAGGAATTCATTGTCTCAATGACATATTCCTTCGGCGCGCCCAGAATCTCAACAATCGCGACAGACCTTACCGGCCAGACCTCTCTGTCAATTTCTTCATCAACGTGCTTTTTTGATGGGGCTGGCTCTTTCTTTTTCACAGCCTTGGCTGGCTTCGGCCGCTTCTTTGCATTCTTCTGGGCTGTTTTCTTGCCCTTTTTCTCCTTCCCGAAAATATCAAAAAACCCCATGTCCGGTTAGGAAGAATGAAGGTTTAAAAACGTTTCTATCTCTTCCAAATCAGCACCCCGCTTATGGCCACAAGAATCCCGATTATGATTATCGGCACAAGGCTGAATGATTTTACCTGTTTGGATTGATATATGGCCGACTGGTTTGTTATGTTTACCGGGTAGGTTATGTTTTTTGGCTTCTGCGGAGTTGCGGTCACATTTTCAAATGTTTTATTCTCCTCCAGTTCGTCATTTTTAACCACAGTCACATTTCTTGTTATCTCATAGTCTGTTTTCTGCTCATCCTTGTTGATTTTGATTTTCATCTTATAATCTCCCGGAGTTGCATTTGTTAAAAACGCCAGCTCATAGGTTTCTGACGCAAGACTTTCGATTGTGAATCCCTCCTCTGCAATCTCTGAATATTTTTTGGAATATCTGTAAATGTACGCCTGGATGTAAACCTCGTGGGGCGAATCATCCGACGTTATCTGAACTGTTGCGCTTGCTTCAGTGTCCTGCATTATTTCATCGGAATAGGACGTAAGTTCGTAGCTGAATTTTGGCTTTGTGCTGTTTGCTGCACCTGTTCCGCTGCCTGAGCTTTCCTGTTTTGTTGAGTTCACAGGCGTGTCTGCAATTTCTTTCTCGGTTTTATAGGCAACCATTTTTTCGCCATAGCTTTCATTGCAGCCCTTCAGAATCGACTTTATTACATAAACCGTGTCCCTTTCATCGAGATGCGGGGTGAATGATTTTTCCGAGATTGTTTTTGTTTCATACTCAGACTTAACGACATTGCCGAAAAGGTCCTCAACCCAGTAGATGATTGAGAAATTGTCGTCAGATGAGTTTACAATATGCCGGAATTTTATCGCCTCATCGGTGTAAATCTCTTTTGTTGCGTTGATTTTTATTGATGAAACGCAGGCAGGGGGGTTGGCTGTTTCATTTGATGTGGAATTTGTCTGGTTGGCATTGGTAAGGTTTGCTGATGTCTGGTTTGTATCATTCGCCGAAACATTTGTCTGATCTGTGGAATTGTCTGTTAAATTTGCTTCTGTTAGATTGGTTTGGTTTGTGAAATTAGGAACAACAAAGGAAACAGAATTCTCAAATCCCGGCGTCCCGCCATCGGCAATGCTTTCCTGCCAGCTGCTGTTGAATTTCTCCAGTGTTTTGTTGTTGCCGTTGGCAAAGGTGCTGTTATAGGCAACAGAATCGATAAGTGTTTTATTTTTGTCATACAAAAAAACCGAATCGCCTGAGTTCCCAAGCCCGTTTCCTATGAGAGAGCCGGCATAGTATATTGAGGCATTTGAATTTCCAAACGACCGGTTGTTCTCAACAACAAGCAAGAAATCAGAATCAGTTATCCTGACCGCTGCAAGTGTTTTATTTGCGCTCAAATCGCCGATTGTCCAGTTTGAAAGGTCAATATGCCCTGGGTTGTAGATTTCAACCCATTCGTTTCCGCTGTCATCCCCAACGGGATTGTACATTATCTCATTGATTTCAATTGCCGATGCAACGGGCAAAAGGAGCAAGAACAGGACTATTAGCAGTTTCATAGAAACTGATTTTAAAACTGGGTATTTGAACTTAAGACGTGGCGACCAGGGCAACGTTGCTATTTTCACTTAATAATACTCACAAATCTTTATATATGCTGTATATACTTGCATTTTCAGGGGGTAAAAGATGGCGTTATTTGGATTAGTAAAAAACAGAAAAGAGGCAGCTATGCCTCAGCCGCCAAAGCCAAATTCTCCGCCCCAGCTAAGAATAGAACTGCCGAATTTTTCAAAACGGCATTCTGATGACCTTGAAAAGCCGGCGCCAAGAACTGAGGGGCTGTTATTTCCTGACATTCCGAATCTTGACCTGCCTGAGCTTGAGCCTGCAGAGTTGCCCATGGGGATACCGCCTTTTGAGGAAGCTGAACGGATTCCGGAAAGGCTGCCGGAACTTGAGCATATCGAACTCCCTTCTAAGATTCCCGAGGAATTGCCTGAGCTTGAAGAAGAATACATCCCGCGGGTAAAAAAATCCCCGCTTTTCATAAACGTCGATGTTTACTCGGAAATGATTGAAAAATTAAATTCCACCAGGGCAAAACTGAATGAGTATGTTTCAGCCACCGGAAGGATTGAGGAACTGAGAACAAGAAAAGAATCCACGATGGAAAAATGGCGAAACAGCCTTGAGGAGATTGAAAGAAAACTGCTTTTTGCTGATAAAATATTTTTTGGAGGGACATAAAATGGAAACCGCACCTGTTTTTGTTAAGATTGACGAGTACAAGAATGTGCTTGACATAATCCAAGTGCTGAAGGGCAAGATAAAGGATAGCAAGGCGCTGCTTGAAAACCTGCACCGGATGAAAATGGAAGAGGACTCGGAGCTTGAGGAATGGTCATCCGAGCTGGAAGAAATAGAAAAAAGGATTGACAGCATAGACAAAGGCTTGCTGAGAGTGTAGGAAATGGATGAAGAGACTTACTATGTCAACATAAGGGAGCCTGCAGAGACCAGGAAAAAGCTTCTTGAAACATCAAGGCAGGTTGTAATAGCTTTGCAGAAGTATGAGAGTTTCAAGCTGAAAAAAATGAATAAGCAGGATGTTGCTGAAAAGCTCAGGAAGAATTTCAAGGAGATAAACGAGCTGATTGCAAGGCTAAAAAAGGAAATGCCCCAGATTCCGGCAAGGAAAAAGATTGTATTGCATGAGGATAAAAAAACTCCGCAGAGGATTTCTGTTCCAAAGGGAAAAAGGGACATTGAAGATTTGGAAAGGGAACTGGGAGATATTGAGAATAAGCTGAAAGGGCTTAGATAAATTACAGGTCATAAATTTCTTTTGCTATTTCAACATATTCCCGGAATGTTTTCCTGTCAGTGTAAAATGGGACAATTATCCCGCCAAGCTCTTCTGTAAACTTTTTCTGCACTTTATTGTCAGGCATAAGCAAATCTTCAGGAACCACCAGCACATAGGCGCAGGAACCAGTCTTGAAATATTCCAGCAGGGGGTCTATGATGTCTGCCACTCTCCCGGGCCGCATCGCATAGTTTATCCCGCGAGAGCTCGGCGGGACCTTCGCATTTTCGCTGCAGAGATGAAGATTTGTGAGTTTTATCTCAAACAGGACCGGGAGGCCGTCTGCGGTCATCAGCAGGTCAATTTCAGAATATTCATTCGTATTTGAGAAAATGCTGTAAACCGGGGGCTCGGTACTTTCCTCAATCAATCCCAAGGATACCAGCCTATTCCTTTCTGCCCAGTTTTTCCTGATTTTTTCCTTTGCAACACGCACCACAAGGTTGTCGGTTTTTTCATCAATCTCAAAAATATACCTTCCTGCCTTTGCACCACTGGGAATGGGGTCAAATACAACCCTTTCGCCATATTGCAGGCAAATCCTTTCCAGGGCATTTCTTAGGTGTATCTCAGAAAGCCGGGCTTTCAAATTGGTATCATCATAATAGCCACTGCCTCCATAGGGAGTATTAAGAAACCGGGTTATTATTTGATCCCAGTCAGGCTCAGCATAGGCAAGCTGGTAGGCTATTTCTTCCAAAAGCTTGTTTCTCTCCAGCATTGTCCAATCCTTTATTTGTGCTAACTAGAAAGTGGTTATGCCTGCCAAGATTTATAACTTTATATGCCATTTTTCCGTAAATTATAGCCTTCCCCCGGAGCATAAACATAATTTTCTGGGATTTAAAAAAAAACAAAGAATAATCAATCTGGCTTAAACAGCTACTTCTTCTCAACCATAAACTTCATATTCAACTCTTTCAATGTTTTCTCATCCGGAACAGTCGGGCAGCCGTCCATGGGGCACTCTGCGCTCTTGTTTTTAGGGAATGCCATCACTTCCCTTATGTCCCCTCCGGGTATTCCCAGCATTAATGCAATCAATCTGTCTATTCCCGGCGCAAATCCTCCGTGGGGCGGAGCGCCGTATTTGAATGCCTCAAGCAAAAACCCGAACTTTTTTTCAGCATCCGCCTTTTCTATTCCGAGGGCCTTCATAACCTGTTCCTGTATGTCTGCCCTGTGGATTCTTATTGAGCCGGAAGCGATTTCAACGCCGTTCAAAACCATGTCATAACATTGAGCGTGAACCTTGCCCTTGTCTGTCTGCAGATACTTGAGATGCTCCTTTTTAGGCATGGTGAACATGTGGTGGGCAGCATCCCATTTTTCCTCATCCTCATTCCACTCAAACAGAGGGAAGTCAACAATCCAGCAGAATTTGAAGTCTTTCGGGTCGTAGAGATTCAATCTTTTTCCCAAATCATTTCTCAACGCAGCAAGCGCAGCATTTGTAATCTTGAAATTGTCTGCAACCAGAAGCAGCAAATCCCCGTCTTTTGCGTTTGTTTTTTTGATTAATTCCTTTTGCAGCGAATCTGAAATATATTTAGCAACATTTGATTCCATTTTCCCGCCGGCAATCTTGATTGTAACCAGGCCCTTTGCCTTGTACACCTTTGCCAAATCAGTCAGCTTTGCCAAATCGCCCTTTGTGAAATTCCCGCAGCCAACTGCGTTCAGGCATTTTATTGTTGAGGCATTCTTGAACACTTCAAAATCAGATTTTTTTAATAAATCAGTAACCTCAGCAAGCTCCAGGCCAAACCTCAAATCCGGCTTGTCGCAGCCAAACTTTTCCATCGATTCAGCATATGTGATTCTTGGGAAGGGGATTTTCAAATCAGTTCCCATTGTTTCATGAAAAACATATTTCATCAGGCCGTCGCCAAGATTGTAAATATCCTCCTCAGAAGGGAAGCTCATCTCAACATCCAACTGCGTAAATTCAGGCTGCCTATCTGCCCTCAAATCCTCATCTCTTAAACATCTTGCAATCTGGAAGTATCTGTCAAAGCCGGCAACCATCAGAATCTGCTTGTATAACTGCGGGGACTGCGGAAGTGAATAGGCTTTTCCGGGATTCACCCTGCTCGGAACAATGTAATCTCTCGCGCCTTCAGGTGTTGACCTTATCAGCATAGGCGTTTCTATCTCAAGGAATTTGTTATCATGCATGTATCTTCTTATTGCCTGCAAGACAGCATGCCGGAATATGATGTTGTGCTGCATTGTCGGGCGCCTTAAATCAAGATAGCGGTATTTTAATCTCACATCCTCGTTTGCAAGCGCCCTGTCATCAATTTCCAGAGGCGGGACTTCAGCGACATTCAGAATCTCTGCCTTTTCACAGACAACCTCAATTTCGCCTGTGGGCCAGTCCTTTTTCTCTGTTCCCAGCTTTCTTGCAGAAACAACACCCTCAATTTCAACAACATATTCGCGCCTGAACTGGTTTGCAACTTCCAGCGCCTTTTTACTTTCATTGCTGAAAACAAGCTGGGTTTTCCCATACCTGTCCCTCAAATCAATAAAAACCAATTCGCCATAGCTTCGTACAGTGTCAACCCATCCCTGCAGGACTACCTTCTTGCCAATTTCCTTCTTTGCCAGCTGTCCGCAGGTGTGTGTACGTTTCATTTTATACTCCAATGCCCTTCCTGAGCAAATTCTCAAGTTTTTCTATTATCTTAATTATTTTCTCCTTTTTATTCTCCAGGTAACTTATATTTATTTGTTTCCCTTCATAGGAGCTTTCGTTTCTTTTTATTCTCAGGTCATTCATCAATTTTAGTTCCCACTCTTCAACTTCCTTGTATTCTGATAAAGCATCAATAGTTTCCTTATGCGCGCTCTCCCCCATTGCCTTTACACCGTTTAGCAGCAGGATTGCGGCTGCCAGCTCTTTTATTATCTCATAATAATTTTCTGCGGCAATTGTCGGAAATTTTTGGCTGTCTATTGAGGAAACAAAATTCTTGCGGTCAATAACCATATTAAGCATAGACTTGGCCCTTTCCCGGTCAGGAGTTACCTTTATTATCATCTAAAACACCTTCAGATAGCCCCCGAGTATCAGGCCATTTATTAAGTTATTCCTTAGCTCTTTTGGCACTTTTTTTATGTCCTTGCCGAACATAAGATGTATCTTTTTGCCAAGTTTTTTTTCGAATTCTCCCAGTTCGATTTTCATTTCCTTGCCCACTACAAATATGTCAATATCCGACTCTTCTGTTGACTCCCCTTTGGAATAGCTCCCATAGAGTATTATCGCTTCAGGCGAAAGATTGTCCCACAAAGAATCAACTAGCCCGGATTCATGAAGCTCGTAAATGATGCTCATTTTTTTGTAGAGAACAAATTTTTCATTATCCCTGACCGCCTGATAAAACGGAATGCCCCTTTTTTCAAACCTTTTAATAAGGTCTTCACTCTCAAATTCCTTAAGATAATTCCGGACAGATAACGGGGCAATCTTGCTAAGCCGGCTCAGCTCCCTGAGCCGGAAACTATCTGTCGGGCTGTCAAGGAAAACCTTCAAGAGTTGATATGTGTTATATTTTTTTAACATTTGTAATAAAAATATAACAGTTGTTTAAAAATGTTTCTATTTTTCACCTGCAAATCAGATAATTTTAAATAATTGGCAAGCTAAAGATTGACCATGGGCAGTCTTATTGAGATAAATGATACATTGCAAATATCCTCAGAGCAGGGGTTTCCAAAAGAATTGGACTATGAAAAACATAAAATAAAACCATTTACTGCAGGCGATTTTAAGGACAGGATTTTTGAGTTCAGAGATAAGCCAAAAATTAGAATCTACAAATTGCCACCTGTTCGTAATTTTCTTGTTCAAAATATTAATGGCAAATGGCTTTATTGGGGGCTTATTTACATTACAGAAGTAGTTCATGACAATTTAAAGGGAACAACCTCAGGAAAGTTTAAGATAATATATATCTATACTCCAGAAGAAATGAAATATGCCCACAGATTAATTGACAGAAATAAAGAAACTGATTTTCTCGGAGTAATTTAGTTTATTAACTTTTCTCCAGCACAACAACTTCGCACTTCGCAAGTTTCCTGAACCTCTCCACATCCGCGTTTGTTCCGACAACATCGCCGTAATGCATCGGTATAGCATATCTTGGCTTGGTTGAATTGACAAACTCTGCTGCTTCGTCCGCGGTCATAACATAGGTTCCTGAAACAGGCACAATTGCGATATCAACCTTCAAATCCCGAATCTCGGGAACAAAATCAGTGTCGCCTGCGAAGTAGACTTTTATATTGTCAAATGTTATCACATAACCGACCCATTCATTCTGTTTCGGGTGATATGGCAGCCCGGGTGCCCTGAACTTGGTTATATTATAGGCAGGCACCGCTTCCATAACCATTTTCTCTCCGATTTTTATTTTATTGCCCGGCCTCACAGTGTATGTCTTGCCCTCTTTTATGAACCTGGACATCTTGCTCAGGCAGTCTGGCGTCAGTATTACCGAAGTTTCGTCATTCATTACCTTCTTCAAATCCTCCGGGCTGAAGTGGTCGAAATGCTCGTGGGAAATCAGAACAATGTCCGCGTCATTTTTTTGAACCTGTATTTTGAACGGGTCCAGATAAATTTTCTTTGTGTAGTCAATAATAAAAGAAGAATGCCCCAGCCATCTTATTGAAATCCCCCCAAGACTGAACTCCTTCATATCAAACCCTTTGTCTTCAAATCATAGGCCAAATCCTCAAGCTTCTTGAGGTCATATTTGATGCCGTCAAATTTCTTCCTCATGGGCCCGTTCCTGAAATCAAATTTAAGCATTTCACCGTATAGTTCAGAAACAAAATCCTTTATTTCTATCGCTATTTTGAAGTCTTTTATGATTGCAGAATTGATTGCCTTCCTGACCAGCTCCCCGGTAAGGTCGCAGATTCCAAGAATGTAGGACTCGGCGTCAACATTCAGCTCCTTCCTTGTGGCAAGCCGCTTTTCTTTCAGGAAAACAAACAAAGCCATTGCCTCCACATATTCCTGCACAGAAATCTTGAACGATGGGGAGTATTTCAGCTCATCGTGCTTTGCAAAGTGCTTCTCAAGCCCCAAAAGCTCTTTCTTTATCTGGCTGATTAGCTTCTCTGCCTCCTGCAGCTCGTTCCTGTGAAGCGAGTATATAATAAGCTTGGAAAGCTTTATGACATTCCGGGAGTCCTTTATCAGGAAATCCCTCTTTTCGTCAAATGACGCTATTTCAGCATTCAGTGCCCCAAAATCGTTTTTGTCTATCATGCTTAAAGGTAAAATAGCTGCCTTTTTAAAATATTCCCATAACCAAAAACCGCAAAATTTATATAGTGAACTTAATTTAAAAAGCGTATGGCAGTATCTTCATTCAGGTCAGCTATTGATTTTTTCGGGCAAGTAGGCGTTTACGACGTAATTTTGCCTTTTCTGCTTGTTTTCACCATAATG
>CAIVED010000043.1 GCA_903904885.1 uncultured archaeon | reverse complement strand
CCCCTGCCCATAGTTCCAGGCGTACGCGTTAACCGGGTTCTGCCACCTCGGCGTAGGGCCCCAGCGGGCCCAACCACCCATGCAACCAGCGTTAGGACCCCTTCAGCTCTAATTCGATATTGGACTTGATAAAGTTTAAATTAGTTGCAGTGTTTGTTTGTGCGTATGATGCTCCCAAGCGTTTTCGTTTACATGCCAACCTATAACGTGTCACGGCAGATTTCTCCGCTAATCACTGATTTGGATTCAGTGCTCTCAACACTCAAATCCTCAAAGCAAATCAGCGGCTACAAAATCATCTGTGTTAATGATGGCAGCACTGATGGCACCACAGAGAAGCTCAATTCGCTCTCAAAAAAATTCTCCTCCCTTGACGTAATACATTTCCCAAAAAACCAGGGCGTAGTAAAGGCAACAATCGCGGGCATGGAGCGCGTTGCCAAACTCTCAAAACCTAATGATATCGCAATCCGCATGGACTCTGACTATGAGCACAATCCTGAAGATATTCCGCGTCTTATATCGTCACTGAAGAGCCCTTCAGTGCAATTATGCTTCGCTCAAACACCTCTTGAAATAGGCCACGGGCTCCGTTTTTATTTGCTCAACCTTTTCATTGGCGGCTACGAGAACAAACGGTTATTTGGCAAATGGGTGCCGCAGTTCTGCCCGGGGTTTTTTGCAGCCCGCACTTCACTCATAAAATCGATACTTGCAGAATTAAAATCTGCCACCGAAGCGTATGCGCGCCTCTACTCTTCGCAAATGATTCATCTTGATGTCTACATCGCGTATCTCGCATCAAAGAACGGAAACAAGCGTTTGGCAAAGCCAAACGAGGTGCCTTTTTCAACAGAAAAAGCGCAAGTCGCATTCATAAAAGCGAGCCCCATTAAGGATGAATGGGTAATCAAGAAGCCTTTTTCGAAAACGCGCAGGTACATTGACGCCCACAGCAATTTTATGGCGTTCATAACGCGCCGTGCGGTTAAGCTTTAAAAGATTAATCCGCTTATATTGCCCGTCCTCCGTCTTTAGATTGAGGAAATCGTAATTATTTAGGTGAAATTCATGGCTTTAAGACCTGCAAGGACATTTAGGGTTATAAGAGGACCGGCATTCACGAGATATTCAAAGAGGAAGCCGAGGAAATCGTACGTTAAGTCGATGCCGCACAAGAATCTCAATACGTTTGAGACTGGAGTGCTGAAGCAGGATTATGACCTCCGCGCGCTTCTCATTGCGAAGGAGCCCGTACGCGTGCGTGACAATGCAATCGAGGCCGCAAGGCAGATGGCTAACAGGCACCTCGAAAAGGCAATCACAGGCAACTACAAGTTCTATGTGCGCAAGTATCCGCATGAGATACTAAGGGAGAACAGGATGCTTTCAGGTGCGGGTGCCGACCGTATTTCAAAGGGAATGAGGCTGTCGTTTGGAAAGCCGAACGATCTGGCTGCTAAGTTCAGGGTTGGCGACATCGTGTTTGAGGTCAAGTCATACTCCGCAAACACAGGATTGATTACTCAGGCATTCAGAAAAGCGGGCCAGAAGATGTCCGGCACCTACTGGCTGAAACTGGAAACACTCAAGAAGGCAGAATAATCGCCTAATTTTTACTTATTCAGTTTCCGATTCCCTATCGTTTTATGGGTTTTCCACGCGTGTCACATTCTTCGCAATGTTTAAATACCTATATTTGCCCTAACAACTAATATCATCTTCGGTGAATTGCTATGACTTATGTTTCAACAGATGTCGACCGCATACTCGAGTATGTTAAGGGGAGGAAGAAAGCGGAGCTTGTCGAGGTTTCCCGTGCTCTCGGCATGAGGGCGATGGACGTTGACAAGTGGGCAAAAATCCTCGAGAAGCAGGGGCTTCTTCTAATCCAGTATGATATTACAAAAATGTACCTGGTTTGGAAAGAAACGCAGGCAAAGCACGAACCCGTCGACAAGTACATTGAAGATTTGGAAAAGAAACAGTTCCACAAGGAAAACGAAGTGCAGAGAATAGGGGAGAACAAGATTATTTTGCCCCAGCCCACAGTTCCTGTTGATAAGATTCTTGGCGCGCCCAAGCCTTCAAAACCGAGTGAATCAAAACCTGTTTCTGCACCCGCAAATAAGCCCTATTATGTAGAGACCGAGCCTCCAAAAAAGAAAGAAACCGGCTTTTTGCACGGTGGTGCATTCAACTTATTCATCCTCGGAAAAAACTCAGATTTGAAAAAGCCTGATGCAACCATGCAAAAGGAGGATTTATCGCTAAAAACGACGCAGAAGGCTATTATTCCAGCACAGGCGGCAGCAAAAGCCACGAAAGCGGAAAGTGCACAGGCGTCCAAATTAAAGCAGGAGCCACAGCCCGCTCCAGTAAAGACGGAGCAAATGCCTGTTCCTGATACGCAACCGAAGGCAAATTCATTTACTCAGTCATTTTCCTTGCCATTCTTCTCAAAGCCTTCCGCACAAAAGCAAGCTTCCGATGTTGGTACGCAAAAAGCAAATCAAACATCACAAATGCTCAAGAGCAAGGTTGACGCAATCAACGCAACCGTTGCTGAGATTGCTGACCTTAAGGCCGAGAAGGAGAAGCTTTATGCAACAGAGTATGTGCCTCTCATCTCCCGTTTGGACAGCCAGCTCTCCACGCTCTCTGACAAAGCCTCTGAAAAAGAGGGCTCGCTGCTTAACCTGCGCAAGCGCATGGCAGAGCTGCCAGATAAAATTGCGCGCACAGAGAGCGAATTGCAGGATTCACTGAAGAAGATGCAGGCGATGGAAGCAAATTACAATAAGCAGCTTGAATCTCTCTCACAGCTCAGAAAGCTTTCCCAAAATTACCAAAATGAAATCAACGCCCTTCGCACTGAAGTTGAGCGCGGCTATGTGAACAGGTATCTTTCAGAGCTCAAGAAGCTAAGCCAGGTGCAGGAAAAATCGGCATCAGAGCTCTCCCGCAAGGACGAGGATATTGAGCTCAGGATGAAATCGGCGCGTGAGCGCCTCCAGCAGCTCCTGAAAGAGAGCAGGGCGCTTAGCAAGAAGTTTGAGGAAAAAGTCTAGTTTTTTAATCTTCTTTTCTAATCTAGTTTCATGTATCTTCCGAACTTTCAGGAGTATCTAAAGAAATTCATTATTGACAAATCTGTTCTTGATTGCGGCGTTGCGGGCGATAAGGACGTTTCAATGGAGTCTTCTCATTGGGTGCATAGAATAATTCATGATAATGCCAAATCCACACTGGGAATTGATTATGACAAAACAGCAGTCGAGAAACTAAAACGAAATGGCTATGGTTGTGTTTATGGTGATTGCCAAAACTTCAATCTTCATAGAAAATTCGATGTTATTTTTGCAGGAGAATTAATAGAGCATCTGGAGAACCCAGGCCAATTCCTGGACTGTGCAAAAAAGCATCTAAACAATGGAGGTCTTCTCATAATAACTACCCCGAACCAGTTTTCCATGGTACGCCACATTGCCTCATGCTTTGGTCTGCTTAACGAGAACAGGGAGCACGTAATGGTGCATAACGAAAAAACAATCACCAATCTTCTTGAGAGAAAGGGCTTCAAAGTGAAAGAAGTTGATTATTTCACAAATCCCAGCTTCTATGAAATCGGCCGGCTCAGGCTCATAAGAAAAATCCTAAGGCCATTCCTTGAGCTAAGATTTAGGATTGGTCCAAACCAGGCACACCAATTGTTTGTTGTATCTGAGTTTAGTATTTAAATTTCCAAGCCTATTTTCATATATGCGGATATGCATGATGGTTGATTTCCCCCCCAGAAGGGGCGGTGGGGGAAGATATGTTGAGGAATTATCAACGTCAATATCAAAACTTTACCCTGGCGCAGGGATTGCGCTTGTAACTTCAAACATACAATTTGAAGGTGACGACCTAACAGAAAAAAGATTTCTGCGATTTGGTGGAACTACTCTAACATTCTTTCTAAAGTCTCTCTTTTGGGGGTTTAAGAGTGAAAAATACGAGGTTTATGATGCACATGGCTATGTGCCTGGTCTTGTAGCAAGGATATTGGGATTTGTCAAGGGAAGCCGTTCTATTCTTCACGTTCACGGCTTTCCTGAAAGGAAGATAGATGGGCTGAAATATTACTTTAAGAAACTCATAATACGATCGGGTTTTGACGCAGTAATTTGTGCAAGTGAAGATGAATATTCGCGCATTTCTAAATTTGTAACCTCGAAAAAGCTTCATCTAATAAGGACAGGAGTCCGTCTTGGCTCAAAAAAGAGCAAGATAAACAAACAGAGGGCCTTCTTATATGTGGGGCGGCTCGAGCCCGTGAAAGGATTTGACATTCTTATGGACTCACTCAATAAGGTTTCAAAGAATGCGCCGTTCAAGATTGAAATAGTTGGTTCCGGTTCACTAAAATCGCTGGTTTCTAAAGATGCAAAATCAAATTTGAGCTATCATGGGACGGTGCCGTATGAGAAAGTGGTATCAATAATGAAACGCTCAGATGTATTGCTTATGCCGTCACGTAGTGAGGGTTTTCCATTGGTTTTGCTTGAGGCAATGGCTCAAGGCCTTATCATTATCTGCTCCGACATTCCACAATTCAAGAAAATTTCCTCCTTAAGTGACGGTTGTCTGGTATTTGGTCACACATCGGAACAGCTTGCCACTATGATTGATAACGTTTCCACCCTCAGCGATTCCAAGCTGCTTTCACTCTCAAAATCAAATTATGATTATATACTGAAAAACAATGTCAGTTGGGATAAAAATGCCCGGGAAACAATGGAAATTTATGAATTCGATAAAAAGTAAGCTAGAACCGTTGGTTTCGAATCCATTCATAAGTTTCTGCTATACCTCTCTTTAAGTCATAACGCGGTTCAAATCCCAACTCCCTTTTTGCCTTTGAAATGTCAAGACATACTTTATTTGATACTTCCTTTGAGACATCTCTTATAATCGCTTTTTTGTTTGCAATTCCTTCAATCAAATCAACAACTTCTCTTATTTTTACGCAAGTACCGCTTCCAAGATTGTATATGCCCCATTTTATGTCCTCTCTTTTCAAAACAGTAGTAATTGGATTGTAGAGGTCAGGTGCATAAACAAAATCTCTCTCTATTTCCCCACCGTTGTAAATGCTTATTTTTTCCCCGTTAATCACTTTGTGAAGCGATTCGGCAATAAAATTGGAATTGGCATTTATGGGGTGCTGGTATTTCCCATATACATTTGACGGCCTGAAAATAACGATAGGCAACCCGTACTCTTCATTATACTGCTTTGCATACATCTCACAAACGAGTTTGTCTACACCATAAAAGCTCTTTGGAAGCAGAGAGCTATCTTCATCTATCGGGTTTTCGCTGGGACCATATACCGCGGAAGATGAAAAGAGAATCAGTTTTTTCAAATCTCTCTTTCTTGCGGCCTCAAGAAGATTTATTGTGCCATTCACATTAGTAATATCTGATTTGTATGACCATTTCTTTGGAATGCTGGCTGCCAGATGAACTGCATATTCGCAGTCGCCCAATCCCGCAAATATTTTTCTATACTGGGTTATGTCTCCAGCCACAAAAGTGTAATTTTGAGAATTAGGAAATGCGTCTTTCCTGCCATAGGCAATTACAGTATAATTGTCTTGCAAGAGCTTTTCAGTGATGTTCCTCCCTATGAAGCCGCTGGAACCTGTCAAGAACATTTTCATGCGATCTCCTTACGTATTGGTTATTCTGTTAGAAAGGATTTAAAGACTCCAAAAGATGCTTTTTCTCAAGCAATGAAATTAGAAGTGGTCGGCTATTGTTTGACCTTTCTATGATTTGTGCAACTAGTGTGTCTAGTAGGTTAAGTTTGCCAATTTTTTTAGCTGCTTTGATCGCATCTCTTGCGTCATTAGTTTTTCCCAATATGCCTGCGGAGAGCGCCATCTTCATAAGGTGCCTTTGGGGCTCAATGTTCATTTTTGCAATCCT
>CAIVED010000042.1 GCA_903904885.1 uncultured archaeon | reverse complement strand
TTTCATATTAGTAAGTATTAGTTATTGTAATGAAACTATCATTAACACCCAGTGATTAGTAGGCGGTTCAATAGCCTTGCCAATTATTGCACCTCTTAACCTGAATATTCCTGTTCCTTTCATTGCGCCTCCATTGCCATCAGACACAAGTAAATCTCCTGGCTTAATATTCTTATCCCATGTTCTTACGTAAACTCTTCCTGTAATAGCAACCGGGACGTGTACATCAGGACTATAATAACCTAATATCTGACCTGTAGGATGCAGTTCCGACAACGCTGTTGCCTGACTTGATAACTGCGCTGAAATCATGTGTTCCAACTGTGGCATCTTCCTTTGCGGAGGCGTATATGTAAACTGCCTTTGTCTCTCCAGGATTTACGACAACAAGATTGCCCGGGCTCATTCTTAGTGTTGCCCAGTCAACGCCTGAGGCGTCAATCACGAATGATTTTGCCGAAGTTCCCTGGTTTGCGATTGATACCGAGTAAATTGCCCCGCCCTCTCCCTGTGTAAGCACCTTTGAGTTTGCGTCATAGTTAATCAAAACATTGTCGCTTGCTGCTGGTGTAGTTGGGTTGGTTGGAGTTGTCGGATTTGTTGGGTTAGTCGGATTAGTTGGTGCAGTAGGTGTAGTCGGAGTTGTTGGTGTTGATGCCGGAACATCTCCCGGAAGCACTTCAAATTCAATTGAATCGCTTGCGGAGCTGTGGTCGTTATTGTAATCTACATCCACATTTAGTGTGTAAATTCCCGGCTTTGCGTTTGCAGGAATCCTTAGCAGCAGGTCTTCTGATGTTTTTGTCTCATCAGCATCAAGGCTGTCCATGTATTTTGTGGCTTCAACGCCATCTAGCCCGTCAACTGTTGCTTTTATCTTGATGTCATCCTCAGTAATTGAGCCAACATTTTTTAGCCTTACATCAGCTATCAATGATCTTCCTGCCTTTACTTTCTCTGAAGGGTTAAGTATGATGTCTTTTATGCTGACCTCATCTGCAGGGGAGTCAATCTTAAGATTGTAGTTGAATACTGCAAGTGAGCTGTACCTGTCTGCGATTGAAACTCTAAGCTTGTAATCGTCCTTGTCAACAATGGCAGGAACCTTCATGCTCAATTTCACGATATAGTCAACATTTGCGTCAGTTGCCTGAAGCACCTGAACATCTGAAATCTTGTCATCCCCGCTGTTGTATTTGTATCCGGATATGAATGCGGAAACCTCAACATTCTCAAGGTTTACATTGGATCTTAGTTTAACAGTAATATCCATGGTCTGGTCTCTTTCAAAGTTTGTCCTTATGGTCTGGTTGTCAGAAACCTCATCGCCATTTACTTTGACATATAGAACATCAACTCCAGGAGTATATCCGAAGTTGTCTGCCTGGGCAGCTGCAGCTGAAATAACTGCAACTATCATTACCATAATTATGCCAAATGCTGCTGATAAACTTTTCTTCATTTTTTGTGCCTCCAAATCGCACTCAATCGCCCCAAACTCACTCTTTATCTGCTTTGTGAATTGTCGCTAATATATAAAGCTTTCGTTTTTTAGTACTCTCCAGTAGCTAAAACAACTTTGGCATTATATGACTGTGATTTCCCGGTATATTGACCGTTTTACCCTGCTGTTGCCGGCATCTATCTTGATGTCATAGACCCCAGGCTTTGCATCCTCAGGCAGTTCCAGGTACAGGGTTTTGGTCTTTTCCTTGCCGTCATCAATGTCCACTGTTGACTGGGCATAGGCATCCAAATCGTAAATTGAAACTGAAATTCTCAGGTCCTTAATGTCGAAGTCCCCTGTGTTTGAAGCAGTTAATGTGACCGGAACCAAGTCCCCTGCATGTACATATTCATCATATTCAATATTTCTTAGCGTAAGCTCATATTCATAGCTCTGAACCTTCGGTTTCAGTGGCGGCTGGTAGTATGTGAAATTGCCGGTCATGATTGTTATTTGCCTTGTTTCAGAGTAGCCGATGTTGCCGTTTGCATCAGAGCATGCAACCTGCCAGCTGTGCTCTCCTGAAGGCATGTTGTAATTTATTGTGTTCATTCCGTCCTGGGCGCTCTGCGACTTGACATAAAGCCCGTCGATTCTCAATATGCAGCTATTTACCCCTGTGTTGTCAGTGGCATTGAACATGAAATCAACATTGCTCTGCTTCTGGACGCTTCTGTCTCCCGGGCTGAACAATTTTACAACCGGAGGGTTTGTCTCAGGCGCTGAGTATGAAACAGTGAAAACCGCAGAGTCTGCATCAGTTCCGTTTGCGTTTGCTGCCATTGCGATTATTGAATGGTTGCCGTTTGCAAGGTACTGGATAAATGGAATTGTGTATTTGTATGCTGCGCCGTTGTCAATCCTGTAGGTAACATTGCTGTAATCAGATGCGTTTATTGAAACCAAAACCTGGTTGCTTGGATAATTTGCTCCATTGGCCGGGCTGATTATGTTGACTGAAATGATTCCAGCAGTTTGATTAGTCTGATTCGTCTGGTTTGTATTGTTTGTGTTGTTTCCAGTCTGGTTAAGAGGAAACACCATTATTGCCAATGATGCATTTCTGCTTAGGTTTGTAGAGTAATCCTTCACTTCGCATATTTGCGTCCAGCTGCCCGGCTTGTTTAGCAGATAGCCGAATTCAAACGAAGTTGCATTTATGCTGAAATTGCCGAAAGCCATTATGGTCTGGTTGGGAGTTATTGTTGTTATGATGTAATCATATTCTCCAACTCCATTCTGCACAGAGCAGTTGAAGTTAACAAACAGAGGTACAGTTCCATTAACTGGATTAGCTGTCAAGGTTACGGTCATGTTTGTTGCGTTAGTCTGGTTTGTCTGGTTGTTTGAGTAATTAATCACCCTAACCAGTACAGTGTCAGAGCCCTGAAGCCCGTAGCTGTCTGTGGCGACCAAAGTTATATTGTGAATTCCCTCTGAAATCATTCTTGCGAAGCTTAGGTTGCTGCCGATTGCGCTGTCAATGCTTGAAACCCACTGAACATTCGGGATTGTGCTGCCGTTTGCGTCAATGGCCATTCCCAAAAACTGGATTGTGCTGTTAACTGTGAAATTTGAATTGTCAGCCGGAAGGATTATTGTCACATTCGGCGCTGTCCTGTTGGACTGGTTTGGCTGGCTGGCAGGCAAAATGTGTATGATTATTGAGTCATTTGCAACTGCAAAGTCGCTGTCATAGCCGTAAAGCACTATTGTGTGGTTGCCCGGGCTCAGGTTTGAAACCGTTGCGGTTGTGCCTGTTCCAATCAGGTTGCTGTCATTGTCAACCCACAGCAATGAAACGCCGGAAAGTATGCCATCTTCGGGGTCATAGCCGTAGCCCACGAATACAATTGTGCTGTTCTGCTCGAATGTTGCATTGTCCCTGGGAGCAGTTATGTTAACAAAAGGAGGATTGTTTGAAATATTCTGGACAGTTATGCTGATATTAATTGAATCCGAAGCAGAATTGCTGTTCCTGTCAGTTGCAGTTGCTGTTACATTATGGTTTCCAATCGCAAAGCTGTTTGTAAACGCGCTTGTGCCGTTTGCAAAGTTGTTGCCGTTGTCATACCAGTGTATGCTGTTTCCTGTTAAAACCCCGTCTTCAGGGTCTGTTGCCTGGGAATTGAACATTATGTAGTTGCCAAGGCTGAAAGTTGAATTTTCTGCAGGCGAAGTTATGTTAATGATTGGGATGCTGTTTGTTACGTTTCCTGAGCCAACATGTATTGCGATGGTGCTTGAGCCAGTTGTACCGTTTCTGTCTGCTGCAACTGCAGTTATATTATGCGTTCCATTGGCCAGGTTATTCAGCCAAAGGCTTGTTCCGTTTCCAAAATTAAGGCCGTTATCATACCACTGCACGCTGTTGCCTGCCAATACGCCATCCTCCGGATCTGTTGCAAATGCTGTGAAAATTATGTAATCCATTGGGGCAAATGTTGCGTTGTCTGCAGGCGAAGTTATGTTAACCCGGGGAGGCTGGTTTATTGCTGAGCTTGCATTCCTTATTGTTATGTTTATGCTTGCCGCCCCGCTTGCCTTCTGAATGTCAGTTGCCACAAATGTAATCACATGAGGGCCGACTGAAAGCCCGGAATATGTGAACAGCAGGCTGGTGCTTATCTGGCCGTCCCGGTCAGAGTACCATGCGAAATTGCCCAGTGCAAATCCGTCCTCAGGGTCGATTGCGCTTCCCTCGAATGTTATTGCAGTCCCGTTTTCAAATATGGAATTGTTGCTTGGCGCTAAAATTGCTGCAGCCGGAGGCAGGTTTGTCCTGTTTGAGCTGTTTATTGTTATGGTGATTGAATCGCTTCCTGCTGCGCTGAGCCTGTCAAATGCGAAAGCAGTAATATTATGAACTCCGACAGTAAGGTTATTTGTGAGCTTGCTTGTGCCGTTTGCAAAGTTGATTCCGTTGTCGTACCATTTTATGCTGTTCCCGGTCAGTATTCCGTCCTCAGGATCGCTTGCAATGGCGTTAAACCATATGTAGCTCCTGTTGCTGAAAACGCCATTGTTGTTTGGGCTGATAATATTTATTGTGGGATTGTTATTGTTCTGGACTGATGCAGTTATGTTGATTGTTATGGAAGCATTGCTTGTTGCGGTGTTGTAGTCTGTTGCACTGAATGTTATTGTGTGGATTCCCACAGGCAGGGATGATGTGAAAATCCTTGAATTGCCTGCATACTGCCCGTCAAAGTACCATGCGACAGGTATTGCTGCGCCGTCCTCTGCATCTATTGCGCTTCCCTCAAATGTTATTGCAGTCCCATTCGGGAATATTGCGCCGTTTGAAGGGGTGATTATGCTTACAACCGGAAAGCTGTTGACATGGGGCGCGGAATTTTGCAGTGTGCTGAATCCGTAGGTTCCTGCCCTTGCGCAGTTTGCCGCCTCATCGCAGCTTGTAAGGTTGAAATAGTATGTTGTATTCGGCTCAAGTGTTGCAATAAGAACGCTGTGGCTAAGGACTCTCTGCTGGAGGAAAGCATCCATTGTCAGATTGCTGGTGTTTGTTCCGTATTGCACAAGCGAGTCTGATTCCTCATTGGTGTTCCAGTATATTATTGCTGAAGTGTTTGTTATTGAGCCGACATGAAGCCCGTAAATAAATGGAGGAATGGTGTCTGCAACCAGCGAATAGCTTGTAGGCACGTCAACCGATGCATTTACAGAATGATTGGCATCTGATGTGACTGTTACAATAACATGGTATGTTTTGTTTTCAGCACCCTTCACCTGAAGGACTGCGGATGATGCATAGCCTGCATCCAGTACAATGTGCTGCGGATTAAGATTTACTGTTGCATTGTTTGGATTTGAAAATGTGATTGTGTAGCTGTCATTCAGCGAGCCATTGTTCCTTATGTCAATTATATAATGGGCAGTTGAATTTACAGTCAGGTTGCTCAAACTTGCCGGGCTTGCAAAAATCGCAAGGCTCCTTGTGGCATTTGTCTGGTTTGACTGGTTGCCCAGCACAGTTATATTGACTGCTGAGGATACTCCCCACCTGTTATTCGCATCAAGGGCAAAGCATGCAGCAGCGTAGCTGCCTGTGTTTAGCGTAAGGCTGAAATTGTAGGATGAGCTGTTTCTCATGACACCATCTTCCATTCCCCAGATGTCAAAAGTGCTGTTGGCGACCATCCATGAATAATTGTAAGGCGCTGTGCCATTTGCAGCAGAGCATGTGAAATTGACTTTCAGAGGTGATATGCCTGTGTATTGGGATGCGGTCAGTGTAACATTCAAGCGGCTCTGGTTTGTCTGGTTTGCTGAGCTTCCATTTATTGTTATATAGACAGAATCATTTGCCCTGAGGCTGCCCGAGTCTTCTGCAACAAATGTTATCTTGTGGGTTCCCCAGCTCAGCTTGTCTGCATCGGATATGCTTTTGATGTTAAGCCTGCATAGGTCCTGGTTCTGCAATGTGGAATTTACCGCTTTTATGTCAAGCACGCGTATGTAAACGCCGTTAACAATGTTTCTTGAGTTCTTTTCCATCCACCTGACATAGCCATCAACAGAAACGCCGCATGAATCCTGCGCATCAGTTACATCAACAACCGTTATCTCATGCTGAATGCCGTCTATTGTGAGTGCAATAGGATTGTCCTGCTGAATCCAGGCGATTGTGCTGGGATTGCTTGAAGCATAGGCGAAGAATGCAGGGTTTCCTTCCGGAGCTATCATGCCGTCAAGGTCAGAGAGCCATGCTGTTTTGTTTGTGATTATGCCGTCTTCAGGATCTGTTGCATTTCCCAGGAGAAATACCAGGCTCCCGTTGTGGAATGTTTCCCCGTCTTCGGGGCTGAGTATCTCAACAAAAGGGGGATGGTTAACCGATGCGTTGATTACAACTGATATTGATGTGCTTGCTGTTGCTCCCTTGCTGTCTGTTGCGACAAGGGTTATTAAATGGGAGCCTGCTGAAAGTGAAGCGTAATTAACTGAATTTCCACTGCCGAAATTAACCCCATCAGCATACCATCTCAATGATGCGCCGGAAAGCACCCCATCCTCGGGATCCAATGCGGTTCCTGCAAAGTTTATGCTGGTTCCAAAATTGAATGATGCCCAATTCGCAGGGTTTGTAATCTGAACAGAAGGCGCATTATTCGGAACAGGGTTTATTACCACCATTATCGCTGTGCTTGCTGTGAGGCTTCCCGAATCAGTTGCAATCAATGTAATCTGATGCTGCCCTGCAGGAAGGGCTGCGTAATTAACTGAATTACCGCTGCCAATCCAAGTCCCATCTGCATACCAATTCAGTGATGCTCCGGAAAGTGTTCCATCTTCAGCATCGCTGCCGGTTCCTGCGAAATTTATATTTGTTCCAAAAATAAAAGATGCCCAGTTTGCAGGGCTTGCAATTTGAACAGCAGGAGGAGCATTCACATGAGTTATGTACACCGAATCGCTGCCGATTGTTATCCAGCCGATTCCGCCTGGATAGAATTTAGTTACTACGCATGTCCATGTGTCCCCGGCATGCAAATATCCCGGTTGCACATATGCTAGGCTAATTCCCGTGCCTGCACCATTCCTGCTCCAGGAATAAGTATATCCCGAACCGCCTGCAGTAACAGCGCAATTCAGCGTGCTCTGGTCATTGGCAGGATTCGGAGAAATCCTAACAGCAGAATCCGCATAGGCAAAGGATGCAAAAAGCACCAGTGCAATTAATATTGAAATTATCTTTAGTTTCATGTTCATGCATTCATAACACCCCAATATTCACTACTGGGTAATTACAGTCATATATAAACCTTTCGTTTTATTCATGATTCCTGCCCCAATCGCCCTGTTTTTTTCGCAATATTTATAAACACCCTTTTTCCTCCGCATTCCAGGGGGAGATTGATGTCAGAAAATCTTGATGATTCCAAAAAGGCAGAGGACTTCTTAGTCAGGGAAGAGCAAAAGACCCAGGAAATTCTTAATTCTACAAAAAGGCCGGACCAGAAGCAGGAAAGGCTGAGGGAAAAAATCCGGGTTGAAAAAAAGGAAGTCAGGGCAATTGAGAGTGAAAGGAAAAAACTCAAAACCGTTGAGAAAAAAATCGAAAAGGACATCAAAAAGGATGAGGAGCTTTCAATTGATTTCGGCAAGATAACAAGTTTCTTCAAGCCAAAGGGCAAAAAAACAGAATCTGCGCCTGAAAAAAAGCATGGGCGTTCCGAGGAGGTCAGCCTTGACATAGGCTCTGCCTGGGGTTTTATTGTAAAATACCGGATAGTTCTGCTAATTCTCATTGCAATGTTCTTTGCGGTTTTCCTGAGGATGGAGAGCTCCCAGCTTTCATTCACAGACGGCTGGGCGTCATCAACAGTTGACAATTACTACAAGCAGCAGATTAAATCGCAGATAGACCAGCAATATCCTAACCTGCCTGACAAGAACAAGGCAACGCTCATTGACCAGCAGTTTGCATTGTACAAATCCCAGAACAAGGCGACTTTCGCGCAGCAGCAGAAAGAGCTGACCCAGCAGTTCAAGGGATTCTTCCAGTTTGATTCTGACAACAGGAACTACATGCCGGACATAGACCCCTATGTTTATCTTCGCTATGCTGAAAATTACATCAAGCACGGATACATCGGGGATACAAAAAAGATAAACATAAACGGCACCGAGGTCCAGATAGATACTCACCAGTTCGGCCCGCTTGGCAATCAAATCGACCCTAAGCAGTTTCAGCCTTACATGCTTGCTTACCTATATTACATAGTCAAAATATTCAACCCTTCAACAACTCCGATGGATTCTGCTTCCTATTTCCCGGTCATATTTGCAGCGCTTTCAATCATTCCTGCGTTTTTCATAGGAAGGAAGATTGCCGGCAATGTGGGGGGATTCTTTACTGCATTCATAATTGCAATACATCCTGCATTCATGGGCAGAAGCCTGTGGGGCCACGCAGACACTGACGCTTACAATATTTTCTTCCCGCTTTACATTGTCTGGATGTTCTGGCTGGCAATCGATCAGAAAGACAGGCCAAAGCAGATTGCCTATGCAGCAGCTGCAGGAGTAATAACCGGAATTTACAGCCTTGCCTGGAACGGCTGGTGGTACATATTTGATTTCATGGTCGGCGCAATGATAATTTACTTCCTTTACCTTCTCGCAACAGAAGGATTTAAGGAGAACGCAAAAAAGAGCGGGGTAATATTCATATCATTCATAGCCTTTTCAGCAATTTTCGTTTCGCTGCTGAGTGCAGGGGGATTTACCGCTTTTGTAAACGCGCCCCTAAATCCGCTTTCATTCACCCAGCTGAAGGTCGCTGCCCACGAAACACTCTGGCCCAATGTTTACACAACCGTTGCAGAACTTAACCCTGCTTCGCTCAGCCAGATAGTCAGCTCTGTGGGTGGAAGCCTGCTTTTCCTGATATCCCTCGCGGGGATTGGGCTTATGTTCATCAGGAAGGAGGGCAAACTGCAGGTTCACACCGCTGCCCTGGTTGTTTTATGGTACATAGGCATATTCTATGCAAGCACAAAGGGCGTCAGGTTTACAATGATGCTTGTGCCTCCGTTTGCAATTGCATTCGGTGTGTTTGCAGGCAGGATTCATGAATGGGTTTCAGAATACGCTGAGAAGGACATGCACCTAAGCAAGAAAATAACAGGCACAATTTTGGTTATTATCTTTCTGCTGCTGCTTGTCGGACTCTACAATGCGTCAAACAGCGCAGCGAAAACAGACGTTCCTATAGTAAATGATGCCTGGTTTAATTCACTGAACAAGATAAAGCTTGAAGCGGCACCAAACGCAATAATCAATTCCTGGTGGGACTTCGGCCACCATTTCAAATACTACGGAGACCGCGCAGTTACATTTGACGGCGGCTCACAGAATACGCCAATGGCCCACTGGATAGGCAAGGCGCTTCTCACTGATGATGAGCAGCTTTCTGTGGGCATACTCCGGATGCTTGACTGCGGGGAGAATAATGCATTTGACAAATTAAATGCAAAAATAAATGATGTTTCAGTTTCAGTCAAAATGCTTTATGATGTTGTAAAGCTGAGCAGGGCAGATGCCAAGAGCTATCTCGCGAAGAGCGGCCTTTCCGATGCGGAATCAGAGTCAGTTTTGGCCTACACCCACTGCACTCCGCCTGAGGATTATTTCATCACATCCGAGGACATGGTAGGCAAGTCAGGGGTCTGGGCGCATTTCGGAAGCTGGGACTTTGACAAGGCAGACATCTGGGTCTATGCAAAGAACCTGCCCCAGGACCAGGCGGTTGCTTTCATAATGAACAACAGCAATATCTCAAGGGACCAGGCAGAGCGTTTGTACTTTGATGTCCAGGGACTGACCAACGAGGGCGATGCAAACAGCTGGATTGCCCCATGGCCGAGCTACGCAGGCACTTCAAGCTGCGTCAACATCCAGAACGAGACAATAAAATGCTCAAATGGAATAATCATCAATATTTCATCTCTTGATATTTCAGTCCCAACGCAGCAGGGAATGGTAAGCCCGAACAGCTTTGTCTACAAGAGCGCTTCCGGCATTGTGGAGAAAAAATTCAATTCATCAGTGGGGCTGAGCGTTGCTCTGCTGTCCACCCAGAATCCCAAGATAGTGATAATGCAGCCGCAGCTTGCAACAAGCATGTTCACCAGGCTGTTTTACTTCGGCGGCTATGGGGCAAATAATTTTGATTTGTTCAGCCACCAGACAGGCATGACCGGAACCGATGTCTATGTGTGGCAGATAGACTGGGAAGGAAAATCAAAAAATGAGTGATTTTTTTAAGAAGCTTGAATGGCAGGACAAGGCCCTTCTTGTTATTATAATCCTTATCTGCGCTTCGCAGTATTCCCAGTTCTCGCAGTTTGCCCAGGTTCCCGGCCCCTTATACGGCGGGGATTTGTATTTCCACTACGGCCATGCTGTTGAGCTCAGGGACGGCGGCTCTGTTTTCGCCAGCAACCATTATCTTGGGGAATATGAGCATTATCCCTGGCTTTTCCACATCATTATTGCTTCTCTGGCATCAATGCTCGGCGTTTCTGTAATGCCTGTTTTCATATTTTTCCCAATTGTGATAACCATTCTTGCGGGCATCATATTTTACCTGGTGATGCTGAAGATAACCGGCAACAAGACCATTGCCCTTCTTTCTGCATTTTTATGGATGGCCATGGAAATTCCTTCATCCCATCCGACAACATTTGCCGCCAAGGTCATTATTCCCCTGTTTGCGCTGGCTCTGCTTTATGTTTCATCCTGGAAAACAGGCATTTTGGCAGGAATTGCCTACGGGCTTACAGGGCTTACCCATGTTACTGCGTTTTTGGGGGCTTCGCTGATTCTTGTGCTGTTTTTCCTCTATAAAATAATTGAGAAGGACAAAAAAGCGGACTATGCTGAGAAAATAAAGAAAGCAGTAATTTTGCTGTTTCCTGTTTTTGTTATTGGTGTGTTAATAGCAATGCTATACTGGTGGGCGCCTATTTTTGTATATCACGGGCAAACACCGAACAACTGGCAGGAATATTCAGGCACAGGCGTTGCAGGGCTTAATGCCGGATGGATTGCCACAACCCTTGGAAGCGTTTTCTTAAACACTTCCGGGATTTTCATATTTATAATTTCCATAGTTTCACTTTTCGGGCTCTATGTGTCTGCTAAGCATTACAAAAAATTTCCCTTTGTGCTGGTTGTTTTCATAGCAGCATTCATAGGAATGATTCACCCGATTTTGACAATCCCCATCATCAAGACTTCATTCGGGTTTTACAGGTTTCCTGCGGTGATATTGATGCCTGTCTCGGTGATGCTTTTCGGCCTGGGTGCGCTAGTAATTTCAAATTCTCTGAAAAAGGAAAAGACCAGGAACATATTTTTTGTCATAGTTGCTGCAATAATACTGCTGAATTTCTTCTCTGTCTATGGCGCCTTTGAAAAGAGCCAGTGGACAGCAGTGGGAAAATCAGTTGATCCGGGCACCAAGGCGCTTTTTACTGCGGCGGATTTCATCCAGAAAAACACAAATGTGAATGATGTTTTCATTTCAATGAGCGGCGAGAGCGCATTTGCAATGAATGCCCTGACAGGCAGGAAGGTCATTTACCTGAGGCCGACCCATTCAAGCCCCTATGTTGACGCCAACAGGAGGATTGCCGATGCGGCAGTTATATTATATGGGAACAATAGTTTGCTTAGAAGCGAACTGCTTAGCAAGTATAATGTTTCATATTTCTTCTTTGACCAGTTTTCAGGCCAGTCAACGGCTGCATGCCTGCAGGCCTGGGACAAATTCGGCGATCCGCAGTATGAGGGTTATACATATTACTGCATGGCAACTTCTGAAGCGTATAAGAATTATCTTGAGGAGAACGGAGTGGAAACAAAGACGGTCTTTGCCAGGATAGATCCTGCCTCTGTGAATGCGCCCAAGTTCAACCTGCTTCTTGTAAAGCCTTCGCAGCTGAAGCTTAACATCACTCCTATTGACGGCAGGAGCGCCAACAACCAGACCATTTATATTGTGGGCAGGGTAGGATGATAGCGGCAGTCATTCCGGCATACAACGAGTCAAAGCGGCTTGGGGATGTGATAAAAAAAACAAAAAAGTTTGTTAACAGGGTTATTGTTGTTGATGACGGTTCTAAAGACAATACATTTGATGTTGCCAAAAAAAATGCAGATATTGTTCTCAGGAATGTGGTTAACATGGGCAAGGGCTTTGCCCTGAAAGCGGGATTTGAAGAGGCTGTTCGGGAGAGGGCGGATGCAATTGTGATGCTTGACGCAGACGGCCAGCACGACCCTGCAGAGATTCCTAAACTTCTAGCTGGGCTTAAAAAAAGCGATTTTGTTGTGGGCGTGAGAGATTTTTCAAAAATGCCTTTCAGGGCAAGGTTCGCGAATAATATTTTAACTCTTATTTTCAGGGTTTTATTTTTTATGAATGCTGGAGACAGCCAGTCCGGCTTCAGGGCTGTTAAAACCAGGATTTACAGCAGGATAAAATGGAAAAGCAACAGCTACGGGGTTGAGACTGAAATGCTGGCAAATGCGGCAAAGAAGAAGATTGCCTATTCCGAAGTGCCAATAAAGACAATATACCATGAAATTTATAAAGGCACAGGCGTTACAGATGGCATAAAGATATTGCTTTTGATGATAAGATGGAGGCTTTTCCCATGGTGAGCGGCATACAGGCAGCGGTTATGATTTTTGCGGTGGTCATGGTTTTCATTACCTACAATTATTACCGGCGGAATCATCTTGACAAAAAGGATCTGGTGCTGTGGACAGCTGCCTGGGCAGTTCTTTTTTTGGCAGGGCTTTTTCCGCAGAGCATAAGCTTCCTTGTTCAGTCGCTTCACATTGAAAGGGGAATGGACTTTTTCACAATTGCCGGCTTCATCTTCCTGCTTTTGGTTGTCTTTTACCTGTATTCCATAGTGTTCAGGATGCAGAAGAAGATAGAGCGGATTGTTCTTGCGGTTGCCGGGAAAAAGGCCTACAGGAAAAGATGAAGTCGATAATGACTGTTGACCTGGAGTATGACTGGGAGACTAAAGAGTTGCGAAATCTTAAGGAGGTTTTGCCTAAACTTCTTTCTTTTTTTGAAAAGCACGGAATACGGGCTACGTTTTTTGTTCTTGGTTCGCTTGCAGAGAAGAATCCGCGCCTGATAAAGGAAATTGCGAAGAAGCATGAGATTGGCTGCCACGGCTTTGACCACGTTGATTTTTCAAAACTTTCTGAAAATGGAACAGCTGTGCAGGTTTTGAAGTCGAAACGGGTTTTCGATTCTCTGGGCGTGAGGGTTACTGGTTTTAGGGCTCCTTACTTTAAAACAAACAAGCATCTCTATGACGTGCTTAAGGCCGCAGGGTTTGATTACGATTCCTCTGAATTCGGCAAAAGGGTTTACAACAAGGACGGCATTTTAGAATTCCAGGTTCCCTCGTTTTTTCCGCTGGTAAAATGCGGGCTTTCTTTTTACAGGCTGCTTTATCCGTTTTCAAAGTCATTTTCTGTTCCCTATATGTTCTACCTCCATCCCCATGAGTTTATGGAGAAAATTCCCTCTTCCAAGAGCACAATGCCTTTCCTTTTAAAATGGCTTGGCAGGCGGAATGCCGGCAGGAGAGCATGGCAGATTTTCGAACAATTTATAAAGGAAAATAAAGTTAAATGGGTCAGTTGCGGGGATTATTTATGACTGATTTTTTTGAGACAAAAAAAGGCGGGCTTCTGGTTCTGGCTATAATCGCCATAGTCTTCTTTTTTCCTCTGCTTAACAATGCGGACTATTGGGGCGGGAGAGACTGGGGATTTCATTTATTCATGAACGGTGTTGAGAAAAAAACCATGGAGGACTACCACCAGTTCCCTTTCTGGAACCCCTACAGGTGCGGAGGAAACATTGATTTCGGCCATCCTGAGAATCCGATACTCAGCCTTCATTTCATTCTTGTTTCAATCAGGGATGTGATGACTGCCATCAAGATTGACATTCTCCTTTATGTTATAATCGGGCTGTTTGGGATGTTTATGCTCTCAAGGCATTTCAAGCTTGAGAAATATTCCAGCTACCTGCCGCCTTTGCTCTATATTTTGAACTCTGCATTGATATTAACACTTGCAGAGGGGAATTACTGGTACAGGGCCATTGTCTGGGTGCCGTGGCTTGCCTATTTCTACCTGAAGTGCGAGGATAGCATAAAGTATGTCTTCCCTGCGGCATTTTTCATGCTCATGATTTTCTTTGACACAGACAGCTATGCCTTTGGCGTGATGATATTCTTCATGGTGGCGTATGGAGTGATGCATCTTTTGCTGAAGAAGAAATGGAACATGCTTGCCATAGCATTTGTCATCCTTGCTGTTACCGGGATGGTTGGCGCGGTGAAATTCCTGCCCATGGTTGAGTTTACTTCGCAGTATCCCCAGGACAGGATTGACAATAATTCAGGATACAATTTCCAGACGCTTTGGGCTGGTTTGGAGTCCAGGGACCAGGGGCCATATTCGCAGTGGTTCATGCCTGACCAGCATCCTTTCTTCGCCTACGGGATGTACATTGGGATATTGCCGCTGATTTTGGGGATTGTGGGAATATTGCTCTATTACAGGAAGTATTTGCCTCTTGCTCTTACGATGGTTATTGCTTTAGTTGTCGCCTTTGGAAAGAATTCGATGATTAATCTCTATGCTTTGATTAAGGCGATTCCTTTGTATGATTACTTCCACGAGGCCACAAGGTTTAATCTCGTGTTTTTGCTGGCGTTTTCCATATTTGCCGGACTTGCGCTTTCCAGGCTGGAGAGCCTGAAGTCCATCAAGCTGAATACCACGGTTATTTCCAAGAAAACAATCCAGGGGATAGTGCTGGTTATACTGGCTGTGGTTGTCATAGATTTGTTTGTTGTCACCACTCCGGTTTTGACAAAGATATTCATTGCTCCTCCGCTTGTTGTGAGGAATGAAAGCCCTTCATTCATGCAGGTTTATTCCCCATACGGAAGCAACCCATGGACAGACGGCAAGGTTTCCCAGGACTTGTACTACAACGTTTGGGGCCATGCCATGTATCTGAACATGGAAGCCAATTTGGGAACAAGGGACGGCAATTGCCATGGTACGGTTAACATGTCGGCGCAGGCGGTTAATCTTGCGAATGGGACGCTTAACCCTTTATACCGAGGGGAGATATATCTTCTGAACGGCGGGACGGTTAATAGCTGGAAGTTCACTCCGAATGTTGTGACCGCTTCGGTGACTGCTTCCGCTGCAGATGTATTAGTTTTGAATCAGAATTACTATACAAGCTGGCGTGCGAAAGGAGCCGTTGGCCAGGCGTTTAACTACAACGGGCTTGTGGCGGTTAATGTCGATTCTTCGACGAAAGAAGTTGAGTTCTACCATTCACCCAAGAGCTTCTGGGTGGGGTTGGTGGTTTCTGTAATTGCGTTGATTGCTTCGATACTTGTCTACATCAAGTTTGACAAGCTGAAGGGGAAGTTTAAGTGGTTGAAGTTTGATTTTTAGGACTGCTAAAGCTACAAAAATCAGACTCATCAGCTAAAAGCTTAGCTTATCCTATTAGTGCCAGTTTTCCAGCTTCGTAGGCTATGAAAAGTAGCGCTAAGATTACAAGAGCCTGACCGATGGTAAGTGTCAAGATGAACTTCGCAATCTTTCCTAGCATGGTTTTACGCACCCCCCTTTACTCATTGAACTATCAGAATCAGAAGCGGCTTAGCAACAGAAAAGTTTTTATATCTTGAGAATATTCCTCTTTCTTGAGGCAATACCCACAAGACAAACTTTCTATTGATTGATACGAAGCAAACAGACAGGGGGCTCGGCTCCCTGTTGTTTCGCTTCTAATTCTTAAGGGGAATATATGTGTTTCAGAGATATAAATATGATTGTAATGCAAAATAATTTTTTAGGAATATATTTCGCCGAATACCATTTTCCCATCATAATAGTTTGAGACTAAAACTGACTCATTCGTAGTAAATGGCTACAGAAAAATATTTCGGGGGAGCATTTTGTGGGATAATCACACATAAAGTGTTTAAATTTTTGAGATTTGATTGGCGAATTTTTTTATGTGGCAATCAGGCAGAGTTCTTTAAAATCTAAAAGAATAAATTATTATTTGCATGCAATTTGTAATGTTTTTCTCCTTCTATCTCCTCCAAATTACTTGAGTCATTATTGTATTTATTACCATCTTTATGATGTATATGATATCCTGGTCTTGGTTTCCTTCCATTAGCTTTTTTCCAAACCCAAATATGCAAGAGTTTTGAAGTTGGATAATCCTTCAAGTCTAATTTTTCATCATAGAAACATTTATATCCTCCCAAATAAGGATTAATGACAACAAGTTTATTGTTTGCTTGTGGATCTGGATGTGGGGCCGTTATTTTTTTAGTATCTTCTTCTATTTTTTTAGCTAATCCCTCCGTTTCTAATTTAAGTTTTTTAAGCTCATCGATACTTTCTTTCTCTTTATTTTTTATTCTTTCAGTCTCAATAAACCTCTCATTCGTTTTGGCTATTTCTAATTTTTTTGCATCTATATCGTCGTTAATTTTTTGTAGCCTCTTTATGCCTTCTTTTTCTTTGTCCTTTACATTTTCAAGTATCTTGGCTTTTTTAGTTAATTCTTCTAATTCCAATTTTTTGTGCTTTAAATCATCTTCAATTTTTTTTAAGTTTTTTGGGGCTTCTTTTTCTCGTTTCCTTGTTTCTTCCATCAGTTTAATCTCTGTTTCTACTGCAATTAATTTAATTTTTTTAGCTTCCATTTTTTTAGCTATGAGCTCAGTTTCTGCAAGACTGTTTTTTGTTTTAAACTTAAGATATAGCAAAAGCCCAGTAAACCCTGAAACACCTACAATCACAATTATTGCAATAACCCAAAATGTCCTATCCTTCTCAACTTGTTCAGCAGATTTAGAACACAACCCGGTTGTGGCATTGATATATTTGGTTTTGCATTCCTCAAAACTGCAAATTGGCCTAGAACCGACGTTTAGTGAGTTCTTTTTAACGCATTTGCTGTTGTCAGCGCATTGAACCTCTTTTTCAGAGCATTTGCAGTCATTATTATAACAAACTTTAGAACCTGAACAAAGTCCTCGCACACAAAGACCGCTGCCACATTCAATATTTTTTGAACAAGAAGCGCCATCATCTAAGCAAATGCTACCAGAACATAACTTACATATTTCTTTTTGTTTTGTAACTTTCTCTAGCTTAGACTCTAAAATTGGAGAAATTACTTCTTTAATCTCCGCATTCTTTATCTGAGAATCCCCCAGGAGCACGTCAATTTTGGTGTATTGTTCGGGGGCAATCTCTGAGTTTACCGTTTTTAGCTTGGGGGATATCCCCGCAATATAAATTGTGTAATCTATAGAAACATTTACTTTAACCGAGAAGGGGTTATAAACCTTAAAAATCCCTCCGTCGTCATCAAGAGTTCGGGATATTTCAACAATTTCAGGTTTGCCATCCATCAAATATTTATCCCCAAGGTAATATCTTAATTCTTCTACTTGGTAACTTTGGTTATCTTTGTACTGGCAAGCCAAGTCTTGCCCAAAAACAAAAGGTATAGCAAGGAATGTTAAAATCAGTAAAAGAATAATTTTTTTAGTATACATATTGATACTTCTCACTTAAACATGCTCTTAAAATACAGCCATATATGCGTCTTGCTGATTTTAGCTTGTTTAACTAGTTTAGGTTTATAAATATAACGCCGCGGCTCAAACTTCAGTTCTTTTGAGCGCGTCCTTGCCCCTGCGCTGTCCCCATCGCCACTTGCAAGGTTTAAATAGCAACTAAACCTGCCTGTCTTTATGGAAAGCTTTAAAAGTGAAATAATCATCATGAACGGCATGGAAATCAGGTTTTCAAAAGACAAGATTGAGCTGCAAAAGGAGCTTAGTTCCCTGGATAGATTTATAATAGATTTTGCTGATGTTCTTAATAAGCTCAAATTAAAGTATGTGATAATATCAGGTTATATTTCCATCCTTTTTGGCAGAAGCAGGAGTTCGGAGGACATTGACATAATCCTTGAAAAGATTAGCGTTCAGGAGTTCCGGATTTTATGGGAAAAGCTGAAGGAATTTGAATGCATAATAACCGATGATTCAGAATCCGCGTATAATGAATATCTCCTTACTGGCCATGCCATAAGATTTTCAAGAAAAAAGGAGTATGTCCCGAATATGGAGGTTAAGTTCCCGAAGATAGATTTGGACCTGTGGGTAGTCAAAAACAGGAAAGAGGTTTTGCTTAATGGAAAAACCTTATTCATTTCGCCCCTGGAACTGCAGATCCCTTTCAAGCTTTTCCTGGGAAGCGAGAAAGATATAGAGGATGCAAGGCATTTATACAGGCTATTTAAGGATAAGCTTGACCTGGGGTTATTAGCCGAATTTAACCGAAAACTTAATATAGAAAAGGCATTTAATAG
>CAIVED010000041.1 GCA_903904885.1 uncultured archaeon | reverse complement strand
GCTTTAGTCCAGTTGTTGCAGCGTGAATATCATATTCAGATTTCCGGCCCATCCACTTTTGCCGCTTTCTTAAACAGCCTGCAAATGGGTTTCCGGTCGCTGGCGATTCAGAAACGCTCCGGCGAAGTCTGGAAAGTGCTGGGCGAAGTCAAAACAGAATTTGGTAAATATGGCGATCTATTGGATGCCGTCCATAAAAAACTGGTGCATGCGACAGACTCTATGGATGATGTGCGGAAAAGATCGCGGGCGATTCAGAGAAAATTACGCAACGTTCAGGAATTGCCGGGTGCAGGGACCGAAATTCTCATAGAAGATAAAACTGTATCTGATGCGGAATCGGATTGATTACGCCATTTCTTAGTCAGAGATCTATCTTTGTTGACCAAGAAGTCCTTCGTATGCTCCGTCTGGAATCATTGTTAGTAGGAACTTACATCGGGTCGGAAAGCATTGGCCAAAATAAGTCGTCATCTGCTTATGAAATTCATCTACAAAGAAACAAACATTGTGAATAAATATTTTGATGATTTGCGTTTAAATGCAGCAAGAACAAAATGCACCCTCGGCGTACCTGAATTGAGAAATGATAAATGGATGAACTTTAAATTAATATGTGGTACAAGTATTGGTGGTAGGTCAGTTCCGGTTTTCTAGGATGGACTTCAGCGAATGCGGGAGCGAAGCTGACAACACCCTTCCCATTCAGAAGCACCTTAAGGGTTGAACCTAACCTGAAGGGGTCAGGATAATACTCGTAAAGGAGGTCACAAAATGAGGAACATGCTTTTGTGCGTATTAATGATCGTTGGTTTTGCATGGTTGAGTGGGTGTGCTACCACTCGACCACCAATGGTTTGGGTTTCTGTTACTCAACCGACAAATGATAATTATAAGCAAGATAATTATCAGTGTCAACATGAAGCGGGAGTGTTTTCTGGTGCATATTCACAGACAGGAACAATCAGCACTAGTGCAACAAGGAACTCCACATATCAAGTAAGATTTAAACAATGTATGGAATCCAAGGGGTACTCTTTGGAGGATAAGGAAATGTTTGATAATAAACAGGCGGACATAAACAAACTTTCCAATGAATGCCCTGCAAAAATTGGAACAATAGCTTCTACAGCCGATATTGCTCCACCGAAAATTCTTGAAATGAATCCAGAGGGGGCAGCAGCAAGAGCCGGTTTGGCAAAAGGTGATATAGTAAAAACAATAAATGGAATTCAAGTCAACTCATCTGTGCAATTCCTGCGACTTATTTTTATCACTATTAAACCCGGAGTTCCCGTTGATTTTTCAGTTACAAGAAATGGGTTTTCGAAAACCTTTACCGTTATTCCAGATAAAAAATAAAAGAGAGATTATATTTGATAAGGCATTACTTTTACCGGAGGGATTATAAGCAGCAACGGACACTTATACGTCAAATAAATATTTGCCATTAGATGCTGTTTATCACTTGAAATCTTGCATTTTCTTCGTGATTAACGATTTACTGACTACAGGAAGAAGTGAGGGAACCTATTTTTACACTCACCATCAACTTAAGTCTGTCCTGTGTTAGATTATTTCTTTTGCGGGCGTGTTGCAGCAGACTTTACTTTTACTGCTTTTCTTTTTACTTTTTTGGGGGATAGACAGGAATTTTTCCCTTCTGCGTTGCACTTACAATAGTTTGCTTCCCGCGTAGGAATAAGCCCCAAGTCGGCAATCATCTCCTGATCGAGTTTGCTGTCGCGGCCGGTCGTTGTCAGGTAGTTGCCGGTCATCAGAGAATTAGCTCCGGCCATAATTCCCAGCGGCAACAATTGCCTCAGATTCTTTTCCTTGCCGCCGCAAAGTTTGATGTCCTTATCCGGCAGCATAAAACGAAAGACTGCTATAGTCATAAGAATTTCCAGTGGTGGTAACGGCAGCATGTGGCTCAATGGTGTGCCCTTAATGGGGTTAAGAATATTTAAAGGCACGGAATCAACGTTCAACTCGCGCAGTGTCGCCGCAAGCTCTATACGATGGGTTATACCTTCCCCCATGCCGAATAACGCGCCAGCGCAAACTGAAAGCCCTGCTTTTTTGACGATTCTGATTGTTTCGATATTTTC
>CAIVED010000040.1 GCA_903904885.1 uncultured archaeon | reverse complement strand
CTATAAAAGAGTTCGATCAACCTAGCTTTCTTATTAAATTAGATCATTTTTTAAAAGGAATAAAAGAAATTGAATCTTTACAAAATTCTCAAATTAATCTGAAACCTTCATTAGTACAAGAAAAGCTATCTCATTTGAAATTTACACGTAAAAATAATCATCCTCTTTCTGATGAACATTTTGATCAAATTAAAAATGATTATCCTGGAATAAATAATAATGTATTACTATCAGAAATGCTATTAAGAGATAAATATGATCTTGGTGAAAATTATTCCATAAGATTATTTGGAGATTCTTCTAAATTTATTCATGAATTTTATAATATGTTAAAAGAGTATCCATCTTTCAAAGAGTGGAATATTACAAAAATTAGGTCATTAGAAGATAAAAGGTTGCTTAAGATATTTAATCTAGAACCCAAATTACCGGTTTCTCAATTTGGAGGTTGGGCTAAAGTAGAACAATGGTCTAATTATGATTATAAAGAATCATTTAATAAATCTAAACAAACAATGAGTTCAGATCCAGAAAATAACATAGAAATATGTTGGCATGGTAAAGCTTTACCATGTGCTAAATTAGTGAAAGATATCGCTCAAATAATCCAAAGTAAAAATATTCCTAGTTGGTTTATGGGAGAATGTAAAGTTGCAAATAGTTTTCCCAATAGATTAGAAGGAGTTTTTTATGATCCAAACTGGAAAAAATAATTCTTCTTGACGAAGTCAAGACTATCTGTTGCGAAGCAACTGCGGGCACCCCTTTTCGTTTTGCGAGGGCTCTCAAATTGAAACTAACATCTATTATCCGAAGACTCCTTTATTCGGGCTTTCGGGGGCTTGGAGGGGCTGTTTCTGATTGTTCATAATCTTGTTTTGTGTCATTATCATTGGATTGCAAATCATCCAGTGGGCTTCTTACCTTCAGCATTGTTGGCATTGCTGTATGCAGGTAAACCATTGTTGTTTGCGGGCTGTTGTGGCCCAATAAGCTCTGGACGGCTGCAATATCATATCCATTCTCAACCAGGTGTGTTGCGTAAGAATGCCTGAGCGTGTGAGGATGCACCCTTTTCTTTATTCCTGCTTTCTTTGTTGCTTTTTTGATGATTTCCTGGATGCTTCTGGAACTGAGATGTCCGTTGTAGCTGTCAAAAATATAACTATCATCATTTTTTCCTTCAATTAATTTGCCAATCTCCTCCTTCAGCGTAACTGGAACTATGAACATTCTATCCTTGTTGCCTTTGCCGCCGCGAACCCAGCCATAATTATTCTGCAAATCCAAATCTCTGGCTCTCAAGTTCACGATTTCGCTTACTCTCAGGCCAGAACCATAAAGCAATTTTACGATTAGCTTATGTTTCTCATTATCAATTGAATTTATCAATAAATTGATTTCCTCTCTCGACAGAACAACAGGGAGTGTTTTTGGCATCCTGGAATATTTCAGTTTTGACGTAAAATTCTTGTTGAGAATATTTCTCATAAGAAATATCAAAGCGCTCAAATGGACATTCTTAGTGCTGCCTGTTTTGTCGCTTAAATTTTCAAGGTAATTCTTAACATCTGACTTGGATATTTTTCTGGGTTCCCCATTGTATGTCCTAAGAAACTGCTTAACGCAATCAAGATAAGCTTTGATTGTCCTGTTGCTGTAATTCCTTCTCATCATTTCCTTTCTTAAAAGGTGCAAAACGTCCATGTAAACAAGGAGTGCTAAGTCTTTATTATGATACGCTGTCGCGGCCGCAACGTCTAAAGTTTAAATACTTATAAAACTCTATAAACAACAGAAACCTTTATATATAACTGATTATATATTATCTATAGGTGATATATAATGGAGAATACAACAATAATGCTTGAAAAATCTGTTGTCAAATTGTTAAAAGAAAATAAGGAATATCCGAGACAAACCTATGGAGAACTTATCCAGAAAATGATAGTCACATTCAAAAATGTACAAAAGAACAATCAGTACGATGAGTTCCTGCATAAAATCCAGCAGCCAAAGATGAAGGAGCTATGGGACAATAAAAAAGATGAGGTATGGGAAAATGCCTAATTCCAGGGAAGTGATACTTGCAAACGTTCAATTTACAGACACATTTGAGGTAAAGAAAAGGCCGGCATTGGTTTTGTTTGAGGAATTTGGCAATATCGTCGTTGCGGGCATAACAAGCAATACGGGCATGCAGGGAATCCCGCTAACAAAGAAGGATGGGGCCATTGAAGAAAGTGTCATAAAATTAAATTATATTTTTACCATCTCAGAAAGTATGATTAAAAAAAGATTATTCTCAATTTCTAAAGATAAAAAACAGGCTGTTTTTGAAGAGCTGACTAAGAAACTTAGTGGGCTGTCACATGAATAAAAAGCAAAAATTTTTAATATAAACCCAATTTATTCACCTTATGAACTGCCACTTTTGTAATCAAATGATACCATAGGAACATCCGCAATCACTTTAGCTGCCTTTGGAAAGTTGCTGAAGTGAAGGATGTCCGGAGGTATCTAGTATGGTAACAAAGAAAGACAGAAGGCATAGTGGCTATGTTACACCAAGTCCCGCTATTCCTGTAAAATATCTGGTGAAATATGACCTTTTTCTAACCCCCTTTTATGATGAGTGGGAGAACTACAGGGACGGCCTGAGGGACTGGTATGGAGATTTTAAACTAATCAAAAAGATTGGCCAGCTAAAGCGTTACAGCACAGAATTACATGAGAAAAGAATGTGCATGAACATTAAACAGAAGAAACTTATTGAAAGGAGGAGAGCAATGAGATCAAGATGCATAGCCAACCGAAACATTTAAATACCACCTCTCACTCATTGAGAAAAGATGATTTCTGAGGCATGAATTATGTCAGAACAACTTAAAACAGGAACAACGACGGTGGCGATTGCTTGCAGGGACGGAATTGTCCTTGGCGCAGACAGGAGAGCCACTGCAGGCGACTTTATTGTAAATAAGGATACAACCAAGATACACAATATTTCTGATGACATGGCCCTTACAATGGCAGGCACGGTCTCGGATGTCCAGCTGCTAATCAAGTTCATAAAAGCCCAAATTAGGCTTAAGAGAGTTAGAAGCACACGAGAGCTAAGCGTCCAGGAAACAGCAAATCTTCTTGCGGGAATGGTCTATGACAACATAAGAAAGTTCAGCGCCATCCCGGGAGTTTCGCATTTCCTCCTTGCCGGAAGGGATTCTGCAGGGCTTCATGTTTATGACATTTACCCTGACGGTTCTGTCACTGAGGTTAAGGATTATGTAAGTTCCGGCTCAGGAAGCGTTTTCGCCTACGGCGTGCTGGAAACATTATACGCAAAAAACTGCTCTGTTGACGAGGGAATAAAGCTGGTTGTGAAATCGCTTAATGCGGCAATCCAGAGGGATTCTGCCTCGGGATCAGGGTTTGATGTGGTGAAAATAACAACAAAAGACGGGATACAAAAAATTGTGGGGAAACAAATTGAAGTGAAGGTTGAAGTTTAATAACTTCATTCTTGTATTTACATTCAATATTCTGAGAACTAGAAAATGCCAGACATTATAAAAGAAATATTAGGCGGCCTGCCTGAAAACAAGATAAGCGCAGCTGTATTCGAGGGAGCAAACATAGTCCTGTATACAAAGGACATGGATTTTTTTCTTGACAACAAGGGCGCAATCAAGGAGGCCGTTGACAAGGTAAAGAAAAGGATAGAGCTGAGGCCTGATCCGTCCTGCACCATGGAGCAGGAAAAGGCTCAGGAAGTTGTAAAGAGCATAATGCCTGAGGATGTCGGCGTCGGAAACATAATATTTGACGCCCAGCGTTCGCAGGTGGTCATAGAAGTGGAAAAGCCGGGGGTTGCAATAGGCAAGAGCGGCGAACTGCTGAGGGAAATAAAGGACAAGACCCACTGGGTTCCGCTGATAAAAAGAACTCCCGCCATACGCTCATTATTGATTGAAAACATAAGGTCCGTACTCTATGAGAATTCTGATTACAGGAGAAAGTTCCTCGACCAGATAGGCCACAGGATTTATGACGGCTGGATAAGGGGAAAGAAAAATGAATGGGTTAGGATAACATTTTTAGGCGGGGCAAGGCAGGTCGGAAGGTCATGCCTGCTTTTGCAGACTCCTGAATCAAGGGTTCTTCTTGACTGCGGCATCAATGTTGCTGCAGAGGGAGAAAACATGTACCCCCAGCTTGATGTTCCGGAGTTCAAGATTGACGAGATTGACGCTGTGGTTGTTACCCACGCCCATCTTGACCACTCAGGATTGATACCCTATCTCTTCAAATTCGGCTACAGGGGGCCTGTTTACTGCACCGAGGCAACAAGGGACCTTATGGCGCTGATTCAGCTTGACCTTGTAAAAATCGCCCAGGGTGAAGGAAAGGAACCGATTTACAATGCAGATGACATAAAGGAGATGGTGAAGCACACAGTTTGCCTTGAGTTTGATGAGGTTTCCGACATAACCCCTGATGTCAGGCTCACTCTTTACAATTCAGGCCACATCCTCGGAAGCGCCATGGCGCATCTTCATATCGGGAATGGATTGCACAATCTTCTTTACACAGGGGACCTTAAGTTCGGAAAGACGCAATTGTTTGCCCCTGCAGCAACAAAATTCCCGAGAATGGAAACGCTTATTGTTGAAAGCACCTACGGCGGGAAGGAAAATGTCATGCCGCCCATTCAGGAAGAGGAGGAGGATTTCAGGAAAGTTATTGCTGAAACCATACAGCGGGGCGGGAAGGTTTTGATGCCGGTTCTTGGTTCAGGAAGGGCCCAGGACATGATGGTTATCCTTGAGGAAATGATAAGGACCGGGCAGGTTGAAAAAATACCGGTTTACATTGACGGGATGGTCTGGGACATAATGGCAATCCACACTGCCTATCCTGAGTTCCTTAACAGCACAATGAGAAACAGGATATTCCACAAGGATGAGAATCCTTTCCTTTCAGACATATTCAAGAGGGTCGGCTCAAAAAAAGAGAGGCAGCAGATAATTGAAAGCGGGGGAAGCTGCGTTATTCTGGCAACATCCGGAATGATGGTCGGCGGCCCTTCGGTGGAATATTTCAAGAATCTTGCCGAAGATCCCAGGAACACAATTGTGTTTACATGCTTCCAGCCGGAAGGCTCTTTGGCATACAGGATAAGGGCAGGGGAGCCAGAGTTTGCATTTACAGAGGGAAAGAAAACCGAGGTCATTCATGTCAAGATGAATGTGCACAAAATGGAAATTACAGACCATGCTGACAGGAAGCAGCTGATGAATTTCATCTACAAGTGCGATCCTCACCCGAAAAAGATAATAATTGTCCACGGGGAAAGCTCAAAGGCGCTGGATTTGGCAAGCTCTGTCCACAGGCAGTTCAGGGTTGAAACTGTATGCCCGAGGAACCTGGAGACTGTTAGGCTGAAGTAATTTCTATATTTTTTCAATAAAAATGTTTAAATAATGATGCAAACAACTTAGTTAAATGAACAAAATCCCAATAGAAATCTCGAACCATCACATTCATCTATCAAGAAAAGACATTGATGTGCTGTTTGGACAAAATTATCAGCTGAAGGTCCGTCGGGAGCTTTCCCAGCCGGGGCAGTTTGCTGCCGAGGAGAAAATAACCCTGGAAAACAGCGGCAATAAGATTGAGAATGTAAGAATCATAGGGCCGGAAAGGAAGGAAACACAGGTGGAACTGCTGAAAAGCGACTGCGGAAAGCTTAGGCTGGACGCGCCGGTATGCGATTCCGGGGATTTGGAAAACAGTGCAGGAATAAAATTAATTGGCCCGAAAGGGAAAATTGAAATCAAAAAAGGCGTGATTGTTGCACAGAGGCACCTGCATGCTTCTGAGGCAGACGCAAAGAAGCTCAAGATTAAAGACAGGCAGATTGTGAAAATCAAAGCAAATGGGGTTGTTTTTGGCGATGTTCTCGTGAGGGTCAGCAAAAACTATAGATTGGCTGTCCATCTTGACCGGGATGAGGGTGAATCTGCGGGCATTCACCAGGGCAGCTTTGGCGAGATTGTACGCGGATAGTCACCACTTCTTAATGGTCAAAAAACGAAAGATTTAAATACTGATTATTTTCATACCAATTTTATGAGACTTATTAATCTTATTAAGGGAAAAAAGGAGCCTGAGAAAGAGAAAACGGGCATTCTTGGTAGAATGGCAAATTACGCCAGAAACGTTCTTGGCGGGAATTCCCAAAAAGCTGTCCAGCCGGCGCAGGTAAAAGTTCAAGAAAACTCGCTGGACTACCTTGTAAATACACTTGCTTCAAAATCAGAAACGCTTCGTTTTTGTTCAGACTACGCAGAAAGAAAATACCAGCAAAACCAGAATTTTTACCCGCACAGGCCTGAGCTCAACGATGAGCTGTATCATGGAGGCGGCTACTGGAAGGAGCTTGATTCTGATACATCAAGGGCAGTCATAGCAAATCTTTACCTTGCTCTTTCTGACCCAACCAGAAAAATGGACAATCTTTCGCTCCAGCAGGTAAAAAGCTTAATTAGAGGAAAGGAAGGATGCAGGTTTTCAAGGGACGGGAAAAGCCTGGACTTTTCAGTTGAGGCAAACAAATGCATAGAACTGGCGCTCACCAAGAGAATGGAAGCCGTGAACGCGTCAGATGCCAATTCCAGCCAAAAACTTGAAATGCAGAAGACCCTTGGAAATTACATAAACATTCTCGATGACAGGAGCTCGCCTGCTATGTCAGATGTGCAGGAAAAACTGTTCCTTGAAATGGCAGACTATTACGTAAAGAACGGAAGCGGCTACGAAAGGATAAAGCAGATGCTTGGTGAAAGCTTTTCAGGATTCAAGGCATATGTAAAGGAAAACAGGTTCAGGCTCGGTGAAAAGCTCATGAATACGCTCAAGAACGCAGAGGACCTCGGAGGCAAGCTTAAGGAACGGTACTACCGCCTCAAGGAAGAGCTTTTCGGGGATGTGAGAGTAACTGATGGCGATAGGATGAGATATAAGTTTGCGTAATAAATTAATTTCTTTCATAACATTTAAAAACAAACAGAAGAATATTCTTCTATGAAACAGAAAATAACACGACAAACAATAATCGCTGACGCTGTTAAAATCAATCCAATGGCGCCGCAGATTATGTTCAGCTACGGCCTTCACTGCATAGGCTGCCACGTTTCCCTCTGGGAAACCATTGAGCAGGGCTGCATGGGCCACGGGATGGATTCCAAGCAGATTGACAAGATGGTTGAAGAGCTGAACGGCCTGGAAAAAAAGAAAACTGCGAAAAAGGCGGTTAAGAAAGTTAAGAAATCCAAATAAGACAGATTATTTGTATTTTACCGCAAGTTCTATTCCCCATTCAGAAATTCCTATTCGATATTGAGGACCTTCAAACATTTTGTTTATTGTCCTGTGTCGTTTTAGCTTGCCTGTCACTGCTTTCCTGCCTTTGTACATAGGTTGTTGTTCCTGCTTTGAGAGCCGGCATGGAACTTCGTGAGCATATTTTAATTCATGTTTCAACCGGTCTCTCGTCGTTCTTATTTTTTCAGAATAGTCCTGTTCTGCAAACCCGATCGCATCGATAATCTTCGGGTGGATTGTTACCGAGTCTAGGTCTAACCTTAATTTTTCAAGGACATCGCTTTTGTGCCATACCTCAACAACTCCGTCACTAAGCAATTGCCTGTCAGGGGCGTGCCGAAGATACATTGCTATTGTGTCCAAAATCTCTTCCATTCTTCCCGAAGCATCCTGGTTGGTCGCAACCCATTTTTCATTCCTTCTTTGAAGCAATGCATCCCTTTTCACACCCATCGTATTGAGATCCCTTTCCAGTATGCTTATCCTGTTATCTGTAATTGACAGTTCATACATTGTTTTTGTTTGGTTTGCATCTCCGAATATGAGCATTAGCGGCTTGTCAGGGCCGGTAACTATGCCTCGATAATAGCCACTAAGAAATTCTATAAGCGCAGTTTTGTTGAATTCCACGCAGTTGTCTAGTGTTTCATATCTCAGGTTCATCTAATGCGGGACTTTTTGCTGATTTATAAATCTTTCTATTTTAATTACTTACAAGTGATTAACATTTACCCATAAAGATTATAAACTCCTGCTTCAAATAGAATCAAATGGAAACCTACAAACTTCCTGAGTTGCCGTATGCTTACAATGCTTTAGTTCCATATATTTCTGAGGAGCAGCTGGGAATTCACCACGACAAGCATCATGCTGCCTACGTAAAGGGCGCAAATGACATTCTTGAGAAACTTGACAAGGCAAGAAAAGAAAGCGCTGAAATTGACATGAAATCAGCATTGAAATCTTTGTCTTTCAATATTGGAGGGCATATTTTGCATTCATTATTCTGGGCGAACATGGCACCAAAGGCCGGCGGAGAGCCAAAGGGCAAGCTTTTGGAGGAAATTAAAAACAATTTCGGAAGCTTTGACCAGTTCAAAAAGGAGTTCACTGCTGCAGCAATGAGCATCGAGGGAAGCGGCTGGGCTGCTCTGGTTAAGGAAGAAAAATCAGGGAAATTGATAATCATGCAAATAGAGAAGCATAATCAAAACATGTATCCCGCGGCAAGCTTAATTCTTGTGCTGGACATGTGGGAGCATGCTTTCTATATTGACTACAAGAACGAAAAGGGCAAGTTCGTGGATGCTTTCTGGAACCTGGTCAATTGGGCTGAAGCTGGCAAAAGGCTTCAGTAAAATTTATAAATCAGGAAAGCACCAAAAAAGGCATGAAAAAATTGCTCCTTTTATTTGCAGTATTAATTCTGGCAGCTGCAGTTGCAAATGCAGAGGAAAACAGCTCGCCAACCCAGATTTCCGGTGGCGCAAACTGGATTGTCCAGTCAAGCGAGGGAACCCACAGGATAATGGTTGTTGATGTGACAGAAAACGGCGATGCCTGCATTTTATCTGTGGACGGCTACACCAAGCTCATATATGTCGGCAGGGACGCAACCCTGAACGGCGTTTACATTAAGGTCTTTCATGCCTATCCTACCCACAGCCAGCTGCAGGACAATGATGCCTGCGAAATCTTTATTGGCAGCTCCGCTGGGAAGTATGTCATAACCAAGGAAATGCCCAAGCCTGCTGCTGTCTCATGCACAGCTGAAGGGAAATTTGTCTCGGGAAATTCCTCATGCTGCGCTAACCTGTCAAAAATAAGTTTCAACGAAACATCAAACTTCTGCTCAAACTGCGGTGACGGTGTTTGCGTAGCGCCGGAAGACCCACTTAGCTGCCCGTCGGATTGCAAGCCAATCGAGAAAAACCAGACCCAGGAAACCCCAAAAGAGGCAACAGAAGAGCTGACAATATGGCGGGCCATATGGAATTTCTTCAGGAGTCTGTTTAGGTAAGATTTCATCAAAAAATTTATAAACAGAATTAATTAATAGCCATGAAATGGCATTTTCAGAAATATCAAGAAGCCCTTTTGAAGCTATTTCACTGATTTTCGGGCTTTTGGCTTTTGTTTCCGGCCTGCTTTATTTTCTCCAGAAATATTCAGTAATAAACATACAATATGAGTTTTCGACAGACATGTTGCTGATGTTTTTTCCGGCAATGACTCTTATAGCAGGCCTGATTCTGATTCTTTCAACAATAGGGATGTTCGGCGCCCGCTGAAACCAAAACATTTAAATATTCCCTTTTTAATTAATGTCCTGACATGAAAAGAGTTGGTTGTGTTCATCACCGGTAATTCTGATTTTAATAGCTATGCAACTCAAAATGGCGATGGTAGTTCAATGGTAGAATACGGGACTGTGGAAGAAAACTGCAGAAATCCTGTGACGGGGGTCCGATTCCCCCCCATTGCCTGTTTATTTTCAAACAAAACTTGCGGTGTCTGCAACAATGAATGTTTTAGCGAGTTGCAGTCAGCAGGCCTTGTGCCTGCTAGTGGGTTGATAAGGCAGCAATGCCTTATTCCGAGCCGGCCCATTGCCTGTTTATTTTCAAAGGAAGGAAGCATCATCTTGAGAGGGAATTATGACTGAGCTAACACCCAAAGGAGTAAGGGACTTTTTGCCTGAAGAGAAAATCATAAGGGACAAAATAATTGAGGTCCTGAGAAAATCATTTGAACTGTACGGCTACAATCCCATTGAAACGCCTGCCCTCGAAAGAATGGAGATTTTGGCTTCAAAATATGCCGGCGGGGATGAAATCCTGAAAGAGATTTTCAAGCTAAAGGATCAGGGCGGAAGGGACCTGGGGCTGAGATACGACTTAACTGTCCCATTCGCAAGGGTTATTGCAATGAATCCCAATCTAAAAATGCCCTTCAAAAGATACCAGATTGACAGGGTCTGGAGAGACGGGCCGATTAAGCTTGGCAGATATCGCGAATTTTGCCAGGCTGATGTTGATGTTGTGGGCATAAAATCAGTGGGTGCAGAGGCAGAGGTTCTCGCGATTGCCAAATCTGTTTTTGATAAATTGAAATTTGATATTGCAATCGAAGTAAACAACAGGAAACTGCTTAACAAAATAATTGAATTTTCCGGGGTTAAAACTGACAAAGCAGACGATGTTATTCTTTCGCTTGACAAATTAAAGAAAATTGGTTCCGCAGCTGTAGGCGAGGAGCTAAAAGAAAAAGGAATCAAACAGGAAGTTATTTACAAATTAATTAAGATAATAGCAGTTTCAGGCGCAAATGAAAAAATCCTTGAAGAGCTTGAAAAAATCCTTGGCAAATGCGAGGGAATTGATGAATTAAAAGAATTGCTGAAGCTGACAAAAGAATTTGGTGTTGAAATTGAAATAACCCCTACCCTTGCAAGAGGTCTTTCTTATTACACCGGAACAGTGTATGAAGTTTATCTCAAAAAAAGCCAGATAAAATCTTCCATCGCCGCCGGAGGAAGATATGACAAAATGATTGGGCTTCTTCTAGAACGGAATGAGGAATTCCCTGCAGTCGGAATCAGCTTCGGGATCGATGTGATTGCAGATGCCATAAAACTAGAAGGAAAAATTAAGGCAAGAAAATCCGTTGTTGATGTTTATGTTGCCCCAATTGGTGATGTCATGCCAAAAGCAATTTCGCTATTGCAGGCACTGAGAAAAGAGGGAATAAAGGCGGACATGGATTTGATGGGCAAGGGCGTAACCAAAAACCTTTCATTTGCAAATTCATATGGGATAAGATATGTGGTTTTCCTGGGCGAGAATGAGATAAAAGAGAAAAAAGTCAAGCTGAGAGACATGGAAAAGGGAGAAGAGAAACTGCTGAATGTTGAGGAAGTTGTCAAAATTTTAAAGTAACTGGAACTAGCCTATTCCTAGACCCTTTGCTATATCTTCCCCCAGCTTAATGAGCGCATCTTCAATCGCTGAACGTTCTAATTTCTCTTCGTTTGATTCATAGCAAAGCTTAGGGGTGATTCCGTGCTGGTTGAAAATGTTAGTTATATTTTGGATATGCTGCCCGCTGTACATTATCTGGTCGGATTTCAATGTTGCTTTCAGCGCTTCAGTTGTTGAGCATGCATCTGATGGTTCTGCCTGTATCTGTGATTCATACACAAGTTTATCCGCAACCTCAGTGCCCAGAACTTCTCTCATCTGCCACCAGGCAGATGCGATTATCCATCCACCCATACCCTTCATGCCTTCCCTGTTTTTCCAGGCGGTGTAATTGGCAAGGTCTTTTACACCGGTTGCCGGAGAAAAAAAGTAAGGGTCATAAGAGATATTGGTAAAAGAAGCTTCAAAATATTTGGCAAATGCTTCTTTCAAAGCTTTTTGGTCTTCACTAGTATAAGGCAAGTTATTCAAATCGTTCGTGACAAGATGGGTATATTCATGAAACATTGTTCTTGCATCCCGCATAGGATTCATTTTATCTGTCGGAGTCTTTATTAGTATAAGATACTGCCCTAGCATATAACCCCCCTGTTCAGGGGAATATAGCCCAATCTTTACTGGTTTTTTTGGCGTAAACCCAAATCTTTCTTTAAATATTTTTGCTACAGTAGTGTAATGGAAGTATGCGCTGGCCTGGTCAAACCTGTGGCCTTCATCAGCCTCCCCGAAGTAGTTCTCGCTTCCAAAGTCAACAGGTTTATACGTAAAATTAAGATCATCTTTTTTCACCCTGCTGCCAGTAGGTGTCTTGCCTGAAGAGGACAGGACATTGGCTACGTTAACATAGTTACCGCTCAAATAACCGCTGCCGTCAAGGTCTGTGAGCTCAACAGCAGTAAGGTTGGGTGTAGTCACGGGGTCTATAAGATATACATTTGCTAATCCGACTCCGGCCAAGCTTCTATTTGAAACAGAGTAAGAGGAAAAGTGGCTTATTTCCGCTGAAAGAGTTTTAGCGGTTGTATTAACAAGTGTAGGAATGTTCAGAAAAAAATAAGGATATGCATTATATGCAATTACAAGTTCGTTCTCCCTGACTGACGTGCCGTCTACAAATCCATCACTATCATTATCATTATAAGTAATATCAAGCTGAATAGGTGGGTTAAAAAATATTTCCGGCTCCATGAGATAAGCAATATCCAGTACCTTGCTAAAATTTGAGCTCAAATCTGAAACTTTTTTTAATGTAACTCCTAATTCACTTGCACAGGTTCCGTTGGCATAGGCTATTCTTGTATTTGCAGGGATAATAACCCTCAAGCCCCCTGCACGGCTTTCAAGTTTTACAGTAGAGTTTAAAATGCAGGTTTTCTCATCAGTTTTAATTAAAATTTTTGAACTAAGCGGGTAGGGAAAAAACAAGCTGTCTGCGAATACTTCGCTTCCTCCTTTTTTGATGCTTGTGTTCAGGCCCATAATGACATTCATTTTATCCCCTGCCTGGGCAAATGAAACATTAGATGACAAGTTCCCATAATTTATTTCAAATCCAGGATAATTAAAACCGGAGATACATGGCATGATATTTTTATCTAGATAAAGTTCAATTTTTTCTTCTTCCAATCCATTTTTATTAATTGCATCATTCGAGATTTTTTTAGCGCACTCCGATGCATAGACGTTGAAAGAATCTTTTGCCTGGGCAAGCTGCAGCGCTTCATTTGGCGCATTAAATCCCATTTGGCTTGATCTCAGGCTAAAAAAGACAATTATAAGAAACAGCGCAACCAAGCCAATCATTATGAATAATGTTATCTGGGCTCTTTTTGGCATGCTGTAAATAAGCATTTGATTTAAAAAGATATACTATTTATCTTAATGTTTCTGTTAAAATAAAAATTATTGCTGTAACATCCCATATTTTTTATTCTTCGCAGTCATCCTAAGGAAATATCTTAATCTCGTATCAAAGACTTCCGGACGTGTCCTGGCTGATTCTATCCAGCTTATGCGGACACGCTTGTATGAATCGGGGAATTCCTGAAAATTCCTCCATGTCGCATCCTCGTGCCTAAGTGCTTTAAGGAGGTCATTGGCAATTGTAAATCTCTGGTTTTCATCAAATGCATGCCTAACTGCATTAAGCCCTGCAGAAGTCATACTTTTACCTGCAATCATTTTACGGATACGCTCTTTATTCAGTTCTGACAGCCGGCTTTTAGGTCTCCGAGGAGTAAATCTTTGGGCGAACTTTTTCTCATCAATTGGTTTGACCGTGCTGTCTATCCAGCCATAGCAGAGTGCCTCTTCAACAGCATCATTGTAGGGTATCCTTGCTTTGCCGGATATTTTTCTGTAATAAACCAACCAGATTTCTTTTTCTTTATCATGATTTTTAGCAAGCCAGGAACGCCATTGTTTCCTGTCAGGCGCATAAAATGTTTTTCCTAGATTCATATTTCATGAAACAAGAATTGGATTTATAAAATATTCTAAATAATCCTAATAATTAAAATAAAAATCATTCTATGTATAATGGCAGACATAGAATGCATTTCCTCTTGCAGTTAAGTACAGCGTGGAGTTAGAAGGGGCTATTATGTTTCCTCCCTTTGTCAATGGTGTTGGCTTATCCGAGTCAACTCTTGCAATAACCCTTCCATCTAGAGCTATAAAGTTTTCAGTATACTTCCCAAGTTTAAACTCATGTTCTCCGGGAGTGATTAAACCAAGTGTGGGATCTTTTTCCAGCCCTCGCGCAAGGTCTCTGCTCACAACAATTCCGCTAGGCAACTCATAGAGATGGAATTCATCATTAAATTCTCCCTGCAACCAATCAGTTAGTTCCGGGAATTCTTTTCTTAGGACTCTAGCATTTTTCCATCTGTTTTGCAAAAATATCTTTGCGTCATCAATATTCATATTATCACCTTTTTATCTCCAAGAACTATCCCGGAGTTTTATCTCCGCCCCTTGTTTTTTGGTAAAGCAAGGTATTATTTAAAACTAACGTTTCAAATCCTTGAACTTAACCGAGTGCTGTTCTCCTGCGCTGCCCCAGTTGTCTAGCTCGGTTTCTTTTATGAGAACAGTAACCGCTTGGGCAGGGATCCCCATATTCGTAAACACTTCTGTAATTTCCTTTATCAGCTTCGGCTTGTCGTCCTTTTTCAAGGGCCAGGTTTCGATTTTAACTATTGGCATTTTTATTTCTTATCCTCGCATTTATTGCACAATCCTTTTTTCTTCTGGCTCGGCCTGACACAGAAAATCGGCTTCGCGATTATTTTGTACATGAATCCTTCCAGGGGCACACCGCATTTAATACATTTCTTTGCCATGGCTTTGCTAATACTGCTAAATTTATAAAACTTTTTATTGTCATCCTATCGCCAACCTGAGGTGTTTTGGAAGACGCAGTGATTGCCAATCTTTCCATGATTTCCTTAGTTTTTTTGGAAGATGCTGTGTTTGCCATTTGATTTCTTTGGAAATTTTAATCTCAGAATTGGCAGAATTAGCTGCTGCAATTTTAATAGCGTAGTAAGCAGCTCCGAAGGCGTGTTGGGGAACATGGGCAGTTGCCACTGCCTGGCCTGCTGCACGGGCAGCAAAACAAGCTGCTTTATTTTCTTTCGCTTCGCGGGCGGCAGCGTGAGCTGAGAGCGCAGCCTTGCGTATATCTGTCATCTTGAATACGCCTGTGCGAACCCAGGTTCGGCATGCTTCTAAGGCTTTTCGTGGTCGGTGGTCCTTCGGGTATGCCTTCTCGAAAAATGGAAGTACTCGTTCGGCGCACTCGGCAGCCCAGATTGCCAGCAATCTCTGATCTTGTTTGTTGAATTTCTTCACTGCTTTTATCAACCATATAAATTTTATAAACATATCTGAAATTTACCTGACTCTAACTTAACCGCCCGCCAAACAATCAGGTTTATATACAGATTATTTGTTCAACAAACATGCAATACAAATTCAATTCTCCTCTGACCGAAGGTCTCATTCTCTCCAGGCCAAACCGATTCATCATGCTTGTCAAAGTTAATGGTTCTGTCGAGAAATGCCACTGCCCTGCAACCGGCAGAATCGGGAATATACATTTTGAGAACATTCCATGCCTGCTTTCTGAGGGAAAAGGAAAAGAAAGAAAAACAAAATATACCGTCGAAGCAATTTCCCTGGATTTGCCTGAAAAGAAAAACAAGAAATGGATTGGCATAAACCAGACAGCGGCAAACAGGTACATAGAATTCTTTTTGAAAACAGGGCAGCTTCCTGAAATGGCAGGAAAAACAAGGGAAGTAAAGCGGGAGGTTAAACTGGGAAAATCAAGGATCGATTTTCTTGTTGGAAACAAATACATTGAGGTCAAGACCCCGCTGACTACCCTGCCAACAAAAGGGCATATAAAATACAAAGAGCACTCGAAGTTTGATTCTTTCGACAGGCTAATCAAGCACTTTAGGGAGTTGTCAAAGAATCTTAAGAACTCAAAGGCAGTTTTGCTTATGTGCTATCTCTACGATGCGCCTGCCTTCCAACCGCCGGCCACTGACAAATACAACAAAAGAATAAAGGATGCTGCCAAATCAGCAGCCATGAACGGCGTCGAGAACTGGCAGATTAACCTGGAAATTGGCAGGCAGGGCGTGAGATTAGTTAAATATTTCAAGCTTTCTATCTTCTGATTTTTTATGAGAATGCTTATTGCCGGGGATTATCAGGACAGGCCAGTCGGGGACACTTTTGCCGATTTGATCAGGAAAGAGAAACCAACACAGCTTGTTTCTCTCGGAGATTTTGACATAATACAGTCCATTGAGGAATTTGCCGGAATCGCTGAAAATTGCCGGGAAAGAGGCATTGAGGTTATTGATGTGCCGGGAAACCATGACCATGCGATTTTTAATGGCCAGGCCATAGATTCAAGCCACTGGAGAAAACTAAGGACCAATGCTAAAAAACTTAATCGGGAGCTTATGGAAAATCCCGTTGCATTTGCTTATCTTGAGAGAATTCTTTCTCCTGAACACGCAATTCGAAGAATCAAGATAGGCAAGCTAAATGCAGTAATAATGCACGGCGCGTACACAGGGGACACCGCCGAGTCCTCCTATCAGGTTCAGGGCAACTGGGTTGATAACCTGTGGTTTAGGCTTCTCAGATATTCTGATCTCCTGCTTAATTTCAGGGAAATGTCCGGGTTTGGGGACCAGCTTATGATAAGGGGCCACGACCATCTCCCAATTTTTGCAAGGGAATGCAAGGAGATAATAGGCTTTGAAAAGGATATTTCAGGGGTGCATAACCTTGACAGCCATTGCCTGCATGTAATCGCGCCGGGCGCGTTCTGCGATGGCTATTACGCTGTTCTTGAAGAGGCAAAGGGCCAGCTTAAGGTAAGGTACAAGAAGTTTGACTGATTTTTAACCACCATTTAGTAGCTACAAAACCGAAAGCTTTAAATATAACCTTTTCTTATTGTTGTTATTAGGTGGTGGTAAAATGCAGAAGATTTTGATTATTGTCTTTGTACTGTCTGTATTTGCCCTTGGATGGGTGAGCAGCAGCATGTTTGCCATAGTCTCTGCTACTGACTTGCAGATGCCTTTGGGAGGCCAGGCAGTGCTTTCTACGCCATCACAGAGGATTGCTGAGAACAGCATTCATGTTTTTAGTGATAAGGTCGTTTTGGATATCCAGAATGCTACATGGGCTTCATTTACGCCTACGCACTCAATGGAGCCGTTTATCAGCGATAAATCATACGGCCTGGAGCTGAAGCCAAAATCGCCTTCAGAGCTTAAGGTAGGGGATGTTATTTCCTACAGCTCAGATTTCACATCAGGGCTTGTAATCCACAGGATTATAAAAACCGGCTTTGACGAACAGGGCTGGTATGCAATTGTCAAGGGAGACAACAATGCAGAGCAGGACCCGGGCAAGGTTAGGTTTGAGAAAATTAATGGTGTATTGGTTGGAGTGATTTACTGAAATGGCAAGAGTACTCAATTTTGAACAGGGATTAAATGATCTTGTTCAGATTGTTTTGAAAAGCAAAAACAGGCCCACAATAATTTCAATACACGGTTTTCCTAATTCGGGAAAAACTGAGCTGCGTGTACGTGCTCACAGAATACTTCAAAAACAAGGTAAAATGGGCTGGATTGCAATGTGTAAGACCCCAATAGCAGAACTTCCTCAACACCCGGAAGGACCCGACTACTTTTTAATTGAAGATTTGCAATTTATATGGCCCAGTAAAACATATGCTCTAGATAATTTTAGCAGATTTCCTGACCTTAGCATTTATATTGCAAAACGATTTTGTCAAGAAAAATTACCTCGTGGTGTGGCGGAGGCCATAGAGAACGGAGATTATCAGATTATCATTGAAAATCCCGCTGCCACAGTAAAATCCGATCCGCACAGTAGATAGATTTTTCTAAACCTTTAAATATCATTATCTCTCTTGATTTGCCATGGCAACCTTAAACGACTGGAAAACTGCTGGGAGGATAGCTGCAGAAGTGCTTCAGTACGGCAAAACCCTCATCAAGAAAGGCGTTTTGCTGAAAGAAGTTGCCGATAAGATTGAATCAAAAATCCGCGAAAAAGGCGCCATTCCTGCATTTCCTGTTAACATTTCCGTTAATGAGCTTGCTGCCCATTACACTCCCGAGCCCAATGACAAGTCTGTTTTTGGCGATGATTTGGTCAAACTGGACGTCGGAGTTTGCTATAATGGCGCAATCGGAGACACAGCAACAACCGTTGACTTGTCAGGCAGGCATGCTGAAATGATAAAAGCTGTCGAGGAAGCGCTGGAAAATGCAATCAAAATAATAAAGCCCGGGCTCCAGCTAAAAAAGATAGGAAAAGTTATTGAGGACACAATCAAAAAGCACGGTTTTGTTCCTGTAAGCAATCTTTCAGGGCACGGCCTGGGGGAATATTCCATTCACACAAAATTCTCAATCCCGAATGTTGACAACGGCGACGAGAGGATTCTGGAAAAAGGGGACTACATTGCAATCGAGCCGTTTGCAACGACCGGCGACGGAAAGGTAATTGAGGGCTCTAGGGCAGAGATTTTCAGCCTTTCAAATCCAAAGCCGGTAAGAAATGATACTGCGAGGGCAATACTGAAGCAAATGCAGCCCTACAAAACCCTCCCTGTTGCAACAAGATACTTCAATTTCCCTAAATTCAAGATTGATTTGGCGCTGAGGGAGATGGACCATTTGGGGGTTGTTCAATTATACCCAATTCTCATCGAGAGGGCAAAAAAGCCGGTTGCCCAGGCAGAGCATTCGGTTTATGTTGACGATGAGCCGATTGTTTTAACCAGGGTATCCTGATTTTCTACAAAAAACAAAAACTTTTCTGGCAGGCCTTAAAACGGTAGGTGATTTTTGGTTGGTGGTGCGTTATTGCCAGGCCTGCATTAACTGCTTTCAGCAGTAAATATTAATTCTTGCATGGCGATTGGG
>CAIVED010000039.1 GCA_903904885.1 uncultured archaeon | reverse complement strand
CATTGCGAACGAAGTGAAGCAATCTCTGTCTGCATAAATACTTAAAAAAACGAGATTGCCGCGTCGCTCCGCTCCTCGCAATGACCCGTACCGAGACTTTTTACGAGGGCATCGAAATTAAGTTGCACAGTACAGATAGTAACAGAAGATTCATTATGGCAATGACCAATTATCTGTTCACCTCAGAGTCCATTACTGAAGGACTTGCTCCCTGGAAACTTGAGACATAGCTCTTTGCTGCGCCTGCTCACCTTTCTCATCGCGAGCAGGCTCAATAATAAATATTGTTTGTTTTGATACAACAACAGCAATCACTATGCGGAGGGTGCGCTATGTCATCATTATCTTTTGTTAGGAGAGGTCATGCTTTTTTTATAATTTTCTTTCTTCTTTTCATTCTGCCTGTAATTTCTTATGCTGGGGATGCTGCCTTCCCGGCTCAGTCTTACAGCCCGGAGGAACTTGCAAAAGTCGGGGAATGGGAAAAGACCTGGGTTGGGAAAAAGATAGATAAAAGCAATATTTCCCAGGTTGCCGAGTTTCTGCCTCAATCCTATGCAGGAATCTATAAAGAGCCTGACACCTGGGGTGGTCCGCCTGATGGTTTGTACTTCTATATTGCGCCTTACCGGCAGGTCATGCCCACGCAAGGTGAAATTGAGGCAACAAAAAAGTACTCTCCTTTAGTCAGGACAAACGCTCATGGAATAATTGAAAATCATACGGGCATTGCAGGCACACCCTTTCCTGCCCCAAAAACCGGTCTTGAAGTGGCATATAATTATGAATTCAATACACATGGCGACACGTCACACTATCGCAGATTTGCCCCAAACATAAATCCCAAAAGCAGAACCGAACGTATTTCCGAACAGGAAAACTCGGAATTTTACTTTATCCACCGTACAGAGCTTGATCCAAGGCCTGCACTACCTGACAATCCAAGGGGCATACACCGTGGATATTTTCTGAACATGTATAAGCCTCCCGAATTCCTTAATACCCGCTATTACACGCTGCGGTTTATTGATCCTGCAAAAGATGACGATACGTACCTGTGGTACAGCCAGTTCAGACGTATCCGGCGAATGTCCACAACTCAAAGGACAGACTCACTTGACGGAACAGACCTCATTTATGATGACGAGTTTTTCTGGGACGGCCATCTGGAAAGAAACACCTATACGCTGCAAGGAACCCGCGATCTTCTCTGTTCGCGGCACCAGGACATGACAAAAACCGTGCGGCAGGCGGGGCAGGCGGTCATAAACGGCCTTACCCTTGAGCGGTGCAAAACATATGTTCTTGATGTAGTCAACAAAGATGCCAGCTATATCTACGGCAAGCGGGTCTGGTATATTGATCCGGAGTCATACATTATCCTGTGGACAGACATTTATGATCAGAATGGAAAATTCTGGAAGTGCTTCATGCAGAATACCTGCCCCGTAAAAACAGAAAAAGGTGAAATGAAACATTTTATCGTTGGCTCTCAGTTCAATGATTTCCAGCGCATCCACTCAGGCCTGAGCGACCAGACAGTTATTGCCGTGAGCACTGAGGACATAAAGCCCAACATGTTCTCGATAGGATATTTGCAAAAGACGTATTGATATGAAAAGCTTTGCTACCCTACATCTATAGCTGCATGTATACTTTTGTTTGTGGCTCGTTTTTTTTGTGACGTGATATTTTTCGATTTCCGGTGCTGTAAACAATTCAGTTTCAAGAAAAACTTCAATTGTTTATTTTTCTCAGACAGGAAACTCTTAAGCTGGTGCCTGAGATTCAGAAAGCACTCTCTGTTCAGTGATCTCTTTGTTGACAACAGAGTGGAGAGACGCATGGGACCCACAATGAATAAAAATGCGGCAGATATGCATTCTTCCCCCAAAAAGCTTTGCAGCTCCTGCGGTTTGTGCATGGTTACGGCATGGCCTGCAAAGGAAAGTCTGGAGAGCTGTGTCT
>CAIVED010000038.1 GCA_903904885.1 uncultured archaeon | reverse complement strand
TCTTTATATCCTTAAGATTTTGAAAGGAAATATATAATAAAAAAAATAAGCGCTACAAAAATGCAAACCGAAATATTATCATATAAAATAATCAACAAAGCACTAAATACTGCTACATAAACACTGGTAAAATAATTTATATGAAATCCAATTAAATCTTCCTTATTTTTGGATAAAAAATGTTGCATACAAAATTTTCCAAAAAAGTATAAGATATACAATATTAAAAATACAAAAACGATATATGTAACCACGATGAGTATGTGACCTATAGGATTTTCCCATTTCTTAACTGTGGTATTTGTAAGTAAACTGAGAAGACTTCCTATAGCTATCCCAGCAAATAGACCTGCAATACTACTTGAATAAAAGTTTCTAATGCGTTTTCTGTATTTTTTATGAAAATATTTTATTTTTTTAAGACACATATTAGGAACTAGCTTTTTTGGGCATCCTCACATATATATTTTAGCATTTCCATAAATTTTGGCTTAAGTTTACATATTTTATACAAATAGTCTGTACAAACGACCCCCTAAATCGAGGAATAAATAGGTAAATATTGCGAGAATAATTAGATATAACAAACAGACGGTCAGAGAAGGAACTAGTGCCTCTTTGAGTTTTTGTATTTGAAACTGAGATATATTAATTGGTATGCTATATGAGCCAATTAACAATGCTATTAGTATTATGAGTATGTAAATAACAAAGAAAATTAATGCGATATTAAATTTTATTTTTCTGGGCATTATTTCTTTAAAATTTAATGTATATATCAAACCCACTACAAAAGGAGGTATTATTAAATATGATAACTGAGAAGTTAATATTTGACCCATGGAGAGTTCATTCTCAGATTTTAATAATAAAAAATATGATGCTGCGTTAACAAGAGTGGCTATTATAAACATTAATAATGCTAAAATCCATGATTTTTGAAGCCATTTTTTCATTTTTTATTTTGTTGTAATATTTAATTTGTAGGCCGTGTCTCAACGTGGCTTATGCAGTCCCCACTTGAACATCCATCATAACACATCTTGCCTTCCATTTTTTGGTTTCCTTCTCCATACCAATATCCAAAACAAGAGTTTCCTCCGTGAGGGCAGTAAGTTCCCCAATTATCACAATCTGTTCTGCAAGTTGTAGCATCACTCCAAACATGGCAATTTGCATTATTTGTTACACATTCTCTTTTAGAAGTTTCATTGATACATTCTTTTTGTCCTGTTTCACATTCATTTTGGCAAAGTTGACTTTGGCAAATTCCATTATTACAATTACCATTTGCACACTCAGTTTTATTGGTACAAATCTGTCCATCTATTTTTTTACATTCATTACCCATACAAGTTTCTCCATTCAGACAATCAGGGTTATGATATTGGCAACCTTTGGGGGATGTCGCTTCGGTCTGCATTTCTTGACCAGAGATAAGCTCCTTTGTTTCAAGGCCTCTCATTTCGCTATGTTCACGGCATCCTTCCATTTCCACACAGCCATCATAGCACACTCTCCCTTCAACTTGTCTACCATTATTATACCAATATTGTGTATTTAAGTTACCTGCTTGTGTAACTTGACAGCAGTTTTCACAAGCAAAACAATAAGAACCCCAAATTTCACAGCCAGTTCTGCATGTGTTTTCTCTCCAAACAAAACAGCCATTCGGATCTTTAACACAGCGCTTTTCTAATTCAACCCCTGGACATTCAACTTGATTCTGAGAGCATTCATTCTGCTGGCAAGGAACAGAAGCACAAACATTGTTGTTACAATATCCGCCTTCACATTCAGATGGATTGCTGCAGAATTGCCCATTCGGGATTTTACATTGGTTATTTGTACATTTTAATCCTGATGAACAAGGAGGATTATTATAAGCACAGCCTGAAGGAGTTGGTGTAGGAACATAAGTTCGTTCTATTCTTTGAGAGGGAACGCTAGAAGGTATAGGATAGTCATTACTTACTGTGTTCCTATCCTCTTGACATTGTTTATGCTTTATCGCACAAGCATCTTTACATAAACTCCCAAAAGCCCCCTCGCCACAATCATAATTACACTTTTTGAAATCCCTATCACAAGGGTCTAAAGGATTCTCAGAAGTACATCCTACAATAAACAAAGCCAATATTACAGCCAAAACTAAAATCGTTTTATTCAATTTTACCCCCAACCCATAACGAAAGCGCTAAAGATTTAAAAACCTAACTACAACCTTTATAAATAACCTCAAACATATAGATATATGCCAAAAATCAAGATAAAGTTCCCAAACGGCTCTGTGACTGAGTTTGACAAAGGGGTTACTGCGATAGAAGTTGCCAAGTCAATAGGTGAGCGCCTTGCAATGGCTGCAATCGCAGCAAAGGTGAATGGCCAGCTTGCTGACCTGAACACACCTTTGGAAAAAGATTCTGATTTTGAGGTGTTGACATTTGATTCGCCTGATGGAAAGAAGGTTTTCTGGCACAGCACATCGCATGTTCTGGCCCAGGCAGTCAAAAGAATTTTCCCGGATGCAATCCTAACAATCGGGCCTTCTATTGATGAGGGATTCTACTATGATTTTGATTCAAAACCATTTTCTCCAGAAGATTTGATGAGAATCGAAAAGGAAATGGAGAAAATTGTCAAAGAAGACTTGAAATTTGAGAGAAAAGAATTAACAAAGGAAGAGGCAAAGAAAAAATTCAAGGACAACAAATACAAATTGGAACTAATTACTGAAGCAGAGGGAAAATTGTCTGTTTATTCGCAGGGGGATTTCTTTGACCTGTGCAGGGGACCCCATGTTTCAAGCACAGGAAAAATAAAGGCCTTCAAGCTTACAAAAACATCCGGCGCATACTGGAAAGGAGATGCCAAAAACAAGCAGCTTCAGAGGATTTACGGAATTTCCTTCCCTGAAAATAAAATGCTCAAGGATTATCTGACATTGATTGAAGAGGCAGAGAAAAGAGACCACAGGAAAATCGGCAAGGATTTGGATTTGTACTCCTTCCACGAAGAAGCCCCAGGAATGCCATTCTTCCACGCAAAGGGAATGGTTATCTGGAACGAACTTCTGAATTTCTGGAGAGAGGAGCACAGGAAAAACGGCTATGTTGAGATAAAAACTCCAATCATACTGAACAAGAAGCTCTGGCTGCAGTCAGGCCACTGGGACCATTACAAGGAAAATATGTATTTCACAAAAATAGACGAAGCGGATTATGCTGTAAAACCAATGAACTGCCCCGGCGGAATGCTTGTTTACAGGACAACAACAAAATCATACAAGGACCTTCCTTTGAGAGCTGCAGAAGTCGGGCTTGTGCACAGGCATGAACTCAGCGGGGTTTTGTCAGGGCTTTTCAGGGTGAGATGCTTCCACCAGGATGATGCCCACATATTTGCAACAGAAGAGCAGCTCGCTGAGGAAATAAAAAATGTTGTAAGACTGGTTGACCATTTTTACCGGGATGTTTTCAGGTTTGACTATCACGTTGAATTGTCAACAAAGCCCGAGAAAGCGATGGGCTCGCAAAAACTTTGGGATTTAGCAGAGAGCAAACTAAAGAACGCCCTTGACGATATGAAAATCAAGTATAAAATCAATCCCGGCGATGGCGCATTCTACGGTCCTAAAATAGATTTCCACATAAAGGACGCAATCGGGAGGACATGGCAGTGCGCAACCTGCCAGCTGGACTTCCAGATGCCTGAAAGGTTTGAATTAACCTACGACGGCGCTGACAACAAAAAGCACACTCCGGTGATGCTGCACAGGGTTGTTTACGGTTCGCTTGAGAGATTCATCGGAATACTTGTGGAGCACTACGCAGGCAAATTCCCGCTCTGGCTTTCTCCTGTTCAGGTGGTTGTTTTGCCGATTGCCGACAGGCACAATGATTATTCAAAGGAAGTTGCAAAGAAAATGTTTGATGCCGGAATAAGGGTTGAGGTTGATGACCGGACAGAAACAACTCCCAAGAAAGTCCGTGATGCAGAACTGCAGAGGGTGAATTACATTCTTGTTGTCGGCGATAAAGAAGTTTCCAATAAAACAGTAAACGTCAGGACAAGAAACAACGAAATTCTCGGCGAGAAAAAGGTGGATGAGTTCCTTGCAAAGTTGAAAAAGGAAGTAGAAGATAAGGTTTAGAATTAATTGGCTTTAAATAAAAAACTATTTTTCTGGTCCTGCATTAATCTTGATCTGGATTTTGATTCTCTTGCTTGATTGCCATGCAAGAAGAAAATATTTAATCGCTGAGTGCGCAAGAAATTGTTTTACAATTTCTGCGCGCAGAAAATCTATGATTTTCTTGCGCAACGAAGCGATTTAAGGCAGTTCTGGCAGTCAAGGCAAACAGAAAAAAGAAGATGCAAATTAAGAACTGCGTAGCTAAAAAATTATTGTTAGTTGAAGTGATGTAGAATAATCAAACATCCAAATTCACAACATCCTTCGCATGCTTCTGGATGAATGCTTTTCTTGGCGGGACTTCGTCGCCCATAAGAAGAGTGAATATTTTGTCTGCCCGAACTGCGTCTTCGATTGTGACCTGCAATAATGCCCTTGTCTCGGGATTCATTGTTGTTTCCCAAAGCTGGTCCGGATTCATCTCACCAAGGCCTTTGTAACGCTGGATTTCCGCCCCTTCGCCGTATTCTTTCATAATCCTGTCCTTCTCTTCATCAGTATAGGCATAACTAAACTGCTTTCCTTTTTTTACCTTGAACAACGGCGGCTGGGCAATGTAAACATGGCCCTGCTCTATCAGCGGCGTCAGATACCTGAAAAAGAATGTCAAAATCAATGTCCTGATGTGCGAACCGTCAACATCCGCATCGGTCATGATTATTATCTTGTGATATCTCAACTTCGCAATATTAAATTCGTCTGAAATTCCTGTTCCCAATGCAGTAACCATTACAATTATTTCATTATTCTCAAATATCTTATTCAGCCTTGCTTTCTCCACATTCAAAATTTTTCCCCTCAACGGAAGAATTGCCTGGAACTCCCTCTTACGGCCCTGCTTTGCGCTTCCGCCTGCAGAATCTCCCTCAACAAGGTATATTTCGCATTTTGTCGGGTCTTTCTCAGAGCAGTCTGCCAGCTTTCCAGGCAGTGAAAAAGAATCAAGCGCGCCTTTCCTTCTTGTCAGTTCCCTTGCTTTTCTTGCGGCTTCCCTTGCCTTTGCGGCTGTTACGCATTTTTCAACAATTATTTTTGCTTCCTGGGGATTTTCCTCAAGGTACTCCTTTATTTTTTCATAGGCCATGGAATCAACAAGGCCTTTTACCTCAGAATTTCCGAGCTTTGCCTTTGTCTGCCCCTCGAACTGGGGGTCATGCATTTTAACAGATATTACTGCGCTCAATCCTTCACGAACATCTTCCCCCGAAAGCTTAAAATCAGCGGCCTTTAATTTTTCAGCATAGTCATTGAATGTCCTTGTTATTGCGGTCTTGAACCCTGACAAATGGGTTCCGCCTTCCCTTGTGTTTATGTTGTTTACAAATGAGAAAACATTTTCATTATAACCGTCATTGTATTGAAATGCCACCTCAACAATTATGTCGCTTTTCTCCTTCTGGAAAAAAACAACCTTGTGCAGCGGCTTCTTGTTTTTGTTTATGTACTCAACAAATTCAACAATCCCTCCCTCATAAAAGAAAACAGCACTCCTGTCTGCGCCCTCATCCTTCAGCGTTATTTTAATTCCCTTGTTTAGGAAAGCGAGCTCCCTCAGCCTGCTTGCAAGAGTTTCAAAGTGATATTCTACTTCTGTGAAAATCTCTGGATCTGCAATGAATGTCACCTTGGTTCCTGTGCCTTCGCTTGCACCCTGGTCAATTACATCTGTGGCAGGAATTCCTTTTTCGTATTTCTGGTAATATACCTTGCCGTTTCTTTTTGACCACACTTCCAATTGCTTTGACAAGGCATTTACAACTGAAACGCCAACACCATGCAATCCTCCTGAAACCTTGTATGCCTGGGTGTCGAACTTTCCGCCTGCATGAAGCTTTGTGAGAACAATCTCCATTGCAGGCCTGTTGAATTTCGGGTGTATGTCAACAGGAATGCCTCGCCCATTGTCAATTACAGTGATAGAGCTATCCTTGCCGATAATTACCGCAATCTGGTCGCAGAAGCCCGCCAGAGCCTCATCTATGGAGTTGTCAACGACTTCGTAGACCAGGTGATGCAAACCATCGGGGCCGATGCTGCCGATGTACATTGCAGGCCTTTTCCTGACAGCTTCAAGCCCGCCAAGTACCTGAATCTTCTCTGCACCATAGTCTTCCTGTCCCTTTATTTTTTCCTTTTCTTCCATTTTCTTTTTTTGGGTTTTTCCCGTCGGGAAAACCGCCTGAAAAAACCCTGTTTTATGACGGGAAAAAAGGCTTTTTTCTTTATAAAACTTTGTTTTTTGGAATGCCTTTACAGGCGCTGGGGAGGCAGAATCTGGGGGTTTGAGACAGCAAGGTTTTTAGAAATGTTTTTATTTCTTTTTATATTCCTGGACCTTATGAACAACGAATTTGTCCCAACAAGAGAATTTCTTGAAGAAGCTTTAGAGCATATTAAAAATTCCGGTGAATCCGGGGCAATATATCTTGCCGGCCAGGTAGGCGAAACATTGGGAACCCTAATCAGCCTGGGCTGCGTGAGAGCTGAAGAATGCTCCCCTGCTGACCCTGCTATGGGAAGCTATGAGGTTGCAGTTTTTGGCCCAGAACAAGTCCGTCTTGTGTATGAGAGAGAACTGCCTAAAAAAACGCCATCTCTTAGAGATTTAATAGAAACAGGAGATAAAGTCAGGCTTGGAGAAGATTGCAATGCTCCAGGAGAATTAGCAACTGTTGAAGACATCAGGGACTGGGGCGTTGTATGCTACATACCACATCCTTCCGACTCCGGCCAAAAAAAATATTACAGAATAAAATTTGGCGCTTTTGAACTGGTTGATTCAGGCAGCACAAAACACTAAAAATTTTTAAATAACTGAATGTTTGATATGATTTATGCACACATTCATCCATCTCTTTATCGGCATAATCGCCATGATTGCCCTCAGGCTGGAAGGCTGGCCGGCAGTCATTTTTATTCTTGCTTCTGTTGCAATTGATTTGGACCACCTAATTGAACTGTACCACGGATTTTCGAATGTTAAGGCACATAATGTGTGGGACTTGGGAAGCTTCAAAAAGTCGAACTACTCTGGCACCCAAAAGAGTTTGCATTTTTTCCACACATTTGAAGTTATAATCGCACTGTTCATAGCGGCAATATTTTACTTGCCGCTGCTTTATGTTGCCTACGGGTTCTCAATACACCTCCTGACAGACGGCTGGGGAAACTTCTGGAACAGGAACCTAAAGAAAAAAGGCGGCTCTGAGTGGGTAAAATACTGGTTTTTGGCGTATTACATAAAAAAAGGAAGCGTGTTTAATAAGTAGGACTGGGGCTGCCCGGATTCGAACCGGGGTCACACGCTCCCTAAGCGCGAAGGATAACCAAGCTACCCCACAGCCCCGCTATCAGAAACTTTTTTGTTCATTCTTTTAAATTTTGTGATAAATAAGGGAAAATATTATAAACAAAAAGCCAATTTAAGGCCCTATGGCGAAAAAAGATGAGAAGGAAGGGGCGCTAAAGGGATTTCTCGAGTCCGCGCTTGTAGAGAAGATAAAAGAGGGAGGAAAATTCCTGGTTGATGAGGTAGTTCACCACGCACAGGACATTGTTTACCAGACTGAAAGGAAACTCATTGACAACATGATTGTTGCCGTTGTGCTTCTTGTCGGCATAATAATGCTTGTCCTGGCTGCTGTTTTTTTCATGACAGACTTTTTGGGCCTGCAGAGATATGCTGTATTGCTCATCCTGGGTTTGGTTCTGGTCATTGGCGCTCTTATTTTCAAGAGAAAAATCGAAAAGACAAAATATTACAATCTTTGGAGGTGAATTATGTCAAAGAAAAAAGCAAAAATGGATGTTAAAAAGCTTGAGGCAAAAGCTATTGCTACTGCTAAAAAGGAGATTGCAAAGGCAAAGGTCAAGATTGCGGAAGCAGAGAAAAAAGTAACTGCCTATGCAAGAAAAGACCCTAAAAAGGCAATGCTTATCGCAGCAGGAGTCGGCGCTGCAATAGGCGCAGGTGTTGCACTTGCTCTGAGCAGAATGAAAAAAAAATAAAAGAAATTTTTTTATTTTTTTCTTTCATATTATTACTCCAGGTTTCTACGCACTTCTTTTTATGCACTTTCTTCAAAAACCTTTAGCTACGTTATTCTCTCGCTTTCCTGCTGCCAACACAATAGGCTATTTTTACCACCACCAAGTAGTTAAAAAACGAAAGATTTAAATAGTAGTTCTGCGATTATGAGGGGTAAAATGAAAACAACTAGAAGGAAAGCCATACTCGGTATCCTCGCTGGATGCATCAGCATCGCAGGAAGTTGCTCAAAAAGGCCAAATCCTTTCAAAAAACCCGGAGAACAAAAACCTGAAGAGTTCTTCAGCATGCCGGATGGCAGGTACCTTAAGGTTAATGCTCCCGATGTTAAAACAGACGTTCCTAACAAAGAGCAAATTTCACAGGAAGTTTATTCTAAGATTACCAAACAGCTCGGAACAGTATACACTCCGCTACATAGGGAAAATGCAAATGGCAGTTTTTACCTAATGTTCACAGATGTTAATATTTTAGGAAATGATACAGGCTTCACATACAGGATTGTTGATGAAACAGGCGAAATTCTGAGCTCAAACACATTCTATGACGACTCAGGGCTATCCAACATAATCGAAGATGTTGAAGATGCAATGCAAACAAAGGCAGAAAATGAACGGAAAAAATCCGGCCATTATTTTGCAAACATAAGAAAATAAAAAAAGAAATTAAATTATCTTTCGTTTATACTGCTTTTAATTTTTTAAAATATTTTACACTCAGGTCAATTTCGCAGAAAACATAATCCTCCCCTGTGCCAAACCAGTCCGGGTGAACACTTTTTTCAACACAATCAAGCTTTCTGACTAAACGCAAGGAATGGTTTGGCCTGAAAAATCCGATTAATTTCTTGTAGCCTTTCCTCCTCGCTTCACCCATAAACTCCTGCAATAATCTTGTTCCATGACCATGCCCTTGGTAAGGCGGTTCAATAACGATATTGTTTATATGAATCTCTTCCGCACATACGGCCTGCCTACTTTGCCTGTAGAAATCAAAATGCACTGCTCCGCATCCAAAAGCATTTCCAATATACCTGCCATCAAGTCTGATTATTTTGGCAATATTTGAAGGAGTATCCAGTGTGACACGGAACTCTTCTTCAGTTGAACGTAGTGATTCAGGAAAAATTAGTTCTGACCGTAGCACAGGCTCTTTCCATTTTTCCCAATTTTCTGGGGTTATATCTTCAAAATTAATCATAGAAATATAAAAGAACAAAAAAAAATTTAAAACTATCGGTTTATCGTTTCTTTTTCTTCTTCTGGAATGCAAAGATATAGACTATCTCCAGGATGCCGATTGTGTTCACGATAAACATGACCACAAACCAGGCCAGCTGGCCGTTTCTTCCGGATTTCCACAATGCAATTCCCTTCCAGATTGCTGACCAGACCATTGCAACAGCAAGTATGCCAAGCCACAGCGGGCTCATTGACGCAAAGTTTCCCATCATTAATGTTTCGAACATTTTTTTACCTCCTCGAGTTTTTTAACGAGAGGAGGCCAGCAAACTGAGTAAGTTTGCGCTGCCTCCTTTGTTTTATGACCCCGTCCGGATTCGAACCGGAGTTTGCCGGTGTCTTCTATTGCTTATTCAACAGCCGAAGCCGGCCGTGCTATCCAAGCTATACCACGGGGCCATAAACAGGCTAAAAGAACCCTGTTTTAAAAAGGTTTTGAGTTTAAACTGTATAAGGATAAGGTTTATATAATAGTGGCTCGAGTTTTATTATCCTTAGCAAAGCTTGCTTTTGTTTTCTTGAAAAAAGGTGGCGGAAATGGGTAAGACTGATTAAAATGTTAAAACAACCGACCCAACGGCAAAAGGACAGGGATGCTGCAAGAATTGCTAGAAAACTTCTTGTTGAGCAAACCGATCAGCATAATATACATAAGCATTTTAGGCAAACAGTCTGGGAAAACCTTAAAGCTGGAGATGCTGCGGATATCGCCACATTAGGAGATGCTTATATAAGAAGTTTAAACAACAAATGCATATGGGATAGAACCCGATATCTTGAACAGGAGCTAAGAAGACACCAGTACCGGCAGATTGAACAATTCTCCGGGGATTCTATTGAAACTGTAAATCTTAATGGGGACGCTGAAGGGAAAAATCCTGTAAGGCTAAAGCCCGGCCAAAAATTCTATGTCAGAAGAGCCAACTCGATTATCGCTGTACAGATAGGGCACAGGCCTATTGAAGATGGGATGAATATTGCTGGGGCCCATATAGACTCCCCCTCGATAGTCGGGAGATTTAGAAAAGTAAATGGCAATTATAACATCACAACATTAAGATGCGGAGTAAAAGGGGGCTTAGACCCAAAAGATTTTTTTAATATCCCTATGGCCCTGCACTTCCAGGGCGTTGTTAAGGATAAACAGGGGCCTTATTTAACTGAATTTTCAATTGGTGAAAAAAAAGATGATCCCATATTTTCATTTGCTGAACAAAGCTTTCATTTAGAGGAGGGTAATAAGCCGGAAATAGTCGACTTGGAAGTAATTGTCGGGGGAATCCCTTTTAACTACCAAAAATTCGACCCTGCAAAAAGGCTTATTCTCCAGTTCATAAGAGAGCTTTACACCAGGCATAAAGTGACTGAAAGGGACCTTGACCTTGGGCAGATATGCCTTGTGCCAGCAAACCCGCCAAGGTGGCTTGGGCTTGATAAGTCTGCCGTATCTGGTTATGGCCAGGACAACTGGGCAAGCGCCTATGCATTGTTATACGGATTTCTCAATGCAAAACGCCCAGATTATACAAAAATGGCAGTCTGGTATGACCATGAAGAAATAGGCGATACAGGAAAAGGAAGTTTGCAGCACAATTTTCTTGAGATTTACATGACCCCTGCATTGGCAAGATTGGTTAATGCAACGGATAATGCCGCTGAAACAAAGATGCTCCAAAACACCTGGAGTGCTTTTTTAGACTCAACTGAACCAATACATGGTTTTTCCGCTGATGACCATGACTTTAGAGACTCTGCATATATGGGGTCGGGAGCAGTTATAATGCCAGATTCCTCAGACCATAATGGACAAGATGGCTACAGAGCAAGTGTTGAGATGTTAAATGCTATGATTCGCCTGCTTGATGAAAAAAAAATATCCTATCAGTTCGGAATTATGGGAAGACCGGGTAACAAAATTGCAAACTCATCCCAGAAATTTCACCTTGACGATGCAGAAGGGATTGACCTGGGCGTGCCAGTTATAGGAATGCATAGATCTAGTGAGGTCGCTTCAATCGCAGACATATGGAGTTTATCCCATGCTATGAGAGCTTTTTTTGCGGTTAAAGAACATGCTGCATACTGGCCTAGACCAAGAAAATAATAAAACCCAGAAAAAAATAAACTAAAAAAATAATTTAATCAGAATTCTTCTGAATCCTCTGTTTCTTCTTCGGATGCTTCCTCTTCAGATGACTCTTCCTCGTCTCCTGAATCAGAATCCGCATTCGCTTCCGCCGGTGCAGACGAGCCCTCGCCGATTACTTCGGCAAATGCCATCTTCTTGAAGACTTTTGTAATCCTGATTTTGACAACGTCTCCCTGCTGAACGCCCGGGACAAAGATTACAAATCCGTTCTTCTTGGCAATTCCGTCTCCCTTCTCGCCGACTGCCTCAATGGTCACGTCAAGCTCTTCCCCGACTTTTACAGGGCTGAACCCTCCGCCTCCACCGCCGCCGAATCCTCTTCCGCCGCCGCTTCCGCCTCTTCGGCCGCCGCCGCTAAAACTTCTTCCGCCACCATACTGGCCTTCATCTCCATATTGCATTTCTCTTACCTCAAATCTACACAATCGGCCGATCAATCTCAGCCGGGGTTTTAACCCGGAATTTCAATGGAACAGAGATTTATAAAACTATGTTTTTGGCTTCCTGGCGCCTGCAGCCCCTGTTTTTGGGGGTTTGAGCCAAAACGAATGTTTAAAAAATACAGTTCATTAACCAGGGCAATGATAGAAATAAAAGGGCTTTGCCTGCTGATTAACAAGAAAATTCTGGTCCTGGGCGACATCCATCTCGGCTACGAAGAAGCGCTGAACAAGCAGGGCGTTTTGATACCCAGGCACCAGTTTGAGGACATTGTGAAAATGCTTGAAAGGGTTCTTGAAAAGAAAAAATTCAGAAAAATTATTGTGAACGGCGATTTGAAGCACGAATTCGGCAGAATATCCGAGCAGGAATGGAGGCAGTCGCTGCTTCTGCTTGACCTGCTTGCAAAGCATGCTGAAAAAATTGTACTGATAAAAGGCAACCATGACACAATTCTCGGCCCGATTGCCGAGAAAAGAAAGCTTGAGATTGCCGACTCATTAAAAATAAGAGATATCCTGATAATTCATGGCCACAAAGAAATCGATAACGAAAGGCTCAAGAGCATAAAAACCATAATAATCGGCCACGAACATCCGGCAATCTCCATACAGGAAGGCCTGCGGGTTGAGAAATTTAAGTGCTTTCTTTTCGGGAAATACAAGGGTAAAAATCTTATAGTGATGCCATCATTCAACCCCCTTGTTGAAGGGACAGATGTGCGGAGGGAAAGATTATTAAGCCCATACATAAAGAGCATAGGAGAGTTCAGGGCGGTTGCAATCGGCGAAGACGGGACCGCTTTTGACTTTGGCAAGATAAAGGGGCTGAAAAATGTTTAACCTGATTAAATCAATTTTCAAGTATCACCGGGGAGCAATCTCGGCAATTGCGCTCATTCACGTTTTTGTGCTGATTCCAGCATCAATGGTTTTCTGGCTGGAGGAAACCCAAAGCATGCATCTGGTTTATTATGCTCTGCTCGCTTCGGTGGCTGTGATAACCAGCTGGATTTTCTGGTGGGTGACCAGAGACATAAAAAATTCGACAAAGCATTTCCTGCTGAAGATGGAGACAGCATTTGCTGTTCTCGCGTTTCTGGCCGCGCCTTTCCTGCTTACGTTTTATTTTGACATGGCGCTCTATTTTGCGAATTTCTTTGAGCAAGTGTATTCAACCCAGTATTTCGGCCCCAACAGGCTGATATCATCGCTTGTTGCCTTTGCGTTCTACAATGTGTTTTTTGTTAGGGACATAATTAAGAGCACAACAAAAAAAGAATCAGCTCAATAAGCATGCCAGTCATCGCTGCGCTTTGAAATCTGGTCCCTATAATTCTTTGGCAATTTTACAACCATAGAAAAAGGGTCCCTGAGATAATGGTTTACAGCATGGGTAAGGCCATTAAAGTCCGCCCTGCACGCAGGATTGTCTATTTGCTTCGGGTCGCCCATTACTACGCACTTGCATCCCATGCCCAGCCTGGAAAGGAGGGTTTTCATCTCAAAGGGTGTTAGATTTTGCCCCTCATCTATCATCAGCAGGGTATCTTTAAGCGAACGCCCTCTCATAAACCCGGAGTAGGTCAGTTCAATCATCTCGCAGTGGCCGGTCAGGCGGGCCCCGTTTATTTTCATGCCATTCATTTCCTTTGTTCTTGGCATACCAAAATCGTTGACGAATCGTGGATGCTTGAACATCTCCTCAAACGGAAAAGACTGCCCAAGCACCGATTCCTTGTGCGCATCTATGAACGGCCCAAGATGGGGCTTGATTTTTGCGTACAAATCACCGGGGAGATAGCCTACCTCCCTTGATTTCCCGCCAAGGATATTGTTCGGCTTTATCAGAATGATTTGCCTGAAGAAACCCTCTTTTTTATCACCATCAAGCCCTCTCGCTCTCCTCATCTCTTCTTCATAAACCAGAACCATGTCAACTGCAGCAACATAGCTTAGCAATGTCTTCCCCGAACCCTGGGAACCGCATATGAAAAACAAAGAAACTTCCGGATTAAAAAGGCCGTACTGCATTGCAATATACTGCTCCATGTCCTTTGGGGAAATTCCCAGGACATTGTCAACCACCTGCTGGCCTATTCTTATTTTCTTCCCGTATTCTTGCTCTGCCAGCATTCTTACCACGCGATCTTCAACACCAATCATCTCCGTGTGTTCTTTGTTCCATCTGAGTTTTCCGGCTACCCGGGCATAGCGTGCAGGACTTTGGCCCCAGACAAATCTTATGAATTGATTGTGATAGAGCTCTTTCTCTTCTCTCCCAAGAAGCTTGGCTGCGGTTTCAAGGGGCAGAACCCCGCTATTCCCAAATAATTCTGAGATAAGTTCATCATTTCCTGCCAGGATCCCTTCATTCAGTATATCCTCACCAACCTTGAGAAATTCAGGCTCTTCAACGTTCATTCCCCGCCTTGCAAAATAAATAGCCGGCCTCGGCTGGCTGGTTATCAGGACCGGCGCTTTTGTGAACTGCGCTTCTATTTGTTCGTACAAAGAAGCGATAAATTTGTCTGAGCTGTCATTACCCTCTCCCACGATTGCGATATCCAGCCCCTCAAGACATTTATAAAAATCGAAACCATCCGCAGATTCGCATATCTTTTTCCCTTTTGAAACCTCGCATATTTTCTCCAGGGTCTTTTCCGCACCGGGGCTTGTTTCCTTCAGTTTGTCCAGGGAATCTATAAATGACCATGGGAACACAATCAGATTTTTTTCACCTTCAGCTTTTTCATCGTCGGTTCTTTCAAAATTCGTAAAAACATCCGGCCCGCCCAGGTCATAGGCATCTGTAAGAGGGATGTAAATTTTATGGTACTCCTGATTCATTTGAACCCCTCCCAAAAACAATTCCTTATTGCAGCATAATCCCCATCAAGTATGTTTCGTGTTCCATTGAGAGGGCCCCTTTTTTCTATCTGGCTCATTAAATGCTCTATTCTTCGGCTAAGCACGTCTTCATAGTTTTTTCTTCGTTTGCCAAGGACGTCTACAATTCCCTGAAGAAGTTTGCTGTTTCCATCATACTGGTCAAAAAGCCGTGATACTGCAGGCACCATTTTTGCCCTCAAATCATCCAAAGGGGCAGTTGTGTCCTGGGCGCTGCATAGCCTAACTGCACCTTCCAAGCCGGCATGTATGGCCTTTACCTCGCCGAATCTTATCTCCTCCTCAGAACCTGATTTTGTTTCGAAATTAAACAGGCTTTCAAGCAGGGCATAGCCAACAAGAAGCTGAAACGCATAATCATTAGGAAGAAGCGGTTCCAATTTTCTAAAAAGACCGTACAATTGCAGTTGATTTTCTCCAGGCTTATATTTTTCTCCCATCCAACCCCACAAATTAAAAATGGCGCCCCTAATTAAAAAATTATTCTATTCTGCAATAGTTACAAGAAGATATAACCTTTTGCCTACACATATCTTTATAACTTGCTCCTGACAGCCTTCGGAGAAATTATTGCCGAGTTTCCGGTCTTGTCCTCGATGATTATCTTCTGCTTTTCCCTGCCCCACATTATGTCAGTGATTTTCTTCAGAAGATTCTTTGCCTTTTTCCGGTCATCTTCGTCCTCCGCGCTGTCCCTTGCCTGCTCTATGATATGCTGGACTCTTTTCAAAAGCCCTTCAACATTTGTTATGTAACCCTGCGATTGCGGTCCGGATTCAATGGTGACTATGTGCGGGATTTTCACAGTCGCCTCGGCTGATTTGACAATTCGGATTTTCATGTCCTCCTCGCTGTCAACCTCGAGAGTGTATTTCACCGGCTCCTGCTGCTCTGAGAATTCCAAATCAGATGTGTGATACTTGCATTCCTCATTGTGGCAGGTAAGTGAAAATAAATAGACCTCGACTTCCTTTTCCCCGAAGGGGATTTTCTTTTCCTGCTCGGTCAAAACCACGGTCTTCTGGTGGCAGACAGGGCACTCCTGCCCCTCCATTATCTCCGGCATTTCTTCTTTTTCTGGCATGGGGCAATCTAACAATTAAAGATTTATAAAGATTTGTTTTTGCGATATCATTCAGAAAAAACAATAAATCTTTTTTCTGGGCAGGTCTTAAAATTGCTTCCTGCTTTCGCAGCTGGCCTTGATTGCCAGAACTGCCTCAAACTGCTTCGGCTGCAGTCAGCAGTTAAATATTGCCTTCTTGCAGGGCACTCAGGCAGAAGAAGCGGAACAAACTTGGAGAGTAGTGCAAGAACCAGAAGATGGGGATTTGTTAATAGATGCTGCTTAGAAACAAAACTCAATAACCAGCAAACGGAATTTTATTAAGAAAAATTTCATAGAAAAAAATTATCAGAACTTACTTCGCTACTTCTTCAACAACCTGGTCCCGGTGTATGGAAGCGAATGCGGGAACAACCGCAATCCAGTCGTCGCCGAATCCTGCGATGTCGCCGTCAACTGCGTCGCATGTCTTTTTCAGCTTGTTTATGGCCCTCTTGAGCTCAACCAGATCCCTGTCCCTCAAAGGCCTTATGTTTACCAGCGCAATTGTGTATCCCTCTCTCAAAGAATCGATAACCAGCTTTATGTCTTCAAAATCCTCAAGAAGGAACGGCCTCACAAGAACCTTTGACCTGTTTGAGTCCTCCGGCTGGACCTGTATGTAATCCGAAGATTCCACCGGAAGGTCATAATCACCAGAACCAAAGCCCCTTCGCAGTGAACTTGAAAGTTTTTTGAAAAGTCCCATGAAAACTTTTGAGAGCAAGCTTCTATATAAACTTTTCGATTTTGGTTTTTTATCCTTTCTCGGCAGTGATGTCAAAAATCAGGAAAAGCTTTAAATAATA
>CAIVED010000037.1 GCA_903904885.1 uncultured archaeon | reverse complement strand
ATGATGGTGTCCCCTTTTCTTGGGTTGTATCTTCCTGTAAGCGGGATTATCTTGACGATTTTCCCGTCAACACTCAAAAGCCCAAGCCTTGAGGCCACTATCTTGTCTTTGTCTCTGTAGGTGCCGTATGAAGGCAAAAAATCCATTCCCGATGCGATTTCCTCGCCGGGAATTACTATTGATTTGTTTTCCAATAAAATTTCTCCCATGGTAATCACCTTATTTCTGTAATCTGAGCTTCTCCGTGAGTATAGGCATTGACCTTGTCAAAGAATTCCTCGGCAAGCCCCGCAGGAATCTCTATTTTGCAGACGAACGAGCCGTCTGCTTTCCAGTTTTCCTGCTTGGTTGCTCCGTATTGCTTAAGCATTCCCTGAGACTTTGAGGCAAATTTTTGGGGTATCACGATGTCATAGTTTTTCATGTCCATCTTTATGGGGAGGACAGCTCTCAGGTCTTTTATCACGTCCTGCAGCTGCTCCTCTGCGCTTTTCCCTTCTTTTATTGCTATTTTTGCCTCTGCAAATGCGTTTTCAATTCTTTGTAAGGGCAGCGGGTGCCCTGTCTGCGCGTCAATGCAGTTTATGCGCACAAGCTCCATTACTTTTCTTTTCTTTTGTTCTCTCTGCCCATCCCGGTATTTGTCAGAATACTGGATAAGCCCTTTCTTGATTATTATCTCGGCTATCTGCAGCCTGTCTGATGTTCCGAAAGCGTCAACCAGCTCCTTTTCGCTGGGCCTCAGGCCTTTTTTGCAGTCAAGGAAGATTTCGTCGCTCTTCAGCGCTTCACGGATGTCTTTTATTTTTCCTTCCTTGAACGCGGCTGCAGCGTCTGAGTCGATGGCAACTTCGAAGTGCTTTGACTTCTCCTTGATGTAGCGCGCAACGTTGAAGTTTGCGTCGTCGGCATTCAGGTTGTAAACGTAGCCTTTTGTCATTTTACTTCTTTTTCATGGCATTGAAAATGCCTTCTATCTCCTTCTTTTCCATGCGCCTGAACTTCTTGTCAGAGATTCTTATGTAGGCAATGTCAAGCCTCTCAGGTCCGAATTCCCCGTCGAGGGCCTTGATAAGCGCCCTTACGCCGAGTTTTATTGCGTCGTCAACAGTGATTGATTCCTTATATTCTTTTTTCAGTATTTCCTCAACCTCTGTTTCGGCCTCTCCTATTACAGCTGCCCTGTACTGAAAGAAAATTCCCACGGGGTCTGTCTCGAAAAGCTTCGGCCCCTGCTGGTCCACACCTGTAATGAGGAGAGCGACGCCGAACGGCCTAAGCCCGCCGGACTGGGTGCACATCTGATTTAGGTTGCAGACATCCTTGACAATTTCATCAACGTCAACCGGAGTGTCGAATGTAACCTGGTGCTGCTGGGCCTTTATCTGGGCCCTTTCAATCAAAACCCTTGCGTCGGACATTATGCCCGATGCAGTGGCCCCTATGTGATCATCAACCTGGAAAATCTTCTCGACAGATTCGGGAATAACCAAAGGGTCAACAATCCTCTTGTCTGCGACGAGGACAACGCCGTCCTTGCAGACAATCCCCATTGCAGTGCTTCCCTGCTTGACTGTCTTTTTTGCATACTCAACCTGCAGTAATCTTCCGTCAGGGGAAAACATGGTGATGGCCCTGTCGTAACCCATCATTTGATGTTGCATTTGTTGCATTTTTTATTCCTCCTCTTTAGCTTAGATAAATTTCAGCTTTGTTAATCATTCCTGAAACCCCTACTGAACGCAGGAGTGCAGGAACTCCTTTAATTGTCCTCACAAGGGCCAAAGAAGCCCTCAAATGGTCCAAAAAGTTGTGATTTAGCATTATTAAACCTTTGTTTTCCCTCTCCTTTATGAACTGAATGCTTGCTCCTGCCATTCCTATATCACCTATCAACGAAGCCATAGAAGCTGCAATTTCATCTTTTACGGCCTTAAAATCGTCTATTTTGCTTTTTGAGATTACTTCAAACACCAAATAGCGTTTTCTTTCCTTTAAACTGGGTAGCAAGGCCTTTAGGTCCTTTTTTGCCATTTTTTGCCTCAAAACGGTTCTTTTTAACCGAGAAAATGTCCAAATGAACTTTTTCTTCCTTTTTCTCGCGTATGTTGTGGTAAGCTTGGAAGTTTTTAAAGGTAATGAAAAATAATATAAACCACTCATAACTACTGTTTTTCATGGCAGACAAAGCAGAGGCGCTTGTTAAAATTGAAGAGTTAATCTTGACTGGTTCTGAGGAGCGCATGAAATTATTTGATCTTATTAACGGTGCATTTGGCAGCAAGGTTGTTCACCCGAAACAGGTCTCAGCGATGATTAAGACCGAGACAAGGGAACTGGTTTACCGGGTAAAATCCCGCCTGCTGGTGAATGTGGCAAAATTATCGGACATTAAAACTGAAAAACTTGCCAAGGACCTCAAACTGGTTTTTTCCCACGAGGAGGAAATCCTGGGAAAAATTGAGAATGAATTTTACCCGAAGATTGACCGGGACGGGTTGAGTTCTGTTGATACCTTTTGGATTGCTTCAAATCTGGAGGTTGATAAATTAGTTTCCTTTACAAGTGAGCTACTGCTTGACAAGGCAAAAGAGAATTCAATACTGGCATTTTTGAATGATCGGGTTTACAAAAGCAAAAAAGTGTCCTAAAAGCAAAAGGTTTAAATACATATTTGTCATTCTATAGTAGTTATAAGGTGGTATTCATGGCAGGCAATGTTACTCAATTAAGAAAACCCGGAACCGAAGCAAAATTTCTTACGCTATTAACATCCTATCTGGTTAAGCGGGGGCTTGGGGCGCAATTAAACATTGGATTTCACGAGACAAACGAAGGCCAGCCCAAAGCACAAGGCGAGCCATATCTTGTTGAGCATTTTTTGATAGGCACTCCGGGCAATCCGGAGCTAGAGCCATTTAAATTTGGCCTGGCACTGGTGGACTATCAGAACGGTCATCCAGTTTACGATGCTGAAGAGGTCTGGAGATTTCGCATAGCGCAGATGCACCAGCTTTACAGAAAAATGAAAGCTGCTTATTTTGACCCGAAATTAATTTCCCTTGAAGGCAGTTTGGACTTTTCGGATGACTCAATGGCAGTTGTTAACGGAAAACCTGTTTTTTTCGGCAGTCAGCGGCAGGCGCTTGAGGATTTGGGCCTTGGGGATCATGAATATCTGGTAATACACGGGGACGGGCCTTCTGAGCTGATTGACAGGAAGCTTGACTGAAAATTTTCATATTTCAGCAAAATATTTATATACAGCAAAACAATGAGAGCAAACATGAATCCGATAATGACCACCACAGCATTTGAGCTGGCAGGATACAGGACAATCAAAAGTCTTGGAGTAATAAAAGGCATCATAGTAAGGTCACGTTCTATTGTGGGAAATATCGGCGCAGGGTTCCAGGCGCTTGTCGGCGGCAATATTACACTGTACACAAAACTGTGCGAGCGCACGAGAAAAGATGCCTTTGAGCTTATGCTGAAACATGCAGGGGAAGTTGGCGCAAATGCGGTTATTGGCGTGAGGTATGATGCCACAGAAGTTGCAGCAGGCATCACAGAGGTTCTTTGCTACGGCACTGCGGTGGTTGTTAAAAAATAATCAAATCCCTTTCAAATAATTCACACCGGTCTCAACAACTTTGGTTTTCACGCTTTTTCCAATCGTTGTTTTTTTTGCATTTGGCAGAATAATCTGCTTGTAGGCGAAATTCCTGCCGACAATATCTCCTGTCTCTCGGATTTCATCGGCATAAACATCCCCTTCCCAGTTCAGCCACAGCTTGTTCCTTTCTATTGTAATTTGCCGGGACAATTCTTTCATTTTCCTGCTTCTCTCGTTTCTTGTATTAACATCAATCTGCTTCATGTTGGCGGCAAGGGTTTTCGGCCTTGGCCAGAATTTTGAGATGTTCAAAACATCGGGTTTTATTTTTTCAATCAGTTTAAGGCTGTCGCTGAACTGCTCTTCTGTTTCGCCGGGAAAACCGCAGATTATATCTGTTGAAAGCGTAACCTGCGGAAAGCTTTCCCTGAATTTATCAGCAATTGCAATAAAATCCTCAACAGTGTATTTCCTGTTCATCTTCACTAAAATCCCGTCATTTCCCGACTGGACAGGGATATGGACAAACTTGAAAATCCTCTTGTCTTTGTAAACTTCAATTAATCCATCAGCAAATTTCAAAACATGGTTCGGGTTCATCATGCCTATTCTCAGCAAAAAATCCTTTTTGATTTTCAGGATTTTTTTCAGCAAACCCGGCAAATCAGTGCCAATGTCCTGGCCATAGGCCCCGCAGTCCTGGGATGTCAGCCAGATTTCCCTTGCCTTTGCTTTTTTAACCGCGTCAACAATCAAGTCTTCCGGATAGGAAAACAATTTTCCCTTCGCGAGCTTTGTGATGCAGTAGCTGCAGTTTCCCAGGCAGCCCTCGGCAATCTGGATTATTTCAACTGCCTTGCTCCTGCTTTTCTTTGGAAGCTTTAATTTAATCTCTCTTTCGCTTGCCAGAAAATCCTTTTTTTCTTTTATTGCCTTGTTTATATTTTTAAGATTATTCAACCCTACGAGAATCGCATCGCTCCTGATTTTCTTGACCAGCTCCTGCTGGGCTTCTGCCATGCAGCCTGCAACAACAATTGGCTGCTTTATGTCCTGCATCTTCTTTATTATCTTTTGCTCTGTGGGCCCCTTGACTATGCATGTGTTAATTACAACCAAGTCAGCTTTGTCCTCGGAATCAACAATCTTATGCTTGCCTTTTATCAGGATGGCTTCAATTATCTCCGAGTTGTTTATGTTGGCTGAGCAGCCGTAGGTTTCTATATGTATCTTCATTTTATTTTGTTTTAAAGAAGCAGTTTAAATACTTAATTAAAATCTCTTTAAACCTTTTGGTTTTTGGCTTAAAATAATAAACTGGGGAGAACTTGGTTTATTTTTTAAAACCTGTTCTTTTTTCTTACAACAGAAACTATTATCACTCCAAGAACAATAAGCACAATTGCCAAAACAGATATGCTGGCCCAGTTTATCTTTCCCGTTTCAACAGCCGGAGTGCTGGTCTCTGGCGAAGGGGCAGCGGTTGCTGCTCCTGTTGTTGCAGGAGGCGCAGCATTGGCATTATTAACATTATTCACATTGATGGCAACAGGGGCATTTGTGCTGACATTGTCTTTCCAGACCGTTGACTCATCTCCGCTTAGGAGCCCCTTTATCCTGAAATTGATTGAATTGTCAAATATCTTCAGGACTGTGAACTCTATGTCTTTTACAGAATCACCGTTTATGTCAATTTGCTTGGTCTCGCCTTCAGTGAAATTTTCTTTCACAGGTGTTGACATGAATTCAATGGTTACTGTTTTGCCTTCTATTTTGACAATTATTATCTTATGGGCGTCCGGGCTTCCGATTATCCTGTAATTATACCCCCCTCCAAGCGTAAGGCTGTTTATAAACTCGGTTAATGACGATAGGGTTGGGTAGCTTGCGAACATTACTCCTCCGCCGCTGCCTCCGTGCGAGCCTCCTGTGCTCGGCGGCCTGGAAGGCGAAGCCGATGTTGTGAAGGTTCCTGATTGAACTGCGCAGTTGTTGTTTATGTCGCAGGCTGTTATGTTGAAATAGTAAATTGTTGAAGCATCAAACCCATCTCTGCCCCATGAATAGCCCATATAGCCTCCAGAAGAAAAATTTGAAATTGAAATATTTATCATTCCAAGGGAAAGGGTTGTGCCGATGCTTAGTGTGCTGTTTGAAGGCTCGTCAGTGCTCCAGTTTATCTGAACTGAATTGTATGTTGTGGATAATGCATCTATTGTGATTATGGGCGCAATTGGATAAACAGTTACTGTCCAATTATTTGTTTGCACGCCCCTAGAAACATTTAAACTCAAATTGGCATAGGCAAAGAAAGTATAATTTGTCGGGACTGCCGGCGCAATTGAAGCATTTACCCAGAATGTGACTAATTGCGATTCTGAATCATTAAGAACTATTGTTCTTGGATTGCTGCCATTTGTCCAGAAAGGAGAGGCACCTATTGCTGAGGATATTAACCCTCCCTTTCCAGCCACAGCACTTTGGATTGCGTCTGCAATCAATACAAACTGTGATGAGCAATTTCCACCAGAACTGATAGTATCATTCCAGCCAACATTCAGGCCTGTTTGAGCTGAACTGACTGTTTTATACTCACTATCCTCATATTCCCAGTTTACTGCCCCGTTATTTTGAGTTGAAAAAAGCATATTCATATCTGAAGGAACTGCCACATTTGCAGAATGATAGGTTGGGCACCCATACATGGCAAAAATAAAATCATCGGGGTTTGAAGTAGATATGTTTGTTTGAGGGGCGTCTCCGCTGTTTACAATTGAAGGCAGGGAAGGATTTGCATCGAAAGGGCTTGCTGTGTTTGCTCCGTTAACCGCAAATATGTGCAATACGCCATCATCTATTTGTCCGCTAAAATTCACAGTGATAGTCTCGATTGCCAATGGGTATTGGGAGTAGGCCCACCATATCTCGCTGCTCTGGTCATAGCCGTCGCCTGTTATGTTTGATGCCGCTCTTTTATGCCAGGTTAAATTTGCCCCTGAAACGCTTGTTACAGACACCGGCTCATCGGAGGGCACGGCGTTTGTTTCCTGGCCTGCAAGCAAAACTATTATGTCATCAGCGCTGTTGGTAGATATCGTTATGGATTCCGAGTCAGTGCTGTCATACATATCCGAAGCGTTTCCGTCTAAGGTTAAACCCGAAGGATCCAAGCTAACATTTATTTCCCCGCAATCTGACCCAGAACATGAAACATTTACTGTAACATTGAACACATGACTGGAATTTACTGCTATGTCTCCGCCAATATAGGTTGTTGAAATTGATGCATTAGTGGGCGGTGTTACATAAAACAATATGTTTGTGTTCGTAACTGTTGTTGCATTGTTGCCTAAAGCATCTGCTGCATCAAAAGTAACTTGATAATAAATTCCGCTGAGCAGAGGTGTCCAGCTTACACAGGCATTCGCATCTGTTGCTAAGGCCAGATTAGAGTGGGGGCCGGCATCCAATGCAGTGCCTTGCAATACGCAAGTATGCGGCGAATCAGGATCTGCGGGGCCTCCTCCGAACTGTGTAAAAACAATTGTCCCTGAAGCTACAGCTTCACTTAATGTGTAATTGACTTCCTCAAGACTAAGGTTGCTGTCATTTATCGGAGCTGTTGAAGATATTATTGGAGGGCACACAGCTGGCAGTCCTGAAATCCATCCGTCTGATTCGTTGTACGGGAAGCTGTCAACAACGCTTGCTATATTTGAATCAGTTCCTTCAAGGAAAACAGGGCAGCTAGCATGGCCCCAGTAGTTTCCCTCAGAACCGTTTGAAAGCTCAATTGCTCCGCCTGCAGACACCTGAATGTTTCCGGATCCTGCATTATTGTTGTGAACGTTGTTATGGTATATTACTTTTCCCGTTAATTCACCAATATCCAATCCGTAATAATTGTTGTCTGTTAGGGTATTGTCAATGATTGTTGTAGGGTTTGTGTCGCTTGAAGTAATATCTATGCCGCTATTTCCTGAATATTTTATTGAATTGTTTTGTATAAGGTCAGCGCCGGTATTTCCAATGTGCAGGTAAATGCCGTCAAAGGCGGTATGATTTATTACATTGTTTGTGATTATGTTGCTATCGCCGGATACCCATATTCCGTGATGTTGCTGGTCATTTATTGTGTTGCCGGTTATCGTGTTCCCCGAAGATAAATAAAAGTTTATGTGGATGCCATTGTAATTATCATGCAAGGTATTTGATGTGATATTGTTGTTGCCGCCATTGTCCACCATTATTCCATCATAATTGTCAAATAAAGTATTTAACAAAATATTGTTGCTGTTTCCTGAATCTATATATGCCCCTGCTTCGTCAGTATCGTTAAATCCATATATTGTACAGTTAGTTATGGTTACATTATTTCTGGGAGCATATATCCCGTATCCTGTTCCGTAGTAGTCTCCGCTTATGTTGTGGCCTGCGCAGTCAATAACCAGGTCAGATGCGCCGATTATCAATCCATAGCCGGTGCATGGGCCCAAATCTGAACCCAATGTTGTTGATGTTGAGACTGTGTCGCCGCAAGTTAGTGCAGGAGCGCCGCATCCTGGCCCGTGCGAAAGCCAGCCGTTTGATTCGTTGTAGGGATAGCTGTCAACAACGGTTACAGAATTTGAATCTGTTCCTGCGGTGAAAAGTGTCGGGCAGCTGTTTCCCCAGTAATTTCCCTCGCTGTTGAATGAGAGTTCCATGGAGGAGCCGGTGTCATCCTCAATGCCGTAGGTCGAGCTATTCATTATGTTATTGTGCCATATCGATACCTTGCTGGTGTCGGTGAGGCTTTCAAGCCAGATGCCGTAGGATGCGTTGGTTATATTGTTCTCCGTTATGTTGATCTCTGAATTAGTATTGTAAGTAACAATGCCTGACCCATAGTTTAGGATGTCATTTCCCTTGATAATGCCCCCGGGGCCGCTGTCGAAAAATACTGCAGCGTTGCTCGTCTGGTCGAGGTTGTGCATATAGTTTCCTATCACATCCACCCGTGCCGCCCCATTCACATAAATGCCATAGCCGCTCGTCACGCTTATATCATTATATTCCACAGTGCCATTCACCTGGTTAAGTCCTATGCCATAGTTGGCGCTTGTTATATTTAGTATTGCATTATGAGAAATGTTATAGCCTGCAAATGCCGCTGAAATGGTGTTGATTCCAATGCCGTTGTCATAGAAAGTGTTATTTAAAATCTGGTGGCCGTTCCCGCCGTAAATTGATATTGCCGCTCCCCAGGTTCCGTTGAACCCGTAGATTGTGCAGTTCTTTACCGTGATGTTATCAAAATTATTGATCTGCACCCCATAAACCTGTTGGTCGGTATAATTGCCCGCTATCCTGTGGCCGTCGCAGTCCAGGACAACATTTGCGGCGCTTATGTTTATCCCGGTTCCGCTGCATTCCGTCAGGTCCGAAGTCAAAGTTGTTGAATTTGTGATTGTGTCGCCGCAGGCTAATGGAACTGGCGGAGCAACACAGAAATTGTCGCATATTCCTCCTGGGAATGATGTTTGACAGGTTGTGTTTGTTTCATTGGCCGAATCCGCATCATTGTAATCGTAATAACTTCCTGCTGACTGATTGTTGAAGCAGGAATAAGTATTTGTAAGATTGTTACCTGTTGAATCAGAAGAAATAGATATCCCATCAAAGTTATTATTTTCTGCAGAATTGTCAGAAAGCACATTATTTATTGATACAGACTCAATCTTGATTCCATAGCTGTTCCCTGCCACATGGTTTCCAGCAACAATATTGGCTGATGTGCTGCTCTCGAGATATATTCCATAATTACTTGTATTTGCTTCGTTATTAGTTAAGGTATTATTGAAACCGCCGCCAACTCGCAGTCCGATATAACTGCCAAAGGCTTTATTGTTTTCAACAAGATTATTATGGCTGCCAAAAAGTAAAATTCCTTCATTATCTGCATCATACACTACATTATTGCGTATTACTCCGCCATCGGTGCTGCCAAGATTAGTATACCAAAAAATTTCCCTGCTAAATGTGTGTATTGTAAAATTGTTTACAGTTACATTCTCGTAACCCTCGTTATCTATTCCATACCCGTTATGAGATGTTCCGGTTAATGTATGACCTGCTCCATCCAAAACAATATTGCTCGCATTTACCGTGAAACAAGTTGATGTGCTGTTCAAATCCCCGCTCATTGTGCAGGACTCAGTTATGTTCTCACCGCAGACAAAAGTGTGTGTTGCTCCGACGCAGCCTATAGGAATCGGAGGATTGGCCAGAGGAAGGTAATCAACATTGTTCACTGAAAAAGAATTTGTGCTGTCGCAGATTCCGTCGGAATTAGCGTCTGTGCAGGTCTGGGAAAATCCTGTGCCTAAACGGTCAGCATAATAATTTCCTCCCAAAAAAGACCCGCCCATAATATTAGTTGATGACTGCTTTGTCGTGTTCCAGTAATTTGCATATGAGGCTGATGCTCCATCAACCTGGTAAGTTGCATTGATGAAATTATTATAGAACCTGTTTCCGCTGCTGCCTCCAGCAAGACTGATTCCATTTCCACCAGATGATCGTGTGTTTAGGATGACATTCCCAGTAAAATTATTATTGCTGCTTGCTGAAATATAAATTGTATCCGAAGTGGTAGCGCCCCCATAAAATAAAATTGTGTTATTTATAATTTGGTTATTGTCTGCACCAAGCTCAAAAATCAATGCTTCCATCAGGCCCCCGAATGTGATATAGTTGCCAAGAAGCATATTTGAATCAGACTGAATATCCAAAAGGATTCCATTGAAACCGCTGGCAGTCCCATTAAACCTGTTTCCCGAAACAAGAGTATTATCCGCGCCTGCAATCAATGTAACTGCGTCGCTCCACTGGCCTATTGTTGTAATATTATTATTTGTTATAATCCCATTGGCAGAATTAAGATATATTGCATGAGAATCCGGATTTGCTGCAACCTGGTTTATCCAGCAGTTTGTTACTGTTATATTTGAGCGCCCAGTCGCATTTATCCCCAATCCGGTTTGAGTCTTGCTGTAATTAATAAGATAGCCATTGCAGTCCAAAGTGAGATTGCTTGTTCCTATTTCCAGTCCTGTTCCAGCACAATTGATCAGGTTATCAGAACCGTCAAAAGTTCTAGAATCGGTCAGATTATCCCCGCAATTGCATGCCGTTGCTCCGCCGCAATTGGCTGCATTTGCAAAATTCAAGCAGAAAATAAACACAAACAATGCTACAATGCCTCTTATCGCGCTCTTATTCATCAAACACCTTTTAAAATGGCGTAGTAATGAATATTTAGTTTATAAACCTTGCTGTTATTCCTCGTTAAACAGATACATTTTTAAAAAGCCAATTTTCCATTCTATATAATAATGGGGCTGTGGGGTAGCTTGGCCAGCGCAAATCAGCGGATTTGCTGGGTTGCGTTGGAGCAACCATCCTTTCCGGTTTGGGCCGTTTCGCAAGGAACGCAAAAAACCGGACGACCCCGGTTCGAATCCGGGCAGCCCCACCAATTTTTCTGCTATTTGCCTGATTTAGCAACAATATTTATAAACCAAAAAGCTTTATCTGCTTTCAACCAGAGGTGTCAAGATGAAAAAATACATAATCGGTTTTGCAGTTTTGCTTGTAGTTTCAATGTTCTTGGTTGGCTGCGGCACAACCACAACAATTTATCCGCCGCAGGGTCAGGAGGCCACCGGGAGCGCAACTCCCGCAGCTTCAACGCCTTCAACAGGAACAGCGGCTCCGGCTGAACCGGCAAATCTTCCTGCAACAACATCTGCGCCTTCTGCGGCAGAAGCCCAGGTTCAGGAGATAAAGATGTGCGAATCAGTCTACAGCATAGGGTGGATTCCAAATTCCTGCGAGATGTCGGGGGATAACCTGAAAGTAAGAATTAAGGCATCAGGGCAGAACGGAATAAGCGGAATGGTGTTCTATGTTACCGGAGTCAACAAAGTCATAAAGATTTTCCAGGACAACACCAAAGCAGACTATAATGGTGTTGCAGAATACTCTTTTTCAATCTCTGACCTTGAGTCAAAAGTAGGAAGCAAGATTGAAGAGATGACGGCATTTCCTGTCAAGACCGTTGACGGCAAGGACAATGCCTGCTTCAACCAGAGGCTTTTGATAATAAAAGCTGAAGCCTGCAGAGGATGATTAGTTTTTTCTTTTGAATTTTCCATTTTTGTAGTCTATGGAAAGTTTGAATTCGTAATCATCTGCATTTCCTTCCTTTACTATAACCGCGCTCTCTTTTAATTCCACAATCGAAGGCCTTAGCTGTCTCATTAGGCTGGCTATTGTCCTACGACCGTCGAAAGGCCTCCGGCAGGTATAAAGTTTAACGACAAAAGAATCATGCTCCGGGTAAGTGTGGACTGTTATGTCTGACTCGGCAAGCTGGATTGCGCAGCTGTAGCCCCTGGGCTCGAATTTAGTGCTCATGGATTTCAAAATTGTAAATCCGTCCTCCCTAAGCGCGCGAAGAAGAATCGCCTCAAAACTTATCCGCCTGAATGTCCTGGTTATGTAGCCTGGGAAATCCTCTCCTCCTACAAATTCGCCGGATTCAAGCAGCCCTTTTTCCGGGATTCCATAGAAAGTGCACCTTATCTCTGTTCCAACCGGCGAACTGACGTATGGCTCATTCACTAATTCCCCTCAGAGAAAAGAAATAAATTTGAGAATTTAAAAGTTTGGGTTTAGTATGCCTGTTCCAAATGCAGTGGGTGTTCATGTTGACCGAGAACTCCGCCGCAGGTTTCTCTAAAATTAGTAGGAATTTTTGCAGTTTGGATTTCTTTGCTTCTTGGCTGGGATTTCGAGTCATAGGAAACAGTGGTCATTCTCCCATACCTGTCAACCATCATGAGTTTCTCAACGGGATTTTCCCAGTCGCGGTTTTCATACGCCCTGAGAACAGGAACAACATTTCGCAGCAAATCCAATTGGGCTATGACCTCTGGATTGGTGCTTCTGCTGTCAAGCCCCAAAAATTCAGGCGATATTGCATATTCTTTTCTGCTAGGGTCTTCTGTAAGTTCAAGCTCTATGTCCAGTCCTTCCTGCCCAAATCCCTCGACCCTGCCCATTTTAAGGGAGCCCCTTGGAGTGCTGCTAACTCTGGTCGTTCTTACCAGTTCATATTCAAGCGGGAGCAGCATGGCTGCTTTTGCCTTGCAGCCCACATTAAACCCCGGAGGCGCAAGATATTTTGTATTTGTTTTCAGCGATATTTCTCGTGAGGGAATCACCGGGCCAACAAGTGAAATTTTCTGGTTATCGGCGTCGACAAAAACTGCGCCGTCATCGTAATGATCTCTGATATACTTTTCTGCGCCTGGGACTCCGCGGAAACTTTCAAACGGCAGACGGTCGCCTTCTCGGGATATTGCCCCCTGGGCTTCCATTTCTGCCCGCGTTTTTCCGTCAAGAATAATAAGCGTGCCGAGATCTTCAGGGAAACTGGTGCTGTCCTGGCCCTCAACTACATTTATCTCGCCATTGCGCATTCGGATTATTTCAGGAAGGCACTCGCTAAGATTTTTGAATTTCAAATAAGCCCCTATTTCAAATCCCAGGTCTCCATCAAAATGCTCATATCTCAGTGTCATGTATTCCAGTATACGTTTATCTATATTTATATTTAACTAGGGCTATTTTTTTACTTTTTTCCTTAAAAAGCGAAAGATTTATTAATAAATAAAACTTTTACACCCACTATGGCACAAATCGACAGGAACCTGCTATTTCTTTATTCGGAGAATGCCCGTTCTAAAATACGTGATTTGGCTAAACTGCTCAAAAAAAGCCCCCAGAGGCTGAAATACACAATTAAACTGATGGAGAAAGAGAAAATAGTCAACAACTGCCACGGCATATTTGATTATTCTTATTTTGGGCTCATCTTGTTCAGGATTTACTTTAAAGGCGGCTATTCAAGCGAAAAGGACAGGGAAAGCATTATCCACCAGCTGAGCGGGAATCCATATGTGGTTGCAATTTACGAGTTGAACGGGGAATTTGACCTGGCAATAGAAATTTTGTCGCCCAATCCCTCAAGATTCAACAAGGAGCTTAAAAAAATCATTGACGAAATCCCGACGCTGAATAACTATAAGATTCTCCTTAATCTTGTAACCCACATATACCCAAGGGCCTACCTTGCAAAAGATGCCCACCTGCTGGACACCGTAAAGCCGGAAATTCTCGTCGGGGGGGACAGGAACATAGAGGCCTTTGAAAAAAACGAGCTGGCAATAATGAAAAATTTCCTTGAGTCACCAAAGACGAGGATGACAACGCTGGCTAAGAAATGCGGAATCAACATAAAGACAGCTACGGCGCTGGTTAAGACCCTGCAGAAACGGAAAATCATCAAGGGGTTCAAATACGCAATTGACACAGACCAGCTTGAGGTCGCAAAATTCCGGCTTTTCCTGAAGCTGCACAATATCAGCCCCGAGAGAGAAAAGCAGCTTTTTGACTACATGCTGAAAACAAAGGAGATTGTCCAGTTCAACAAGACCGTCGGCGACTGGGACATTGAGATGGACATGGAATCATCGGACAGGTCCAAAACAAGGTCGCTTATTGTGCAGGTCAGGCAGGAATTCAAGGACCTGATAGAGTCCTTTAATATAATCGAGTTCTACAGGTATTACAAGAAGTCGTATTTGCCGCGTTACCTGTTCCAGGAAATTGCATAAGTTTTAAAAACAACAGAAAGCGCTTTTTCTCATGCTCGAGATACGCTTTCACGGAAGGGGAGGCCATGGCGTCAAGACCGCGGCCATTGTACTGGCAGAGGCCTTCCTGAAAAAAGGAAAGCATGTGCAGGCATTTCCGGAATTCGGGCCGGAAAGGAGGGGCGCTCCTGTAAGAAGTTTTGCAAGGATATCAGATGAGAAAATCACAACCCACGAGCCCATAGCAAATCCAAATTTTGTTGTTGTGCTCGATGAATCACTCATAGGCCTGCCTGAAATCACTGAGGGTCTTTCACCGAAGGGAATCCTGATTATCAACTCAGGCCAAGAGCCCGAGCATTTCAAAAAAACATTCGGCGGGAAAGTCGTGGCAATTGATGCAACAAGAATTGCAATAGACGTTATCGGGAAGCCCATTGTAAATGCAGTAATGCTTGGGGCGCTGGCAGGGGTAATTGAAGAGAATATTTTTAATGAACTGAAAGAAGAGGTTTACAGCACGCTAAAAAGCAAGGATGAAAAAATGGCCGCTGCAAATGTAAAAGCAATGGAAATCGCTTACAGGGAAATCAAAAAATGAGCAGGCTAAAAGGATGGAAGGAAATGAGAAAAGCAGGACTGGTTGAGCCGGCATCATCTTTGGCGGTCAAGACAGGCGACTGGAAAGTATTCAAGCCGGTTGTGGACCACAAAAAATGCATTAAATGTTTCAGGTGCGTCGTATTCTGCCCTGATTTGTGCATTGAAATGAAAAATGAAAAAATAACATCCAATCTTGATTACTGCAAGGGTTGCGCACTGTGCGCAAAGGTCTGCCCTGTGAAATGCATAAAGATGGAGAAAGCAAGATGAACAAAAACAAAATCGCGCTAACAGGAGCCCAGGCGGCAGCGGAAGCGATGCGCCAGATTAATCCTGATGTTGTTCCAGCATATCCTATCACTCCCCAAACCCAGATTGTCGAATCGTTTGCCCATTTTGTTGCCGACGGAAAAGTGGAAACAGAAATGATTCGCGTCGAGAGCGAGCATTCTGCAATGAGCGCAGCTGTTGGCGCATCTGCAGCAGGCGCAAGGGTGATGACTGCATCATCTTCCCAGGGAATTCTGCTGATGCTGGAGATTTTGCCGATTGCATCAGGGTTGCGATTGCCGATTGTAATGAACGTTGTTAACCGGGCAATATCCGCCCCAATAAATATTCACTGCGACCATTCAGACAGCATGGCCTGCCGCGATTTGGGCTGGGTGCAGATTTATTCTGAGGACAACCAGGAGGTTTATGACAATACAATACTCGCACAAAAACTTGCAGAAAAGACTGAGCTTCCGGTTATGGTAATGCAGGACGGATTCATAACCTCACATTGCGTAGAGGAAGTCGAAATCCTGGACGATGAAAAAGTGAAAAGATTTGTCGGGGAATACAATCCCGAAACCAGTTTATTAAAAAATAACGCCACCTTCGGCGCGCTTCAGCTGCCGGATTATAATTTTGAAACAAAAAAGCAGCAGTCTGACGCAATCGAAAGGGCGAAAATAGAATTCCTGAAAACAGGAAAAGAGCTTTCAAAATTAACCGGAAGGGAATACAATTATTTCGAGTCCTACAAACTGAAGGATGCAAATTATGTTGTTGTTTCAATGAACAGCAGCGCCGGCACAGTCAAATCATTAATAGACAAGTTGAGAAAAAAAGGAAAGAAAGTCGGTTTGCTGAAGCCGGTTTTATTCAGGCCGTTTCCCTATTCCGAGATAAAGGCAGCGCTGAAAGGAAAGAAAATCGCCGTGCTCGACAGGAGCGAGTCCTTCGGCGCGAATCCCCCGCTTTTTGCAGAGATAAAGAATTCGCTTTTTGATATCAATGCAAAAATCCAAAGCTATGTTTATGGAATTGGCGGAAGGGAGCTTTTGGAAAAAGACATTGAAAATGTTTTTGAAAATCTTATGAAGAACAAGTTTGAAGAAAAAACAAGATACGTAGGGCTGAGAGAATGAGCTTCAAGGAAATCGCATCAAAGGAAAAGAGAATCGTTTCCGGCCACAGGCTTTGCCCCGGCTGCGCAGCCATACCTATTGTAAGAATAATCCTTGCAGGAACAGACAAGGAAGTTGTGGCCTCATGCGCAACAGGATGTTTAGAGGTTGCGACAACGATTTATCCGTATTCCTCATGGAACATTCCTTTCATCCACAACGCTTTTGAAAATTCCGCAGCAACAATTTCCGGCATAGAATCTGCCTACAATGCACTGAGAAAAAAAGGCAAAATCAAAAAGGATGTCAAATTCATTGCCTTCGGCGGGGATGGCGGTTCCTATGATATCGGATTGCAGGCGCTTTCAGGCGCAGCAGAAAGGGGCCATGATTTTGTTTACGTCTGCTACAACAATGAGGGTTACATGAACACAGGCCATCAGAGAAGCTCTGCAACGCCTTACGGAGCGCATACAACAACTTCTCCCTCAGGAAAATTCAAGAAAGGAAATGAAACATTCAGGAAAGATTTGACAGAGATAATGGTTGCACATGGAATTCCCTATGTTGCCCAGGCATCGCTTTCCCATCCGCTTGACCTTTACATGAAAGCTAAAAAAGCATTTGATGCAAAAGGACCTGCTTTCATAAACGTTCTTGCGCCCTGCGCACAGTGGGGAATTAAGTCAGATGAAGCAGTTGAAATATCCGAGAAAGCGGTTAAGTCATGCTTCTGGCCGATTTATGAGGTTGAGAAAGGAAAATACAAAATAAATTACAAGCCGGACGAAAAGCTTCCTGTAATTGATTTCATGAAAGCCCAGGCAAGGTTTAAGCATTTATTGGAAGACAAAGATGCGATTGAGAAAATACAGAAGCATATTGATGAGAAGTGGAAGCACTTGATTGAGCTTGAGAAAATAGGGGAGTAATTGCTTTAAATTAAAATTACGTTTGCTGGTTCTTGCATTACCATCCAGGTTTAGCTTGATTCTTCTGCTCGAATGCCATGCGCAAGAAAAAATATTTACTTGACGAGCGCAGAGAAGTGAGTCAAGTTAAGGCAGTTCTGGCAATCAGGGCAAGTATTGGAACAACAATAAAAAATAAGAACTGCCAAAATAAATAGTTTGTTTTGGTAATAAAAGAATAAAATTAACCAACCTCACCCCAGCTTCTCCGCCACCTCGCTCCTTCCGTTCTCAAGTTCCTTTTTCTGTTCAGGATCCAAACTTAGAAGCAGCGCCTGGAATTCGCCCATGTGGGTTTTCTCTTCCTTTGCGATGTCCAGGAATATTTTTTTAATGCCGGAATTTTTTGTCATTGCCGCAAGCTGCTCATAAAGTGAAACAGCATCAAGCTCGGCCATCATCCCAACCCTCAGGACTTCCTTGTCAATGTCCTCTTTTTTCATCCCCTCGATTTTTACCGGAATTGCTGATAGCATTTTGCACCTCTTTGCAGCTATTATTTTTTTTGTTGTTTTAAATCTTTCCATGCAAAGCCATCAAAACATTTAAATAGGATGTTTTAAACTTGTGACCTATTAAAAGAGGCGGCTGATGAACAAGGAGCGCGAAGTTTTGGTTGAGAACTATTGGGACATGCCTGATGACCGAGTATTGTCCCGGCTAAATACTTCTGAAAAGGGGCTCTCTGCTGAAGAGGCGGCGTCACGGCTTAAGGAATACGGAATAAATGAGGTAAAAAAGAAAAGCATTAGCGCGCTTTTTGTATTCCTCAGGCAGTTTAAGAGCGCTTTCCTGCTGGTGCTTATAGTAATAAGCCTTGTTTCAATGTTTTTGGGAGAGCTGGTTAATTCTCTTATAATCCTGGTCATGGTGCTGATAAGCGTGACTCTCGGGTTCTTCAATGAATACAAGTCAGAAAAAATTGCCTATGAGCTCGACAAAAGAATTTCATTCAAGACTCTGGTTTTAAGGAACGGGAAAAAAGAGGAGATAAGCTCAAAAGATCTGGTTCCCGGAGACATAGTTTTTCTGGAAAGGGGAAATGTTGTTTCTGCTGACCTGAGGCTTCTGAGCGTCAGGGACCTTGAGATTGATGAATCAATCCTGACAGGAGAGTCTGTGCCGGTCATAAAGAACAGCAGCCCGGTCAAAATAAAAAACCCGATTCTCCAGGACATAAAAAATTATGTGTTTACGGGGACAAAAGTTATCGGCGGCTATGGAATGGGTGTTGTTATTGCAACGGGCCAGAATACTGAGCTTGGAAAAATATCAAAGGAACTTCTGCTTCCCTCCCCTGAGACAGATTTCCAGAAGGGAATAAAAAAATTCAGCTCAATGCTTCTCAAGGTAACGCTTCTGCTGACAGTATTTATATTTCTTGCAAATGCCCTTCTAAAGCATGACCTTTTGGAATCCCTTTTGTTCTCGCTGGCTGTGGCCATAGGGCTTACTCCCGAGCTTCTCCCCATTATCGTCACCACAGGCCTTGCGAGAGGCGCAAAACTTATGGCAAAAAAGGAGGTGCTTGTCAAAAGGCTGGTTTCAATTGAAGACTTCGGGAACATGGATGTTCTCTGCACAGACAAGACAGGCACGCTGACCGAGGGAAAAATTGCCCTTATCAATTTTTTTGACCTGGAGGACAGGATAGACCATAGCCTTCTTGAAAACTCATTGCTGTGCAATTCTGTGGAAGACAGCAAAAAACTGTACGGCACAAACTCCATGGACCTTGCCATCTGGGAAAGGGCCAGGCAGTCGCATCCTAAAATAATCGCCGAGCTTAGGGGATTTAAGAAAGTTGATGAGGTCCCGTTTGATTTTTCAAAGAGAAGAATGTCTGTTCTTGTGAGAAAAAATTCCAAAAGCATTCTCATAACAAAGGGTGCACCGGAATCAGTGCTGGGTCTCTGCACCCATGTAAAAAACAAAAATCGTCTGGAGCCAATCGCAAAATACAGGCAAAAGATAATAAGAAAATACAACGAGCTGAGTGAGGAGGGATATCTTGTAATAGCCATTGGTTACAAGGAATGCAGGGATAACTGCATAAAGAACCGCAATGAGGCAGGTTTGATTTTCCAGGGCTTCCTGACATTCCTGGACCCGCCTAAAAAAACAGCCATAAGCTCAATGCAGCGGCTCAGGCAGCTGAACGTTGACCTGAAGGTATTAACCGGCGACAACGCCCTTGTTGCCAAAAAGGTCTGCGAGGAGCTTAAAATACATGTCAGCAGGATTCTTTCAGGAGAGCAGATAGCAAAGATGGGTGATGAGGAACTTCGCAAAGCAGTAAACAGCGTCACTGTTTTTGCAAGAATAACCCCTGAGCAAAAGGTCAGGGTAATACGCTCATTAAAGCAAAATGGCCGCGTTGTCGGTTTCCTCGGGGATGGAGTGAATGACGCTTCTGCGCTGCACGAGGCAGACGTAGGCATATCGGTAAACACTGCAACAGATGTTGCCAAGGATGCTGCAGACATAGTGCTTCTGAGGAAAAGCCTTGATGTGCTTGCCCAGGGAATAGTTGAGGGAAGGAAAATTTTCGCAAACACGCTGAAATACATAATGATGGGCACAAGCTCCAATTTCGGCAACATGTTCAGCGTTGCCGGCGCATCCATGTTCCTTAAATTCCTACCCATGCTCCCGAAGCAGATACTGCTCACAAATTTTATCTATGATGTTTCTGAGATAACTGTTTCAACTGACAGTGTTGATGAGGAGGACCTGAGAAAGCCGAAGAAGTGGAATGTAAAGGCAATAAAAAGATTCATGGTATTCTTCGGCCCCATAAGCTCCTTGTATGACTTCCTGACCTATGGTGTTATGCTGTTTATTTTCCATGCAAGCCCCGCCCTTTTCCAGACAGGATGGTTCATAGAATCTTTGTGCACCGAAATTTTTGTCATATTCCTCATAAGGACAAAGAGGCTGCCGTTTTTCAAGAGCCGGCCGAGCAAATACCTGCTTCTGACAAGCCTTGCAGGGGTGGCATTCGCAATAGCAATACCGTTCACATTCCTGGGCAAATTCTTCGGGTTTGTAGCGCCTCCGCTGCTGTTCTTCGGCGTCCTGATACTGATGGTCCTGACATACCTGCTTTTGGTAGAACTGGGCAAGTATTATTTCTTCAGGAAGTATGAGATTTAATTTGCCAGCAAAACCTTTATAAACTCTGTATAATCATTTAAAAAATCATGGCAGAGTATTCTAAGTATGAAAAGGACAAGGGAAAATCCAAGGAAAAGGACAAATCCCCTGATTCTGAGCTGAGGGAAACAATCAGCAAGGAGCTTCCTGCAGATATGCTGGAAAAGGCAGGAATCCCGAAAGAGGTTCAGGAAAAGCTCAAGCAGGTAAAGGAAAAGCTTGACAAGTTCTCAAATGAAACAGTAAAAAAATTCGGCAAGTACATCATGGGCGTTTCTCTTCTGCCTCCATTGACTCAAAAAGAGCTTGATGACATAAAGAAATTCGAGGGAGAAGAAGCGGCGAATTCGGCAAAGGACAAGATTAACATCCTTGTGCTTATTGATGATTCTGATTCGCAAAAGATGACCAAGGCAGAGCTGATACAAAAATTGACATCAATCATGGAAAAGAACGCTAAGGAGATTGATGAAAAATTCGCTCCCCAGCCATTGCTTCTTTCAGAGGTCTGGCAGTCATGCTATGACGCAAAATACGATTTGCTTAGGACAATCGCAATGTCCGCCCCGGTTTTTGACCTTGGAATGCTTTCTGCAATCAAAATTGCTGAAGTCCACAAGAAGATGGTGCTTGAGAAATTTGAGAAATACATAGTTGCCTATGTTCTTGCGGGTTCGCTTGTACAGGGCAAGGCAACGCCTGAATCTGACATTGATGTTTTCATAGTAATTGACGATACAGATGTAAAGAGAATGACACGTGCCGAGCTGAAGGACAAGCTGCGCGCAATAATAATCGGGATGGGAGTCCAGGCAGGCGAGATGACCGGCATAAGGAATAAAATCAACATCCAGGTTTACATCCTTACTGATTTCTGGGAATCCATCAAGGAGGCGCATCCGGTAATATTCACATTCCTAAGAGACGGGGTTCCGCTCTATGACCGGGGAATTTTCATGCCCTGGAAGCAACTGCTTAAGATGGGCAGGATAAAGCCCTCTGCAGAGGCAATTGAAATGTACCTCAGCTCAGGGGAGCAGCTGATAAAAAGAATCCAGTTCAAATTGAATGACATAGGCATAGAGGATTTGTTCTACGCATTGCTGACGCCTTCCCAGGCAGCTTTGATGATGTACGGGATTCCCCCGCCAACACCGAAAGAAACTCCCGAACTTATGAGGGAGATTTTTGTAGAGAAGGAGAAATTGTTTGAGGAGAATTTCATGAAAACCCTTGAGCAGGTAATCAAAATAAGGAAGGATGTTGAGCACGGCACAAAGAAAAATGTTTCCGGCAAGGAAATTGACGAGCTGCTTGACAATGCCGAGAAGTACCTTGCAAGGCTGAAAAAACTGTTCTCTGCCATAGAAAAGAAAAAGGAAGAGGACAACGTGGTTAATATTTACGATACTGCAGTTTCCCTTGTCAGGGATGTGCTAAAGCTTGAGGGCATTGAAAAAATTGAAAATGCAGAGCTGGCAAAAATGTTCAAGAATGCGCTGGTACTGACGGGAAAAATGCCGGAGAAGCTTCTGCGCTCATTCGATGATATTGCCAAGGCCAAGAAAGATTACGATTCAAAGAAGCTCACAAAAACAGAAATCCAGAACATAAGCAAGACTGCCGGCGTATTCATAAAAGCAATGATTGAATATGTGCAGAGAAAACGGGGAAGGGAGCTGGAAAGGGCAAGGATAAGAGTTAAGTACGGAGACAAATACGGCGAAGTGATTCTGCTTGACAAGGAAGCGTTCATAATTGATGATGTTGATTCCTCTGAAAAAACCGTTCAAAAAGCGGTTGTTACAAAAGAAGGCGGAATCTCAGGAATAAGAAAATCATCCTATGAGGAATACGAAAAGGCAATTGCTGACATGAAGCTTCCGCTCAGGGTTTTCATAAAAGAGCAGCTGTTTGAGGACCTGAAGAAAATCTTCGGCTCTAATGTTGAGATTCTGGTTAACTACTGATTTTCTCTCTATACTATATATACCAAACCTATTTAAAATTTATTTCATTAACCCCTCCATGAAAACCGGATTTCTCGTCTGCGATGCCATGACCCAGAGGCCGATTTCGGTGGAATACAACATTACAATAGCAAAATGCGCCGAGATAATGGCAGAGAGCCACGTCAGCACCCTGATTGTCAAGAAGTCAAACCAGTTCGTGGGGCTTTTGACAGAAAAAGACATTGTAAGAAAGGTTGTCGCAGAGGAGAAGGACCCTTCCAGGATTCTGGCGAGCGAAATTGCTGAGACGGATTTCCCGACAATCGCGCCTGAGAAGGACATTTATGACGCAATAATCCTAATGAGGGACAAGAACATAAGGCACCTTCCTGTGATGAGCAAGAAGGCGCTGGTCGGTTTCCTGACAGGAAAAGACATCCTCAAGCTCCAGCCGCAGCTGTTTGAATTCCTTGCAGACAAGATAGAGCTGAGGGAATGGGAAAGAAAGATTAATCTCCTCAAGGAGGAGCAGGCATTATTTAATTCTCAGAAACGTTTATAAACGAAATACCATTAAAAAGCCCATGGTTGTTTCAAAAAGGGGCGATAAGGTAGGCGATGTCCTTGGCGAGATAAGGTATTCTGGCGAATTTGACTATGAAAAGGTTTACCTGATCATCCATAACTGGTTCAAGAAGATGCAGTATGAGGTTGTTGAAACATACAAGCACAAGATGACGGGCACAGGCACTGAGGTTGAGCTTGGCATAAAGGCCAACAGGAAAACCAGCGAGTTCATGAGATACGACCTTGAGGTCGAGCTGAAAACATGGAATCTTGTTGAAGTTGAGGCGGTCATTGGGGGAAAAAAGCAAAAGATAAATAAAGGGAGATTGCTGATAACCATATCATTCAACGTGGTGCTTGACTACAGCTCAAAGTTCGACAAGTCGGAGTGGAACAGGCGCCTTTTTAACCTGATAAGGTTCACCCTCTGGAGAAAGAAAATAATAATCCTCTGGACTGGGAATCTTGTTGCAGAGGCCTATGGCCTGCATACGCAAATCAAAAAGGCGCTGAACATGGAAACGGCCTATTCGGCCTGGTAACAAAATGGCAGAGAGAAACATTGCAGTAAGCGGGATGGTTGTAAGCTATGAAGGGCTTTTCAATGTATTTGAGCTCTACAAGATTCTTGACGACTGGCAGAAGAAGCACAACTATGACAAGACCGAGAAGGAGAGCATAGAGTACGTAAAGCCCGAAGGCAAATACATAGAGCTGAAGCTGGAGCCTGCAAGGAAGGAAAGTGACTATGTCAAGTTTGTAATATCAATACACATACAGATGGAGGGCCTGAAGGAAACCGTTGTGGAGATTGACGGCGAGAAGAAAAAAATGCATGAGGGCAGGGTAACAGTAACCTTCGACGCCTGGCTGTTGACAGACTACGAGGAGGCATGGCACACCAAGGCCGGAATTTATTTCCTGAGGCTGATTGTTGACAAGTATTTCTATAAAATCTACACAGACAAGTTTTTGTCAACCCTTAGAGGGGAGGTAAGCGAGCTTTCAACCCAGATAAAGTCGTTCCTAAACCTTTACAAGTACTGAAAAATATAAATAGTATAAGCTGGTCAGGCAATAATATTTATAAATAATAAATAAATCAACCCCAAAAATGGTAATAAACTACATAAAAAAGAAGGCAATAACTGCTGTTCTGAAAAAGGCAACAAATGTTTCTGATAAAACCCTGATAAATATAACACGGTTTCTCGAAAAGTTCAGCACTGCGGCAAGCAAGGATGCGATAATCAGCGTAAGGGAGATGATTGAAAAGAATACTGTCGGCTACAAGCTGATAAGAAGAATACTTGACAATGTTGCTCCGATTTACAAGGAAAAGCTGATAGAAAACCTCATTGTCCAGGGCCTGGTGATGAATTACAAAAAAAGGAACAGGGAGTTCAAAAAAGGCGGCACTGTTCCAACAACTGTTTTGATAAGCCCGACCATGAGATGCAACCTGAAATGCGTCGGCTGCTATGCAATGAAATACGCAAGAGAAGATGATTTGCCTTTTGAGGTTGTTGACAGGATAGTAAGAGAAGGCAAAAAAATGGGGGTTGCGTTTTTCACATTTCTCGGCGGGGAACCATTTGTCTGGCCGCATCTGTTCAGGATTCTTGAGAAGCACAAAGATGTTTTTTTCCAGGTTTACACCAACAGCACCCTCATTACCGAGGATGTTGCAAAAAAACTGCTGAAGACAGGAAATGCCCTGCCGATTCTCAGCATAGAGGGATTTGAAAAAAGGACAGATGAAAGGAGAGGCAGGGGAGTTTACAAAAAAATAATGAATGCCATGGCTATTTTGAAGAGAAACAAAATTCCATTCGGGTTTTCATCGGCGGTCACAAGCAAAAATGCAGAGGAAATCAGCAGCGACAGGTTTGTCAATTTCCTGATTGAAAAAGGGGCCTATCTCGGATGGTTTTTCCTTTACATGCCTGTGGGCGCAAAGCCGGACCCGAAACTAATGCCGACGCCGAAGCAGAGGCTGCATTTGTACAACCGGGATTTGAAACTCAGGGAAACAAAGCCGATATTCATAGTGGATTTCTGGAACGATGCGCCCTGGGTCGGCGGCTGCATCGCAGGAAAAGAGTATGTTCACATCACATCAAAAGGGGACGTGGAGCCCTGCATATTCACCCACATGGCGGTTGACAACATCAAAAACAAATCATTGAAAGACGTTTTGAATTCCGATTACTTCAAGGCGCTGAGGGCGAGGCAGCCCTACCATGAAAATTTATTTTTGCCCTGCCAGTGGATAGACCATCCTGAAGTCAGCCGGGAAATGGAGAAGAAATTCAATCTGTATCCGACCCATCCCGGGGCGGACGACCCAATCAGAGACCAGAAGGTAAGGAAAGCGATTGACAAGTATTCAAAAGAAGTGCATAAATTGTACGCTCCTGTGTGGAAGAAGAGCCAGTTCGCTAAAAAGAAATAATATTTATTTCTTGCATGGCAATTGAGCAGAAGAAGCCGAACCAACATTAGTTGTAATGCAAGAACCAGAAAATGGGTTTTTGCTCGCAGGAATTGGAGAAATAACACAGATAATCAAAACCTTTTTAAAACTCCCAAATTCTATTAAGAATGCCCTTTATGCGGGGGTAGCGAAGTCTGGTCAAACGCGCAGGACTTAAGAAATGGGGCAGCCAATACTGAATTGGCGGCTTTAAGCCATCCTGTCCCTTAGTGGGTCCGGGAGTTCGAATCTCCTCCCCCGCATTATATTCCTATAAAAAACTTTATAAACAAACCAATACCTTCCACTATCATGAAGGGGGTCTACATATCTTTAATCATAGTAGCTGTTCTTGCTGCAGCAGGCATCGGCGCATATTTCTATTTCACAGGCAGCCCGGAAACAGTTGCATACCTAAACATTGAATCCGGGAATGTCCAGGTAAATGCAGGAAGCGGATGGCAGGCTGCAACCGACCAGATGGAGCTGGGGAAGAATTACGGCATCAAAACTCTTAGTGACAGCCAGGCATCGATTGTTTTCTATGAAAGCGATGTCATGGAGCTTTCTCCAAATACAGAGGTTGAGCTCGCTCAGCTTGTTGCCAGCCAGGTAAAAGTTAACCAGAAATCAGGCGAGACATGGAACAGGGTTAACAAGCTGACCGGCACAAGGGAGTACACTGTTGAAACGCCGAACAGCGTTGCAACCGTGAGAGGAACCGGCTTCGGGGTGAATGTTTCCCAGGGTGGCGACCAGATTGATGTTGACGACGGCACAGTGCAGTGCGGTGCAATCGGAAAAACCGATTTCAGGAGCATCACAGAATTCCGTTCATGCTTTGTGAAAAATGGTGCGGTTTCAGAGGGAAACATCTCAAGGGGAATGCTGATGTTTGCAAGGGGAAGGATAGAAAAGGCAATATCAATTCTTGAGCAGCTCCAGATGAGGGAGTTGGCAAAGAAAAAATTCCTGATTGGGATAATAAAGAAGCGGAACAATCTTACCGATGAAAACATAAGCCAGTTCATAGATGATGTGAACACCGGCAAGGTGGACCTTAATGAGGTTGAGCGGAAAATCCCTGTGAAAACAATGTGGCTCGCAAAGATAAGGAAAATAACTGAGAAAATAGTAGAGCTTAACAAAAAGCTTGAGATTATTGACGCCAGGCTTGCCCAGATGAAATGAGAAGCAAATTACTTTATTCCCTGGCAGTTGCGCTGGCCGCATTCATCATTCTTGCATCCCTGTTCTCCGCAGGGGTTTTCCTGGGCTGGGAGTACAAGCTTTCTGACTCGCTTTACACTGCCAAGGCTCCCCTCAGCAATATAATCATAATAGCAATTGATGACAATAGTTTGCAGGAGATAGGCCGGTGGCCCTGGCCCAGGGAGGTTTTTGCCAAAGCCCTTCCACTGCTGAACGAAAGCAAGGTTATAGGTGTGGATGTTGCATTCTTCGAGCCATACGATAAAAAAGCTGATGCCGAGCTTGGGAATGCGCTTTCAAGGCTGAACGCAGTCATACCGATAGAATTTGCAGATTTCGATAAAAAAAACGGGACATCGGTCTCGGGGAAAATTCTGAAGCCCATAGCAGAGCTGGAAAACAGGAGCGATACAGGCTTCATCAATATTTTTGCTGACAGCGACGGGATAGCAAGAATAGCCCCGCTTACTGTCGGAAGCAGCCAAAGCTTTGCGCTCAAAATAGTGCAGAAATACCTTGACAAAAACATAACCTATGGTTTTGACAGGTTCATAATAAATTTCATAGGGCCGCCAAAGACCTTCAGGACAGTTTCATTTGCGGATGTTTATTACGGCAGGAGCGATATTGATTTCAAAAACAAGATTGTGCTGATAGGCGCAACTGCCCCTGATTTGCATGATGATTTTTTCGTTCCAACTTCCCAGGACAGGCCCATGGTAGGGGTTGAGGTTCACGCTTCGGCCATACAGACTCTTCTGACAAAGAGATTTCTAAACCGGCAGGGAAATCTCAGCGCGTTGGCTGTAATCCTCGCGCTTGCGGCCATAACTGCACTTCTCCTTTGCTGCCTGAGATTTTTAACAGCCACTGTGCTTTCCGCAGCATTGTTTGTCGGCTATTTATTTTTAGCAGTCTATTCATTTGACAAAGGCATAATAATGAACATTGTTTACCCATTCCTTGCAATAGCGATAACCTATGTCGGGATAACAATCCTTTTTTATTTCTCCGAGGGAAAAGAGAGAAGGAGAATAAAGTCGATTTTCAGCAAATATGTATCAAAGGATGTTGTCAATGAGATTCTTTCAAAAACAAAAAGCGACAGGATTGACCTGAATGGGGAGGAAAAGGACGTAACAGTGATTTTTGCGGACATAAGAGGGTTTACTTCAATGTCTGAAAACATGAAGCCCCATGAAGTTGTTGCCATGCTGAACAAATATCTTGGGGGAATGACCGAGCCTATTTTTGAAAACAAAGGGACCCTTGACAAGTACATAGGGGACTGCATCATGGCCATATTCGGAGCTCCCCTGGCTGACAAAAACCACTGCCTTAATGCGGTAAAGGCTGCGGTAAAAATGCGGGACAAAATAGTTGATATGCAGAAAGGCAAGAAGAAAAAAGTGGGAATGGGCATAGGCATAAATTCTGGAGTGGCTGTCATCGGCAGCATGGGCTCAGTTCAAATGGCAAGCTACACTGCCATAGGAGATACTGTCAACACAGCGTCAAGGCTCTGCAGCAAGGCAGAGGCAGGGCAGGTTATCATTTCCGAAGAAACATACCAACGAATCAGCGATAAAATAAAGGCCAGAAGCCTGGGAGAAATAACTGTCAAGGGCAAGGTGAAGCCGATTAGGATATATGATGTTATTAGCGTCAAAGAGTAGTTGCCGCCAGGAGAAGTTTTATAAACCCTTTTTCTTTGTCTTTTGCCATGGTCCTTGAAAAACTGGGGGAAAGCATAAAGGGAACCTTTGACAAGATTGCCAAGGCAGTTTTTGTAGATGAAAAGCTGATAAACGAGCTTGTGAAAGACATTCAGAGGGCGCTTCTCCAGAGCGATGTCAATGTCAAGCTTGTTTTTGACCTTACAAAATCAATAAAGGAAAAGGCAATGGCAGAGAAGGATTTGCCGGGCATTTCCAAGAAAGAGCATCTGGTAAAGATTGTCTATGATGAGCTGGTCAAATTTCTCGGCGAAGAGCCTGCAAAAATCGAGGTAAAAAAGAAGCCATACAAAATAATGCTTGTTGGCCTGTTCGGAAACGGGAAGACAACAACCGCAGGCAAGCTGGCAAAATATTTTATGAAGCGGGGCCACAAGGTTGCGCTTGTGGGTTTGGATGTCTGGAGGCCTGCGGCCTATGAGCAACTGTTCCAGGTGGGGAAAAGTATCAACGCCGCTGTTTTCGGCAACCCGAAGCAGAAAGACCCGCTGAAAATCCTGAAGGAATTTGACAGCGAGCTGAAGAAATTTGATGTTATAATTTATGATACTGCCGGAAGGGATGCGCTTTCTGATGATTTAATCAAGGAACTGAACAAAATCGGGAAAGCGGTAAATGCCGACGAGAGAATGCTTGTCATAGGCGCAGATGTTGGCCAGGGCGCTGAAAAGCAGGCCCAGGCTTTCCATGATGCCTGCGGTGTTAATGGTGTTATTATAACAAAACTGGACGGGACTGCAAAGGGCGGCGGCGCGCTTGCTGCATGCTCTGTTACAGGCGCAAAGGTAAAATTCATCGGCGTTGGCGAGAAAGTTGACGATTTCGAGATGTTTGACCCAAAGAGGTTTGTGGGCCGAATTATCGGAATGGGAGATCTGGAAACCCTTCTTGAAAAAGTTAAAGAAGCAATTCCCGAGGAGAAAGCAGAAGATTTGAGCAAGAAAATGCTTAGGGGCGAGTTTAATCTTGTTGACTTGTACGACCAACTGCAGGCAATGGGCAAGATGGGCCCGCTATCAAAAGTGGTTGAACTGATTCCCGGCTTCTCTCAGATAAAAATGCCAAAAGAGGCATTGCAGGTGCAGGAAGGAAAGCTGAAAAAATGGAAATTCATAATGGATTCCTGCACACAGTATGAACTGGAAAATCCTGAGGAAATAACCGGCACAAGAATTGAAAGGATTGCAAAGGGCTCCGGAATGCCTGCGTCGGAAGTGCGGGATTTGCTGAAGCAGTACAAGCAGTCAAAGAAAATGGTGAAGATGATGAAGGGCGGCAACATGGATAAGATGATGAAAAGGATGGGAGCCAAGATGCCGAGGATGTGAGATGATTGATAGAAAAACGATTTCAAAACTTCTAAAAATCTACGGCGAAGCGTGGGTTGAGCAGGACCCTGACAAAATTCTCTCTATTTTCACGAAAAATGCAATTTACCATGAGCGTGTTTTGAAAAAGCCATATATTGGGCATAAGCAGATAAGAAAATATTGGACTTACAAGGTTGTCAATGAGCAAAAGGACATAAAATTCAAACTGCTGAATTTTTACATTGATGGCAGCATAGTAATTGCAGAATGGGATGCCAGATTCTTCAACAAACGGAAAAAAGAAAAAATACACATGAAAGAGGTTGCAATAATGGAAATATCCAAAGGTAAAATAAAATCCCTAAGAGAATACTGGCAGAATGAAACTGTCCGATAGGCTTATAAACCAAAATTGAAACAATAAAGAAATGTTAACCCTCTGGCTCTACACACTCATCAGCGTCGTAATTGTAAGCCTGATTTCTCTCATTGGCGTTTTTGCTTTGTCATTGAAAGAAAATACTTTGAAAAAAATAATTATTTACTTCGTCAGCTTTTCTGCAGGGGCATTGTTCGGGGACGCGTTCATCCATATTTTGCCGGAATCATTTAAGCTTAGCACGCCTATGATGGTATCAGCAGGGGTACTTTCAGGCATAATAATATTCTTCATAATGGAAAAGGTAATCCATTGGAGGCACTGCCACATGCCGACAGAAAAGAACCATATCCATCCTGTCGGAATCCTCAACCTTGTGGGGGACGGAGTCCATAATTTCATTGACGGGCTTATTGTTGCAGCATCTTATTTAATCAGCATACCTATCGGAATTACCACAACCATTGCGGTCATAGCCCATGAAATCCCGCAGGAGCTTGGCGATTTCGGAGTTTTGATTCATGCAGGTTTCGCAAAGAAAAGGGCGCTTTTGTTCAACATGCTTTCAGCGCTTACAGCGGTTTTGGGAGCGGTTGTTGGTCTGATATTGGGCGCCTACTCCGAAAACATTAAACTGTTCTTCCTGCCCCTGGCAGCCGGCGGGTTCATTTACATTGCAGGGACAGATTTGATACCTGAACTTCATAAAGACGTTTGCGAATCCCCGCAACTGTCACGCTCACTGCTCCAGCTTTTATTCTTCGTTTTGGGGATAGCGCTCATGTTTGCGATGCTTGCCCTTGAATGACTCTTTTTAAACGTTTCTGAAGGATTTTAAATAGAATTTAATTTATTCCCCGGATATGGCAAAGTCTCTGACTGTTGAGGAGAGAATCAGGCTGATTGAAGAGCAAAAAAGCAGCCCCAGATTCTTTGGCCTGGTGGAAGAGCTCGCAAATGAGCTCGGATTCAGGCTTGTTTCGGAGTATGACGAAGCTGACCTAAAAACGGGGTTGGTAATACCATTTAGCGATATTGTTCCTGCAGGCAGAAATTCAGATTTCAACTCCTTCCGCAGGACGCGCATATTGCAGTGCCAACAGCCTGGCCATGTTTACTCAATAAGCGCAAGGGCAAATTATGATGACCGGGACAGTTTTGTCAACGGAGCATATTCTTTGACTTTGATAACATCTGATTCCCTGCTCGGCCTTGATAGCACAGGCAGGGAAATATTGAAATATGCCGAGCTGGGAAAAATTTTTCCTGTAGAGAATAAACAGAGGCAATGCCTAATTTTGGTTGCGTTAGCTAAAGATAAAATCGTAAAACTGGGCGGACATTCTTATTCAATAAGCCTAAATCAATTATACGAAGCAACAAAAATTAAGAAGAACTAGCTGACCTTTCCTTTCTCTTTTTCTCGGTCATTTCAACAACTGTTTTTCCCCTGGGAGATGGTATTTTGCCTTCATGCTTTGAGAGGTTCTCGAGCTTCTTTTCCTTTTCTTCGCCTTTCTTTTCTTTTGTTTCTTTTATTTTTTCTGTCTTCTCTTCCAACTTTTCAAGCTCTTCCTTGATGACTTCCTCTCCCTTTTTGGCTTCTTTTTTCACTTCAGCCTTTCCCTTCTTTTTCTCTTCCTCAACAATTGGCTTTTCATACTTGAAGCCTGAAAGCTCGGCGTAAACCTTGCCGTCGTCTTCCTTAACAACATCAACTTTAACATGATGGGGTGGGTTTTTGATCCCGTGCTCCCAGATTTTCTCATTCAGCCTTTTGCCTATGTAAACTTCCTCTGACTTCATGTGCCTCTCGAGAAATGTCCTGAGAGCAATGCCTGCCCTCTTTGCCCTTCGGTATCTTGGAGACCTCAGAAATTCTCTTCTCAATGGTATGTTGTATGTTCTTTCAATCATTTTTATGCCCTTGTCTTTCTTCTTCTCCAGCTTCTCTTTACTTTGGTTATCCTGGAAGGATGAACCTTTCTTCCCTTGCCGAAGATCTTAGGAATAAGCCAGAAAGGCGCCCACTTGGTCTGCGTTCCTGCCTTTGCCAGCCTTTTTTTCCTGCTTGGATGGATGTATCTTGACATTTTTATTCCTTCTTCTGCGATTTTGCAATTTCCGAAGCAGTCTTATCAAGCAATGATTTTCCTTTTGCCGTGACAAACCTGCCCTTGTGGCCTTTCTTTGTGGTCTGGACCGAGAGGCCTGATTTCTCAAGCTGCTGCAGTATTTTCCTGATTATGTTGCCCGAAGCCTTCTTGAATCGCTCAGGGGCATATCCCCTGTTCTGGGCGCCGCCGAATTTGGTCCTCAGTTTTGAGGTTCCTATGGGCCCAAGAATGTAAATCTGCCTCAGTATTGCCGCTGCCCTCACAAACCACCAGTTCGGGTTTGCAGGCGGCCTTTCTTTGTGGATGCCTGTTTTTACAATGCTCGCCCATGCAGGCGGCTTCATGTCAGGCATCTTCTCCAGCTTTTCAGCAACAGCGTCTATCAAATCATTTGTGTTTACATCGTAAGCATTTGACATATTTTTTTACACCTTTATCTGTTCTGCAACCCCTAGAACCGCTAAACCCTGCATTTGTGAAAAACAGGTCATTTATAAAGGTTTTGGCTGTCTCAGAGAATCTGCCATTTTGGCAAGACCCTCCCGGAAAACAGGCCTGCTGTACTGGCTTGCCTGTCTCAGTGCCTGGGCTGCCTTGCCCTTTTTGCCTGCCGTCCGGAAGTTCCGGGCAGCCCTCACAGAAAGGTCAACACAGTGATACATTAAGTTAAGCTCCCCGGCGCAGGCAGCTGCTTGCTCATAGGCCTCTGCTGCAAAAAAATTTTTTATTTCTGAAGGAGGCAGAAGTTCGTACCCCCTCCCTGCGAGAGCACTGATTAAAATGTTGCCGTAGGACGGAGGGCGGTTTTTGGTTTTTTTGCTCTTCTCTCTCAGCTGGTCAATGCGGCATCTGCCCAGTTCTGATTTTCTTGCGAAAAGCACCTCTGAAATCAGAACCTCCAGGTTTTCACATTCCAGGCTTTTTCTCACATCTCCAAGAAATTCTTCATTGAGCGTTGGGGCTTTTATCTCCTGCAGAATTTGCTGGTATAAATTAGCAACCGAGCTGTCTCTTTCAATGTCCCTGCCTGCGCAGGCAAAGCTGTGCTCTGCGCGCTTGAGATCCCTGAAAATTTTAAGCCTTTCCTCTTCGCAGGTGCTTGCCTTGAGAAATGCAAACCCTGCGTTCAAGAAGTCGGGGGGGCAGACAGCCAGATAGCGATAGGCGCAGCACTTGAGCATTTCCCCTCGTTCCATTCTAAACTCCAGTGCATCTGCGCTTTTGGCTGCGTAATCATAGCAAACTGCTGCTTCCCTGTCGTAGCCCTCCAGCTCATAGGCCGTTGCCGCGAAAAGCTTCAGGAACAATGCTCTTATGGAGTTGCCTTTTCTGAAAAAATCCCTGCCGTCCATATCAATGGATTTTATAACCCTGCGGTGAATGTTGCAATCTGTTGCTCCTCTAACCACTCGAAAGAAAACAGGGAAATTATTGGGTGTTTGTTCTTCTCGGAGAATGTCCAAATTCAGGTATCTCATGGCGCCATAATACCGTTAAAATTTAAATACCCTTCACCAAAAGCTTTATATATGACTTCAGACGTTATCCAGGCATCAAGTTCTGGGGTGAATGAGCATTTATAATGGAAAAACTAATCTACAAAAAGGAACCGGAAAGGCCGGAAGACCTAATTAATATACTCAATCCCCTCGTAAAGCAGTGGTTTTTCTCGAAATTCCCGAAGTTCTCGATTCCCCAGCTGTATGGGGTTATGCCAATTCACAGCAGGGAGAACATCCTTGTGAGCGCTCCCACAGGGGCAACCAAGACATTGACAGGATTTTTGTCAATATTGAACGAGCTTGTTGACCTGTCACAAAAAGGGATATTGGAAGACAAGGTTTACGCTGTTTACATCTCTCCGCTTAAGGCGTTGAATTATGACATACAGGTAAATCTCCTAAGCCCCCTCCAGGAGATAGAAAAGCTTGCAGGCAAAAAACTTGGAATAAGGGTTGGCGTCAGGACAGGGGACACAACTGCCTCTGAAAAAGCGGCCATGCTGAAAAAATCTCCCCACATTCTGATAACAACTCCTGAATCTCTGGCAATAATGATAACCTCCCTGAAATTCAGGGAGCATCTCAAGGCAGTTGAATGGGTTATTATCGACGAAATCCATGCGCTGGCTGAAAACAAGAGGGGAGTTCATCTTTCATTGACTCTTGAGAGAATGCAGAGAATCTGCGAATTTGCAAGAGTAGGGTTAAGCGCAACAGTGGCGCCGCTTGAGGAAATAGCGAAGTTCCTGGTCGGGACAGACAGAAACTGCAAGATTGTTGATGTCCAGTTCCTGAAAAATCTGGACATGAAAGTGCTCAGCCCGGTGAGGAATCTTGCTGACGTCGGCGCGGAATATCTCAATGACAAATTGTATGAGCTGCTTGACAAACTAATCCAGGCGCACAAGACAACCCTGATTTTCACAAACACCCGTGCTGCAACAGAAAGGGTTGTGCATCACCTGAAGGAAAAATACCCTAAAAATTATACAGAGAATATCGGAGCGCATCATGGCTCTCTCTCAAAAACCCACCGGAGAAAAATAGAGCAGAGTCTCAGGGACGGAAAGCTGAAATGCGTTGTCTGCTCAACCTCGCTTGAACTGGGGATTGATATTGGCTTTATAGACTTGGTAATTCTCCTCGGCTCCCCGAAGTCCGTATCAAGGGCGCTGCAGAGAGTCGGAAGGTCGGGCCACCAGCTTCACTCGACAACAAAGGGCAGGATTGTCGTATTGGACAGGGATGATTTGATTGAATGCTCTGTTCTTTTGAAAAGTGCAATAGAAAAAAAGATTGACAAAGTTCATATTCCTAAAAACTGCCTTGATGTTCTGGCCCAGCAGATTGACGGGATTGCTCTTGAAGGAAACCAGAATATTGAGGATGTTTACAAAACAATAAGAAAAAGCTACTGCTATGCGACATTGCAGAGAAAGGATTTCGGGGAAGTTATTGATTACCTTGCAGGAAAATACATCTCTTTGGAAGACCGGCACATCTATTCAAAAATCTGGTATGATGAAAGCACGGGCATGATTGGCAGGAAGGGCAAGATGAGCCGTGTAATTTACATGACAAACATCGGCACAATTCCTGAGGAGACTTCTGTTTCCGTCAAAATTGGCGAGCAGATAATCGGCTCCATTGATGAAGCATTTCTTGAGAAGCTGAAAAAGGGGGATATTTTTGTTTTGGGAGGCGACACCTACAGATTCAATTTTGCAAGGGGAATGACTGCCCAGGTTGAATCAGTCATCGGCAGGAAGCCAACTGTTCCATCCTGGTTCTCTGAGATGCTCCCGCTTTCGTTTGACCTGGCAAATGAGATTGGCAGGTTCAGGAAACTGATGGAAGAGAAGCTGAAAAGCCATGAACTTAAGCAGGATGTTATAAAATTCATAAACGAATTCCTTTATGTTGATGACAATGCCGCCAACTCAATCTATGAGTATTTCAATGAGCAGTTCCTTTATTGCGGTGAGATTCCGAGCGAGAAGAAATTAATTGTTGAAAATTACACCGAGGACGGGAAGCACTATGCAATTTTCCATGCGCTCTATGGGAGGAGGGTGAATGATGCGCTTTCAAGAGCAGTTGCCTATGCAATCGCAAGGGCCCAGCACCGGGATGTTGAAGTTGGGATAAATGACAACGGGTTTTATGTTGCTTCCAAGAGCGGCTTTGATGCAGTAAAAGCGCTGGAGATGCTTAATGCAAAGGAGATAAAGGGGATTCTTGACAATGCGATTGAAAACACAGAGGTTTTGAAAAGGAGATTCAGGCACTGCGCCACAAGGGCGCTTATGATTCTTAGGATTTACAAAGGTGAAGCGAAGAGAGTCGGAAGGCAGCAGGTCAGTTCTATGATACTTCTCACTGCTGTCAGAAGGATAAGCAATAATTTTTCTGTCCTGAAAGAGGCAAGAAGGGAAGTTTTGGAGGATTTGATGGACATTGACAACGCAAAGCGGGTTATAGAGATGATCGAGGACAATAAGATAAAGGTAAAAGAAATAAGCACAACAATTCCCTCGCCGTTTGCATTGAATCTTGTCATGCAGGGATATGTTGATTTGCTCAGGATTGAAGACAAAATGGAATTCATGAGGAGGATGCATCAGATGGTGCTTGCCAAAATCGGTACAAAAATCGGGGACAAGAAAGCAAAAGAAATTGACATCGGTGACGGATTCACGATTGACTACAACAAATTCTGGAGAAGGCAGGAAAAGGAGAAAGAGAAGATTGAGGTTTCTGAAAAAGACAAATTGCGGTGGCAGTTAAATAAAGCAAGACTTAAAGGGGATTTGGGGGAATTGATTGTCTATGATGTAAACAGATTGATTGACGGCGAGAGAAAGGGGTTTAGTGATAATTTTGTCAAATGGCTCAATGACTTCTGCTCACATCCGGTTCCGAAGTACTGGGAAGACGAGATTGCGAAATTCCTGTGCAAGGTCCGGAAGGAGATTGATTAGTTACCCCTACAAAAACGATAGATTTAAATATCTGTAGGGGTAACTGTATTCATGGTAAGTGTTAAAATTAAAAAAATAAAGGGAAAGCGCTATTTGTATGCTGAATACTCTTTCAGGGTAGACGGAAAAATAAAGAAAATCTCCAAGCTGATTAAAAATAAGGAAGATGCTAGACGGAAGGAAGTATCTGCGTATTTCAGGGAGAAAGAATTAGATGCATATAAAAAACTCGCCATCGCCCGATATAAAAAAGATGATGTGCTTGATGAGAGGAAAATAGTTAAAATAGAGAGTTACCGGGTCGAGTATAAGGAGATTCTCAGGAAACTGACAAAAAAGCAAATTAGCGATGTTCTTGACAGGTTTACAGTTAATTTTACATATGAATCAAACGCCATAGAAGGAAATTCACTGACACTTAAGGATGTTACCCTCTTTCTTTCTGAAAATATGATGCCTAAAGGCAAAGACCTTAGAGAGATTTATGAAACAAGAAATACAAGAATTGCAAATGCGCTTTTGTTCCGGGGCAAAATAAAGATAAGTCTGAAGGACATAGTAAAAATACATGCAGTTTTAATGAAGGATACGGGGGTTAGTCTCAGCTTTAAGAAAATGCCTAATTTCCTGCTTATGAGAAATGTTGAGACAACCCCTCCCGAGATGGTTTATGTTGAAATGAAACGACTTGTTGAATGGTACAATTCTGCAAAAGGAAAAATGCACCCCCTTAAAATTGCAGCCATATTTCACGGAAAGTTTGAGAAGATACATCCATTTGAGGACGGAAATGGGCGGGTTGGCAGGGTTCTGGCAAATGCAATACTGATTGATAATAACTACCCCCCTTTGATAATAAGGAAGACATCAAGGCAGGCATATTTCTCTGCTCTGGAATCCTTTGATGGAGGGCATGCTCCTAAATTGGAGAGATTCTTGGTAGAGAAATTTGAGCAGACATTTGAGAAATTCTTCAAAGTTTATGTGAAGTATTTGTGAATTTATTAATTAAAGTAAAAAAAGAAATAGATTGATTATTTTTGGTTTGCAAGCAGGCCATCCAATTTGGAATATGCTTCTTCAAATGTAGGTCCTTCTGCAGAAGCAACTATTCCATCAGTATTGATGGATATTGCATTAAGGCATACTTTTCCATCTCTGTACCTTCCATGAACTTCCTGCATGCTTAAAACCCAACTATCAACTTGATCCAGAGGGGTTGGAGATCCTGAATTGCCTTTTACATATTTGTACCCGATGAGGTAAATCTCTGAAGCCAAATTCAATGCAGTAATAAGGTCTGGTGCTCCAACCGAGACAATTAACCTTTCGTCAGGATCTCTGAACTGAACATCCCTGACTTTGTTATGGGGTGATGCGCAGAACATGAATAGTTTGCAGCCATCTTTCAATGCATTATCAATACCATCAAATTGTTTATCCATTTTACTCTCCTGCCCTCATATTATCCTAATGCAGAAAAACTTAAAAACCTTCTTATTGTCAGGAAAGAAATCGACTGAACTCCAAGTGCCCTTTAAAATTATGTTCTCTTAGCAGGCCCTCAAGGTCAGCTTTGTACTTTGGGTCGGCAGGAGCAAGTTCATACAGAGTTCCCCCGCCGTTGCAGTCAGGCACTGGATTGGGCGCAGTTACAATCCCGCGTATAACCGTATAATAATATGGATATTTGAAATCCTTTACCTGCTGCTGGACAAGGAAAGCAAGGCCGTCAAGACGAATAACAGCTGTTTTTGCCACAGAATATTTGAGGTGGCCAGAACCCTCCTGGCTCCAGGGCTTGGGAGGGGCGTATAGCATGATTTAGTTAGCTGGGGTTGTTAAAATGTTTATCTATATACAAGACAGTGAGGAATATAACTCAATAGCAATTTCAGCGTGTTATATTTGCGATTTCAAGAAGTTTCTTCGCAGCTTCGTATTCTTTTATTGCCCACTCTTCAGACCTCAGCCAGGGCGCTGAAGGGTGGTTTAATGCCATTATTGGTTTGTCAAACCAGGTAGTCGGTTTATGCAAAACATCCTCAAGTCTTTTTTCGCAGAGTACGCTTTGTGCAGGCTTTTGTCCAAACAGCATTATTGCCCTTGTACTAGCATCATACATTTGTTCTGTCAGCAACAATTTGCAAGTATCATAGTCTGAAGGCTTCAGCTTCCTGTCAAAAATGCATTTGACTAAATTAGTTATGTAAACATCATCAGGCGAAAGATGGCAAAAATTTAGTATTTTGCTGAGAAATATGCCTGTTGCAGTTTGCCAAAGTGTAGTTTCATACTTGTCAAATCCGGGCAGTGTTGGAGTCAAAGCCCGGAAATCTGAATGGTGCAAAACGAGCAGTAGACCGGTTTTACTATAATTCGGGCCCCTAAGTCCTTCAAAGAAATCATGGGCGCTTTCACAGCAGTCGCAGTTTTCTGTCACGCTGACAGTATGATAAGAGATTTTAAAAAGGTTGGGATGAACGGGATTATCTAATTTTCTGGTAACAATTGCTGCAGAAACGGATATCTTCTAAATGTGTCCACTCAGCACGTGGCCTGTCGCTATGAGACATATTGCATGGGTTGGATGGGTCAAATTCATGGTGGTCAAGCCCAAGCGCATGGCCTATTTCACCGAATACAATTGCATTGAAATCAACATAATTTGGATTAAAAATTTTAATTTTATCTCCCCCGATAAAAGAGCAGTTTGTTGCAAGCGCTTTTCTGTTTTTCCCCATGCCATGGACTCTATGGACTGTTTCATCATACTTTGGGTCAATGTAGTCCTTGTCCCGTTTGATGTCTGTAGAGGTTATCACAAGATAGATATCTGTTTCAGAAAAAGGCATTTTTTCAAGAATTTTGTCCGCGGACCAGTATAGGGGACCAAGCTTAAACCCCCTTGGTATCATCTCCCCATCATAAGCCCAGTCCTCATTAAATACTTCTCCAACCTGCGGTATTTTGAAAAGGGCATCAATACTCTCTTCCACGCTAAACGGAAACCATAATTTTCTTACCAAAAGTTTCATACTTAGATATATAATAGCAAATTTTAAAAATCTTTGTTAGCTTGCCTGCTCATGAGAATAAGAAATGCAACCAAGAACGATATAGCCAATCTTGTGCGTTTAATGCAGATTGCGGATAATAGGACTGAAGATTGGGCTCAGGACAGAGTAATACATTATTTATACCTGCCAGACCAGCAAATATTTCTTGCGGAAAATGATACTATGATTGGTTATGCAGGCATCAATTGTTCAGAATGTAATGCTGAGGCCCGCAAGATAATTGGCGATAGCATCAGAAATTATGCATGCCTTGCCGGGATAGCTTCGCATCCTGGCTACAGAAACCAGGGCGTTGCCAGAAATTTAATTGACAATTGCCAAAAGTGGAGCGCCAGAAAGGGCAGAACTGGCATGTGGCTCGACTGCAGGGAAAAACTGATTAAGTTCTATGAAAAATTGGGGTTCAGGAATGCAGGTTCTTACATGGACAATGATGAGTTGCGCTTTGTTTTTGTGAAAGAGTTTGAGCTGCCGAAGCCTTTATAAACTTCTATAATGGTTTTTCTGTTATGAAATGCGTCAAATGCGGAAAAGAAGAATTATGCTCAGGTTTCTGCAAAGCGCACTTCAAAAGGTATTTTGAGGAAAAGGTCCAGAAAACAATAAGGAAATTCCAACTCTTCATCCATAAGGACAAAATCGCTGTTGCTGTTTCAGGAGGCAAGGATTCAACTGTTTTGCTTTATGTCCTGAAAAAGCTCGAATACAATGTAACTGGGATAACTGTCGATGCTTACATAGGCAACTACACAAAGCAGAATCTTGAAAATCTAAAGAGTGTTTGCGGGAAATACAGAATACCCTTAAAAGTTGTCGGGTTCAAGGAGGAATTCGGCTACTCGCTCTGCTACATCACTTCTATTTTAAACGGAAGCAAAAAGGAAAAGAAATTTGCCTCCTGCATGGTCTGCGGCGTATTAAGAAGGTATTTAATCAACAAATATGCCAAGGAAATGAAATTTGATGCCGTTGCAACCGGCCATACCCTTGATGATGAAGCCCAGGCATTTTTGATGAACATTTTCAGGAATGACGTTGCTTTGGCAAGAAGGCAGGGGCCAATTACAGGCACCGGCGGTAATTCCGCTTTTGTGAAACGAGTCAAGCCGCTCTATCTCTGCACAGAAAAGGAGACAACTGCTTATTCCAAGCTTATGGAATTCCCTGTCAATTACGAAAGGTGCCCCTGCTCTGTCGATGCCTACCGGAGAAATTTCAGGTCGTTTCTGGAGGAATTTGAGAAAAAGCATCCGTCGGTGAAGCACAATATTGTGAATTTCTTTCTTGACACCCTAAACAAGGAAAAGGCAAACTACAGCAACGATGTTGTAGGCTCCTGCGAAATCTGCGGAGAGCCGTCTGCAAGGAGCATCTGCAAGAAATGCGAGATTATAGGAGCGCTGAGGAAAAAACTGAAGCAAAAAAGTTAACGCCCCCTAAGCGTAATTATTTCTTCCAGTATTGATTTAAGTGCAGGTTCCTGGAGCTTTGACCGGACATCGACAAAAAAATCAGAAAGGTCTTTGCCGTACTGCTTTTCATAGATGCTTGCCTGGAGCGCCATTTCGAGCTTGTCAACCTGGCGCACAAACCTTGCCTCAGGCGTTGACTGGCGGGCATATTCATCCCAAAGTGCAAGATACTTCTCTGGAGAATGAAAATTTCGGAAAAGACGCCTCATTGCCTCGGTTTCCCTTCTGATTTTCTCGTTCTCGGGAATTCCGTCGTGAGGAGTGGGATCGCCTTCAATTGCTTCCGGCAAATCATGAATCGGTGAAAGGAGGGCTAGCTTGTAGTCGTCCATACCGAGGTTATATTCCTTGTTTATTATCAAGGCTAAAAAATAAACTCCGAGTATGTGGTCTCCCACGCTTTCGCATTTTTCCTCGGGAAGCCCCCTCTTTAGCCAGCCCTGCCTCAGAAGTTGTTTTATCTGGTTAAACTCATAGTAGAATTCAATTATGTAGTTAATGCCAGTTTTTGGTAGAAGTTCTATCGGCGGGGTATTTTTGGTTATCATATGTTTATCTCATCGCCCCAGCATACCTTTAATATGGAAAATTTTTTAAATATAACTGATTAGCAAGGTCTCATGGAGATATTCACACTAATACTTATCGTACTGGGCCTCTGCATGTTTGAGGTGGTGAGCAGCGTTGACAACGCGGTAATTAATGCAGAAGTCCTCGGTACAATGTCCAATAAGGCTAAAAGATGGTTCCTTATTTGGGGGCTGGTGTTTGCTGTTTTTATCGTAAGGGGTCTCCTTCCCTGGCTCATAATCTGGTTTACTGACCCGAGTTTGGGTTTCATTGGCTCTCTAACTGCAACATTCAGCTCAAACCCATCAATTGTCGGCTCAATAGAGGCCGCAAAGCCAATACTAATGCTTGGCGGCGGGATTTTCCTCCTTTTCCTATTCTTTCACTGGCTTTTCATGGAGCCGAAAAACTATGGGCTTCACGTAGAGAGATTCTTTGAAAGGGAGTCTGTATGGTTTTTCGCCACAATCTCAGTAATTCTCATGGTTATTATCTGGTTTGCAATGAAAATGAACCCGCTGGTTGCCTTTGGCGCAGTTGTCGGTTCCACAGCATTCTTCATAACCCACGGTTTCAAGCAGAATGCCGAGCGTTCAGAGCATGAGATGCTTCACAAGGACTCCTCATTGAGCGACTGGAGCAAGATACTTTATCTTGAGGTTATTGATGCAACATTTTCAATAGACGGTGTTTTGGGGGCTTTTGCCTTCACTCTCGCGGTTCCGCTGATAATACTTGGCAACGGCATTGGGGCTTTGGTTGTAAGGCAGCTTACGGTGGGGAATATTGACCGGGTGAAAAAATACAAATATCTCAAAAACGGGGCAATGTACTCGATTCTTGCATTGGGTGTCATAATGCTCATAGACGGATTCGGCCATGAGCTTCCAAGCTGGCTTTCGCCGGTTATAACATTTGCAATCCTTGGATTTTTCTTTTACAAGTCACTAAGGGAACTTAAGAAGCAGGAAGAGACCTGCAAAAAAGGAAAGAGCCTTGAGGGAAAAAGAGGAGCTTACGTATAATTTCTGAAAAGATGGTAGAATTCAACCCTGACGGAAGCATCAGGCTCCCGGGCCAGCTGGCAAAGCAGGCAGAGGAGAACAAGGAGAAGCTCAGAACCCAGAGATGCATCAAAATAAAAAAGAATGTGGTGAATTTCAAATCCCCCAAGAAATGCGTCCTGCAGGTGGCTCTTTCCGATGTTTTCTCCGACAATAAATTTATGGAAGCAATTTTCGGAGAGTTCAATGAAAATGCCACAACCCCCTGCAAACTGGTTAAAATTGATGAAAAGAATTTTGAGATTGAAATAGGCACAGAGTTCAGGCGGTGCACGGAATGCTGTTCGCTTGTAAATAAGTACAAGGAATTTCTCGAGGGAAACCTTATCGAAGACAAAGGCACATGCACATTCGAGCAAAACAGGAATTTCTGCTATGAGGATTATTTTTAAGAAAAGTTATCAAATTTTTTAATTTTGCTTAAAACATGGGAGTAGTCTGAAGTTCTGTAGTCCCTGCCTCCTTTTAAGTGTTCTTCACAAAATTTTGAGAAAAGCTCTCCAAATTTTTTTGAACGCTTATTTTTTGTATGAAACGTTCCTTCCCAACCAAATGCCAACAAATAACAATTATCTGATTTTTCCAGTTTGTCTAGAAAATACTTTTCTTGTTGCTTGCTGGAATTTTCTAAAATTTTTACAGTATAACCTGAAACATTTTGGAAGAAATCAGTATAAAAATGAGGGCATGTTTGTGCGATAAGAATAAATGTGTTAATTATTTTTTCCCATGCCAGGTTTCTATAGTTTTGATAAATATCGATTAAAATACAGGCCTCACTCCCGTCGCTTGCTTTATATTCTGGGTGTTTTACGAGAGAATGATAATCATTTAAAATTTCTAAAATCAGTTGCTTACACGCCTCCTTTTCTTTTGACTTATCTAATTCTTTTAATTCATCAAATAACCTGCCGGATTTTGGTGATATTCCGCACATTTTAGCGGTTATTATGTTTTTCTAGTTTATAAGTAATACTAAAAACATTTAAAAAGTCACGAATCCTCATAGATTCTATGGGTTTGTCTGACCTGGCAAAAAAGAGCAAAAACATTCTTCATCCGTATGAGCATACCGATGTCCTTCTTTATTACGGGATTGTGGCGCAGAAATTGAAGAGGTACCTGAAAGGAAAAGAGCTGGCAGCAAAGATATGGCTGCCTTCGGGGAATCTTCCTTTTTTTATCAGGCGCGGCTCCAAGGACGAGCCGCTTTTTATCGAGGAATTGTGCGAGGGCGCAACAGAGCATCTGCTGGAGGTTAGGAAAGGCATTGAAAACCTCAAGGACGCGGAATCAAAATTAAGCAAAAAGGAAGCGAAGGTATGGCATTATTTTGTCCCCCGCAAACTGATTGACTTCTTTTATGCAACAAACGGCGAAAGCGCCGGCAGGAACATTGACCGGATATTCTTTGACATTGACAAAAGCGATTTGCCTGCTGAAAAAGCTCAGGAGGTTGCAAGGTTGCTTGTTGAACTGATTGAAAAAGATTCCGAGTTCAATAAATTGTTCAAATTCAAGACCTTTGTGATGTGGACTGGAAGCTCTTTCCATGTTTATTTGCTGCTGCAAAAAACAATTGCAAATTCAGATTACGAAAAATACATTTCACACAAAAAGGATTTGCCGCTTGAGAGCTTCACTGGAAGGTGGGCTGCGGAAATAAAAAAGCAGTCAAAGATAAATGCTGTGGGAGGGCATGAACAGATAAAGGGCGCAATAAACATAGATCCGTCGCAAACCCCTTCTGGAAAACTCTGCAGAGCGCCGTTCGGGCTGCACATGAAAGACGCCAAGACTGTTGATGGGGTTGCAATTCCACTTACTGTCAAGATGCTTTCTGAGAAAGGCTTAGTTAAGAAACTGCAAAGCTACACTCCTGAACTGGTTGTCAAGGAATTGGATGAGCTGGCGAAAAGGTTGCCATAGAAAGGTTTATAGATTTTTCTGACTTTTGGAGAGACAAGAGAGGGGAGGGAATAATGGGAGATGCCAAGGATTTAAGGATTTTTAATCGTACAGTGCAATGTGTCGGGGATATTGCAAATGCAGCAAGCGAGCTGCATCTGCTTGCCAGAGAAGATCCAATGGAAGCTTTTGATGCAGCACTAACAATAAATAAGCCTGGAGGATATGCAATTCTTGCAGAAGCTTATAGGCTTATGATTGAGAAAGGAGAAGGAGACCAGGAATTAGTTGCAAACTTATGGGACAAATGCCTGGCCCGCTCTGCAGGCCATCTGGGAATAGAATTTTCAGAAGAAAAAGCGCCTAAGATGCGCGCAGTTTATAAACGCCATCCTGGCGTTCCAAGGGCAAGGGGACCAAGGGCAGTTTACAGAAGTCCAAAAAAATAATTTTTTTTATTTTCTTAATTTGAAAAAGAAATAAAATAAAAAATAATAAAAAAGAACTTACTTCCTGCACTTGCAGAATGCTGCCTTGAGAATCATTATTATTCCAAGAACACCTGCAATGATTGCAATCAACTTTCCCAGGCTGGTCCAACTGTACATCTCGTTTAACCAGACCAATACGCCAATAACAAGCAGGCAAATGCCTTTCTTCATCTTCCACTTGCACCAGCACTCATCTTTTCCTTTTGCCATTTAATATCACCTCGTTTTTATTCATAAAAATGAAGTTTTGTTTATAAAGATTAGCCCTCTTTGGCGATAAGGTTAAATATCTTCTCTTCTCTTATTTTTACCGGGTGGTTAAATGAATGTTTCACAATATCCTGGAACCTTATTGGAAGAAGGCGTTAAAGTAAACGACCAGTTAAAGAGGGTTCTTCCCGGATATGAGATTGGGTGGGATTCGAAGCATGCGTTTACCATTAAACCAAAAAATCGTAGTCTTTGCGCCGGCGCTTTGCATTCCGGATTAAAACTTGTTGTGTTCAGGCGATTAGGCAGAGATGAAGACAAGCAGAATATCCGAAACGCGCTGGAACCCCTCGGCTACAGGATTGCTGAAAAAGAGTTCACCGAAGAATCTGAGTTGGGAAGCAAGGTGTTTAATGCGGTTTCTCTTGCCAGGGCATGCAGTCTGTACAGCATAAAGCTGCCTCATAATATTGAAGAACTTCTAGACTCGTACTGGGATAACACTGCTTGTTTTATGGAGGAACAGGGAATGTATCCTTCGCCATTGGACAACTTTTTTTCAGTGGAGCACATTTTTTTGGAGGAAATAATTGCAAGGGAGGGGATTGTAAATGAATCGACACGAAAACTGCTGAATCAAATTTTGCCATACAACCCGGATATACAAACATATCATTTTGTTATTTACAGCCCAAACCGGCTGGCAACAAACAGTGACGATGTAATATTGGTGCCAAATGCCCCATTTGAAGTGATAGCAGTCCCAAATAACGACGGTGTTGATATCGAGATACTGGATGATGAGATAAAGAAAAGAAATTTAACTCCGGATTTTGCTGTGGGGCTGGCATCAAAGGTTATAATGTCTGATGGGCGGGTCATGCACATCCCGATGATTGACTTCAAAGAATGCGCGTCGGGTGATGATGCAACAGACACTATAGCATTTTTTGGCCTTGGGCCTGCCGCAGAGGTTTTATCAGGCAATGCATATCATGTTTTTGGAACCAAACTGAAAACTCCTGAAGAATGGGAGGAGTTTAACAAAAGGCTGTGCGATGATCCTGATGTCGGAGGAAACTATCCTGCGCTTCAGGTTGAACAGGGGTTTTCATTGTTAAGAATAACCCCCTGTGCGGCCAAACCTTACTATCCTCTGCTGTCAGATATAGTTAGTGGCATTACTTTGTTTGGCGAAGGCAAAGTTTATTATTCTCCCAGGGTGTGGGAAGCAGAATTTGCGAAGGGTATGAACGCTTTAAGAGCAATGGCAGATACCGGCGAACTGGTTTCATTGCCGCTTCTTGACCTTGGGCCTGGCAGAGCAGCAATGGAGATTGTGCTTAAGTTTCTCGGGTGGAAGCCTGAAAAAAGCGGGTGGGCAGGGCTTAAAGACTTTGGGAAGCACATAAGGCAATGGCAGGAAGAAAATAAAAAACGTTAGCAGTAATACTTCTCCAGAAACTCATTCGCCTTCTTCAGAACTTCCTTGTCATTTTTGAACTGCAATTTTTCCATTGCTTCCTCAAACGTGAACCATCCAGAATCAGAATGTTCTGTCAATTTAATTTCACCTTCTTTTGCCTCGGCAAGATAAAACGTTATGTCCTTGTGGACTATCTTGCCCTCTTTTCTGTAGAATAATCCAACCAGCTCCTTGAACCCGTCAAATATCTTTGCCGGCTCAAGATTTGTTTCTTCCCTGAATTCCCTTATGGCCGCTGTCCGGCTGTCTTCACCTGGCTCAATGGCGCCCCTTGAGAAGCTGAAATAGCCCCTCGGGTATTTCAGAAGCAGGAATTTAATGGTTTCAGCCCTTATAAAGGCTATCAGCCCCGCTGAGAACTCTTGCGGCATAAGCTTTATAAATAACCCCAATTTTTAAATGTTATGAGAAAATTTGTCATCCTGGCGTTGGTGATAGCGATTTTGGTAGCCGGCTGCGCAGGAAATGAGACAATAAAGGTTGTCAGGATAAACAGGACAAATGTAACTGCAAATGTAACTGTTCCTGCCCCGCAGAACACAACCCCAAACGTGACCGCGAATATTTCCTCAAATATATCTGCTAATATTTCAGCCAATATCTCATCGAATATTTCAGCAAACCTTTCTTCAAATTCATCTAATTTAACAGCTAATACCACATCAAACGAAACCGAAAATTCATCTGTTCCTGCCGCAACGAATTCTGAGCGTGTAAGGAATCTTACAGTGGATTTCATAGACCTCGGGGGAAATTCCATACTTATCCGAACCCCTACGAAGAAAAATATCATTATCGACGGGGGCAAGAACAATGACGGGCTCAGGCTTGTAAAATATCTGCTGGCCAAGGGAATATCCAAGTTTGAATATATTTTTGATTCAAATGCGGACAGTGCCAATTCAGGGGCGCTTTCCAGCATAATTTTCAACTTCAACAACTCGCAGTCATACGCAACAGCAATAGATTACTCTACCGCCTACACAGGATTCAGGAGCTACAGAAATTATGCAAAGGCATATTCATACCCTTCAATACCGATGACAGAAAGCAGGGTCTTTGACATTGAGGATGGCCTTAAGCTAAGCGCATTTGTTCCCTATGAGGAAGGCATGTCAAACGGGAATCCTGCAAATGACACAATTGTATACAAGCTGGAATTTGAGGACGCTTCATTCCTTTTCCTTGGAGACTGCAGGGATGTTTGCTGGGACCAAATAAAGAATTCAGGCCTAGATGCGGATGTGCTTAGCGTTCATGGCTATGTTCCTGAGGACATCATTTCCGCGGTGTCTCCTAAGATAATTGTCTACGACAATTTAACCAAGGACAGCATAAAGCCCGAGGGAGTCAAGATTTACAGCAAGGAGCAGGGCACGGTTATGATTATGTCGGACGGAAGCAAGTACCTTATAAGCACCACAGGAAAAGCATAAATATCCATTCTGTTTTCCTATTGCCATGAAACATTCTGAAGAGGCATACAGCGCGATAAAGGCGGTAATTGCGTCTAGGCTTGATATTGCTAAGGATAAGTTTGATATCAGCAATTATAAAGACCAAAGAGCTGAATATTACAAGAAGCTTGTTGAGAGCTCCCTGAATAAGATAAGAACCAGCGTTGGGGAGGACAGCTATCTGAAGCTTTGGAAGCTTTACAAGGAAAACAGGCTAAGCGAAATGCTGCCTCTTCTTGACGAAATTAAAGGCAAGGAGAAAGAGGAGAAAAAGGAAAAGCTGAAACTGGGTTTTTCAATTCCAAGAGTTCCCTTTGAGATAAAAGAGGAGGTGAACGCGGATTTGGCAGAGCTGCACAAATGCTTTGAGAATGAATGCTACAGGTCAACAATAATCCTCTGCGGCAGGATTCTTGAAACAGCTTTGCACAGGAAATACTATGAAATAACTGGCAGGGATATTCTCGAGACAAGCCCGGGAATAGGTTTGGGGAATCTTGTGGCAAAGATGAAGGAACTGCAGTTTAATTTCGACCCGGGAATCAGCGAGCAGATTCATTTAATCAACCAGGTCAGGATTTATTCTGTGCACAAGAAGCAGGAGCCGTTTAGTCCGTCCAAGGAGCAGGCGCACGCGATAATTCTCTATACGCTTGATGTTGTGAAGAAGATGTTCTGAACTCACATTGGAAGTTGAGGAAAACCAGTTATTGAAAAATCAGGTATCTGAATTATTTTCTGACTGATATCTCCGGGGATAAATATCCTTCTTCCTATTTTTACTCCTCCGGTTTCAGGGGCCATCTGAAATAATACACTTGCATCAGCCCCCGCTTCTTTCAGTTGCTCAAGCATCTCTTCTACGGCAGTGGAATAAAATTGTAAAGTATCATACGTATCTTGAAGGGAGTTATCTGCATATATCATATGTCCAATCATCGTGCCTACATGACAACTCGATCCATAACCCAATTTTCTCAAAAAATCCATGAAGTCATTAACTGCCAAGTATGGCCTGACAAACATGTCTCCTTCATTGTCAGATAAGGTCATAATTCCTCCATTTGCATTAAACTTGTAAGTCTCTCCGGCTGGCGCTTTTTTTACAGTTTCGATTATTCCATCTTGACGTGGAGGATCTTGTACTAAAGTGTAACCTGTTGCTCTTAAAAAGCCGAATAACATTATCCTCTTCTTTAGTTCTTCCGGGTCTGTTCCAGTAATTTTGCCGGCTTCATTTAGCGTGTCGTATGCTATGATTGGGCGGTTAGAGAATATTTCTCCAGGTGTTGCTAAAACGATCTCATTTGTCATAGGATTAAGATAAAAAAGAAGGAGTATTTAAATCTTTCGTTTTTAACCACTTAGTGGTAGTTAAATAACTGCTAGGGAAATAAACAGTCAATAACCTCCAGTTCTTCCTGGAATTCTTCAACATAATATGGTTTTGATTTAATTGTTTTTTTAAGCAATGGCTTAAGATATTTAACATAATCTTTTATCTGCTTCTCTGTCTTGTTTTTTATTCCCAGGCAGTCCCTGTCGAGTCCGACAACAGGTTTCCCTTCCCTGTTTTTCATCACATTGAACGGGTACAATTTGCAGCCGAACGGCCGTTTTTCCTTCAATTGGCACAAATCGCCATCCTTGAAATCGCAGAAAAAATAATTCAATGATTTTTTTCTCTCGCATTTTGCCTGGTAAAATTTCCCTTTGTCAACCAGCTTTTCTTTCTCCTTTTTTGTGAACCTTGCGTTCTTCTCGAGAATTGTGCTCAGCCCGAGATAATGCCTGTGGTAATAGCAGCAATCCTTGCATTCGATGCAGTCCTTCAGTGTTGTCAGCTGTTTCATCAGAATTCAAACAATGCCCTGTTGTTTTCCTCACTCTTCTGCTTTTTCATCTGCTTCGTTCCCTTTACAGAATTTGAAACAACAAACTCATACAGGCCTTCAAAATCTGTGAGCTTCTTGTTTTTCAGTCTCTCTTCAACTGTTACCACGATATTTCGCCTTGTTTGTGCTTTTTGAACGACTATTTTAAAATCTTGCGGTTTATTCCCTGATAATCTGTGTCCTTAACACCTGTATGCTCAACATCAAAAGAAAACAGGTCAGCTCCCCTCTTTGCCAGAATTATGAATGAAGTATTCCTGCCGTTTCTGAACCCAACAATGCCCGCCCTGTCAAAGCTATCAATCGGGCATCCCAAGACGTATTTGAGATGAGCCGTACCGAATTGATACTCCTGTCTCCCCACAAACAGCCCATGTTTATCACGCGGATGGGTTATGTTCATTTCCAATGTCTTCACTGAGATTATGCCAATATCGTCCGCAATATGATACCTTCTTCCCAGACTGCCAAAAGTGAGGGGGGCTGGCAGGCAGTGTGCATTGAGCACCTCTTCCTTATCGTGGACAGAAACATAGTTCCCCTTTACTTTCAGTACAACACTCTTGTATGGGCAGTCATATCCAACATTGATTGCATAGTTTCTCCTGCCAGATCCATCTCGCCGGTGATTGTACCAAGGGATGATACCTGCCTTGGATGTCTTCACGGCAAATTCCCCGTAAGTTATTATATTAACTGCACTCATCTGGAAATCTAAAGGGCGATCAAGCCATCTCTGCACAACCTGCTTGAAGAGTTTCTCCGTCCAATCGTCTAGGTCGAGATTCTTCATTCTGTCGCAAGTATCCGATGTCTTAATCATCTTTCTTGTTTCAATCCTTTCAAGAGAGCCTATGGCTGGAAGAATTCTTCTGCCGAAAAAATCGAAATGGTAGACATGTCCTCTGCTGAAAACAACAAGGATGTCCTGGTCTCCACTAGACTCCCCCAATATGCAGTAATCGCTGCCTATCCTGAGACGGCCATTCGTGCGGGTTCTCTTGATTGCAGCACCGCTCGAATTGATGAGCCTATCCCCTGAGAGAAATTGGTAATAGAAGAAATCATTTTTGCTGTAGCTCTTTGTATGCTTATTCCCATCAAGGTCCCAATCGAATTCAAGATTCCCTTTTTTCAGCCTTATTTTGACATCAATCGGGAAGTCCTTAAAGCCTGAGAAGACCTTGAGTAAATAACGCCTATTGAAAAGTGTAATCTTATATTCAGTTGAAGGGACGCGTCTGCCCAAGGTGTGGACTGGATTGATTCTGGCGGAATAGTTCCCTTCAACCACTATAACGCTATTTTTTCTCCTTATCTTGCCTGCTCTGCAGTATAACCTGACAAGCTCATCAATTGCAGGTATAACCAAGGGGGTGATATTCTCGCTTTCCCTTATTCTGACAACTATGTCTGCGGCAAAGTCATACCTTATAATGTCATCCTTCAGGTCATTGATTCTTTCCTCGAGTGCCTGCTCTGCCATGATGATGCCGAAAAACAAATAAATACTTAAAATGTTATTAAGATAATATGCCCCCGCCGGGATTTGAACCCGAGTCGCCGCCTTGCTTTGTCGGTTTCCCGAATTGAAAGGGCGGCATGATTGACCGGACTACACTACAGGGGCATTGGTTTAAAAGAAAAATGGTGGTTTTTAAAGGTTGTGCTTTTTAATGTAAGCACCAGGCGCGGCTCTCCCCCTCCCGCGGTTACCATCTTAACTTCATTCTGTGCAAGAATCTCGGCAATCTCAGGAAGCCTGGAATCAGAATATTTCGTATTCGGACCAAAGCAATAGCTACAGTTTAAATTGCATTCTGATGTTGTAAATACATGTATGTGTTCCCCAACGCTCATGAAAATGAAAGATTTCCGGTATGGATTACTGGTTGATAAGCCCGCTAACTCCCTCAGACCAGCGATATTTTCTTTGCTCTTCTTCCCTGTGATCCACCTTGCCCCTGAATCCATCTGGTTTCATTTTTCTCAAAGTCTGTATGTCCACATGCCTGAGCGTTTTAAACCTGTCACCGTCGAAAACATAGGTTGCTGCTGGCTTGAGGCTCGGTTCAACAACAACTGCGTTTTTATCAGGAAAATGATATGCTATAAAGCAGCATCCTTCAGCATTTATTCCAAGTATCTCTTTTTGGCTGCAGCCTTCTAACCCGTCAAGATATTCAAAACCCCAGTCTCTTGGTACTGCCTTTCGCGAATGCCTTCCGTAACGCTGCTTTCCTATGTATGTCATTGCATTTCGGGTATTTTTGTCAGGCGGGACATTGTTGCATGTTGCGTATATGAATATGAGGTTGACCAAGTCTGCCATATCCCCCCGGAATATGTTTCCGTCGCTGGTGAAAAAAACGCCCTGTTCAAATCCGTTGTTTGCAATGGCTTCCAGCGTGTTTGGGTGCACAACTTCCCTGATTGGGATGTTGGCCCAGTTCAGGGCTTTTTTACGGTTGGTGCTGTAAAGATAAGATGCGGTTTCATTCCCGGAGTGCCTGAATACGGGGCTCTCCCAGTCTCCCCTGACTGCCCAGAGGCTGTTAAATTCCTGCTCCTGAATCGGCAGGTATTTTCCTCTGCCTATCTGGAGGTCGTATGGCCTATCTGTTTTTTCCGCTTCCTTAGGCAGTCTTCTTTGCCTTGCAAGGATTTTCCTAGGAGTCAGTGCATTGAAATTTTTCTGGAATGTTTGGGCATAATTGGACAATTCTTTAATAAGCCCAACGTAATACTTAAATGCTATTTCTGCGCGGTTTGCCATGACGCTATGGATCCATTTTTCATCTCTCATAACTGCAAAATTCTCCTTTAGCATGCGGCGGCCAAATTCCCCAGCCTCCCTGCCGGCTGCAGGATTGTAAATCAGGGGTATGCCAAATCTTCTCAGCCCTTCTTCCCCAGGTGAATAAAAATAACCCCTCAAAACCGCAGGGCCTGAGAAAGCGCTGTGGTGGTCCATGGGCAAAAAGGTAGCACCTATTCTTTCTCCAACAGGAAATCCTTTTGCTGAGGTTTCTGCCCATCTGGCGAGAGCAGGGTTAAGAAGCATGTCTTCAATAGGATATTCAAAAGCAATAAATTCAAAATTTCCGTGTATAAGCGGATTTAGGAAGTCTGTAACAGCAATTCTGGCTGCATGAACAATCCTTTCATTCTCGCTGATTATTCTGGCTTTTTCCTTTAATGAGTCAAGGCGGGATTTTATGCTTGATGCAGTTATTGTTTCATCATCTATTGCTTTTTCGAGTGCCTTTGATTCCCTGTCCAGCCCCTGCTTGAGCCGGGTGAACCGGTTATTTTTAATGAGCTGGGCTGTTTCTCCCTCTACATCTTCCAGAAACTCCCTGGCATCAGCATAATTAAATGTGTCTGGGCTTTTTTGGCTCTCTTCAGCCCTATGTTTGCCTTTGGACTTTAGATACTTAGATTTCACAATGGGGCATTTTCAAAAAAAGGTAGTTTATATATTTTACTACTATTAAAGAGATTACAACCTCGCTTTTGGGAAAGAGATTTAAGCCTTTCCTTTGTTATATTGCACATGAAAACCATTGAAGTTGCAGTCCTGCTAGGAGACAAGGGGCTCGAGGACCGTGTAAAACATGGCGGGCGTTTTCAGCCTGAAGACCTTAAGGTAATTAGGACTATGAAGCGGGCTCTTGCGATGATTCCGGGCCACAGGTTTCAATATTTTGGCAATCACTCAACCATACTTCGGGATATTGCGGGTTTCCCGGGCAGAGTTGATTATGCAATTAATTTCTGCGACGAGGGACTGTACAACGACCCTGAACGGGAGGCAGACATCACAGATGCCCTTGAGGAAAACAGGGTGCTGTTCACCGGTGCCGGCAGTGAATGCCTGCGGTTTTGCTATAACAAATCGGAGGTTAAAAAAAAGGCGTTCGGGCTTGACGTCCCTGTAACGCGAGGCATAGTTCTGTCTGGAAACGACCTTGTTACTATGCCCCCGTTCGACTTTCCCGCATTCATAAAGCCGGTTTTCGGCGACGGGAGCTTCGGGATAGTAAAGGAAAATATTGTGCATACCCGTCAGGATTACACGAGGCAGGTTGCATGGCTGAGAGGCGTGTTATCCAGTGCAAACGCGCGAAATGACATTCTTGTGGAAGAATACCTTCCTGGAAACGAATTCACAGTAGCGATCATAGGCAATCCGTTTTATCTCGAAACCCGCGTTCTTGAGGAGGATTTGGAAGATGAGGGCATGATTTCCCAGCGCGTGAAGTGGGACCCGGACCACTTTAAAGGCACCCATTCAAAATACCCTGAATTCAGCCTGGAGGCGCAGGAAACTGCAGTAATCCATTCCCTGAGAATGTTTCGCGAGTTTGGCTGCAGGGACTACGCTCGCATCGACTGGCGGCTTGACAGGTTCGGAAAGCCAAAACTTATGGAAGTGAATCCAAACTGCGGCGTGAGTGATGACAGCCATCTTTCAATAGCTTACATGCTTGGCGAGGAACAGTCTGTAATGTGCTACGCATCTAATGTTCTCTATAAAATTCTCAGGGCAGCTGAAATGCGCTTCAGCAGAATGAAGTATGAGAAGAAATAGATGCCTCATAATTCCGACTCGCAAGCTCATCGGAATTATGGAGCATCAAAAAATGCAAAAGTGCCGACTCGCAAGCTCATCGGCATTTTGCCTTTGTTTGATGAGCCCGAGGAGATTTGAACTCCCGACCACTGGCTGTCTTAGTGTGTTTAAAACGTGGACATATAAGACCAGCGCTCTAATTGCCAGCTAGCCGCCAGCTGCGACTTTGCACCGGGCTGAGCTACGGGCTCACGATAGGGGAAATTAGGCAGTTTGTTTATAAAGATTTCGCGTCTGAAAAAATTTATAAAGCATCTTCAATTAATACCCCCATGGCTTCTGAAAAAAGGGCATGGGTCGTATCCGTTGACATGGGCTACGGCCACCAGCGGGCAGCCTACCCGCTTAAAGACATCGCCTATGAAAGGATAATCACTGCGAACAGCGACAAGATTGTGACTGAAAACGAGAAAAAGCAATGGCAGAGGCTGAGGACCTATTATGAGGGGCTTTCAAGATTCAGCAACACGCCTTTTTTGAAATTCTTCTGGAGGATGTATGACAAATTCCAGGCAATATCTCCCTATTACCCCTTTCGCGACCTGTCAAAGCCGAATGTCGGCTCCATGTTTATGCATTATCTGATCAACAAGAACTTTATAGGCAGCATTGTTGACTACATGAGAAAAAAAGACATTCCCATAATAAGCACTTTTTTTGCGCCCGCCCTCGCTGCTGCCCATATCGGGCTGAAGGATGTTTACTGCGTTGTTACAGACACTGACATAAACCGGATTTGGGTTCCTGAATTCCCAAGGCTGGACAGGATATTTTATCTTGCTCCCACAGAGCACAGCGCAAAGAGGCTGATTGAATATGGCGTCCCGAAGGAGAATGTTTTCTTTACAGGATTCCCCTTGCCTAAGGAAAACACCGGCGGGAACATGGAAATTCTTAGGAAAGACCTGGGCGAGCGGCTTCCGAATCTGGACCCCAAGAAAGTTTACACAGCAAGATACAAGGAAACAATTGAAAAAAACCTGGGAAAAAATTACAAAACAAAAAGTTTCCATCCGCTGACACTCACATTTGTCGTCGGAGGGGCAGGTGCACAGAAGGAGATTGGCGGGGATGTAATGAGAAGCCTGAAGAATAAGATAAAATACCATCAAATCAGGATAAATCTTGTCGCCGGGACAAGGCTTGAGGTGGCCCAGTATTTCAGGAAGATTGTCTCGGAATTGCATCTTGAACAGGAGATTGGCAGGTATGTAAACATTGTCTGCGAACTGGACAAGAAAAGCCATTTTGAAAAATTCAATGAGCTTTTGCACACTACTGACATACTCTGGACAAAGCCCAGCGAGCTTGTTTTCTACACCGCGCTGGGCTTGCCGGTAATAACAACCCCTCCCCTGGGAGCCCATGAAAAGTTCAACGAGCAGTGGCTTGTTCAGATGGGCACAGGATTCCCGCAGGAGGACCCGAAATATGCAGAGGAATGGCTTTTCGAGTGGCTTGACAAGGGAATACTGGCAGAAGCCGCCTGGGAAGGTTCTACAGAGGCGCCGAAATACGGCACATATAATATAGAGGAGCTTGTCTTCAGCAGGGACAAGCGAAGCGTGAAGTTGAGATATTAATTCATTTTCAAAAGATTTTTAAAACAGGTCTTAAATTTACTTCTTATCGGGCCCGTGGTCTAGCGGTATGACGACACCCTTACAGCTTTCAAAAGAAGCAGGAAAGGTGTATGTCACCGGTTCGAATCCGGTCGGGCCCAGCGCGCCGATAGTACAGTGGTCAGTATGCGGCCTTGCCAAACTAGAATGCAAACAGGCTGTGACCCGGGTTCGAATCCCGGTCGGCGCAGTTAATATTACTTCTTTACTTCTTGCATGGCAATCCGCAAGAAAATCCCCCGGGGATTTTCTGCGCGCAGAAAAGCAAAGCTTTTCTTGCGCTGCAGAAGAAGCAAACTGAGCATTAAGACTAATGCAAGAACCAGCAAGGGGGCTTTTGTTAGAAACCTGATAAGGAGTTAATAAAACAAAAAAATAAAAGAGAAAATAAAAAATTTATCCTGCTACGCAGCTTTCAGCTTTTATGACCAAAAGCCTCTGGTTAAGGCAGGCCTTGTCAACATTGTCGATTGCAATTATAGGCAATGCTAACATGTCTTCTATTTTCTGGCCAACATCAACGGAGTAGGTCCTTGTTTCATTGGACTTTACAGTTGTTGAGTCCTTAAGGTACTGAACCTTTCCATCAGTGGTTGTAATCTTGAACCACATTCCGCTCAACGAGTCGCCCTTTCCTGAGTACATAATCTGCGCATTAACCTGGGTTCCGCTTATTGAACAGACCTCATTGCCTAGCTTGTTTTTAGGCCATCCGATTGCGTATCTTATTGTGCAGGCCTTGATTTCTTCAGGTCCCTGCGCAACTATTTCAGGTTTTGCAGAAGGCGTCGTTTCTGTTGGCGCTGGTGCAGCAGGTGTAGTTGGAGTTGTAGGTACAACTGGAGCTTTTGTAACTCCTCGCATTAGAAGGATAATCGCTATGATAATAACGATGACGATTATCGCGCCAATAACCCACCCTACGGTGTTTGTTTTCTTTTTTTGAGCCTTTTTGACTGGCTCAGCTTTTCTAACGTTTTTGGATTTTGACTTTTTCTTTGCCATCATAAACCCCCTCTTTTGGTTTTTAAAATATTTGTTATCCGCCTAAAAAACAGTTAGTTATATTTAAATCTATCGCTTTTTTTGGGGGTTGCTGGAGGGTGCCGGAGCCCGGATTGAGGCATAACTTTATAAATAAACTCTGTAAAAAAGCATCCATGGCAGTGAGCAGCACAGACCGGATTTTCGAAATTTTATTCAATGAAAACGAGATTACCTGGCAGTCCATCATCTACGAGCTTGTAAAGACTGAGGAGATGGATCCCTGGGATATCAACATATCGCTGCTTTCCCATAAATACATAGCAACCCTGAAAAAACTGCAGGAGTTTGATGTAAGGATATCGGGCAAGGTTGTGCTTGCGGCAGCAATACTCCTTAACATAAAATCCACAAAGCTTCTTGATGAGGAATCGCGGCTTGATGACATAATTAACCCTCCTGCGCTTGAGGATGATGATGAAGTTGGCTACCAGCGGTTTTCACTTGATGGGATTCCTTCAGACAAGATAACCCTGATTCCGAGAACTCCCCAGCCGAGAAAAAGGAAGATTTCTGTTTTTGACCTTGTTGAGGCTCTTCAGAAGGCCCTGGAGGTTAAGCAGAGGAGAGTGCTGAGGGATGTTGTTGTTCCCATGGAAATGCCGTTCATAGACAGGACATTGGATGTAACAAAATTAATACTTGACCTGAACAGGAAAATAAGGAAAATGTTTTCAGAAAAAGGCAGGCTTACTTTTTCCGAGCTTGTGGGCTCTGACACGAAAGAGGACCAGGTTGTAACCCTGGTGCCTTTGCTTCACCTCACAACCCAGGGCAAGGTTGACATTGACCAGCAGTCTCCTTTCGGGGACATTGACATAAGCATAGCTGAAGAAAAATGAATGAGAAAGAAGCGCGGGAAGCGTATTTTGAACTGAAGATGATTGAGGAGCAGATGAAGCAGCTCCAGCAGCAGATGGAAAACCTGGAGCAGAATATAATTGAATTTGAAAATGCTGTCAAAAGCATTGACGAGCTGAAAAGCAAATCCGGGGAGGAAGCATTTGTTCCTGTAAGCTCTGGCATTTACGCAAAGGCAAAACTGCATGACACGGATAACTTCATAGTTAATGTCGGCGCAGGGGTTGCTGTTGAGAAACCCGCCGTCGAAACAAAGGGGCTGATAGAAAAGCAGCTTGTTGAGATGAGGGGTTATAGGGAGCAGATGGCCAAGGGCATGCAGCTGCTTTCTTCAAGGGCCGGCGAGATAGAGGCTGCTGTTTCAAGGGAAGGGTAAATATGTTCAAGTTTCTAAAAGAAAAACTGAAGAGCGCGGTTTCAATATTCTCCAGGAAGGTTGAGGAAGAGGTAGAGGAAGAGCCCAAGGCAAAGAAAGAGAAACCAAAGGAAGCAAAAAAGCCTGAGAAGAAAAAAGAGGAACTGAAGAAAGAGGCAAAGAAAGAAAAGCCGGAAGTTGCTGAAAAAATAAGAAAAGAAAAGCCCGAAGCCAAGAAAGAGATAAAAAAGGAAATAAAACAGGAAGAGAAAAAGGTTGAGGAGGAAGTTCCCGAGGAGAAAAAAGGTTTCTTTGCAAAATTAAAAGAAAAGTTTGCCGGCCCTAAAGAAGAGGCTGAAGAGGAAGAAGAGGAAAAAGAAGAAAAGGAAGAAAAGAAACCTGAAAAGATAAAAGAGGAAAAGCCAAAGCCAGAGGAAAAGAAAGAGAAGCCGGAAGAAGCTGAGGAAGAAGCCGAAGAAGAGGCAGAGGAGAAAAAGGGATTCTTCCGGAAATTTGGCGAGGTTTTCACAACAAAAACATTATCAGAATCAAAATTTGACGAGATATTCTGGGAGCTGGAAGTTGCGATGCTGGAAAACAATGTTGCTGTGGCTGTAATTGAAAAAATAAAAAGCGACATGAAGGCAAAATTGGTTAATCAAAAGCTGAAAAGGTCGGCAATAGAGGAAACCATAATCGGCGCATTGCGTGACGGGATTGACGATGTTCTTACCCAGGAGAAGGTTGATTTTTTCAAGACTATAAAATCAAAGAAGCCCTTTGTCATCTGCTTTTTCGGCATAAACGGCAGCGGGAAAACGACTTCGATAGCAAAGCTGGCAAATGCCATAAAGAAAAAGGGAATTTCCGTTGTTTTGGCTGCCGCAGACACATTCAGGGCAGCTGCCATAGACCAGCTGCAGAAGCACGGCGACAATCTCGGAGTAAAAGTAATCAAAAGCGAATACGGTTCAGACGCCGCTGCGGTTGCCTACGATGCCATTCAATATGCCAAGGCAAAAAACATTGATGTCGTTCTGATTGACACTGCCGGAAGAAGCCATTCAAACGCAAATCTCATGGACGAGCTGAAAAAAATAATTCGCGTGTCAAATCCGGACATGAAAATATTTGTCGGCGATTCCCTCACGGGCAACGACATGGTTGAGCAGGCAGAGAAGTATGCAGAAACTACGGGAATTGATGGCATAATTTTGGCAAAGGCGGACGTGGACGAGAAAGGCGGTGCAACAATATCCGCGGCCTACGTAACCAAGAAGCCAATTTTGTTTTTGGGAAGCGGCCAGGGCTACGACGACATCGAGGAATTTGACAAGAAGAAGATTATGGGGAATCTGGGCCTGTAATTGTGGATTATAGTTCTATACTTTTCATTAACATCCTATTTAAGCAGCCCCGCCATCATGATTTGCATGAACACTAATCCGAAATTAGCTGGAGGTGAGGCATGATGGGCTGAATTAATGGAAGATTTTTTTATTTTTTCTTTCAAAGGCTTCTGACCAAAACCTTTAAAAACAAATAATCAAACATAGCTCCATTGGAGGTGGTTTGATGGCAGATAAAGAAGTTGAAGAAGGAATTATTTGGGCCGTAATCGGCTACATTGGGATTTTGTTTCTTGTTCCTTTGCTTGCAAAGAAGGACAACAAGTTTGCGCTGTACCATGCAAAGCAGGGCCTGGTGCTGTTCATAGCGGCAATAATTATATGGGTCATCGCATTCGTGCTGATGTTCATCCCGTTCATCGGATGGGTCATAGACACACTGCTGTGGATAGTGGTACTTGTTCTGTTCATAATCGGAATTGTGAACGCAGCAACAGGAAAGTACAAGCCATTGCCGGTAATCGGCGGGATTGCTGAAAAATGGAAAATCTAAACCGATTTTTTATTTTTCTTTCTTTGTTTTTCGCAATCATAGTTTTGGTTTCTTCATGCGCGAATCAGCCGGCGGCAAAGGAGGCTGGAACGCCTGCAGTAACAAAGGAAGCTCAACCGGCAGCTACGGGCAATGAAGCAGTTCCTTCAGGGGACGCGAAGGGCGTTATCACGGGCCTGATTTCGGGCAAGTCTCCGACATACCAGGTAAGCTATGATGTGAAAGGCGAGGAAGAGCTGGCAAAGATGACCATGTATTTCAAAAACAAGAACATGAGATACGACATGGTTTCCCACGGCAACCAGGTTTCACTTTTCGCGATTGACGGCAAGATGTACCAATGCTCATCCATGCCGAAAATGTGCGTCTTTTTCGGCAACCAGTCAGAGCAGCCCCAGACCGGGACAGAGCAGGTTGAGGGAAATATTGACAGCTACAAAATTGCTGTGATGCCTTCAAGGCAGATAGCGGGAACAACGGCAAAATGCTTCAGTATGGCAAACAGCCAGGGAACTGCTGAACTGTGCTATTCCAAGGAGGGAGTTCCGCTTTACATAAAATCAACCTCCGACAACAGCACATTTGAGAGGACTGCGACAGAATACTCAACAAGCGTTTCCGATTCGGTATTCACATTACCGGCAGAACCGCAGGACAACCAGGACATAAAGGCCCAGATGGCGAAGTACCAGCAGCAGTAAATTTTATTTTATTTTCTTCTTTTTTCTTTTTTAGCTCTTATAATAAAATCCCGTTTGCTGGTTCTTGCATTATACTTCAAGTTGTTTGGCTTTTTCTGCTTGAGTGCCATACAAGAAGTTTATACTAACTGCCGAAGGCACAAGAAAATGCATAGCATTTTCTGTGCAGAACCCAAGAAAACGCAAAGCGTTTTCTGGGCACAGAAAAGCGAAGCTTTTCTTGTGAATGGCAAGGCCATTTCTTGCAGTTTATGGCAGTTCTGGCAGTGAGGGGACAATAAACAGCAAGCAGAAATGTTAAGAACTGCGTATCATGCTATTTTTACAGTTAAATTTTAAAAGAGAGAAGTACATAATAAAGAGAAAGAGGTGTCAAAATGTGCATTAAAAACAAAAAAACAGCATTGAAGATAATTTTTGGGATTTCCATCGCAGGAATGGCTTTCTCAGGATATCTGAGCTACACTGAACTGTTCCAGAAATTCTGCGCATTGGGAGGAGGATGCACAAGCATCATCGGACTGCCTTCCTGCGTCTATGGATTTGTGATGTATGCGATTGTGTTTGTAATCGCGCTGTTGGGATTGAAGGCGAAGAAATAAATAATTCTATTTATTTTATTTTTTTAATAAAACTCCACGTTCCCATTCAGGTAAATCCCCTTGCGCAGTTCAACCGGTCTCCAGCTGTCTTCTACAAGTTTGGCATTCAGCCATTTCGCCAGTTCTTTTGGATTGCCGATTGTTGCGCTTAACCCGATAATCTGGACGTCTTTCAGAAGCTGCCTCAGAAGCGTTATCAGAATCTCAACCGTCGGTCCCCTGCCCGGGTCGTTTATCAGGTGAATCTCGTCAACAATTATGACTTTCACGTCCTTCAGCCAGGGCGCCTTGTGCCTGATTAGCGAGTCAAGCTTCTCTGATGTTGTTATGACCAGGTCATATTTGCTGATGAACGGGTCGGCAGTATCCCTGTCGCCGATTGAAACAATTATTTTTGCCAGGTGCTCGTATTTCCTTTTGAAATCCTTGAATTTCTCTGTTGCCAGCGCTTTCAGCGGGACAATGTAGATTGCCTTTCCGATTCCCTTCAAAATTGAATTCATCGCGGCAATTTCCGCAATCAGTGTTTTCCCTGAAGCTGTCGGGGTGCAGACCAGAAGATTTTTCCAGTCAAGAAGCCCCGCATTAATCGCCTTTTCTTGGGCAGGCCTAAGCTCTTTTATTTTCTCTTTATTGAGAACAGAATAAAGTTCAGGATGGATTTTGTCTTTTATGTCTTCAAGAAGCATTCTTATTTCTTCTGCTTGCCGGTTATGGTGACCCGCATATCCTTGTCTTCGATTTCAAGCTTTTCAATGTCATTGATGACGATGTCCGCCCCGCCAATCATGAATTTCAGGTCGAATCCCTTTATCTTCACATTCCTGCATCCGAGGAAATCAATAATCTCTCTCGGCGCCTGACCGCTCTTGTGCGGGTCATTCATGTCAAAAATAGCCACAAATGCGCCGTACTGCCCGGACTCCTTTTTCCTTCCGATGATTATTGCCTTTGCTTTGTGTTCCATAGCTAATCAAAGAAGGAGGTTGTTTTTAAAGATTTTGGTTATTCGAGAAAAAGAACACATATTCCTTTAGGATGGTGTTTGACCCGCACATTCTTTTTCTGCTAAAAAACTCCGTCAAGATGTACTAAGCTACCTAAAGAGTATTCTGTCACTTAGGACGGAGTTTTTTATTTCAAAGAATTAAACTTCGCCTTCTTCCCTAGCTCTTCCTCTATCCTGAGAAGCCTGTTGTATTTTGCTGTCCTTTCTCCCCTGCAGGGAGCGCCGGATTTAATCTGCCCGCAGCCAAGCCCGACAACCAGGTCTGCAATGAAGGTGTCCTCTGTTTCCCCGCTCCTGTGGCTGACCATGATGTTCCATTTGTTTTTCATTGCCAGCTGGGCAGCCTGAATTGCTTCTGTAACTGTGCCGATTTGATTTACTTTTAGAAGCAATGCATTGCAGGCATTCAGGACAATCGCTTTTTCAATTCTCTTTGTGTTTGTGCAAAGCAAATCGTCACCTACAATTTGAACGCCTTTCATTTTCTCCATTAGTTTCTGCCAGCTCTGCCAGTCTTCCTGGGCAAACGGGTCCTCAATTGTGACAATCGGATATTTCTGTGACAGTTCGTAATATTTTTCTGCCAGGTCGCCTGCGCTGTATTCTATCCCGTCAAGATAGTATCTTCCGTTCTTGTAAAACTCCGATGCTGCGCAGTCCATTCCGATAAAGATTTTGTTTTTGTAGCCGGCTTCTTTTATTGCATCAAGTATCAGCTGTATCGGCTCTTCCATCCCGCTCACTTTTGGGGCAAATCCGCCTTCATCGCCGACATTTGTCTGCTCCTTGCCTTTTTTGTCTGCTATGAGCTTCTTCAGGCAATGGTAAACCTCGGAGCCCATCTGGTAGGCCTCTTCGAATGTTTTTGCCTTGGCAGGCAGAATCATGAATTCCTGGATGTCAAGATTATTCTGCGCATGCTTTCCGCCGTTGATGATGTTGAATGCAGGAATCGGCAGCAATAATTTGTTGTTGCCGGAGATTTCCGCAATATGCTCGTACAGTTTCTGGTTTTTCTCGGCGGCAAAAGCCCTGCAGCAGGCCATGCTGACAGCCAAAATTGCATTCGCGCCAAGCTTTTTCTTGTTTGGAGTCCCGTCTAGCCTGATTAAAGTTTCATCAAGTTCCATCTGCTCTGTGAACATCTTTTTAGTTATCCTTTTTGATATTGTTTCATTGATGTTTTTGACTGCCTTCAAAACACCCATCCCGAGAAATCTTTTTCCGCCGTCGCGAAGCTCAAGCGCCTCATGAATTCCTGTTGACGCTCCTGACGGGACAATCGCAGAGAATATTCCCTTGTCTGTCCTAACATCGCATTCAACAGTGGGGTTGCCTCTCGAATCAAGAACTTCCCGCCCCTTTACGCCAAGTATCAGCATATTGATGCTTGTTTTTTTGGGATTTAAAAAGGTTTCAGTTTTCAAAAGCAGAAGCTTTATATTTTCTTATCCCTGCAGGAGTAGTTATGAATGATGATGTTATTTACCTGCCTCCCGGAGAAAAAATATATCCCGCGCTCAAGGCCTGCGCCCCGGGAACGCCGGTGATGGTCGAATTCAGGGATTCTGCCTATTATTTCCGGGTTCCTAAAAATCTTGGCTGCGGAAAAAGAGAAACTGACATCCTATACCTGAAGAGAAGGATGGCTGTCCGGCTGAAAACAGACTGCGGCAGGGAATACAGGCCGGATGGATGGTACCACCAAATGGAAGGGCTGTCCCAGATTTTGCGGCCCATGTCTTCGCCGGCAAGGATAGTCAAGGGGGAAGTGCTGGAGAGCAAAATAAAACGGGAGTTCATCAGAGGCATGGACTCATTTTTCCAGAAAAGACGAAAATTCATTGATAAGATTGAAGAACTGAAATCCTGACGGACCGCTTCTTACCCGCGGCTTATTCTCTCAAGGTAGCGCATAGGGAATCCGGATTCAGGAATAAATCCAGAGCGTCATTAATTGAAGGAACAATGATATCTGCATGCTCAATCGCTCTGGCGTGAATTCCTTCTGCCTGCAGCGTTATGATTGAAAGTTTTGCATGCTTGAATGTCCCAAGGTCAATCCTTGCGTTGCCGATGGATGCGCATTTTTTAAAGTCTAGCTTGAGCATTTCCCGCTCTTTTTCCCTGCCTGTCGGGGTTAGGCGCAATTCTATGCCTAGATTGCTGCAGATTTTTCCTGCGGTTCCTCTCTGGTCCCCGCTGAAAAGAATTACCCTAAAGCCAAGCCTTTGCAATTTCCTTATTCTTTCTTTTGCTCCCGCAGGAATTTTTCCATTAACAGACAAAGTCCCGTTTAGGTCAAGGATGATTGTATTTATCTCAAATTCTTCTCCCTGCGGAACATTATATCTCATTTCGCATTCTCCTTCTTCGCCTTCCTTCTCCATTCCGCCCATTTGTCGTCGGGAGAATACTTGGCGGGTTTGGTTTGTATTGTCTTCTGGCTGCAGTGCTCATCTTTCATTGTGTAAGAATTGCAGACAACGCATTTCATCAGGTGCTTCATTATACCCCCTAAATAGGATTATTCTTCCTTCCTCTCAAAGGATGCGACGCCCTCATGCTTTTCAACATAGGCTATCGCGTTCTCAACAATCGGCTTCAGTATTTTCTCTGCGCTTTTGTAGTCGCCTGCTGTAATTTTGATATGATACTGCCCGTTTCCAAGATAGCTAAGCGAAACATCTTTCGTCTCCTCAGCAGGCTTCAGTGCAGCTTTAATCACATCAATCCCTTCAGAGGCATAGGTTGAAATCCTGAAAGTCCCGCTTATCTCAATTTTCGGCGGCTTTATTTTCAGCCTCACTGCCTCGTCCAGCGCGTCGGCATATTTCTTGTCGATGCCAAGCTCAGACAGCGATTTATTGCCCAGAACAACATCCTCAAATGCATTGTAAATGAAAGCGTATTTTTCCGTCACTTTTGCTGAGACAGAATCATAGAGCTGTTTTGCAGGTATTTTAAGCGATTTTGCAACAGCCTCGATTATTTTCTCTGCCTTCTGCTCTTGCTTGACCTCATTCATCTTCTCCTGGCGCATCATCTCAGAAACTCGCCTTAGCGAAAGGTCAATGTAACCCCTCTCCTTGTCAACCCCTATTACCTTGCAGACAACGACCCTGCCCTCGGAAACAAAGTCCCTCAGGTTTCTTATTCTCCCGGGAGAGACTTCAGAAATATGGATCATCCCGCTTCTGCCGTATTCGTCAAGATTGCAGAAAACAGAATTGCCTGTAACCTTGGTTACAGTAGAAAGTACAAGCTCGCCTTCCTCAGGCCATCCCGGTCTTCTCAGAAGCATTGTCATTATTACTCAAGGACTTCCAGTATTCTTGCCTTGATTTTAACCTTGCCGCCCGTGGGCTCTGCAATCGGCTTTTCGCATACAAGGCATTTTATTGCCGTTGCCGCCTTGCCGAATATAATCTGCTCGTTCTTGCACTTGGAGCATTTTATCTTTATGAACTTGCTTGGAGACTGTTTTGTTTTTTTCATAATTATACCATCTCTATTTTCTTTGCCCTGAAGCCCTTTCTCTGGACGTGCTGCTTTCGGCATTCCTTGCACTCATACCTGAAGTCAGTCTTTTTTGACTGCTTTTTTCCGGTCATTTTAGGCTTTGCAGGCTTTGAATACTTTCCTGTATTGCCATAGCCCCTTGCCCTTCCCCTAAGCTTGATTCTTGTCCTGGAACCCCAGGAAAGAGGGTGGGCAGTGCCTCTGGTCTTTTTCTTTGCCTGCATGACCTTATGCTCTGTGTGCTTCTTGCAGTATGGGCACAATCTCTTGACTGTTTTAGGATATTTTGCCATAGTATACAAGGATTTTAGGGGTTATTTAAAAAGTTTACTCAATTTTTGAGGGATTTAGAGTTTCGCTTCTCAGAGCAAAAATTGAGTCAGAAAACCCCCTCTCTGCAGGATAGTTGGGGTTTTCGCTACTCTGGGGCTAGCTGGATTCATCCAATTCCGCTTTATCCCTGTTCAAAAGCACATTGCAGACAGAAACAGGCAGGACAGCTATCTCCTCTGCCCTGAAAGGGCCGTAAATCTCAAGATTTGGGCCTACAAACTGGGAAACATCGCATACGAACTTGACCTTCTTCATGCTGTCCGCTATCTTGAAGGCAGGCTTTTCTTCCTGCGGCTGCTCATCTGCCTGCTCCAGGGGCAGTTCCTGGACAGCCTTAGCATCTGTTTTCGGCCTTTCCTCCTGGCTTGCCTGGCTTTCGAGCAGGTTGTATCTCAGCGCATCGCCCCGGGCATCGTTGAAGGTTGAGACCAGAAGCTCATAGAAGCGCTTCTCATTTTCAGCAAGCGTTGAGATGTCAATGACGCTTTTCGGCATCCTGCTCTTGTTAAGCGCCATGGAGACGATTTTCTTCTCCCGCCTTTCATAAAGGTCATTAAGTATTTTCTTAAGGTTTACCATCTGCCTCTGGGTTTTTTCCTGCTCAATCTCGGAAAATTGGTCATTGGATATTGAGAGCATGGTCTGCTTTTTGTCCGCAAGGTATTTTTTAACCTCCTCATGGAAATTTTCAGGAAGCTTCTGCAGCTCTTCCCGTGTTTTTTCCCTTCTCAGAATTTCAAAAAGCGTTTCGTATGTTATTACAACTTCTTTTTCCATCTTGCCCCCGGCAGAAACAAAACAAGAGCATTTAAATACTTTTTGAAAGCCCCTTTATAACATGAATGCCGCCTTAACCTTTGAACAGCTGGAATTTTCCGAGGAGGAAGGTCATATTAAGGTGTTTTTCCTGAAAAGCTATTATTTTAGAATCCCGAAAAATGAGCTGCGAAAAATAGCTGATTTTGAAATCGGGAAAAACAGCATAACATTCAGGAATGCCTCAATGGAAAGCGTCCAAAGGAAATTCAATTTTCTTGTTGAAAAGTATTTTTCAGAGCTTACAAACGTTCTTACGGGAAAGCGCTCTGTTTACATCCATAAAAATTCAGGCATACCTTTGATTGGCAACACCGCATTCGGGATAGTCTACAGGAATTCAAATGTAATTGAGGTAAAGCCGGTAACAGGATGCAATTTAAACTGCGTTTACTGCTCCATCGACGAGGGAACTGGTTCAGGCAAGAAAACAGATTTTTTGATAGAGCAGGATTATCTTGTCCAGGAAATAAAGAAAATTGCTGAGTTCATCGGGGAGGAATGGAACTGCCACATCGGCACCCACGGGGAGCCCCTGCTTTATCCTGAATTGGTAGAACTGATAGGCGAGATTTCGAAAATAAAGAATCTCGGGGCCATTTCAATGGACACAAACGCTGTTTTTCTTACTGAAGAAAAAGCAGACCAGCTGATTGAAGCGGGGCTCACAAGGTTCAATGTATCCCTGGATTCTCTCGACGAGAATATTGCATGCAAAATGGCCGGCTGCAGCTATAACATTGGCCATGTAAAAAAAATAATAGAATACATAGGTAAAAAGTCAGATGTACTTATTGCTCCCGTATGGGTTAATGGATGGAATGACAGCCAGATGGAGAAACTGGTTGAATTTGCAATGAAATACTGCCGGGGCAATGTTAAGCTGGGCATACAAAACTTCCTTGAGTATGACAAGGGCAGGAAGCCCGCAAAGCAGATGCCCTGGGAAGAATTCTACAGCAGGCTGAAAAAGCTCGAGGAGAAATACGGGGCAAAGCTCATCCTGAAGGCTGAGGATTTCGGCATACACAGGGCAAAATTGCTTCCAAAGCCGTTCAGCAAGGGGGATGTTGTGAAGGCAACTGTGATGTGCGAGGGCATGTACGGCAGCGAGAAAATAGCCGCTGCCGAGGGGAGAAGCATAAATGTCTTTGGCTGCGACGCCAAGACAGGCAGCCAGATAAAGGTCAAAATCCTCCGCGACAAGCACAACTGCTTTGCCGGGAAAGCTTTGTGATATCATTTAGCTAATTGCAACAAAATCCCGTTTTCTGGGCAGGCCTTAGGCTGTCTTCTTTCTTTCACTAGTTGCCTCGATTGCCAGGCCTGCTTTAAGCTGTCTCGTTGCGCTCGACAGCTAAATATTACTTCTTACGTGGCACTTGAGCAGAAGACGCAGAATAAACAGGGAGAGTAACGCAAGAACCAGCAAGAGAGATATTATTCAAAAGAGATAACAGAAACGTAGTCTCATCAAGAAGCAATTAAAAAAAAAGAAAAAAAAATAAGCTGCCTTAGGAAGGCATGCTTACCTTTATGTCTGTTAGGCTAGTTCCAGTCACTTTAACTTCGCTGCCGCTTAGATTGTAGGCATCAAAGTTTGAGATAACTCTTGTAGCTCTCCTTGTGTCCATGGCGTCCATACCAGCCACTACCATAGCAACTTTTCCGCTGCTCTGGTCGTAAAGCTTTATGACTGCCTCTCCGGACTGTAGGCCTGCGATGCAGTCAGGTTCTGACTGTGAAACGCCCTCAACTGTTGCAGTTGCTGCGTTTGCGCATGCTCCACCGACAAGGATTAAGTTATCCTTTGTGACGTCGCTTATCTCAGATGCTAGTCTTGCCGCACCGACATTGATTTTGTCAAGAGTAACAGTTGCGATGTTACCTCCTGATGTGCTTATCTGTGCTGCGACAGGTGCAATGAATGCGTTTATCTCAACTTCCTGCTTAGGGTAGTTAATGATAACGTACTTGTTGTCCTGGTCATCAGCCTTTACCAATGTTCCGTGCAGTGTTGTGTAGTACTGTATGTCTGAGTTGTCTTCGCTCTCGTCGACTCCGCCCTTAGGTTCAATGATTAAGCCGCTTGTTTGCAGCCTTATCTCAAACTGGTCATCACTAACGTTGTCGTACATGCCAGTCACGTTTATCAACTGCGCTCTTATGTCAACGTCGTCAATGTCTGACTCGTTTACCCTTACTAATAGGGCAGCGTCTGTTCCTAGTACGTTAGTTGTGCCAGCCGGCATGAAGACTGTCCCATCGAATGCATTTAATGGGTCAAGCTCAATCCTTGCGCCGTAGTTTGTCTCAGCGACATTGTCTGTGACATTGGACAGTTCAGTTGCAGTAAGCACTCCTGATCCGCCATCGGCCAACTTTATGTAGCCAAGCGAACCAAGGTCAATCAGTTGCGAGTAGTTCTTGTTGTCAAATGTCCTTCCGTATGTCAGGTCTCTCAAGTCAATGGATGTGTCGTCTGTGCTGATGCTTGTTATCTCAAGCACGTGGGCTGCTCTTCCGCTTGATATAGCGTAAAGCAAAACGCCGTCGCAGTCTTCAATTGAAACTCCGCAGTAGTAGGAATCGCCTTCCATTAATACAGGCTCTTTGTCCCTTGTTCCAAGTCTCCATCCTGTCTCTGTGTCGTTTACTTCTATAGGTACGCTGACAGCTTTCCCGTCGTTGTTAGTAAAGTCGATAGTTGCTTTCTTTGAACCGGAAGCCTTTACGTCTATTACTTCCCTAGGTGTTACAACTCCTCCCATAAGGAGCTTGAAGTTGCCAAGCACAGGGTCTGCGAAAGTCTCGTCTTTCTTAAGGAAAACGTCGTCCTGTGGAGTGAACTCTATTGTAAGAGCGTCCCAGTTTCCTGCTCCAGCATTTACAAGACCTACTCTCGCTTTCTTGATTTCCATTCCGTCAACAGTTATCCTGCTGCTTCCTGGCATTGCTGCTACGCTTCCAGTCATTGCGTCTTCAATCTTTATCTCTGTTGCTCCGATGTTCAATTCACAAATATCAACATCCTGCAACTGAGCGTGGACTGCCTTTGCGTCAAGAACGCCGATGTCTATGCCGTTGATTACCTTGTCTGATTTGGTGTCAATCCATGCAACGTATCCGTCAACAGAAACGCCGCAAGAATCCTGCGCATCAGTTACATCAACAACCTTGACTTCGTGCTTTACGCCGTTGACTGTCTTTTCAATGACCTGGTCCTGCATTAGCCACAATAGTGTGTCTCCTGCCATCAAAGTCATGTCGCTCAGGTTTCCGCCAGATGTGAACCTTGCTTTTGTAATTGTATAGACATTGCCCTGCAGTTCAATCTGAGTCCCTTCGATGTCATCAGCCAGTGCGCCGTTAATACTCCCATCGGTGTCATACTCAACAGGGTCGTCAAACTGGAGAGTGTACTTGTATACGACATCTCCTCCAATCAGTTCCAAGTAGTCGTCATGCACCATGTCTGTAGGCTGGTCGTGAAGTGACCTTCCGTTTGTGTCATTCAGCCTGATTTCCTGAGTGTATGACTGGTCGTTGTCTGTTGCTCCTTCGCTTTCAACGTATCTTCCGTCTGCAAGCAAAACTGGCAGGTCTTCTGAATCAATAGGAGTTGCTCGTACTTCTCCAAGCGACTCGTTGTAGTTCAAAACCTCAGAACCAGTTCCTTTTATCTTGACGCCGTCAGAAATAAGGACATTCTCGCTTCCTGTGGAAACCATCGAGTCCTTTTTCATCTCAAACTGAAGACTTGCTCCTATGTCTACAGCTCCTACGACATCCTCTGCTGCTGCCTTATCACCCACGACGATAAATGCGTCGAACTTGCCATCCTTTACGAATGGGCTAGGGTATGCTGTCAGGCTTGATGCTGCCATAGCGCTGAACATTGTTGCGCCAAGCATGGTTGCACCAGCTGCCAAGGCAACGACTTTTTTAATTGCCTTTTTAACTTCCATTTAAACACCTCCGAAATTTATTTTTTTGTTATTGTTGCTTGTATGGGCCTTATGTTAGTTTCATAGGCCCGTTACAAACTCTGGAAGTAAACGTGATTTTATGATGATTTTTTGGCCGGTTTTTAAATCTTTGCCATGTGTAATGTTGGGGTAGATTGATTTAGTTCTGGATACCAAAAAAACAACTTTTGTTTATAAATCTTTCGAAAGCAAATCTGCTCCGTTTACCGACGATAGCGTTTCAAGCGTTCTCCCCTGCGAATTCGCCAAATTCAAGCTTTCATCACTCTGAAATAGATAATCGCTGGTGGCAGGTTGCCGTTTAAAAGGTTTAAAAATGGTTTAAAAACTTGAAGGTTAGGAATATGCAAAATATTAAAAATAGCCAAATATTAGGAAAAGTGTGAAAACTATTAATACTAACAAATTTGTATATGCACTTCTGGTTTTAGTGCCCATTCTGGCCTACATTTTTCTCGCATCCTTCTCATCCAAGCTGGAAGGAATCCCCGAAGCAGAGAAGGGATTTTACACCTGTTGCGGAGGGTATATTTATCCGTCTTCTGTTGACGGCTACCTTTTCTACAAGCAGGCCCTGGACCTTTCAGAGGGAAAGGAGGTTAAAAATCCATCTCTTTTGCCTTATCTGGAGAATTCAGTGCTCTCACTGGGAAAGATTTTCAACCCGGAGTTTTCATTGATGGCTGCCATTTTTTACCTGCCGCTTATTTTTGGGGTTGTTTCAATAATACTTATCTTCCTGTTGGCGAAAAAAGCATTCGGCCCCGCAGCGGGGTTTATAGCATCTTTTTTATTTGCTGTGCATTTTTCGCTTATCAGCATATTCAAGGCCGGCTACAGTGATACCGGCCCGCTGAACATAATGCTTTCCCTTTTTTTCATGCTGTTCCTGCTAAAGTCAGTTGAATCATTCAGGGAGGGCTCAAAAAAGCAGGGGGCAATATTTGCGGTTTTGGCTTTATTGTCATTGGTTGTGTTCAAATTAGCATGGTCTGGCTATTACTATATTCTGATTATCACCTCAGCTTTTTTTGCGGTTTACATCCTTGCCCGGCTTTATTCAAAAAAGGACTACAGGAAAATGGCCCTTTTTGCCCTGGCCGTTGCGGCAGTTGTTTTATTTTGCGGAATACTCTTTTCAGGCCAGATTTTAAATTCAAAACTGTACACCTATCTTTTCAAGCCGGAGATAACGGGAATATATCCTGACTGGAGCTCTCAGATAAAAGAGCTGAGGAGTTCTGACTGGGGCTCATTTATCGGAGCCTTGGGCTGGCCTGTGGCGGTTGCAGCCCTGGCAGGTGTATTTTTTTCATTCACGGAAATGAAGAATTTCAGCCGGAAAAATAAAAAAACGCTTTTTCAGATTTACCTGATTGTTTTCCTCGCTTTTTCAGCTGCGGGAATGGTGTTTGCTGTCAGAACAGCTCCTTTCCTGGTTTTGGCTTCGGTCATATTCGCAGCAGGCGGAATCTGCGGCCTGTGCAATTCTGTTTCCGGGTTTTTCCAGAAGGCAAGCCGCAAAAAAGCAGGATTTGCCTGCGGAGCAATTATCCTGGCGCTGTTTTTGGTTTTTCTGCTTCCCAAAGCATGGAGTGAGGCCAATGCGCCGCCTTTGATGGATTCCTCAGTCTATGAAACAGCAATGATGATAAATGCAAACTCAAGCAATGATGCTGCAATAACCTCCTGGTGGGATGAGGGCCATTTCTATCGCGCGTTTGCAAACAGGAAGGTGAGTGTCGAGGGAAACCCTGATGCGAAGAAAATGTATCTTATTGCGCGGGCCCTCTCAACAGACAATGAAAGCCTTTCTGCAGGGATTTTCAGGATTCTTAACTGCGGAAAAACTGCAAAAGACCTGGCTGCCAGTAACATTTATGCGGCAGTTAGCAAGAACAAATGCACCCCTTCGGAGCATTTCCTTGTGCTTTCCAGCTGGGCAAAAAAATATTCTGACTCCATATTCTTCATGGGCAACTGGAATTTTTCTGCGAATAAGTCTGATTTTGACATCAGCAGGCCGCCCATAGGTGATTTCAGCCAATGCAGCCTGCAGGGAGAGAGGCTAAGATGCGGGAAGTACTCTGTTGATGTCCTGAAATCAGAGGCGTACTATAACGGCACCCCAATTTCATTTGTTTACCCAATAAAATCAGGCTTTGGGGCGAAGGACAGGGATACTGCCTATGCCCTGATTCTTTACCCTGTGGGAAATGGCTACGAATCTGCAGCAGTGCGCAAAGAAATACTGAATTCTGTCTTTGTAAGGCTTTATTTCATGAACGGCTACGGGCTAAAGCATTTCAGCAAATTCAGTGAAATAGTCAAGGCAAAAAGGACAATGGCCTACAGGATAAACTGGCAGTCATCTTAGCCAGAGGAAATTCGCAAGCACAATAACAGCAATCACAGCCTGAAATGCCCATAGCAGGCCGACCACATCCCTCTCGTAGCATTTCTTTTTTATTTTCCTTGCAATTGTTATCGCAACATGCTCCAGCCCGTAATATTTCTTGTAGGGCTCTGCAAGCGAGCCGTCGGGGAGAAGCTTTGCAAATGATTCCTTCTGCAGCTTTCCGCGCAATTTCAGTACTCCTTCGATAATGTACGGGATAAACAGCATTATTGAGAATTTTTCTATGTTCCCGACTATTGCAACTATGGCAATCAATGCCCCGACCGCATAGGTCATTGAGTCTCCCGGGAATATTTTTGCAGGGTATCTGTTGTAAATCAAAAAAGCAGCCAATGCTGCAGCCATGCAGAAAGCAATTGTGGAAGCCGTTGTCTGCCTGATGGCAAAGGTTATTATGCCCTGGCTCATGAGTATGATTATGCCCATTCCCGCTTCAAGGCCGTTGTAGCCCCCCACTATGTTAAATCCGTTTGCAGCGCCGCTTATGCCCAGGGGAACCGCTATTAATGGATACAGAAAAAAGATGTTCATTTTCCCTATGAGCGGCAGGGTTATTGTGGATATGCCTGCATTAATTGCCATGATTGGCAATGCGATGAGGAAAACAAGCAGAATCTTCTGGTATTTCCGCAGCCCTATCTTCCAGCCAAGCAAATCATCGACGAGGCCGATTATCAGCGCTATCAGGATGCTTGATACGACCGCAAATATTATTGAAAGGTCGGGATGGTTCTTCAGGTAAAATAAATCGATTGCAACATATGAAAGAATCCCTGCCACGAATCCGAACACAACCAGCAGGCCTCCGAGGCCAACTGCTTTTGCATCCTTCTTGTGCACATCCTTCTCTTCAAATCCGTATTTCTTTGCGCGCTTTATCCAGAAGGGCACAGAGAACAGGACCGCAGCAAAGCTGACAATAACCGGAAGGCAGTTCATGGAAATTTATTTTAAATTATATTTTTTATAAATGTTTCCAAAAATAACGGAGCATGCTGCTGAAATGGGTTATCTTCAGCCCCAGGCTGCCTGAGCTTTCATCATTCCCGTGAATTGCGGCTGCCTGAGGAAAGTAGTAAACGCCCCCGACGCGCTTGCACAGGTCCGTGTCCTCAAAATACATGAAGAATTTTTCATCCAGCATTCTTTTCCCTTTCATCATCAGGAATGCCCCGGAAACCCAGTCAACCTTTCTTGGCTCCTTGTGGCCATAGTCTTTCATAAGATATCGGTCAAAGCTTTTCTTGAAAACCTTTCCGCCGAAAATCTTCCTGGAAATGAGCCCGGTGAAAGTGGGGAATCTCCTGCAGGAGTATTGCGGAGAGCCGTCAGGATTGGCAAGCCTGCAGCCGACAATATTGGCATCTTGTTTTTTTTCTAAAAAATCAAGAGTTTTGGCTATTGTGTCTTTTTTTAATTTCACATCAGGATTCATAAGCAATATGTTTTTTCCATTTGCAATTTTGATTCCCAGGTTAACCGCCTTTGCAAAGCCGAGGTTTTCCCGGTTTTTTATTAAAGTTACACGTTCAGATTTTATCTTGCTTAGCGAGCTGTCTGAAGAATTGTTGTCT
>CAIVED010000036.1 GCA_903904885.1 uncultured archaeon | reverse complement strand
GGCTGGAATCAATCGGGGACATATACAAGGATTTTGCAAAATATTTATTTGAAACAAAAACAATGCCTGACAGAAGAATAATTGAGATATTTGAAAGAGTAAATGGGTTTCTTAATGATTTTCAGGCAATATTCAGCAATTTTGACAGGGAAAAAATAGTAGATTTCGGTTCAAGAATATTAAAAACAATAAAGGAAGTTAATGAGCTGTTCAAGACAAAATCAGTAAACGAATCAAGAATGCTTAATTACATCTCTGAAATTCTGCAGACAATCCAGAACTTGATAGGGCCGCTTTTAACGCTTAATTCTGAAAAACTATAGTTTATGCTTATCAAGCCACAGTTTCATTTGCATTTCGTAGGAATATTCCTGATTGAATTGCCAGCGGACGTCTTTCATTGGCATGGCATCTTCTGCCACAAAAGGATGGAAAGCAACTGCCCGGTTTACCAGTTCTCTTGCGTAGGGGTTAAGATATGGTGAGAAGTCAGCAAAATCATCGCTGCTGGCTTTTTTAACTGCCTTGTCAACCTCGCTGTTGCCTGCAAATAACCTGGCATATAGTGTTGAAACATTCCCTTTGCCGAGATAGGAGGTCATTGCCTGTGTTGCAACGGCAGCAAGTTCAAGGTCTGTTTCGTGGCTGGCCCAGTAGCCTTCCTGCATCATTTTTTCCTTGTAGCTGTCAGAATACAAACCCTCTCTTGTGGAAACAATTTCCCTGACGGTTTCCATGGGGAGAAGTATTAATCCTCCAACATATCCATTCTGCCTTGCCTCTTCAGCAAACACCCTGCTTGAGATGGAGGCATGTATTGCCGCCCTGAAGAACTGCGGCGGAAGGCCGTTCATTATGGACATCCTTAGCGCAAGAGAGTCTGCGTTATATACGCTGCTCATGCCGGGATTGTTTTCCGGGTCCCAGCCAAAAAGTCTGTTGTACAATTTTGTTTCTATTGTGAGCTGGTTGTTCTCTCTGGCATAGATGTAATCTTTAAGGTAGCCTGCCACTTCATGGTCAATGTTCTGCTGGTCACAGTTGTTAAAATAACCAAACATGTTGCAGTAATCAAAGTCCTTTGATGCGATTCTTTGCTGCATATTGTGAGCAAGCGTTGGATTTGATAGCATTTGCTGGACGTTTACTTTTTCATGCATTGGAAGATAACTCACAAGTGTTACAAAAACAGCAATCCCTGCAGCAATCCCAACGGGCCATTTAACATGGTTCCAGGCCCTTGCTGCCAAAGGCTCTTTCTCGGGCTGGTATCTGAGGTCTGACTTTGTCTTGTTTATCTCATCTCTCAAAAGAATTGAGGCATAGTCATGCTCATGGAGAGATAATGCCTCTTCTAAACGCAGATATTCGCCATCTTCAAGCTCTTTAAGTGAATCGTATTCCTTTCCAGGCCACAGGATCTCATCTGTCACGCCCAGGCTTATGGCAGCATTCACGATGGCTGGTTCTACCCCTGATTCTGCCAGATCAACTAAGCCATGCACATTAAATTTAGCTTCGGCTTTCCCAGCAACAATTGCATCTGCAAAATCATCCATTCCCAGGCGTTTGAAATCACGCAATGCCCTGTTGAAATAAAGATTTGCAATTGCTTTTAGCTTTCCAACATTCTCCGTGCTTTCCCTGAATGCGTCCCTGACCGTTCTCCTGACGTGCCTTTCTGCCTGCACCAGGTTTTCAACAGGCTTTTGCAGATTGTACCTTGCCCGGAAATTGTTTCTGCCCTCAACAGTGGGACTGGCTCCTTTTTTTGAGCAGAGAAATTCATATGCAAAGTCAACAAATTCCCCTTCCCTGTGCTGGACTTTTCCTATTTGGTTCAGATAGCTGTATAGAACATGATGAATGCTCCCCATGGAAATCCCATCAAGATCGCAAACCCTTGCCTTTTCGTCAATATCCCTGACTGTGTTGACTGTTCTCGGGTCAACAGGCATTACGTACTTGTCCTCCCTGCCTGTTTCAAATCGTTTAAGCAATTTCCTTTTTTCTCTGGTTGGAATATTTGGGGCTATTTTGTAAAGCATATCAGACAATGTTTTTTTGAGAGGGGGGTCAACATCAAATACATAGCCGTCATTTATTGACAGTCTCTGGGTCAATGGGATCCGGAATACCTTCCGGTTCTCAGTCAGCTTGCATGCGAATTCCAGCTGAACCTCAAGGCCGTCTTTTACAATCTGGACTGCTGTCTCTTCACCCTGTCCTTTTATTGCCTGAAGAATATTTTTCCCAAGATGGGTGTATGTAATCATTAAATTTTGATCGTCAACACCAACAAGCGGAACGACAAGATCTTCAATCCCGTAAATCATGCTCATACGGTCATAGACCCTTCGGTTCTTTTTCATATCCCTTGGGTCGCCGTATTTTTTGATGAAATTCCTTATTATCAATTCGCCTGGGAGAAACATGATTTCTTCATAGTAGCCTCCCCCAAGATAAAGTTGCCTTCCTATTATGAACTTCAACTCTCTTGAGAACGAAGGCGCAAGAGTATGAACTCCCTTTATCCAGTTTAAAATCTCCTCCAGTTCTTCGTTTTTCAAATATTTTTTTGCCAGGACTTTTTTTATTGGCTCGAGATTCCTTTTGACCGGGTCTTGGAATCTTCTTAAAATACCTGTTTCCAGTATGTGCCTCTCTAAGATTCTCGGAGGGGACGATATTCCTTGCTGAAGCAGTATCGCTTTATCTTCAGAACACAATTGCATGGCTAGTGAATAGTTCAACTCAATCAAGTCCTCAAAGTTTACATTTTCCGGTTCAACAGCTTCACTCATCCCCTGCCTCCCGGATTATGTCTATGGTCAATTTTACAATTGTTTTTGGCTTTAGTTCGTTTTTTAGAAGGCTTGGCAGCACTATTATGGCCTGATTGCCGTGTTTTGCTATTCTTTTGGTTATTGTGAATGATTTTAGGCTTTTTTCAGTCATTTTTGCCCTTTTTTCGCCTTTTTGAATATGTATTAAAAATGTATAATTTATTTATAAATTTATCACTACTAAGTGGTTAAAAATAGAAAGATTTATATAGTGGTATTACTTTTTACTACCTCATGGTTAATACAAAATACAAGGTAAGCGTATCTGTCTCAGAAGAGACAATTCTGAAGGTAATGGAAGCTGTAAGAAACAGAAAATTCAGGAACAGGAGCCATGCATTTGAATCAGCCATAAACAGCGTTCTTGGGGGCGAAAATGAACAATAACATCACAATACTGAGGAATCTGAGGTATCCAACAGGGCTTTTTGCAGCAGCCAGGAAAACAGTCTCAACAGGATACAACATGGCCTGGATAAGGGACAACTGCTATTGCGCAATGGGCCTGGAAAAATTTGACAAAGAGTCTGTTGAAATGGCATACCACGCAATGCTTAACATTTTCCTGAAGCATGAGGCAAAAATAGATTCAGCAATAAAAAATCCCCCTGCAAATAAGATGGACTATCTCCATGCGAGATACTATCCTGAAACACTTGAGGAATCAAAGCAGGAGTGGGGCAACAAGCAGAATGACATGATTGGATTGTTTTTGTTCAAAGTTGCTGAATTGACGCAAAAGAAATTCAGGGTAATCAGGAATGAGCATGATTCAAGAATAATCCAGAAATTGATTAACTATCTTGAATCAGTTCAATATTACAGAGATGTTGACAACGGAATCTGGGAAGAGAATGAGGAAGTTCATGCTTCTTCAGTCGGCGCCTGCGTTGCAGGACTGAAGAAAGTAAAGGAAGTTTTCAAGAACGTAAACGTTCCATCAGAATTAATTGAAAAAGGAATCGCAACATTGAATGTTTTACTGCCCAGGGAATCTGTGACAAAAAAAGCAGACTTGGCATTGCTTTCATTAATCTGGCCTTACAATGTTGCAACAAAACAGCAGGCAGAACAGATTTTGAAAAATGTAGAGGAAAATCTTGTCAGGGAAAAAGGAGTGATAAGATACGCCGGCGACCATTACTACAGCAAAAACGGCGAGGCAGAATGGACAATGGGCTTTCCATGGCTGGCAATAATCTACAAAAGCAGGAAAGACAAAAAGAAGCATAAATACTATTTAGAAAAAACTTTGTCAGTTATGAACGCTAACGGAGAAATGCCTGAGCTTTACTATTCAAAAACAAATGTTCACAACGAGAACTCTCCGCTTGGATGGGCTCAGTCGCTTTTGGTCAGGTCGCTTGAATAGTTCTGATTTTAATAGCAAAACCTTTTCTGGTGCAGCGCTTAAGCATGATTCTCTTAGTTTCTGTATTGCTTAATTGCCAGATCTGCAATAAACAATATTATTTGCTTCTTGCGATGGCAATTGAGCGGAATAGTCTGAGCAAATATGGATCATAATGCAAGAACCAGAAAATGGAATATTATTTTAATTGAATGCTTTGGGATTTCAAAACATCTCCTCAACCATTTCAACATAGGTCGAATCCGACCATGCCTGGTTCCAGCATCCGAATGCTTCCTGCTTCATTGCGGAGCTTATTTCTGATGCGCAGCCCGGAACTCCCAACCAAAGAATGTCATTTGTTGAGCCTTTCAGGATTCCGTGGATGTATTTGCCAAATTTGAACTGCCCGACCCGGTACATGCAGACTGCCGCAATGTTGTTCATCCAGTACCATGAATCGCCGTTGTGGTAGCTTTCATCGCTAACGCCTGTATGCATCGGCTTGAATCTTGTGTCCTGCATGTCAATCGAGCTCAGCCCGAATCCTGTAAACAGGCGAGGCAAAACATTGTCAAAGCAGTTCTTCCATTCTGAATCTGAAAGCAGTTCAGGATAAATATAATTGGCAAGAAAAACATTCGGCCTTATGGTGCGGTCATTTTCCCCGTCATTAAGATAATGCCCGTTCCAGAATTTTTTCCTCACATCTGCAGCAAGGGATTTTTCCTTGTGCTCCGCATACCTCAGGCCTGATTTGTCCCTCAAAAGCCTGCAAATCCAGCCAAGCAGATGGTACATGTTCAGCTGCATTGCCTGAATCTCAATCCTTGCCCCTTCCCTTCCGCAGGCCTTTGTGTCGCACCAGGTTTCCTGGTTTTTGCTTACAACTAATTCCCCTTTTGAATAATTCTTTATTATGCCGTGAACCGCTTTTTCAAGCCCGTGCTTAATCAGATGCATTTCAGTTGCATCAAAAAATTTCTTCAGCTTGTTTTTCCTGTACAAAACAACAAGCAAATCATAAAATCTCTTGAAAAGCCAGCCGATCGAATCAGCGTTTGATATTTTTGTAGGGGGGTCCCTGTTCGGCAGCCGGCCGTCATCCTGAATCATCTTGAGGTATTTCATCAAAATGCCTTTTGCCAGTTCATATTCCTTGAGGGAAATCAGCGCTCCGGCGCTTATCAGCTCATCCCTGGACCAGAACTGGTTGAACCAGGGCAGGCCTGCAAGAATTCCTGATTTGCCCTCTGCATCGGCAAAAAGCTTGTGCAAAGACTGCTGTGCGCAGAGATAGGCAGTATTAATCTCACTGTTAAGTATGAATTTTACAGACGCGTTCGGCGGCGCATTAAATTTCTGCAGCTTCAGCGCCTCTTTCGCGCTTTCAACTGCCTTTGCCTCTGTTTTCCCGAATCCGAATACCAGCTTTGAAGCATTTATCCTGAGAGCGTTGTAAACATAAAGCTCTGACTCATCATTCCGTTTTTTGTCAAAAGCATATTCCTTCTTTTCCCATTTTGCAATTTTTTCATAGTCATGCCTGTCGGGAAAAATTGCAATGTAGATTTCATACTCTTCCCTGCCGTGGCTCCTGTCCTCATTGCGGTGGGTCTTTTTTGAGTATTTCGCCAGAAGCATGTCATCTCTGTGGTAAATCTTGAAGTTCCTTCCCCACCTTCTGAAATCCAGCTGCTTCCTGCAGTCCAGCAAAATTGTTATTTTTTTTGGCCTGCTCAGCTCATAGGCAAATGCGTTTGTGTTTTTCGGCATGAAAAAGAATTCGCCGGCATCGCCCCTTGTCCTTTCAACAGAAGTGAACTTATTTTTCAGGGCAGTTACTTTTCCGTCAATCACCAGATTTTCAATCACCTTGTAGCACTCAGAGCCCTCTGTGAAATAGACACCTTGGAACTTGCTTATGTTTTCGCCTGAAAGCGAGGCATAGCCGCCAAGCCCGTTGGTCAGCAGAAAATTGTCAGCATCGCCCTTTTTTCGTATGCCTGTATTGGCAAAATCGTGAATAATTTCCATGCCATTTATTTATAAAGAGGTTATTATAAAGGTTTATTACTACTATCGGATATAAAATCGTTAATTCTTGTTCCACAGGTTCTATAACTGAAGTTTTTACCATGGTTGCAAATATTTATAACTGACCATTCATTTTGCCGGATGATGAAAAAGAGGTTTTTCGGGATTGACATCAGCATACTTCTTTTGGGCATCGTTAGCTTCCTGACTGATGTAAGCTCGGAAATGATTTTCTCATTTTTCTCTGTATTTTTCACAGTTATCCTTGGCGCGTCAACGGTCTTGCTTGGCCTGGTCGAGGGGCTTGCTGATTTTGCAACCTCTGCCCTGGACTATGTTTCAGGGATGTTTTCAGACAGGACGGGAAAAAGAAAAAGATTTGCAATCATTGGCTACGGATTTTCAACCGCTGCAAAGGTTATACTTGTTTTTGCAAATTCTGTTGTTTTGGCATCTGCCTTCAGGGTTGTTGAAAGGCTGGGGAAATCTTTCAGGGGGCCTCCGAGAGATGCCTGGATATCATCATTGACAAATAAATCAAACAGGGGGGTTTCATTCGGGATTCACAAGGCGCTTGACAAGGCAGGGGCTGTTTTGGGCCCGTTCATAGCCTACCTGATTGTTAACTACTGGGGCCAGAGCCCGGCAACTTTCAAGGCCTTGTTCCTGATAGCGCTTCTGCCTGCGGTGGCTGCGGTCGTGGTGCTTGCATTAATCAAGGACAGGCCGGCTAAGCCCGCCAGGAGTGAAAACATTTTCAAATACTACAAAAAAACAAGCAGGCAGTTCAAGAATTATCTGTACTCTTCAGGGATATTCTCTTTTGCATATTTCAGTTTTGGGTTTTTATTGCTGAAAGCCTATCAGGCAGGTTTTGCAATAAAGGATGTTATTCTCCTGTATCTTTTGTTCAACATTGCATTTTCTGTCGCTTCCATACCAATGGGAAAGCTGGGGGATTTGATAGGGCGGAAAAAGATAGTCGCAATGGAATATGTGTTTTATTCTCTTTTGTGCCTGGGATTTATATTTGCATATTCCAAAATCCACATTATTATTTTGTTCTTCCTTTTCGGGGTTTTCTATGCAACCGACGAAGTGCAGAGCAGGGCGTATATTTCGGATGCTGAGAAAAAAAGGAGGGGCACTGCAATGGGGCTCTATAATTTTGCAGTGGGAGTCATATATCTGCCGGCTTCGGTAATTGCCGGCTTTCTGTGGGGGATAAGCCCAAATTATGCGTTCATCTTTGCAGGCGTGGTTTCCCTGGCAGCCCTGGCGTTTTTTGTTTCAAGAAGAAAAGATTAAGCCTTTTTGATTTCTTTTTTTAGCCTTTCGCGCATTTCATCAAGAATTTTTTGGCTGGCTGCCTCAATCTTCAGCCGCACAATCGGCTCTGTGTTGCTTTTTCTCACATTGAACCAGTAGTCTTTTGTGTAAACAGAAATGCCATCAAGCTTCATCTCAATCTTGCCTGAGTATTTTTTCTCAATCAGCTGCAAAACCCTGTCTTTGTCCTTCACTTTGAAATTAATCTCATCAGAATCAAAATACCTCATCAGAGGATAAACCAGCTCAGAGAGTTTTTGTTTCGCATTCGCAACCAATGAAACCAGTTTTAATGCTGCGTAAAGCCCGTCATCTATGGAATAATTTTCCCTGTACATGATATGGTCGGAATATTCCGCTCCGATGACTCCCTCTTTTTTCAGCGCTTCCTTGAAGAAATGGTTGCCGACTCGCATTATAACCGGCCGCCCTCCGGCTCTTTCAATTTCTTCATATACAGCCCTGCTGAATCTCAAATCGACATAGCATTTGCCCTTCTTTTTTCTCAGGGCGTCCCGGGCAAGCAAGGCAAAGGAATAATCTGTCCTGACAAAATTGCCGTTTTCATCCACAAAGAAAACCCGGTCAGCATCTCCGTCAAAAATAATTCCCAAATCCGCTTTTTGTTTTTTGACCTCTCTTGAAAGCATCGCTGCAGAGCCCTTTACCAGCGGATTCGGGCCGTGGCAGGGGAATCTGCCGTCAATTTTATCGCAGATAATTTTGTTTTTTATTTTCAATTTGCCAAATATCTCTTTTGCAACAGCTCCTGCGCCGTTTGAGAAATCGGCAACAACAGAAATGTTTTTGAAATTGTTTTTTGAGAATTTATTTTTAATGTATTTGCTATAGGAATCAACAATGTTTTTTTTGAAAATCTTTCCTTTTTTATCTGCCTTCGGGATATTCTTGCCAAATAGTTTTTCAATCCTGCCTATCCCTGTTTCATAAACAAAGGGTATTGCTCTCTCGTCGCTGATTTTGAAGCCGTTGTACTCCTTTGGATTGTGCGAGGCAGTTACCATTATGCCTCTTTTCTTCATTTTTGCAACAGCATGATAAAAAATTGGGGTTGAAACAAGGCCGATGTCAATAACATCTACTCCGAAATCTATTATTCCCTTAATCAGGGCATTTTTCAGTTTCAGGGAAGCGCTTCTGCCGTCCATCCCGACAATCAAAATACGGCTTTCAAGAAACTTCGCGCAGGCCAAGCCTAGCTCATAGGCAGTTTTCTCATTTATCTCAGAAGGAACTACGCCTCTTATGTCATATTCTCGGAAGATGCCCATTTGCCTGGTATTTATTTAAGAATTTAAAAAGGTTAGTCTTCGCCTGAGCGATAGGTAATTGCCTGGTTGGTCATATAATCTAATAGAAGCTCCTGTACATAGCGGAAATCATCAGTTTCGAGTCCCAAAACTTTAGGAGGCACGCAGGGTATTTCTCTGTTTCTGCTCAGCTCCAGAAGAGCATCTAAAGGAATTTTAAGAAACTTTGCTGCTTCATCCGGATTAAGTATGTCATCATCGATGCTCATTTTCATTCCGGGAAGAAGATTACCTTCCTCGGCATTGTTTTAACATACTCTTGGGTTTCTTGGGAGGTGCAGTTTATATTTATAGGAGTAAGAACTGCAATAAATCCTGCAGGCCCGTTCTGTTTCCCGACAAGGAAATATCTTCTGTCCTCTAAAAATTCATCAAGCATTTCAAAGTTATCCTCAAGACGCAGGTAGCCATTTCCATTTGGTTTTTGGCCTTGGCAAATCCGGAACCTTCTCATTCTATCTTGCGTTTCATGCCAGAAATCCCTTTCTTTTCTAGACTGCTCTGCCCAATATTTTTCTGCCTGTTCTGTTCCTTTTTGATTTAACAATAATAGCGCATAGTTGGTTAAATTGTGGGTACCCGTTGCCACAGCTATCCCCCAAAGCTTGTCTTTGTCAGATTTGACAACATGCGCCAAATCCTGTGCTAACAGTTCTAACTCTATCTCATATGCCATCAGTTGCGATGGCAAGGGGCACTATAAAAACCTTTGCTTTTTATTCACTATAGAGTGATTATATTTTATGATGCTCTATAGTAAAATTTAAATATAACCAACGCAAGGTTAAAAGCATGAACGACCTAAACCTATCAGAGGACCAGATACTTTACAATCTCAGTAGAAGAGGCTATAGGCTTTCAGGAGCGCCAGATGGGGCGTTTCCTTTAGTTCCTGCTGAAGATTTGATAATCTCTATTTTGAAGCTAAGAGATCCTCGTGCTATTTATGGAATACCTGTTGTTCTTAGTAACACAGAAGTAGACTATGAGCGCCTAATCGAAAAAGCACTTGGTAATGATGTTGCAAATGAGCTTGGCCATGTTTTGTTCAATGCCGTGAGATTATTTGATGAAGAAAGAACTTATTATGGTCAAATTAAAGATCTTAAAAAAACTGTGGAGTACTTAAAAAAACATATAAGCAGAGGCAGACCTCATGTAATGATATCTGCAGATTCCCCCAGTCTTGAGACAGTACTTGCTAGTGTCCAGACTCCGGAAGAACGAGACTGGAATGTTTCAGGAAGGGTCTCATATGGGGGTTTTGTGCATTCTTTTGATACGTACAGGCCGCAGCCATGAATGAAGAATTATTAAATCGTAAAGATTTGTTGAATTATCTTGTAAAACTTGATGATTCCTTGGAGTATGAGATTGATATAATATTGATGGGAGGCTCTGCATTAAATTTGCTTGGGAATAAGACTCAAACCGTAGACATAGATTTCATATACGTAATTGCGGAGAGGTTGAAAGAAGATTTCATAAAGAAAGCGAGAGAAATTGCAGACAAAACAGGGATAACTGCTAAAAAGATTCATATTTTTAGCAAAGATGAGGCTGTTTCATTGACAGGCGTATTTGATTTCATCGACCGGGTTTCTAATGTGAAAGAAATAAGCTTTAAGCACATTCACCTCAAAGTAATGAATGTCTATGATGTAATCATCACTAAGATTGCAAGATTTGATGCGAGAGACATCAAGGATCTTATAAATATCACCAAACAATTTGAGATATCCCTGGAGCTCATTGACAGAAGATTCAACATTCTTTACCGCTATCAGGAAGATAAAAAATCATTTGCCAGGAATTATCAGCAATTTAAAGAATTATGCACTAAATATTTAAAATAACAATTAATCCTCTCCCCTGTAGAACTTGGCTGCGTCTTCGGGGGAAACAGAATTGATTGCCATGTTTGTTGCATACTCAAACCCTGCCCAGATTGCCATCCTTGGAAGAATTTCTATGTGGAAATGGAAGGCATCATCATTATTGTAATGTAGAACATAATTATACTGGGCATTTATCTCCCTTAATTTTACAAGAATCTGTTTCATTATACTTGCCATATCAAACAGCATTTTTTCATCCATCAATGTTATTGATTTGATGTGCTTTTTTGGGAAAACCCATATTTCATAGTGGAATCTTGAGGCGTATGGGGTGAATGCAGCAAAATTGTCATTTTCAAAGCATCGCCTGAAAGATTTTTTTTCATTTTCAATCAGTTCGCAGTAAGGGCAGGAAGGATATTTTTTAATTGCATCAAGCTCGTCCTGCACAAGAGTTGGAACAAGATTCACACCAATAATCTGCGTATGGGAATGCACAATCGAAGTTCCCGCATCATTTCCGTGGTTCTTGAAAACAGTTACATATTTTATTCCATCAATTTTTGATATCTCATTTATCCTTGCGACATAAACTTTCAGAAGGGATTTAATTTCCTCAACAGTCAAATCGCTCAGCTGTTTTGAATGGTCGCTTGTTTCTGCAATGACCTCATGCTTTCCATAGCCGTCGCTGAATGT
>CAIVED010000035.1 GCA_903904885.1 uncultured archaeon | reverse complement strand
CGTGCCATATTCTTTTACCGCACTTAATATCTCTTTGTATTTATCAATGTAGGCATCGCTGTCAAACATCTTCATATTAGAAAAAGATTTCCCGTCCTGCTGTATTCCCACATAGCCGGTTATAATAGCACCAACCCCGCCTTTTGCCAATTTCACATATAGCCCTTTGAGCGTTTCGAGCGGAAATCCGCTTGCATCTGCCATGCCTTCATGGGTTGCAGAACGGATAATCCTGTTTTTCAATTTCATTCCAGCAATATTTGTTTGTTCAAATACTTTCATGATTTTTTCCCTTCTATAAGTAAATTTTATGCGATACCGAACGTCAAAGCCTTTTTGGGGCAGCCGTCGATACAGTCTCCGCAGAGAATACAATCGCCGTCCTTGATGCTGGCGCTGCCGGCTTTGACATACTTGTCTATATTGACATTCATTTGACAATTCCTGGTGCATGCTGAACAATCAGTACATTTATCCTGGTCAATCTTTATTTTCAAAAATCCAAACTTGGAATAAATCCTCAGCAGGCCGCCAATCGGGCACACGTTCCGGCAGAAGAATCTGCTGCCCCACAGGTATCCAAAAAACATCAGCAAAGGGATCAGGGTAATAATCCCGCTGACAAACCCCCAAATATTGCTAATATTGCTATCACTCCCGTTGTGAATACTGAAAGTCAGATAATGAATGTTCATGACAATATTAAAAATAATGCTTCCCCAAAACAAGAAGGCAAAGAAATAGATAAACCCCGGGTGCAAACTCTTCTTTTCGCTGGACCAGTTTCCCGTGGCCCTCAAGAGGTTGTCAGATATCTCTTGCATGGGTCCAAAAACACATAGCCACCCGCACAAAAACCTCCCAGCAAAAAGGGTCCCGACCAGGATGAAAATCCAGAAAACAGCTGCAACGCCAAAGGCACCCTTTATGGCGACCCCAGCCATGGATGCCGGACAGATTGATTTCATGGTGATAAGACCAAGCGAATACAGGATGATATGCAAGGCAACCAATCCCAAAACGGTGAATTGAACGATGGTCCTTCTTTTTTTCCATGTTTTAAATTGAGGTAATTTGAATTTCCATTTCAATTCATCATCACTGTCTTTCTTGCGGAATAAAATTGAAATCAATATCAACAGCAGTCCGGCACCCATGAGGACATACGGGACATAGCTGTGAATTCCAAACGCGCCAGGGTATTTCACTGCCATTCTATCAGCTTCTGCCGGAATTCCACGCAAGAAGTAATACCCCATTACGGGCGTTAACAAGGCCGAGACCTTTGCCGTGAAAAAAGCGATCCCTGTAACAAACGTAAATATCCCTGATAATAATAAACCTTTTTTCATAACACTTTCTCCTTTTTTTTTAGGTTCTATTGCTCTTCCATTGATTTCATGACTTCTGGTTTCATCCGCACCAAGGTGCTCCTGGCTTCCGAGAGGACATTCCCCGCTTCATCGCGGATCTCCCCTTTGACGATTATCCTGCGCCCCTGATCCTCCAGTAGCTGACCGACAACATAAAGCGGTTGCTCCACATAAGCCGGTTTTAGGTAGGTGATTGTCATCTCTTTGGTCACAAAGTTACGTTCATTCAATAACCCGAAGGGGACCCAGGCTGTGATCTCGTCGAGCAGCAGCGCGTGAAATCCGCCGTGAAGGATGTTTCCCCATCCGGTCCAGTCATAGGGGGCTGTGAACTGCGTGCTGACTGTTG
>CAIVED010000034.1 GCA_903904885.1 uncultured archaeon | reverse complement strand
TGGGCGCCTGGGAGCATTTCGGCTCATCAATCTACTCTGCGCTGATGCCCTGGGGCGGAAAGGACAGGTGGGCAGATGTGCAGTTTTCATATTTCGGAAAGACATCCGGGCCAAATTACATTGTCGGAGACATAAGGCCCTCAGAAGATTGGACTTTATGGTCCCAGACGCCGCTGGAGTGAATTCTGTTCCTCTTTTCAGTTTTTGTGTGTGACAGGCAGAACAGTAATAACCTTTATATATCTAATCTCTCTTTTTAATATCATGGTTTCAAGACAATTAACCAAGGAACAAGCGAAAGAGGAAGTTAAGAAACTTGTAGATAAATATAATCGTATTCTTCAATCAGGGGGCATTAATAGATATAACGAAGAAGATACAAAAGCAGAATTTATCGAGCCACTTTTTGAAGCATTAGGATGGGATGTCCGAAACACAGAGAATGATGACGAAGTTGTAAGAGAAGAAAAAATTTCAAAAGGCAGGGTAGATTATTCTTTCAGGATTAACGGAATTCCTAAATTTTTCTTGGAAGCAAAAGCACTAAAAGAGGATTTAGATAATATTAAATTTGTTGAACAAGCTATTAATTACTCTTGGCATAAAGGTTGTACTTGGGCAGTTCTTACGGATTTTGAAGCAATAAAGATTTTTAATGCAGAATGGAGAAGTGCCAATCCTTTACAGGCACAATTTGGACAAATCTTGCCTTGTCAATTATTCTTAGAAAAATTTGATACTTTATGGCTTTTATCAAGAGAAAGTTTTGAAAAAAAATTACTTGATACGGAAGCAGAAAAGTGGGGTAAGAAAATCAAGAAAACCCCCGTTGATAAACAACTATTAAGCGATTTGACAAAATTCAGAGATTTACTTAACAAAAACATACTTAAAAATAACTCTTCCAAGAATCTTTCTGGTGATGAATTGGATGAAGCAGTACAAAGGATAATTGACAGATTAATATTTATCAGAACTCTTGAAGACAAGGAATTAGAAGCTCCGATGCTGCAATCAGTCATCAGAGAGGATTTAAACAAGAGAATTTATAAAAAATTAAATCTGATTTTTAGGAAAATTGATGATATCTACAATAGCAAATTATTTACCTCCCATTTATGCGAGAGTTTGGATATAGATGATGAAATATTATCAAAGATAATCAATGGATTATTTAACACAAGCGATAACGTTGTTCATTATGATTTCTCAGCAATTGATGCAGATGTTCTCGGAAATATCTATGAACAATATTTAGGGCATCTACTCAAAAAAACGGATAAACGAGCAAAACTTTCCGAGGGAATAGCACATAGGAAAGAGCAGGGGATATATTATACTCCCACTTATGTAGTCGATTACATTGTAAAGAATACTGTTGGGGAACTTGCAAAAGATAAGAAGTTTGACTTGAAAAATATTAAGATATTAGACCCTGCTTGTGGTTCTGGTTCTTTCTTAATGAAAGCTTTTGATTATCTTGTTACGCTTGACAAAAAGAAAAACGGCGAAGTTGACCAGACAAAGCTTGATTTAATAGGAACATCTGCTACTTATGGCAGAAAAGTCGAAATACTAAAAAATAATATTTTTGGGGTAGATTTAGATCCAAAAGCTGTTGAAATTGCGCAATTAAACCTTTTATTGAAAGCCGCTGAGAAAAAACACAGGCTGCCGACACTTCAAGAGAATATTAGAGTTGGGAATTCTTTGATTGATGACCCTGCTGTTGCAGGAGATAAAGCTTTCAAATGGGAAGAATGGTTTAAGGATATTATGAATGAGGGGGGTTTTGATGTTGTGATTGGAAATCCGCCTTATGTTAATATATTCAATATCAAAGAGCCAGATAGAAGTTATTTCCAAAGTAATTATACCACAGCAACCAACAAATCAGATTTATATGCATTCTTCATAGAGAGAGTTCTTACCAAATTACTAAAAGAAGATGGGATTTTAGGTTTTATCATTTCTAACACTTGGACATCTATTCAAAGTTTTGAAAATTTAAGGAAAATGATATTAGAAAACACAATCGTTGAACACATTGTCCCTTTAGAATTAGGTGTGTTTTCTGACGCAACAGTTGTTCCTATTATTCTTGTTGTAAAAAAGACCAGTGATAAAAAAGCAATATTAAAAAACAGGATAAAAATACTAAAATTTGAAAATAACCAATTTATATTAGATAAAGAAATACCTCAAAAATTGTTTTTGGAATCTCAAAGTTACATTTTTTCATTTTCACGGACTCTGGGGAGTCAAACCATATTTGAAAAATTAAAAAAAGATTGTGTTTTATTAGGAGATATTGCTTTATTTTCATTAGGAATAAAATCCGCAGATAATGACAAATTTGTATCACTTTCTAAAAAAGATAATGATTCAAAAAAAGTAATTAAAGGCAGATATATTAAAAGATACAATTTTGAATATCACGATGAATGGATTTGGTATAAGCCACATGAGATGATGAAAAGAAAAGGAGCTGGACCAAGAAGAAGAGAGTATTTTGAAGTTCCAAAAAAGATTATTCTACAAGAGATAAGTGGTGATAAAATAATTGCTACTTTAGATACTGAACAATATTTTGCTTTAGATACAGTAAACATTCTATATCAAGTAAAACAAGATTTTGATATTGAATACCTCCTTGGACTTTTGAATTCTAAACTAATAAACTTCTGGTATGGCACACAATTTAAAGGAATTCATGTCAAATTGAATGAGTTAAGGCAAATACCTATTAAAAACATATCAAAAGTAAATCAAAACAAAATTAAGAAATCAGTAGAAGAATTGTTACAATTAAATAAAAAATTGCTTGAATTTAAAGACAAGCAAACCGACCAAAAAGCCCAATTAGAAAAAGAAATCCAAAAGCTCTATACGGAAATAGACGAAGAAGTCTATAAACTATATGGAATAACCGAAGAAGAAAAGAAGATTATTGAGGATAGCTTGAAATGATTAAAATGGACACAAAAGATGCATTAGTGGTATTTCAAGGAAAACACATCAGAAGGGCATGGCATGATAATCGCTGGTTTTTTTCAGTAGTTGATATTGTTTCTGTGCTTACAGACAGCATTGACCCAAAAGACTATTGGTACAGGATTAAAAAAAGGGAGCTGGAATCAAGTGGCATCGAGTTATCGACATTTTGTCGACAACTGAAATTACAGTCAGCGGATGGCAAATATTACGAAACTGACTGCGCTGATACTGAATCTATGTTTAGGATTATTCAGTCAATACCTTCAAAAAAGGCGGAGCCATTTAAACGTTGGCTTGCAAAGGTTGGTTATGAGAGGGTTCAAGAAATAGAAAACCCCGAACTTGCCCAAAAGCGAATGAAAGAGATTTTCAAGGCAAAAGGCTATTCTAATGATTGGGTTGAAAAGAGGGTAAGGGGCATAGCAATAAGGGATGAGCTAACTGACGAATGGGATAAAAGAGGAATAAACACCGAGAAAGAATATGCCATCCTAACAGCAGAAATATCAAAGGCAACATTTGGTCTCACTCCTAGCGAATACAAAGAGCTTAAAGGCCTTAAAAAGGAAAATTTAAGAGATCATATGAACGATTTAGAGATTATCTTTACAATGCTTGGCGAAGCCTCAACTACAAAAATAGCAAGAAGGAAAGATGCTAAAGGATTTATTGAGAATAAAAAAGCTGCAAAAGAAGGGGGTACGGTTGCACAGGTAGCAAGAAAAGAGCTTGAAAAAAGAAGCGGAGAACGAGTAGTTTCAGAAGAGAACTACCTTGAAGAGGCGGAGTCAGTAAAAAGAAAAAAGTTGGATAGTTTGAAGTAAAATGGCAAGTCTACATGATAAAATATTAAGTTGTGATGAGCTATCAACGAAGACTTTACCTCAATTACAAAAGATGAAGAAATTCTATGAGATTAAAGAAGCCGAATTAGAAAAGAGCAATTCTTTTCATAAATATAGAATATGGTTGGTGAAGAATCCAAAAAAATATCTTGGATTATCAATTCTTTCATTTATCATCCTTATTTTTTCTGTAATTTTAGTTAAGGTAAGTATATATTTCCTCTTGTTATCTTTATTTTCCTCCTTCTACATTATCTTAGTAACTTTCTTACTTATTGATGACCGTTCTATAGCCATAGATAAAAATAAAGCAACCATTGGTTTTATGATCAAGACTTATAACCAAAAACCAAAGGGGAAAGAGGTTGTTTGGAAATTTAGAAAAAAAGCGCAAATGGTTTATGATATATTAAAAGAAAAGGAAAGAAACTTTTCTGGGTTATTAAAAGAGGTAAGGAAAAAGGAAAGTAAGTGCGACAAGAACACATTAAAGAATATACTTGAACAAGATTTATCTGAAGTCGTTTCTGTTGAGAAAGGTTCAATCAGCACGTCTTCGAGAGATTTGTCTAGTACTAATATTTATAAGATTAAGATGTAGTGAATTCACCTACTTCTCACGCAATTATTTAATAAACAATAACTTAGCTATTCTTTATGGTAAATGCAATACAAATAACAGGAACTGCAATGGCAGTATTAGTTGGAGTTGTTTTAGTCATCTCACCTTGGATGATTTCAATAGGATTAGGATATAAATTCCTTGTGACATTATTGGGTGCCGGTTTGTGCTGGTTGGGCATAATGTTTTCAAAAGGTTAGTATGAAAGGATTGACTATTATTGGGATTATTGGATTTTTCATAGCGATAAGCATATTCATATTTCAAAGTTATGTGGGGGGGATTGTTGAAAATTTAATGATTGGTACAACAGGAGAAATTATTAAATCTAGTGCCATGGATGAAACTTCAAAACAAGGTATAAACGGCGCATTAATGTTACTTGGAGTTGCAGGAACTTTGGCATTTGTAGGTGGATTAATCGCAATATTTAAAAAATTCTTTTGATATAGCCCCCGATTCTTTAACTTTTTACTTGAGTGTGCCATCTTAAGATTTCACTTTGTGAAATCTCCTATTGTTAGCTGCCCTTTAAAGTGAGCAGGGCATCCATAATCTCCTTACCAACAATCTCCTTTGTTTTTTTATTCTCCTCACGGCTGGTTTTATGCTTTGCCTTTCCCCGGAATTTGAGAAATTCCCTAATTAAATCATCCTTGCTGAGATCAGCCAGCTTGTCCCTCACGGCTTCTCTTATGAATTCTGTCCTGGAGTTGAAATTATGCTCGGATATGCTTGTGTCAATTTTTCTCAGCACGTCTTCATCAAATTTTACTGTAACAACTTCCATCGTATGCCATTGTAATACAAAGTAATATATAAATTTTGCTATTCCTGCCCTTTTAAATAGAAAGATATAAAAACAGAGCAATACAAAAATACCCCAAAAGAGGGGCGAGTTATGGAAATAAAAATCCCGAAAACAGAGGAAAAATTACACCTGACGAAGTATTCTAAAGAGGATGTTGAGACCGCAAGGACATTTGTAAAGCGGCTCTATGACGAGCTGGGCAATTTCATAAAGGCTGCAGTCATATTCGGGAGCCTGGCAAGGAAAAGCCAGGGAAAGCACGGTGACATTGACATCCTGATTATTGTGGATGATGTTACAATTGTCCTGACCCAGGAGCTGATTGAAACCTACAGGGTTCTGGTGGAGAAAAAGATTGCCGACACGTCGCCAAGGCTGCACGTGACCACATTAAAGTTCACATCATTCTGGGAATATGTAAAGGCAGGGGACCCTGTCGCAATAAATATCCTGAGGGACGGAGTTGCACTTATTGATTCTGGATTCTTTGACCCGCTGCAGGTTTTGCTTCTGAGGGGCAGAATCAGGCCCACGGGCGAGGCAATCTGGTCGTACTATGTCCGGGCTCCGACAACAATCCACAACTCCAAATGGCATCTTATGCAGGCGGTGGTTGACCTTTACTGGGCTGCAATAGACTCTGCCCACGCGGCGCTGATGAAAAACGGAGAAATCCCGCCGACGCCGGAGCATGTTCCGGATTTGCTTGAGCAGAAGCTTGTCCCAAAAGGATTGAACATGAAATACGTCCACATAATGAAAGTGATGTTTGATTTGTACAAGAAAATAATCCACCGGGATATAAAGGAAATTTCTGGGGAAGAGTATTCCAAATACCTGAAAGATACTGAAGAGTTTGTTGAAAGAATGGGAAGGATTGTTGAAGGGAAAGGGTGATTTATTTCTTATAATTCTCTAAAAAATAAAACCATTTTCTGGCGCAACCCTTAGGATTGCTTCTTGATTTCAATTGTTGCTTTTACTGCCAGAATTGCGGTAAATAACAACTGCATAAGCGGTTAATTTTTTATTTCTTGCATGGCACTCAGGCATAAAAAGCCAAAACAACATTAAATGTAACACAAGAACCAGCAAACGGATTGTTTGCATAAAACTTTAAAAATAGAAGTGAATATGAATGCGCATGTTCGAAAAATCCAAGCAAATCCAGCTTTCAAGGGCAGATTTCTCTAAAAAAGGCAGCGTTGACAAAAAGATAATCCATTTAATCGGCAAAATCAACTCAAAAAAGGAATATTACACCACATCTTCATGCTCGGGCAGGATTATGCTCATGGCTGAGGGCAAAACCAAGAAGGATGCGGACTGGATTTTTGTTTCCCATGATAAAATCACATTCTCGCAGCTGAAAAATGCTTTGAAAAAAATCCCTAAGCAGCCGGTCTGGTTCAAGTTTGAGCCGATGATTCTCCACGTCTGCTGCGATTCAATTGAAAGCGCAAATAAACTGCTGGAATCAGCCAAATCCGCGGGATTCAAGCATTCGGGGATAATGAATCTTGGCAAGAGAATCATTGCCGAAATCCGCGGAACCGATTTCATCAGCGCGCCCATTGCCTTCGATGGCAAGATGGCTGTTAACGAAAGTTACCTGAAGAAAATTATGGCTGAAGCAAACAGGAAGATGAAAAGAAATGAAGAGAAGATAAGTCACCTGCTTAAATCGCTCTTTTGATTTCAGTCTTAATCTGCAAAAGCATTTCCAGAGGAATCTCTTTTTTTGGATAAGGCGCAAAGTTGCCTCCGGGCCGAGGGTCTGTAAAATTTATTTTGCAGAATTCTCTTGGGCTTTTATACCTTGGAATCAACTGAGCATGCAAGTGCGGGGTCCTGTTCCCCAAAAATGCCACATTTGGCAAATCATGATTAAACAGTTTTGAGACTGCGTGGTTCCATTCAGGAATCACGAACCCAAAGAGTTCAACAACTTCCTCAGGGCTTATGCCTATGATACTCTGCGCATCATCCCGTTTTGCCCAGGCATAGCATCTTCCTATGTAGGGATATTGCTGGACATGCAAGAACAAGTCCCAATTATCATATTCCTTTATTTTCAATTGTTCGTGGATTATCAAGTCTGGCATTTTAAAAGAAATAAAAAAATTAAGCTGCCTTGCTCCTGAATATCGCAAGCAATACCAAGATTATTATTATCACAAGCAATACGTTTCCTGCAATCAGCCCTGCAACCCAGAGCCCGTTTGTGCCTGAAACGCTCACTACCTTTACAGGAGTTCCTGCTGTTGAGGAGCCGCTGTTTGGGCTTGGCTGGATTATTACCCCGCCTGTGCTGCCGGTTCCTGTATTGCCAGTGTTTGTATTTCCAGTATTGGTATTTCCTGTGTTTGTATTTCCGGTGTTTGTGTTCCCAGTATTGGTATTGTTGGTTGGCAGAGGCGAGTATCCGTTGCAGCTGACAGCCAGATTAACTGTTTTCTTGTCTGTCTGAGCATTGGTTCCCTTGTAAACTGCCACATCTATCGGGTATGTTCCTGCTGAAATTCCCACAGGTATGCTCAATGAGAAACTGTGGTCTATGCCTACGCACTTGTCATCAGGGTTTTCAATTGCGTCGCAGTTGTCGTCAACAACGTCTCCTATCTTGAAAAATTTGGTCATGTCAATTCCAAGAGCAGAGCTTGAGATTGTCATCTTTGCATCGCTGTCCCTGTCGCCTATGTTGTAGGCTAGAACATAAAGGTTTACGCTGGAGCCGCAGCCTATGGCTGATGGGCTGAGAGAAACCTCATTTAGCAATATTTTGGTGCTTGTCTCCCTGGAAACCCTGATTGATATTGTCCATTCATCAGACTGGTCAATGTTTTTATGATTGTCATCACTTCCTGTGAATTCAACTGTCAAGTCATAATCCCCATCCCCGGTCAGGTAGGAAATCTGGTTCTTATCAAAGGTTGCAGTTACGGTCTTGCAGTTGTTGTTCCCGTCAAGGTCAAAGGATGAAACTTCACCGTCTATGTCGCTGCCCTCGTCAACTCCCTCAAAGGTTAGTGTTCCCTCGATGTCTGAAATGCTGTCATCCTTGTCATCATATTTGTTGCAGACCTTGGCATCAACATCAAAAGTAGAGCCTGGCTGCGTACTGTCGCTGGTGATAGAACCCCCATTCTCTTTTATGGTCTTTTTGGAGCCGTCAATGGTTACAGAAATCTCTTCAATCTTCAGCTTTCCTGTAACATTAATGCTGAGCGGCACAGTGTTTGAAAGCAGGTCGCTTTTGAACAAAAGATTTCCTATCTCATGGGCAGTTGTTTTCTCGTCTTTTGGTATGAAAACAGTTATTGAAACTGTAGCTTCTTCGCCCGGTGACAGTGCGTCAGGAACGTCCACTATTTCAACATGATATTTGCTGTTTGCGTCTGTTGAAAGTGTTATTCCGCTAAGCGGGAAGTCCCCGTTGTTTTTTATTGTGAAAGTGCCTGTTACGGTTGTGTTCCTGTCTGCTTCAGGCATCGTGAAGTCCGGCAATGAAACTGTCAGAGCAGGTGTTTTCACGGTTGCTGTAAGCCCGTACTGCCTGTCAATGGTTCCGTTTATCTTCAAAATCGAGGTGAAATCGCCGTCACCAAAACTGTTGTCTGGAGTGACCAGCGGTATAGAAATATAATGAATGTCTCCAATCGGCACAACATCGGAGCCTACGCTTCCAATCTCAAGGACCTTTCCTGAGCGGCTGAAGTTTGAATACTGGTATACTATGTTTAATGGCACGTTACCGGTGTTCTTTACAGCAGCATTAAGGAAAACAATTGATGAAAGGTTTTTCATCAGTGTAACGCTCCTGTTTGAAACGTCAATGTTTGGAACAGCAGTTACTGTTATGTCCGCCGTAACCCCGTCTGCAAAGCTGCCTGCCTGTGCGATTATGTTCCCGTGGTAAGCGCATGCAAGCTTGTTTGCTGGTATTGAGAACAGTATTGAGGATTTGGCTGTTGAATTTGCTGGGATTGTCATTGCGCTTGTGGTTGCGGTTATTTTCTCCGAACCGCAGAACAGGTCAAGCCCGCTGAATGTGACAGCAAGGGGGGAGCTTTCTGTGTTTATCAGAGTGATTTGTTTTGAGAATGTTGCCCCTGGATTTGCGGTGGCGTTGATGTTTGTCTCGTTAATGTTCAAAGAAGCTGAAGCAAACGCTACGCTAACCAAGAAAATGACTATCGGCAATATGGCAATAATTTTCTTCATTTTTAACCCCCTATACGCAATTGGTTATCTGAATTCCGCCCCCGATTATGCTTAAAAAACGCCTCTGATATATAAACCTTTCGTTCATTAACTACTCTGGAGTGGATTACATATATAAATATATGGAGTGAAACCCCTCCCCCTGGCAAAATCCCATTTTCTGGGCAGGCCTTATTTATGCTCCTTGATTTAGTGGTTTGCTTTCACTGCCAGGCCTGCGTTAACTTGCCTCGCTTAATCGCGCTCGGCAAGTAATAATCAACTTATTGCATGGCAATCAAGCAGAGGAAGCTGAAACAACGTCTGAATTAATGCAAGAACCAGCAACCGGCGTTTTGTTTTAAAGAACGGAGTAGAGGGCTTTATTAAAAGTGAAAAAAATAAAACAGAATTTACCGTCCCCCTCCGAAATAGAACATCTTCTCTATGGAGACGTCCGAAGACTTGTAGTCCCCGCTTCTCGGGTGCGACTCGACTTCCTGCTTCTTGAGGTTGGTCTGCATTTCCCGCTGCTTTTCCTCAACCTCTTTCTGGCTCCTCATTTCAATTGGTGAGTCCATTCGCTTCTTGTCAAGCCTGTTTATCTCTGTGACTATCTCATTCATCTTCATGAAGACCATGCTCATCTGCTGCTCCATGGCCTCAAGCTTTTCCTTCATGTTTCTCAGTTCCAAAGCGTCAAATCCCATCATGCCAAAACCTCCGGTGTTTGTTGTGCTTGCTTTAGGCTGCTCATCCTGCTGTGCATAGGGTTTTACAGAAATTTCCTCGCTGGCAGCCGGCTGCGGAGCGCCCATTCCACTGTCAACCATTTTCTCAGCCTGCTTGTAAGCATCATCAAAATCAGAAGCTATGCCGTGGTCCTTGAGCTCCCTTGCAAGGGCGTTGACCCGCTTCATCTTCTCTATGTCCATCATTAAACACCTCTTTAAACTATTATATAGTAGAAAAGAACACCCTTAATATTTATACTTTGTGTTTTTTGACAATGCTGCCTATCACCAGCGACCTTTCTCCCATGTCGATGATTCTGTCCAATGCGCACTCCAGGACATCCGCGCCGCCAATCAGCGGGCAGTTTATCTTTTCAGCTTCCTTTTTTGCTATCCCGAGCTTCTCAAATTTGTCAAAATACCTGCCGTCAACCCCTGCTTTGCCCGCATTCTTTAAAGATGAGAAATTGACTGCAAAAACCCCTGATTTTTTGATAAGGTCAAGTATGAAGCTGTTCCTGCTGATGGATGCTGCGTAGTAATTCTTGTCCACTTCCATATGGCTCTCCAGCGGGGAAAGGTCATCTTTAGTCATAAGCTTCCCAAGAACCTCCACATCTGCCCTTGCTGTAAGAAACGTTCCCTGCATTCTTATTCCCTTATCTGGTAATATTTCTTCCTGTGAACCAGATCGCCGTGCCTGTCCCGCTTTGCCTCGAAGTAGCCGCACTTTTTCAGGCCAAGCACGAAGTATACTAACGATATTATGTAGCCAGCCCATTCAATCCTGAAGTAGGGTATCCTTATGTTGTAGGAGAATGTTATCATCTCAATCAGGATTGCGATGGTCCACGAGTAGACCGCTAGGTTAAAGCAGTTCTTGGCTTCAATGCTGAACCTTACCGCCCTTGCTATGATAAACCCGAGGAAAGCAGTAAGCAGTATGAAAATGAAGAATTTTATCCCGAAGAAAACATAAGCTCCTACAACCATTGAAGGGATGAGGAATATCACAAGTGTTATTATGGCACTTTTGTAAACTGCCCTGTGCTCGAGCACGTTGGAATAGCCGGTAAGATTGGTGTACTGGGAGCCGAACAGGGTTTTTTTGACGAACCTGTCTTTTGCAAGTAGAAGCTTGCCGCTGTCAATTTCAGTTGCATTGCTGTCCCAGTCAATTGTCACTTCCTTCATGCTGTCGCCCGGGAAAATAATAATCGGCCCTTTTGAGGAGGCATTCATTTTTATGCTCAGCGAATTGAAATTGTCAATCACCGTGTCAATGTTCTTTGAAAAGCTAATGAATGCCGGAATTGCAGCAAGAAACATCACTATGGTTGCAACAACCATCAGCAAAAGGAAGTATTTTCCTGATTTCGGGATTTTCTCCTCAGACAGCCCTTCGTATGCCGACGGCCTGAAGCTGTCGCCCAAAGTCCTGAAGAATCCGTACTCGCCTCTCATCTTTATTAAGCTAGTTTTCAAGCTTAATATTTAAAGTTTTCTAAAAATAAAAGCGATTTGGCTCTATTGCTTTTCCCAATAAAATTTAAATACTCCAAGGAAATTATAGGCAAAATGCCCAACTATGACAAAAAAAGGCGAGGAATTAGCGGCGGGCTTCTGGCAGACATCGTTCTCGGGGGCCAGGACGGGGTTGTCAATGTTCTTGGCATTACGCTTGCAATAGCAACCGCAACCAGCTCCAGCAAGGTTGTGCTAATAGCTGCCTTCGCGGCATTATTTGCAGAATCAATCTCAATGGCTGCTGTCGCATACACTTCCAAAAAGGCGCTGGTTGACTATCGGAAATCAGTGGTTGAGAGGGAAAAATGGGAAATCAAAAATCTCCCGAAAAAAGAAGCAAAGGAAATATATGAAATATACCGTAAGAAAGGCTTCAGCGGCAGCATCCTCAATAAAATCGTAAAAACCATTGTCGCAAAAAAGAAGCTGTGGTTTAATATTATGCTTACAGACGAGCTTGGCCTTCCGAAAGAGGACAGAACGTCCCCGGCAAAGGCAGCATTTGTTGTAGGCCTTGCCTCGGTTATCGGCTCTTTCATTCCCATAATCCCGTTTCTTTTCCTGCCGGTCAGGCTGAGCATGTACGTTTCAGTCCTAATCTGCTGCATAATCCTCTTCTTTGCAGGGGCATACAAGGCAAAGATTACAGTTGGCGACTGGAAAAAAGAGGGAATTGTGATGGTAATCGTCGGGGTTTCAGCAGCAATCGCCGGATATGTTATCGGTTATTTGCTTGGAAAACTCTGACTCTTTTTAAGAAGCTATTTAAACTTAGTTCCTTTTTTCTTTAATATGAATGAAACAATAGACAGCAAAGTCAAATGTGCTAAAACTAATTCTTCCCACTTCAAGGACACAGAATACCAAAGGCAGTGCAATAAGGATCCGGAAGTTCCCTGCGACTTGAGATTTAGCATAGATCATGAAAAATTTAGGGGGGCATACTTATGCAACTATTCGAAGCTTGACCTGACTTTCCGATAAGGTCTGTCTACTTTTTGCAGAAATAAATAAAATCTTTTTCTTCTTCGATTGTTTTTTTCACTTTGAACAATTTTTTTATCAGCAGTTCAATTTTCTTCCTTTTTTCAGAGCGCTTCAGGAAAGTCAAAACAAATTCCTTTCCAACCCGTTTTATCTCGCCCAGCCCTTTTTCAGCATCATCGAAGTTCTGGATTGCTGTCAAAGAAATCACAGCATCGAATTCAGTTTCCTTGAACGGCAAATCCTCTGCTTTTCCAAGAATGAATTTTATTTTGGGAAATTTTTCCCTGGCAATTTTCAGAAGTTTCGCAGAGGGGTCAATCCCGATTTTGCACCTGAAAAAATCAGCCGCAATCCCGGTGCCGCAGCCAACATCAAGAATCTTCTTTCTTCTTGAGTCAAAGTTCTCTGCAATTATCCTGCATTTCTTCAGCTGCTCCTCTGAGTGCAGTTCGTCGTATCCTTTAGAAATGGAATTGTAGTATCTCATGCTATTTCAGAATATTTCAGGCAGATATCCCTTAAATCCGGCGCAAGCAGCTGGCAGTCTTCGGGGCTCATCGGCCCCAGGGCTCCTGTTGTTTTTTTGTTTATAATCCCTTCATTGAAGATTATGTTTGGGGCGTATCGTATAACCACTTTCTCATTATTGGGCTTATAGCCATGCGCTCTTATTACAGCATAATCGTTTCCGCTGCTCCATACATCTGTCCAGCTTACCTTTCCCCTGGTGTGCGGTGCAGCTGCAATTAGCGCGTCAACATTGCTCTGGCCGGTGTTATATGCCGCAACCGTAAAATAAATCCTGCTCTGCTCATCGGCAATGCTCGGCACCTTTTTGTAGTGCTCGTATAAATCAGAGAGGTATCTTACAGCAGCGGTTGCCTCCTTGGCAGGGTCTGTTCTATAATCTGATGTTTGGCAATTACGGTCTCCGCAAAGTCCATAGGCAAATGGAGTTGCCGAAGATGAGTCAAACTGGAATAGCCCGACACCCTTGCCGCCTACAGCATAGGGGTCACCCTCGGATTCATGGGCTATCTGTGCCAGAAGAAGCTCAGGCGTTATAAACGCGTACTTTTTTCCTGTGGATGATGTTGCATCGGCATTGTTTATTGCATAGTTGACCGTCTGGGTCCAGTCTCTGACAACTCCGGTTAGTACCATGTACTTTTGGAAGTCAGTCGCTGAGGCTATTGAGCGGCCTACATCAGTGCAGTAATGACTGACATAGCCTGCGGTGGTTGCGGTTCGGGAAATGGGGTCCTGGCATATGCTTGCGCTTACTGAGCTGCCGCTAAAACCATAGGTGTATTCAAAATCCGCAGGGGCGATGAAGTATGATTTTTTCTCTTCATAGGTTTTTTTTAGCTCTGTTGGCACAAAGGCATTTTCTCTTGGGACAAAAATATCTTTTCTTGCAAAAACATTTATGCTTTCCCATCCTTTCGGGGGTGTTTTGGAGTTGTCCATGTCAAAATTCATTCCCAGCCCGTTGAAGTAGAGGACTGTCTGGGTTTTATCACCTATCTTGTCACTGACTATTATTTCATGGGGGTATTTGTCTGCGCTCACCTTTGTCGGGTCAAACAGCTCGCTTTTCGGATGAATATCCATGCTTCTTATATCCCCGGTGGGATTGCCTTTGGCATCCACCTGCCTTGTTATGTCAATTCCTGAGCCAGAGGCAGAAAGCGTTTTTTCATCAGAGTCCGGCTCCGAGGGATTTACGCTCAGGCAGTTCTCTGCGGGGTTTGCGCAGGGGGCTGAAGTGTAAGTCGCCCATTGCGGGGAGGTGACCGTGAACGACAAATCAGGCTTTACATTGTTTCCGGTTATCACATTTACAGTTGTTCCCGTAACGAATGTTAAGCCTGCGCTGCTAAATGATGCTGCATTATTCCCGCTAAAACTCAGGGTTTCCCCGCTGAACTGTATTTTTGCAGGCTTATTGCCTATCGATGACAGGGCGCTGCCAGCAATGTCAGCGTTGCTAATTATCATCTGGGTTCCAGGCACCGTAGGCTTTGGGCCGGGGAATATGACTTTCAGGCTTCCATCGCCCAGGACAATGAAGCTTTCAGAGGTCATTGCTGGAAGTTCATTGAGAGAGAATTTTGTGGACCCTGCTCCGGCTGTTGTAAAAATGCCCGTCTTCGGGTCATAGGAAGCAATATTCCCGCCAAGAGTAAAATCAACCATTCGCGGAGATGCTGCAGCATATTGCCTGAATGCTAATGGATTTTCATTAAGTATCTTTATGTCCTGTGCTATCATCTTTTCGTAGAGCGCAGGGTATTGCCGGGCAATTTTTTCTATAATATGCGGGTCCTTTGCCTTTGCCTCTTCATACATCTCAGATGAAGATTTTCCCGGGGGAGGGCCAATGATTAGGCTTGCCGCATCCTGCACCTTTGGGTCAGGTTTAGGCGCTGCCTGGGCAGTTGCAAAACATGAAGTGAACACTAGAACTGAAATAAGCAAGAATGATTTCAAAACAATGCTGAATTTTTTTTTATCCATAGTCCAGTCCGAACCAGAGCTGGTAGGGCTCTCCGAAAACCGATTCATTCTTCACAAATGTTATGAGCACCCTTTTTTTGTCTTCAAAGAAGACGCTTGTGTAGGTGTAGTTGTTTCTTGCTGCGATTTCGCCCATGAGGCTGAACATGAAGCTGCCGGGCACATCCTTCTGCATGCCCATGTATTCGCCTGCGGCGTCTATCATTGGCATAAGCTCGGCATTCACCTGGGCATTGAAACTGTCCAGCTCTGCATACGCGCCCTGCTTGCTTATTTTAATAGGGTAATTAACTAAAAAAACTATCCTGTCTCCGTCTATTGTGGCATTTGTTGAAGGAAAAGTTTCATTGATTTCTATTCCTTTGAAAGACATGAACGCATCTGTGCATTCAACAAGGTCGTCATTGAACCTCTCGCCCAGTTGCCTTTCAACTGTTTCTTTTGCCGGAGCAAAAACAGTTCTGTTTAGAAAATATAGAGGAATAATGAAATCAAGTTTGCTTGTTCTTTCATAGACCGAAAGGGTGTCGTTTTTGTAATAGCCGCCTTCATACCCCGCCTCTTTTACCGCCCTTCTTGCTGCGCTTTCAACGCATTTCTGCGTGAATTCCTGGACCGAGCCGTATTCATTTATCCCTGTTTGGGCGGGGGTTCCAATTACCGGCGTCCTAAAGCTAAAAAAATACCAAACAGCAGCAAGAATTATGACCCCAATTATTATAAAAGCAGCAATCTGAGATTTTTTGCCTGTGATTCTCATCAATGTACTGATTAACCCTAAATAATATATAAACATTACTATGGAGTTGGGTTAAATTTTTAAATCAGCATGAATTACTGTTTTCATGGCTTCCGGAAAACTAAAGCTTCTTTTGACAGCATTTGCGCTGACCGCAGCACTGGCAGCAAAGGTTCTGCTTTTTTCAAACAGCCCCCAGATTACAACAGAATTAAAAAAAATGGAAAAGGCTGCGCAGGTTTACCAAAAATCTGCAACCCAGGCAAATGAGCAGAAGCTTGTCCAGGGAATTGCAGGCGCCGCAGCAGCCATAAAAGAAAATGAGGCAAATGCCCCTCCCGAGGACCGGGGGGAGATAGATAAAAAACTTGTGGAAGTCCAGGAGATAGTCCAAACTTCCGCTCAAATCAAAAGCATAAACATCCCTCCGGAGGTTGATGTTGCTGTTGAAGATGCCGCATCGCAGATGGCCCGGGGCAAATATGATTTAAAAAAGCCGCTTTATGCGGTAATAGGCGGGAAAACTGTTATTTTGATGACCGGCGGAGAGCTGGGCCAGATAGATTTCAAAACGCAAAGCGCCCCTGACCGGCAGAGTTTAATCAGGCGGTGGATTACCATAGAAATAGCCAGCAAGGTCTCAAGCGGGCAGATTAAATTCTGAAGTTATATCGAAAGAAATATAAATAAAACAAGCTTCCTGCAGCCATGCTTGAGAAAAAGCCGGAAACAGATGCGGAAATTGAAAAGCTGGTTTATTACACCCAGAGAAAGATACGCCCGAACGGCCATGCGGCTGCCTGGGTTTACAGGCAGAAATGCCCGAAATGCGGGAAGGGCCTTATGGGCAAGCCCAGGGACGAGAAAACCGGCAAGGTAAAGATAAGGTCTCCTGATTATATATGCCCTGACTGCGGCCATGCTGTTGAGAAAAAGGCCTATGAGGAAAGCCTGACAGCAAATGTGGAATACATCTGCCCGAAATGCAGGTACAAGGGGGAAATAGGAATTCCTTTCAAGAGAAAAAAGGTCCAGGGAATGGACGCATTGAAATTCAGCTGCGAGAAATGCGGCGAGACAATTCTCATAACAAAGAAGATGAAGGAAAAGAAAGAAGATTCAGATTGATTAAGGACTTATTGGTTTCTCCGGAATCTTTGTGCATTTGCAGTCGCTTTTTCCGCTGCAAAGCTTGTTGCAGGCAACTGGTGTCCCTGCGCATGGGCCTTTTTTTTCGTTGGTGCACCATGCAGGGGAGATCGCATCAGAAATTACATATGGGCTCAGCAGTTCAGTATCGCTGATTTGGCGCCCGGTTATTTTTAAAGAAACCAGTATGTTTTCAAAATCTGAGGGCCGTGTGCTCGATGGCACTCTTATAAACCTGCCGTCCGGGCATCTCATACCAGGAGGGCAGCCGGTTTGGTAGTAGTAATAAGTGTATTTTACGCCATCCTCTCTTGTTTCAGTTATTGGCTTGCCGTTTTTGTCAACAATTATGCCGTAATAAAGGCCTTCGCATCCTTTTAGCTTGCAGATTGCCAGCTTCCCGCCGGGGTCATCTACCAAAAATTCAACATTTTCAAAATTATATTCCTTCTGTGCCATATAGTCCTTTAGGTAAGATGTGCGAGGTATCATATTATTCAAAACTGTTTGCCCGGTAAAACTGCATCGCAGTTCTGTTACAACCACTTTTCCCGTCATCCATGACCAGGCTTTGCCTGTGAAGCTGAGGAAGTGGGTTGCTGCGCCTGTTGCTCCCTCTTCAGGGCAGTCTCCTGTTCTGCATTCCATTTCTCCGCGGTCGTTCATTGAGAGATGCTTTGTTTCAGCAAAGTTGTCATCCGTTGTTATGGACCATTTTTTTATTGTGCTAAATCCGGGACCCTGTTCCGGGCCGGTTCCTGTTTCAGGCAGCAGGCTTTGGATGGCTCCTTTCACGTCAATAACCTGAGGCTGCAGGGTGTATGTTTTTGATGCGTAGAATGCTGCTGTTTGTGTCTTATCGAAGGAACCTTCACTTACTACAAGCTTGTCTCCGCGCAGGGGGCCTCCTGAAAAAAGATCGGTGCTGATTCTTTCAAACATTCCAGTTACATCTTTGTTTAGCATGATTTTGAGGTTTGTGCTGCCGTCCCCATGCACGGACATATATCGTTTGCCGTCAAGTTTGCCGTTTGGGAGGTAGCCGGAGCCAACCACAAGGTAGTTTTCTTTATTGCATCCCAGTGTATTGATGCGGTCATTCGCGTCACAATCCGCTCCAGCGTGCGGGCTCGAACTTAATAGATTGATTTCCTTGCTGCCTGCATCGGAGGGTGTTTGTACCCGCATATCTGTTGTGCCATCTCCTCCGAAGTCAAGGTTCAGGGTTCCCTTAAATTTCTTATTATATGTGTCAAATACATTCATGCTTAGCATGCTTGGATTCGGGCCAAACAACAGCGAGGATGGGAGATTTATTTTATCCTTTTTTCCATCGCCGTCAATGTCAATGCCTGAAATATTTGCAGAATTATATTTTCCGCTATAAAATTTTACAGTGTCGCCGCTTATTTCCGCCAGCCCTCCCTCAAGCACTGCCCCGTTAGGGAGGGTTAATTTTGCGCCGTTGTCTACCTGGATATTGCCTTTAAAACTGCTCACCGGGCCGGTTTCTCCTCTTCCCTCAAAAATCTGGGCATTTCCCTTTGTTATGTGAAGTGCACGCCAGCCGTCTTCTTCGCCTAACCTTAGCTCAAATGGATCCCCTTTTTTGAAAGTAAGGCCGCTAACCTGGCAATTATTGCCTGCTGTCCCGCTTATAATCCCTGTGGCGGTATCAGCTTGGACACCTATGGCATTGGATACGCTGTATACGCCGTTTATGAGTGCTTTTCCAGGCGGGTCTGTTATATCGCACTTTCCTCCCTTGCATACAGCATAGCCGTCAACACTCATCTTGCCTCGATTGTACATCCCTCCTTCAACGGTTACAGTTGCACCTGATATCTTGACTTTGCCGTAGAATGATGAGCCGTCAGGAAGCTTGCACAAGGTATCTAGCACATAACCCTTATCCCCGCAGGTTGTTTCTCCCTGGAATGTTGCAGGTATGATGCTCCCAGATTTCCATTGATTTTGAGCAGGATTGTATCCGTCTGTTGTGTAGCCTCCTTTCAGGCAGTAGTCCTTGCCGCTTACTGTTTTTGATTCATATGGAGCAGCGCAGCTGATGGCAAATGCAGCAGAAGCTAGGCAAACCATCAGAACAATTGAAATCAAAATTGTTTTTTTCATATTGCTGTCCAATTGTACCATAAAGCAAATGCGTAAACGTAGGGCTCATTTCTTACCAGTGTGCTGTTGTCTATCAGGGTTATCAATGTGTCTCCTTCTGGCGAATTGTAGACTCGGAACATTAACCCTCTTTCATTGCAGATGTCCATGAGGTTTCCGAGCCTGAGTGCGTCAGGATTCTGCGTTTGGAAATTTATGTATGCCCTTGATGCGTTTATCATTTTTGGGATATTGACCTTTACGTCTGCGCTGAATTTTGATTCTGCTGTTGTGGAGCCTGATTTTGTTATGTTAAGCGGATATTCTACTTCAAATGTGACTTTTTCGCTGGTTACAGTAACTTTTGAGTTTACATCCCCTTCTTCTATGGTGTATCCTGCTGCCTTTAGCTTTTCAAATTTGTTTGTGCAGGCCTGGAGGGCGTTGTCCATGTAATATTTAAGGGAATTTTTTATTGTATCATCTGATGGCGCCAGGTCAACTCCGTTGTAAAAATATAACGCAGTTGGCTTCCAGAGGAAGTATGTGTAGTTGCCTGAGAAAACATCCCCTCCGCTTAGGCTGGTTTCTATTACATCATCCTGGGCAGTCTGCTCTACGCAGTTTTCAACGAATGCATTCACAGCGCCAATGTCTGCTGCAGACGATGGCTTGATAGCTGTCAGCTGGTTGCTGTAATAAAAAAAGAATAATACTGCCGCAAGAATAATCACGCCAATTATTATGAATATTGCAATCTGCCCTTTTTTTAACATTGTTACCCTCAGGTAAACTGAGGGAATATATAATATTTTCTATCTAACTTCAGCCCCGTCCTCAATATCAACAGAAATCTCTTCTTTTTCGGTCCTTAGTGCCTGCCCTTTGTAGAAAACTTTCCTGCTTTTCACGTCGAGCTTTATTTTCGCAAAATCATCAATAGTCACCTGCCTTTCTGGTTTCGGTTCCATTGCATAAACCCTGTCTCCCGCATCGCTTTTCTCTGAGGAAAGCAGCCTCACTTTTCCGTTTTTTTCTGCAGCAAGCAGCATCCCCTGGCTTTCAATTCCTCTCAGCTTTGCGGGCTTTAGGTTGCAGATCATTATTATTTTCTTCCCAAGAATTTCCTCGGGCTTCAAATAATTCCTCAGCCCTGCGCACAGTGTTCTCTTCTCGCCGCCAAGGTCAATTTTCAGGACATACAATTTTTCAGCATCGGGATGGTTTTCAACCTTTTCAACCGTTGCAATGCGGAAATCAAACTTTTGAATCAAATCAGATTCCTTTTTCTCTATTTTTGGGAATAAAATCTCTGCCTTTGCAACAGCTCCCTTTGTTTTTGATGAAAATTCCGCATCCTTCAGCTTCCCGTTTTTCTGGCCCATCTGCTTCAGCACTTTTTCAGCGGTTTCCGGCATGAAAGGCGATAGCAGTATTCCAATTATTCTCAACGACTCAATCAAATTGTACAAAACTGTCCCAATCCGCTCCGTTTCTTTCATTTTCCAGGGCTCTGTTTCATTGAGGTACTTGTTGCAGTTCCTTACAAACTCCCATATTTTCTCGATTGCTTTATTGCATTCATAATTCAGCATAAGATTGTCAGCGTCCTTTGCAATGTTTGAATTTTCAATCAATTTCTCATCAACGGCCTCAAGTTTTCCCTGCTTTGGGATTTTCCCGCCAAAATTCTTTTCTGTCAGGACAGCAACCCTCATCAATAAATTTCCCAGGTCATTGGCGAGCTCGTTGTTTATCTTTTCCACAAGAACTTCTTCCGAGAAATCCCCGTCCTCGGCTAAAATAAAATTCTTGCACATAAAATATCTCAGCTGGTCAGCGCCGTATTTTTCCGCCAGGAACTTTGGCGAAATCACGTTCCCGAGCGATTTGGATATTTTCTGGCCGTTGAATGTCAGGAATCCGTGGACGAAAACTGTTTTTGGAAGCTTGTACCCTGCGGATTTCAGGAATGAAGGCCAGTAAACAGAATGGAACCAGTTATTGTCTTTCCCGAGAAGATGCAAGTCAGCAGGCCAGTATTCCCCGTTTTTCCCGGCTCCGCTTATGTAATTGAAGAGCGCATCAAACCATACATAAACAATGTGCTTATTGTCAAGGGGAAATGGAATGCCCCAGCTGAAGCTTGTCCTTGAAATGCTTAAATCATGCAGCCCTTCCTTAACCCTGTTTATTATTTCATTTCTTCTTTCATTCGGGAGAAGAAATTCTGGATGCTCCTTGTAAAGGCTAAGCAAAAAATCCTGGTATCTGCTCAGCCTGAAAAAATATGACTCCTCCTGAAGTTTTTCAACAGGCCTGTGATGGACGGGGCATTTGTTTCCGTCAATGAGTTCCTTTTCCGTGTAATAAGCCTCGCAGCCGGTGCAGTAAAGCCCCTCATAGTTTCCCTTGTATATGTCCCCTGCCTGGTCGCATTTTTTTATGGCTTCCTGCACAAGTTTTTGATGGTCCTCGTCAGTTGTCCTGATAAACCTGTTTTCTTCAATGTTCAGCGATTTCCATGCCTCCTTGAACTTTTTGGCCATTTCATCAACAAATTGCCGTGTTGCTTTGCCGGATTTTTCCGCAGCCTCCTGGATTTTTTTGCCATGTTCATCTGTTCCAAGCAAAAACCAAACATCTTCTCCCCTAAGCCTGTGCCATCTTGCAATAACATCTGCTATGACTTTCTGGTAAGCATGGCCTATGTGCGGCTCAGCATTGGGATAGTCAATGGCTGCGGTGATATAGAACTTTTTCATAGGCTTATTTTTAAAAGGAAGTTTAAAAATGTTACTCAAAATTTCGCTGTTCCGAAGCTTTTAGCGTTTCCTGGTGAAATTTTGAGCCAGAAAACTCGGATGTTAAAACCAGGAGATTTAACCACGGGCATTTTGGGTTTTCGCTACCAAAACCTTTATAAATAAAATTCCTTTTTAATTCCCCAATATGGTTAAGAAGAGGCTGAACAGGATTTCTAGGGCAAATCATGCTAAAAAATCTCACGAACACGCCCTAAGCCAGAAGGACCATGTAAAGAAAATCTCCTACAACTATGAAGGGCGGGCCAAAAAACTTGAAGCCTACGGCGCTGAAAAAAGCGCAAAAAGCTCGCATCCAATTGGCATAAAGGTTCTTTCAGGATACCTTTTCATAGTGCTCGGCTTTTATTTTTTCTACCTTTTCCTCGGTGTAAAATCCCCGCTGGCAATCGTATTCGGCCAGGTAATAGGGGGCCTTCCCGCGCTTTTCCTGGTAATGGCTCTTATTGTTGCTGTTATTGTCCTCATTGCGGGAATCATTAAAAGGAAAAGATGGAGCTATTACTTTGCCCTTGCCTGGTTTTCATTCGGCATAGCAAACTCGCTGGTTTCGCTTGTTCTTCTCAGGCCCGAGGTTGCATCTTTCACAAGAAGTTTCCTGATCCTCTCATCGGTTACCGTTTTTGTGATAGACATACTGGCAATCCTTTACATTGCATCAGAGAAGAACTATTTTTTCGCCAGGATTTTTGTGCAGAAAAGGCCGGCTCTTGTTGACAAGATTTTTGTGGCATCACTGATAATCTTCCTTGTGGCCACCATATCAATCGGCTCTTTTCTTGGCTATGATTTTTACCGGTCCAACATAAACCAGGCAGATTCAATGATAAGCGAGCTCAGCGAAAAAAACCCCGATGAGCAGATTCAGATTTGCGATTCAAAGCTGAACCAGCAGAAAGACCTCTGCCTTTTGATAGTTTCCATAAAATTGGGGCGCCAGGATTTGTGCAGCCAAATCCAGTCCGACTTTTACAGGCTCAGCTGCATGCAGGCATGATAAAAAGCAAAAAATCCCAGATAACCGCGTTCATAATAATAGGGGTTGTGCTTCTTTTTTCAACAGCCCTTGTGCTTTACATCAAAGGCCAGGTCAGCGCTCCTGCCAGGGAAGTCAAGGTTGCTGTGGAGAAGGTTCCGAATGAGGTGCAGCCTGTCCAGCAGTTTGTAACAGACTGCCTTGAAAGCGTTTCAAAAGAGGCGTTGGTTCTTATAGGTGCCCACGGCGGCTATGTTTCTGTTGACAGCAGGGAATACAGCGGTTTTACATTTGAAAAAAACGACCTTAGTCCTACAGAAGCAGATGTGATTGCATTTCCTCCGAGCACAAAAAATTATGTTCCCTACTGGGAATACATGGCAAAGCCTGACAATTGCGAAGTCTGCTATCTAAGTTCCTGGAGGCCTCCTCTTTATCGGACCGAAGGAGCAAATTCAATTGAGTCCCAGGTTGACAAGTATGTGGCGGCAAACCTGAGGATGTGCCTTAATAATTTTGCCAGTTTCAGGAAAGAGGGCTATTCAATAACCGAGGCAGGGGGCCTGAGAGCCACAACATTTGTGAGGGAGAATGATGTTCTTGTTATGCTGAATTATTCGCTTGATGTTTCAAAGGGCGAGGGGGAAAAAATCACGATGTCCCTTTACCAGGCAGCCCTTCCTGTTGGATTGAAAAATGTTTATGAAATGGCGAAAAGAATAATTGACATATCAGCGGAATCAAGGTTTTTGGGGATGAACACGCTTAATCTGATATCCGGCTTTTCAAGCGTTGACCCTGATTCCCTGCCTCCGTTTGGCGATTTGAAATTCAGCACCGAAAGCGTTACCTGGAGCAAGAAGGCGGTCAAGGAACTGCTTGCGCAGATGCTTGAGGTTTATGTTCCCGCAATCCAGATGGAGGGAACAAAGAATTTCAACAGCCCTGCAAGGTTTGATGACCCAATAATGAACGGCCTTTACGGGGAGATGGTGCTTCCCGGCCAGAGGGTTACAAATCTCAATGTCAATTTCATGTATCTTGGATGGCCAATATATCTTGATTTCAAGGGAGCCAGCGGGGATACGCTAAGGCCTTCAACACTGGAGATGCCCGTGCTTAACCTGCTTCCTTTCAAGGACTACCGTTCTGTATACGACCTGTCCTATCCGGTAATTGTAAGGGTCTCAGACCCCAGCGCATTCAGCAGGAAGGGCTACACATTTGCCTTTGCAATGGAGACAAATATAAGGAACAATGACGCTATCAGCGACGAATTTGTAACATTTCCTGCCATAGGCGGGGAGGCTATTTCAACAAGCGAGTTCTGCAGCGACAGCCAGAGGAATTCCGGCCCCATATCCGTCCAAACCTATGATGCGGAAACAGGCCAGCCTCTTGAAGGTGTGAATGTTATTTTCAAGTCAAGCCAGCAGTGCAGCGTGGGCATTACCGAAGTTGACTACAATGAGCTCAGCGAAACCTACGGCACCGCCTCAATAACTGCGAAGTTCCCTGTGGGCATAGGGACATTGATTATATCAAAGCCCGGCTATGTGAACATAAATGAAATGTTTGCAACCTCTGTGGACGCTTCTGACGAAAAAACATTCTACCTTGCGCCCCTGAAAATATTGAATGCAACAATAACAAAGAAAAGGATAATTGGCTTGGGGTTTTCAGCAGGATTGCTGGGCGCGCCTGAAGCACTGGGCCCGAACGACATAATCATACTTGGCATTGAGAAAATAAACCAGTCTCCCGGAGAGGATCCGCTTGTTTCAATGGCGGCATTTGGCGCCGGCATCAACTCATCAAGGCAGGAGATAACACTTTCCCCGGGGCAATATAAAGTCACTTTAGCATACATCCTTAACCAGACAGTCAAAATCCCGGAGGAAGAAATATGCTCTGGCGGAGGGCCGTTTGGAATCGGCAAACAATGCTCCAAGATTCCTGAACTGGTGTTTAAGCCATATTCCTTCCCCACATTTGAATATGAGTGGGATGTTTCAGCAGAGGAGCTGTTCGGGTCAAGCGAAGTTGAATTTTTCACTGCATACACCAGCCCGCCGTCAAGGCATGATGATTTAAAAACAATCCCTGCAATGTTCGGCATGTTTAATAACAACCTTAACTATCCGCAGTACAAGCCGGTGATTTCATGAGGGCAAAATTTTTGTGGGCAGCCGCATTCGCAATGGTTTTCCTAGTTGTTACAATACCTTTCTATGTTGCAGACGTATTTGCCGACTCAACCATGGACAGGATTATTTACCCGTCCCCTTCGGGAGTGAACAATGCAACTGGTTTCATGATGTCTTCGGACACGCTTACGATTTTTGTTAACCTTCGGCTCGAAGGGATTGCGGCTGCCGACGCTGCGAAAAGGGTTTTTGTTGACCTTGGCTCAGGGGAGCAGTTCACAAGCTGCAACGAATCCGGCTCTGGCTGGTACACATGCAAGTACCAGAGCCAGCTTTCAGACCTGGTCCCGGGGAATTACAACGGCAGGGTTTACATTGACGCAGTTCCCTGCACGGTGTGCAGCCTGTCCATGTCATTGACCATTGACACCTTGCCTCCTTCATTCTCAGAGTTTTCAATAACTCCTGCAAAGACAAACAAGCCCAATGTAACAATTTCATACAAAGCATCTGACAGGGCCTGCGAAAGCTGCGGAGAAAAATGCTCGGGAATAAAGGCAGCTAAGATTTACCCTTCGAATGATTATTCAAAGGTTCTTGCAGCCATAGAGGTCAACCAGTCCCCTGATTCGCCTTCCGGCTGTGCAGATGCAAGAACACTGGCAGTGCCGGTTTCAGATCTTGCCTCGGGAAATTACTCAATATGCATAGCAGCCACGGACAATGCGGGCAATATGAATTTTTCCCAGGAAAAATGCTCAAATCTTGTGGTTGCAAGGGAAGCGCCCTCTGTCGCCACTCCGGCAATAACTGACCAGCAGGGAAATATTCTCACATATATTCCGGGTGGGGGGGTCACTGCGAAAATACTTGCCCAGGTTACTTCCAACTATGCTGACCTGACCAGCGCCACTGCCGACTTGTCAGCATTCCAGCTGCCGCAGCAGTCAATGGCCTGCGCAAAGCAGAATGACAGCAGGATATGGAACTGCACTGCTCAGTTTTATGCGCTCTTGACACCGGACTCAACTTCCCAGAAAGTTTCCATTTCAGTTTTGGATGATGCAGAAAACACAGGGAAAACTGATTTTTCTTTCGGGCTTCAGGCAGACAGCACAGCACCCCAGCTTGCGGCTTTTAGGACGAACTACATGTTCAAGAATTTCACTTTCTTCGGACCAAAGAATAACCAGATTGCAGTTGATTTAGCTGAAACCCAGTCAGGATTCTCAAAAAACATGGTCTACGCAAGGGACCTTCAGAATTTGTTTGATGTTTACAGCGCAGGAGCCACAAACCTTTACAGGGCAAATTGCACAAAGTCCGGTGTGCTGTGGACATGCAGCCTGCCGGGCATAGACCTTAAGTCAGCTTCCTCAGGAAAAGCCACGATTACTTTCGAGGCCTATGATGATAGCAGCAACAAGATAGAGTTTTCAAACAAGGTCATAGTTGATACAGCGATTCCTGAAATAGTAAGCGTTGAGATGGACACCCAGAATGCCTATCCTGCAATCGGCGCAGGGGAGAATGTTGTAATAAGGGCAAACATAACCGAAAATTCAGCAATGGTTTCGCCTGACGGAAGCTTCAACGCCTACATGGACCTTTCATTTATTGAGGGCGGGAAGGAGCTGAGAAAGGCGGACAGCTGCGAGCTGATTAATGAGACCTATGTTGGTTTGGATTACAATGGCTCCCAGTGGATGTGCAGCTGGATTGTCAAGGGGCTGAAGGCATTCTCAGGATGGGTGCCTATAATTAACGCATCAGACATAGCAGGCAACAAACAGCTGTACACCAGCATACCGAATCTTTATATTGGATACATGGAGCCAAAAATAGGCAATTTCACATACAAACCGGTATCGTCATTTGACATTCTTCCCACCCAGGCAAATGGCTCAAATTACTGGAGGGTTGATATGGGGCCCACAATACCCATATCCCTGGACAGGCAGCTTTTGACTGCAGTGTCCCCCTATGTTTATGTTCCCCTTGTTTTCACGCCATTGCAGGGCACTGCTGACATAATTGAGGTGACCCTTGAAAAATGCGAAAACGACGGCAGCGCCTCTGAAATAAACATCTTCCCGAATATTCCCAACGCATCAAACATTGAGCTGAAAATCCTTAACGGCAATTACGCCACTCTTGATTCTCTAAGGTATCTCTGCCAGATAGGAATCGTTTCAATAGCAAACGGGGAAATAACCCAAAAGGAAATCAGCAATGTAACAATAGGCGTCGGGCTGTATGAAATGCCACTCGGCAAGTTTGACAAGAAAGTAAAGAACAAGATTGGCGTGGTGTACAAGGATGTTACAGGAGACTGGCAAAAAATCCAGGATTTCCTTAAGAAAACATTTGACGTAATGACCCAGCTTTGTAACATTTTAAAGATGATTGGGGGAATAATGGCGATTTTCAATGTAGCCGCAGGGGGTGCGCATGCAGCATTAGAAGCATGTGTAGAAACCGCCAAAGCTGGAGCGGCAATCACAGCAATCCCTACTGCAGGGGTTGGAACGCTTATAGGCGCGGGAGTTGCACAATCGTGCTATTCTTTTTCAAATGTCGTAAAAGTTGGCCAGAAAGGCCTTAATGATGCACTTGGAGGGTTTTCAAAAGTTGCCGAGAGAACCTGCCAGTTTGTAACATGCACTTTGCCAGGCTGGCAGACTGAATACAAGCTCATAAGGGACAGGATGTCCCCGGATTTTACAAAAATGCTTGGCGGAATAAAGGATGCGAAGGCAAATGCAGGTTCTGGAAAAAGCTCTGATAAGGTTGATACTAATCAAGCTCTCCCCCCTGAGGCTAACCCTGCTGCTGCCGCAACAAGGTTCATCACAGGTTTGGCTGAAGGAAGCGCAGGTGCTGAACTTCCTGCAGGAGGTTCGCCAGAACCAGCAACTGGCGGGGTTGAAGCAGGAGCCGGTACTCCGGCTTCAAGCAATCCAGCGCCTTCCCCATCCTCTTCATCAAAAACTTCAACTTCAGCATCGTCAAAAGCACAGGATACCCTGCAGGGCCTGTCTGACAACATAATCCAGTTCTGGCCCAAGGACATGAAGAGCAGCCTTGTGCTAAGCACAATTTTCCTTTGCGTGCCGGGAGTTATTTACAATCTTGAAAAATACCGGCAGATAAAATGCGCCTACGGCCTCTGCCTTATCCAGATGGCAAGCGGCGGCGGCCCGATGGAGGGCTGCGAGAAGACCTACAAGGTGCAGCTGTGCCTTGCGGTCTACGGGGAGGTTTTCAATTTCATACCCTACGGGAGATCAATGCAGAGCCTCGGGAAATTTTTTGAGATAATATTCCACGACCCGGTTTCATTCGTCTTTTTTTCAGCCAATATTGCCTGCAAATTATTCCCGCCCACCCCCAGCGGCAATGTGGCCTATTCAATCTGCGCAGTAACAAATATCATGACGAACATCCTCAACTGGATAACCCAGATATTCAAGATGTACACTGACATCCAGACAATAGTGAAACAGATTGAGGCGAAGCAGAATCCTTTCGACAAGGCGGACATGTGCAAGCCGTTCACCGAGGCATACAAAAATCTAAAATGAAGCAAAAAATAATGATTGGACTTGGAGCAGTTTTGGTGGTTTTGCTAGCTGCGGCTGTTTTTGCAGCTGACGCTCAGAAGTCAATTTCATATACAACTTCGGACGGCAAAACCATAACCTACACCCTGGTGGATAATGCAGCTGTTCCTTCATCTATTGCATCGCCTGCAGAACTGGCAGGGGCGTTTGTTTACCAAGATTCAGCGAGCAATTATATTGTAATTTTACCAAACGGAGAGTTGGATTATATTGAAGGTTCAAGCGTTGAAAGTTATACGCTTAGTAACGCGCCTCCCAATATCAAGTATGTCGCAACAAATTCAGGGGTTGCCCCAAAAACAGAAACATCGCCTGGTTCAACGGCTGCTCCATCTGCACCGGCACCGCCGGCAGGGCCCCAGGCTTCACTGAAATACACTCCAACTGACAAAACGGCTTCACCAGTAACTTATACCCTTGTTGACCCAGCCAAATATGACGACAAAATAATCAATTTCCTTAAAACTCCGCCTCTTTTTGAAAAACCGGTAGTTTATAATGACGGAGATGGAAATCTTATTGTTTTTGATGCAGCCAATCCTGGCACAGGAACCTGGTACTATCCCAAGGGAGGCAGTATAAGGATTTTGACCCCAGATGAAATGAAAAGGCCAGGGGTAAGCTACCTGATGAGCAATTATAATAATCCCGCCGCAGCAGCCCCTCCTTCTACCTATAATGTCGCACAAGATGGGAATGGAAATTACATTTTTGTAAACAAGGCAGACGAATCAAAATCTGTTGTAATCCCTCAATTCATGCTGGGAAAAATGGACCCCACCAAGATTGGCGCCTTTGAAGGCGACGGCTGCTCGTTCAAGTTCACAATCGACAAGAAAGCTTCATCCACAACAACCCTTGACAAGGGGGATTGGACAGTAAACTGCGAAAGCCAGAACGGGATACCTTACTACAGATTCTCGCATTCAGGCGGGCTGTTCGGCGCAGGCACAGAATTCGTTTCCCATCCTGCTGCAGGGATGACTGTCATTGAAAATGAAAAGACAAACAGCCAGAAGGTGTGGGACAGCAAGGGCAATGAAGTGTACTATTGCAATCCAATTCTGAATCTCGGCGCATGCCAAAATCTCGTTGCATGCCAAGGAGACGAAACATTGAACTGCTATGGTGACAGCAACCAGGCAATCATAATGACCGGCAAGGGCCTGTGGGGAGACATTCTCAAGGACAGCTGCTTTGCAGGGAAAGTCACAATGGCCTACGGCGCAGACGGAAACTGCTACGGCGTTGTAACTGACTATGCAGGAACCGCCCAGATGTCATTTTATGACGCAAAAGACAAAAAATTATATGAATTCAAATATGACGGCACTAGTTTCGAGTGCAAGACAGGGACCACAAAAAGCGGAGGAAACACCTATGGTGATTGCACTGACGAAACAAAAGCCAAACTGAATGACATCCAAAAAAGCGGCGACCTTGACCACCAGCTCCAGAGGAAGAGAGTGTCAGACGGGATAGCTCAGGGACTGGAAGCAGCTGACCAAATTGGGCAGTTTTTTGACATGGCAAAGGCCTACGGCTGGTGGAAGGTTGATGACAATTTCCTTATGTTTAATAAATGGTTTGAGGACAACATCTGGTTCAAGCAGGTAACCGACCCTGAGAGGTACCTTTGCGAGATTGACACAGCCTATGAAGACCTTGTTAAGGACGGGTTCCTGCCTACAAGCAGCGGCGAGGCGGGCGCAGACATACAGGCAACAAGATTTTTGGTGACTGAAATAAACACAACAACACTAAACCAGACATCATTCTACCGGTATAAAGTTACCTACACCGTGAACGGTCCCGCAATTGTAAAGAAGGTAAGCGCCTATGACATGCAGGGCAAGCCGCTTGAAAAACGGGAGTTTTCAATAGTAGTGCTTCTTGACGGGATTAATATAACTGGTGTTATTGACCTCTGCGTAGGGAAATGCAGTGATAAGGACCTGTCTTCAACAGGCACGTCTTCCCTTCCGATTATTATCAAATCAACAAGGGTGTTTAGCAAGGCATGCATAGATTTCAAGGATACGGGCGATTTGGATCCTTTTGTACGCGAGTATCTGCGAAAAAACGGCAATAGGGTCTGCAATACCGTGGTGGATGCATTTGTTCCTGCAGTTTACGTTGCCCCGCTTGCCGGGTCAGCAGCCCCTGCTGCTGCAGCCGCAGCAGGAGCCAGTGCGGGCCCAGCTGCCGGCGGTTCATCCACAGGCGAGATAGTGATATAAAATGAAAAAATTTTTCGGGTTTTCCCTTTTTGAATATCTGAAGGTTTTCTGCTGCTATGCAATTTTCCTGGCGGTTTTTTATTTCTCAGCCAATGCTCTCTCTTTTTTCTCCTCAACGATTTTGACTGAACTGGCAGGCGCAAGGGAGGCGTTCCTGATATTTTTCATCTTTATCGGGCTGCTGGCGCTGAATTTCCTGTCCTATACTGTTTTGACCATGCTGGCTTACCTGACTGCTGCGGAAAAGAAGCTTGAGATTAAACTGTGGCCGAGGTACATGCTTTCATTTGTTTTGATGGCCCTGATTTTCACGATTCCTGTGCTTTTTTTTAGCCGGCTTTTCTCGGACGGCAATCCTGCCGCCCTGCTGGTGTTTTTAATAACCACGGTTCTGATGGTCCATTTTTTCAACCTGGTTTATTTTTTCACAGCCCTGGAAGGGCGGGTTTTTCTCGGAATTAAGAAGGGGTTTTATTTTGGCACTGTTAAGATAAGGCATCTTTTGCTGCCCTATCTTGTGGTGGCTGTTCTTTTTGTTGCAGCATCCCTGCTGATGTACGTGGCCAACATTGACTTTGTCAGGCTGGTCGTAATCGGGCTTTTTCTAAGCTTCTTTTCCCTCTACATTGGGAGGAAGGTTTTATATTTTAAGACCCACAGAAAATGAAGCCTATGGAAGAAAAATGGAAACTGGTTTTTGATGAGGTGATGATTTCACAGCTAAAGGGATTGGCAAGGGATAATAATTTAAAGAATATCATTTCCCGCCTGCTCGATAAGATAGAGCTTCTCGGTCCTTTTGCAGGCAAGCTGCTGGATTCAAAATTGCATATTTATGAGGTCAAGAATCTGCGCCCGCCAATAAGGCTTTACTTCAAAATAATTGAATATTCCCAGGAGGTGTATGTTTTTGAGTACGAGATGAAAACAAGCAAAGGGAAACAAAAGAATACAATAAATAAGATAAGGTTAAAATCCTAAATCAGCACGTGTTAGTTTTTTTCCTTTTACAATATTCTGCTCAAATTCGAGAAGGCGCCGGTATATTTGCGATTCCCTTAAAGTTTTTAGTTCTTCCTTCATAAGGTTAAATTCTTCTTTTGGTATGCAAATTGTTTCTGCCATGCCCGTGCTTAGTTTATCAAGATATATAAAACTTTTGATTGTAGTTTAGGCATATTTTGTCACTACAGCATGGTAAAAAATAGAAAGGCTTAAATAGGGCAAAGCAGATGTATTAAACACGAAAATATAGATTATAAAATATATTACAAATATTTAAATAGGAGGAACTCATTAACTAGCTTATGAGAAACGCAACAGATACTTTGCCCGAACTGGGGGTTTTGGTAAATGACCTTCTTGTGGATAACAGAAAATGGTATGGCATTATGGCGCAGCCTAAACAAGAATATGCTCAAAGAGTCTTAACAGAACTGAACAGAATGCTGATGTCAAGTAAAGGGGCACTCCCCCTTGACCGGGAAGGGCCGTTTTTGTATGCGCGGGGTCCTTACCCTAGAAGGTTAGTTTCTCGGATAGAACAATACTTTTCAAGGCATAAAGATTACTTTGCTCAGGAGCCTGTAATCGCATTCGGGACAGAAGATGATATCCTCGGACCCGGCTGGAATAGGATAGCCGCCCATCATAAAGGATATAAACATTAGGAAAATTCTCGGGCGAATTCCAGGAATTCTCTTTTGTCTGCGTTTTCAGAAGCCATTCTGTATAAATTGTCGGCAAATAACGCCTTTGTTCTTGTGTCTTTAGGGTTTATTTCCCTTCTTATTATCCTGAAATGTGTTTTTATCATGCCAGCAATTTCGGGATTTTGTGAGCAGTAATCAGAATCAAACATCATTTTTAAGTTTCTTGGCATTTTTGATGAATTCTGAAAGTAAAAATTTCTGATGGTGCTTAGATTTCTCATTTCTTCTTCAAGGTACCTGCTAAAAACAGCAACCCTGTTCTTGCCCATGAATTTTGCATATTCCAGAGCACAGGTTGAATCGTCCATAAGTTTTTCAAAAGTTTTTTTCAACTCAATTTCCCTTTCTTCTTGAGGAATTTTTCTTAGCCTTTTGACTAGGCAGCCTATGTCGATTGTCCTGACGCCAAAACTGGATGTTATGAATTTTTTAAGAGACCTTTTCTGGGTTTTTGGATCTAAAAACGAGTAATTTTCTATGGCTTCCCTTATTTCATCTGCTATATACTTTGCTCTTTTACTTGGGGTGTATGGCAGAGCAACAAGAAATTCTTCGCCGCCATACCTTCCCAGAACACCGATAAATTCGCTGCGTGACTCTCGCTCAAGCAATATCTCTCCGATGCCTCTTAGCGCAGTGTTCCCATAATTATAGCCCAGCATATCGTTTAGAGCCTTGAAATAATCTACGTCAAAAATAATCAGGGAGTAAGGAGTTTTGCTTTCTGTTTGCATATCAAATTTTACCGCACATTCATTGAATGTTGACAAAACTTTTTGAGTGAGGTCATCCCCTCTTAAAAGGCCGGTTCTTGGGTCTCTGCCTTCTAAACGAGCACTAATTCTTTTTGTCATGGTCATATTAATTGCCGGTCATTTATAAATCTTACTATTTTTGTTACTAAAACGTGACAACATACGAAAAGTTTATAAAGAATAGAGGATTCTCTCGCCTTATGAACAGGCGGCAATTCCTGGATACACTAGTAAGCGGAGCAACAGCTTCAGGCATAGTTCTTGCAGTGCCAAGAGTGATTCTGGCGGAAGACAAGAAGGAAGAAGAAAAACCTGCAATGTATGCGTATCCTTGGGATGATATTTATAATGATAAAGATAGGGTGGTGCCTGGAGCTAAAAAGATAGTTAGTAAGGATAAATTTACCCTGGACTCATTTGCGCAAGGTTATTCATTGTTCAAAGATCCTAAGAAAATGGAAAAGTTATTTCCAAAGTTGATGGATGACGAAATTAAAAATGAAGAGCTTGGTTCTTTGTTATTTTGGGGTAATGCCTTAGGTTTTAGAATTTTGACACTTGATACTAAAATTACTAATATAACAGGCACAAATCCTTCAGAGATTAAGAAATATGGCCCACATAGCGTTTACGCTGTCGTAGAGAATATGAGCCAAGACAAACTTAAGAAATTGGCACAATATTTAAATATCAGCCTAGATTAATTCAAGTTATGAAGAGAGCGCTTTTTTTATTATTCATTCTATTATTTTCTTTTCAAGCAATTGCTTGCAGAGTTGATTTGGGAAGTGGATCAAACGTAGACGATGATCAAGGTGTTTGCGACTACAAAACTGACCCTCAGAAGTTTGATTGGCAGAATGGAGACCTAGCTACTATTAATGACCCTTCTGCTGTTGCTCAGCATATTAATGACATTCCTCGTGAAAGAAGGTCCGAACTGACTGCGAGCCAGTTGTCCCAAACTAGCCCTTCAAATATGGGCAATCTTGGTGATTATGACCGAACAGCACTAAACTCTGCTCTTTCTGCTCAGGGTTATGACCCTAAAATTATCGGGCAGGATCTTAAAGGGGCTCATTTTGATGGAGATGTTTTGGTTTTTGGTGACGGTTCAAGACTTAATGCTAAAACTGGCCAGAAATACGAAGTTGAAGCGGCAAACGACGGCTCCATAAAATCCTTCTCCAACAACAACGGGGTTTCATTCTTTAATGCGAGGGGCGTCGATTATAATGGGTTGTCTCTCACAATTGCAAGCGCAGATTCAGTTTCCTGGCATGGCCCGACGCTAAATAAGGTAATAGATTTCTCTGGACAGTCAGGCACTTTCAGCGTCAAGTCCGCAGACCGAGTCATTGTTGAAACAATGACCTTTGACAAAATCGTCAATTCTGTTTTCAGTGTAAGCAGCGGCAATCTTCTCTCAGCCAGCATAGAATGCGCCAATAACAATTCCAAAACAAAATTCCCGAATCTCATCGCAGGAACATCGGCTTTCCTCACATCAAGCTGCGATGATTCCGGCAAATACTCAGTTGCCTACAGGGAAAAAGCAAATGAAATCGTTTTCAACCTGTCCGAGAACATGAGCGTATTTCTCCAGGGCGCCTATGCAAACATAACATTCAATGCCTCCAAAGGCGCGTCTTTAATAATAAAGCCGAACGGCGCATTTTCAGTCAAAAATGGGATTTTAAGCTACATTGCCCCAGCATTCACGGAGCAGCTGGAGGGAAATTGCGGGGATTACTCTCTTGTTGATCTGGACTTTACAAGCGGGTTCCTTAAGCTGGCGCTCATGCTTTTTAACAATTACCAAACAGGGGTTTTTATCTGCCCCGGAGCGAGATACAACCGGCTATACGCAGAGAAGGAAAATTCATACTCCATATATAATATAGGCAAGTCTGCTTACTATGTTGTTTTCAACAAGAACATCCAGGTTTTCAATGATTTATTTTCGGCAAACAGGAATTCGGACAGCTACGGTTTCATAACCGAAAACATCACGCTGAACGGCAACATTGAATATGACCGCTATCCTGAAAAGGGCCTTTTCCCCGCAATTTCGCAGGAAGAATACAGCTCCCTGCCTCTCGATTTCAAAAAGGTCTACGCCGGCTACGACGCAAAAACAAGGACCTCAATCTCCGGGGGAAGCAGAATAAAAATAGCCTCAAAAAACACAAACGGAACAGAAGATATTGATGAAGAAATCAACTCCGGCTATTTCAACATCAGGCAAATCGGGAATTCCAGGTTTGCGAACTTCAACAGGAATATGACCTATCCTGATTATATTTCAGACTACAGTTACAACAGAGAGCCGCTGATAAAAATTGAAAACAAAAAACTGGTAGAGATTGGGGAAAACCGGTCAACAATAATGTTCACCCCAAACCAGGAGGAATCAAATAAATTCCTTGATTGGCTGAAAATGAAACTGGCGCTGAAAGACCTTGCTGACGTCATAAGCAAAATAAGGGGAGAATCAAAGGTAAATGTTGAAGTTTCTACCTGACTGCATAAACAAACAGATAATTCTCGCTGAATACCCTTGAGTCAAGGTTTTCCAGCACAAAAAGGTCGCTGTCCTGGGAAGGCGAAATGTACACGTTTGCGTTCATCGACCTTAGGTATGTAAGATTGTATCTTCTGTCAAATCCTGAAATGAAACCCTCTGTCTGGGAGTGGACTTTTTTAAGCGCAACCGGCAGGTCCCTCTGGAATTTGTCAAGGGAAACTTTCCTGTCCTGGAAGCTTATTTCGAGCGGGTAGTCCACGGTCACTATCATGTTTTTTGTCCCGAAAATTATGCTTGTATTCGCATACCCTTCTTTAACAGAAACGCCCTGGAGCCCGAATCCCCTGAATCCTGCAGTGCAGTTCTTGAGGTTTTCATTCACAAAAGTTTCTATTTCTGTCCTTACCTCATCTTCGCTGGCAAATGTCCTGGCCCCGTTGAAGGCGTAGTTTGTGTCAAGAAAAGGGGCGCTGAAAAAAACAGGGCTCAGCGAAAGGCTTCCGCCCCGCTTGCCGGTTTTATAAACTGCGTACTGCGAAACCGCGTCAATGCAGGTTTCAACATAGGTCTGGACAGCAGAGGTGCCCTCGACTTTCGGGGCCATTGATTCCATCTTCTGGCTCCTTATTGCGTAGGCAAAAAACATAAGCGCGAGGATTATGAGTCCAATTATAATCATAAGTGACATCACAATGCCTTTCTTTCCCTTCATAGCAATCATGATTGATTTTTTATTTATAAACCTAACGCCGTCGCGGCCGCCACGTCTAAAATTCAAATACTAGCTGCGCTAGTATGTTATGCAAGAGGTGGCAATCATGAAAAAGATAATTCCATACATAATGGCAGCGGCAATCGGCTTTGGGGCGGCAGCCCTGGCCTTTCACGACAGGGAGTATCATGTAAAAGAGGCAGAGGGAATCCATTACCTGTGCAAAAAATCAGCAAACCTGTGCGAGCCTATAAGCAATGATTTCCAGCTGGGCTCCCTGGAGTACCGCCTGGAAGGCGTTGAACGGGAAATAAAACTGGTGAGGGCTGAAAATGACAGGTTCGGCAAATAAAACCCCTGCTGTTTCAGAAGAAAGGGAGCGCCAGCTTCTGGAGCCCGGAACTTCCTCAGAGACAGTTGCAGAAAGCGCCAGGGTTTATACTCGGAAAATCAATGAGGAATCGCTTGAGGGCCTGCCTGAATATCTGAGATATGTTTACATGGCAACAGATTATCTTGGCATAACATCGCCTGACCAGCGGCTTTCCGGAAGGATAAAGCAGTCTGACAAGTCCTGCATAAAGCAGCGGGTCCTGATTTCCCAGCTTGAAAAGAAAGTAAGGCAGCAGGAGCGGCTGATTGCAGACAAGGAGACTGAATTAAGGGACTGCATTTTCTGCTATGAAAAAAGAAAGGGGCAAATCGAGGAAACCACCCTGAAAGCGGAGCAGCTTGAGGAGGAAAGGCAGGAAATATGCGGGAGAATGCAAAAAAATCCTGCAGCGGAAAATGCCGGGAAAGTAATCTCAAAAATAGACAGCGAAATAATAAAGGCAAACCAGGACATCAGGAGATACCAGCGGGAGCAGACTGAATTTGCCTCAAGGATAATTGAATCTGAGGCATTCATAAAAGCATCTCAAAATTCCCTTGTATCAGTCCAGGTTTACAGCTCTGTGCTGCAGAAGAACTATCTCAAGTCCAGGATTGAAAGAATGCGGCTTGCCCCCCTTGTGGGAATGGGCAGGAAACCAATTGAAACAATAGACCTTATTGTCCAGGACCAGAAAATTGCAGAGGAAACCGGCAGGCTTGCGGATGTCATGACTTCCTGGGTTGGGGAACTGACAGAGCAGATGTCTGCAATGGAAATATCCCCCAGGCAGAGGGACGATGCATATTCCGATTTGCGCGGCAGATACAGCGCATCAAATGAAAGGTTAACCTCTCTGGCAGAGAAGGTTATTGGGGAGATGAGAAGGCCGAGATATACCTGAGCGAAAGATTTATAAGTAAGAAAATTCTTACTTATGGAATGGCAGTTGCAACAGTCAAGGTTTCGGAAAAGGGCCAGATAGCAATCCCCCGGTTAATGAGAGAGAAAATGAAGCTCAAGCAGGGAGACAGCCTGGTTTTGTTTCAAATGGGAGAAGGGATACTTTTGGAAAAATCAGAAAAGGTTGAATCAAGGATGAAAGACGATTTTAAGGACCTGGCAAAACTCAGCGAAAAAACCCTCAAAAAAGTCTGGGACAACAGGACAGATGAAAAAATCTGGAAAAAATACCTGAAAAAATGAATGTCTGCCAAAAGGATGTTGTATTGCTGCCCTATCCGTTCTCTGATTTTGAAGGCGAAAAGGTAAGGCCTGCAATTGTCGTTTCTAACAACGATTTAAACATGAAATCTGAAGACTGCGTCATGGTCCCTTTAACCGGAGTGATAAAAGACGAGTCATATTCAGTTTTAATCAAACAGGAGAATTTGGCGTTTGGCAAATTAATCAAACCCAGCCGGGCAAGGGCGGACAAGATATTGGCAGTGGACAAAAGCATCATAATTCTGAGAATAGGTGCTATTAATGACAGAACATTTGAAGAGATAAAATCAGAAATTGGAAAAATATTCTGAATTATCCAAACAGTCCAGCAAACCAAGACCATATGGATCCAAAGAATCTGCCTATCCCTGAGAAAGGATTTGATCCGTTTCCAGGACCAGTAACAGCACCAGTTATCCCATTCATTCCGTTATTTTCAGGTGGCGTATTTACTTCTGCAGGAGGATTTGTAACAGTTGGTGCAGTAGCTGGAACTTCTGTTCCTGCGGTTCCCACTGTTCCTACCTCTTCTCTAGGTGCAGATGCTGGTGGAATAGAAGCACTGCCACCAAATGGAACATAAAATGAACTTCCGCCACCACTATGATGGCTTGTGCCGTAACCATAGGCATTTGTCTGGGTTAATGTCTTTGCAGGGTCTTTAAGATTAATAGGGCCGAGTAAGAACAATGTTAAAATCACCAAGACAGTTACAGAACTCCCCACAATCTTCTTAAACATTTTATTACAAAAATATCGCTTGTTTATAAAGCTTTCTGAAGAAAGAATACATTTATAAATGGTTTTCATTACTTGATAGTTAAAAAGAAACATTTTAAAAGACGTCTAAGCCGGGTGTTTGTTTGGGGGATATTCATGAAAGTTTTAATAAACATACCTTGTTTTAATGAAGAAAAGACACTTTCTTTAGTGCTGAAAGAGCTTCCCAAGAAAATTAAGGGAGTTTCTTCCATTGAAGTGCAGATAGTTGATGATGGTTGCACAGACAAAACTATCCAGATTGCCAAGAAATTTGGCGCTAGGGTTGTGAGGCATAAGAAGAATCTGGGTCTTGGCATAGCCTTCAAAACAGGGATTGATGCTGCTTTGGAGGCCGGAGCTGATATTTTTGTCAATACTGATGCAGACAACCAATACCCTTCAAAGTATATACCTGATCTTGTTAAGCCAATTCTTGAAGGAAAAGCAGACATGGTGATAGGGAACAGAGTTCCTTGGAAAGTCAAGCATTTTTCTCCTGTTAAAAGATTCTTGCAGTATTTTGGCAATATGCTTACGAGATACATTGCTGGTTCTGATGTTCCTGACACTGTTTCAGGATTCAGGGCGTATTCAAAGGAGGCAATGCTCAGGCTGAATGTTACAACGCAGTTTTCCTATGTTTTGGACACCATAGTCCAGGCATCCAAGAAAGGGCTTGTTATTGTTTCTGTTCCAATCTCAACAAACGCACCTACAAGGAAGTCAAGATTGTTCAAGAACATGTTCCAGCACATGAAGAAATCAGCTTCAAACATTTTGAGATGCTATGCGGTCTATGAACCCTTCAAGACATTTATGATTTTATCCTTGGTATTCTTTGTTCCTGCTTTGATTTTATTGATAAGATACTTTTTTTATTATTTTCAAGGAATTGGCTCGGGGCATGTTCAATCCTTGATTATTTCGGGAATACTGTTTTTCCTGGGAGGTCTGATGTTCAGTCTTGGTGTTTTGGCTGATTTGATCGGAATCAATAGGAAGCTGATAGAAGAGCAGTTATATTTGAAGAAGAAGGAGATTTATGGGAGATGAAAATTTCTATGTTAAGTACGCTTCCACCCATAAAAGGGATGAGTCCTTACACCCTTGACTTGGTACATGAACTTTCTAAAAGCTGTGAAATTGATTTCTATGGATTTAAATCAATATATCCTGAATTTCTATATCCTGGGGGCACCAAAACGAATGAGGAGCAACCAAAAATAAAAAATGTTAATATTCATAATTATCTGACATGGTATAATCCTTTCTCTTGGGTAAAAGCAGGTTTTCAGATAGAAACAGACATAGTTCATGCCCAATGGTGGAGCTGGTTTCTTGCACCAGTTTACTATACAATCTTAAAAATAGCAAAATTAAGGGGGAAAAAAGTAATAATTACCTTGCATAATGTTAAACCTCATGAAAAATCCATTATTAAAAACTGGCTTAATAATTCTATCATAAACCTTGCCGATGAGTATATTATTCATAATGCGGATAATAAAAAGACATTTTTAGAAAATTTTAAGACACAAAAAAAAGTTTATGTTATTCCAATAGGCCTATATCCAAAATCAACGATTAATGAAGAAATTGCCAGAAAACAATTAAAATTACCAAACAATAAAAAGATAATCCTTTTTTTTGGGAATATTAGGGACTATAAGGGATTAGATGTTTTAATAGCAACTTTAAAAGATTTACAAGATAATATCTTTTTGGTGGTTGCAGGTCAATGTTGGGATAGAAAGATTGTTGAATCATTAAAGAACAATAAAATGATTATTTATTCTGGAGGTTTCATCAGCAACTCAGAAGTTAGTTTATATTTCAGCTCTGCGGACTTGGTAGTTTATCCTTACAGATATTTTGATGCTTCAAGTGCTGCCGGAGCTGAGGCTTTAGCCTATGGAAAACCATTAGTTGTAACTAGGGTGGGAGGTTTAACCGATTTAGTTAAAGATAAAAAGGTAATCGCAAAACCTAATGAGTCTAAAGATTTAAAAGAAAAAATAGTTTATGCTCTAAACAATTTGAAAAAATTAGAAAATGAATCAAAGGAAAAAGCAAAGGAATTTTCCTGGAAGAAGATTGCTGAGATGACAATGGAGGTTTATGATGGGATTGCTAACTAAATATCTTGAAAGAAAAAGAGAAAAAGAAGTTAAACATTATATCAAAGGCATTATTTTAGATATAGGTTGTGGTCCAGCAACAGCAATAAGTTATCCTTCAGTTAAACGATACTATGGTGTTGAATTTAAAAAAGAATCTGTTTTAAGGTTATCTGAAAAATACCCATCTGTTACTTTTTATTCCAAAGATTTAGAAAAAGAAAATATAATTCTACCTGAAAAAGTGGACATGGTTTTAATGATAGCTTTTATAGAACATATTGCTAAATATGAACATCCAATAGAACAAGCAATTTTAAATCTAAAAAAAGGTGGGAAAATTATAATCACAACCCCGACAAAATTTGGGAATCTAGTTCATTACATTGGAGCAACAATTGGTTTATTTTCAAAAGAGGCAAGAGATGATCACGTAACAATCTTATCAAAAAGAGATTTTTTAAAAATGGCTAGAAAATATAGTTTAAACTTAATTAAGTATAAACAATTTGAATTATTTTGTAATCAATTAGTTATTTTAAAAAAACGAAGGGGTTTATGATATATGAAAAATATTTTAATAATTACTAATGAGTTTAATTATGGTGGGATAGGCAGGTATACTCAAAAATTATTACCTAAACTTAATAAAACTTATGAAGTTTGTGTACTTTCAAGAGATAAAATAGATAAAAAATTCATTAAACAATATGACATTAAAAAAGATTTTCAAATAGAAATTCCGAGAATAATCAATATTTGGCCATTAAAAGAATTTCTGTTCTTTCTTTATGGTATTATTTTTTTTCATTCTAAAAAGTTTGATTTTATAATAAGTAACTACCCCGTATTTATACCAAAAAGCACAATAAAAGATTCTAAGATTATCCAGGTAATTCATAGTCTGCATAAACAGTTTGTATTCACAAAAACTCCAATAAAGCTTAGTTTTTTATTACTGAAGTTATTTCATTTTATGTTAATACCATTAGATCAATATCGTATAAAAACTTCTGATGAGATTGTGTGCATATCAAAAAGTATATTTTTTATGATTAAGAGTAATAAAAAGATTTATATACCTAATGTCCTCGAAAAGAGAATTAAATTTAAGATAAATAAATTTTCTCGAAAGAAAATAAAAATTATTATCATAGCAAGAGATGATCCGTTTAAAGGAACAGACTTACTTAAAAAATTTTTGGACTATCTTTATTTAGATAATTTTCTAGAATATAGCAATATTTATTTTATTGTAGTAGGTATAAAAAAACTTAGAGAATACCCAAATACTCTCTTTTTAGGAAAGACTTCATTCGAGAAGGTGAAAGAGATACTTAAAGATACTAATATATTTATTAGCACATCTTATTTAGAAAATACCCCAAACACAATTTTTGAAGCAATGGAGAATGGAAACATCCCACTAGTATCAGATGTTGGTGATTGTAAATTAATTTTAAATGACCAAGACTTAATATTTAGATCTAATAATCTTGCGGATTTAATAAAAAAGTTTGATAAGCTAGTAAATAGCTTTAAAGATAAAGAGAAGGATATTCATGAGAGTATCAATAAAATAAATCACAATTATAATAATTCTATTCTTTTGAGGGTTGAAAAATGTCTAAAAAAAGAATAATCTTCGTATTATCCCTATTAATTTTTAGTTTAATCCTGCTTAATTTTATTAATTTATATTTTTTTGATGCTCCTGTAAAAAATAAAAATTATGATTACTACACTTTTTTAGGTACATTTAATTCGATGGAACATTATTTTCAAAATAAAACGGATTACAATCTTTTCCCTGACTTATTAATTTTTACACCACACGTTAATTTTATGACTGTTGACGTTTATATTTTAAAATTATTTTTAAATTTAGATTACATTGATATCACGTTTGTTATTTCAATTTTTTTATCTATATTACTTGTTTTGGGCATCTTCCTGTTGCTAAGGAATTTTGTAGATTCATCAAAATCATTAATTGGGACAATTTTATCATTAGTGCTATTTCAATTTGATACAACCAGGCAATCAATAGGAGTGGGATTGTTTAACATGTTCGATTTTTCATTAAGATTATTTAGTTATCAAATAATTGGTTTTATATTTCTCTTACTAATAATCAATTTTCTTTTAAAATATATGAAAACAAATAAGATTACCTTTGTATTAATCTCATTTATATTAATGAATTTTTTATTTAATATCCACATTCTAAATTATTTTATACTTGTTTTTTTTATAGGAATATTATTCCTACAAGAATCTTTTAAGAAAAAATCTGTTAATCCATTATCAATTCTCATAATATTATTAATTTCTGTGGCTATTGTTGGTTTGTTATGGCCGTTTTATAATTGGTTCACGATATTATACCAAACTTTTTTTGAATTTCAAAAGGGAATTATTGCTTCCGGGTCATCAACTTATGAAGTTAACACATTGAAATATTATATAGATTTACTCTTTTTATCTTTATTAGGTTTTATTTTTTTAATTAAAGAAAAGGATAAATTTCTAAGAGCCAGTGTTGCTATTAGTGCACTAATCATAACTTTCTCACTTAGTCATTTTTTATTTACAATTCCGCAATTTTATCGTTTTGCATTACCACTAAAGTTATTTTTAATATTTATTCTT
>CAIVED010000033.1 GCA_903904885.1 uncultured archaeon | reverse complement strand
TTGACGGGAAAATCGTCAAGATAATCCCGCTTACAGGAAGATACAACCCAAGAAAAGGGGACACCATCATCGGAAAGGTTGAGGATGTTTCCTACAGCGGCTGGCGTGTCAACACCAACAGCGCATATCCTGCGATGCTTGGCGTAAAGGATGCAACATCAGAATTCGTAATGAGGGGCGCTGACCTTTCTCAGTATTTTGACGTGGACGATTATGTTGTGGCAAAAATAATAAACGTGACATCGCAGAAGCTTATCGACCTGACAATGAAAGGCCCGGGCCTCAGGAAACTGACAGGCGGAAGGGTCATCGATGTCAACACAAACAAGGTCCCGAGAATAATCGGGAAGCAGGGTTCAATGGTTCACATGATAAAGGAAGCGACCGGCTGCAAGATAATCGTCGGGCAGAACGGGCTGCTGTGGATTGCCGGGGAGCCAAAAAGCGAAATTATCGCAATAGCTGCCATAAGGAAAATAGAGCAGGAATCTCATCTAAGCGGATTGACTGAGAGAATAAAGGCTTTTCTCGAAAAAGCAACAGGAAAGAAAATAGTTGCCGAGGAAAGGAGACCAATAGAAGGTGAAGAAAATGGCCTATCCTAAAAGACTTGACGGAAGAAAAATCAACGAGACAAGGGAGATAGAGGCAAAGGCAGGAATCATAAAAAGAGCCGACGGCTCTGCAATGTTCAAAATCGGGAAAACAGTTGCCTACGCAGCGGTTTACGGCCCAAGAAACCTGCATCCGAAATTTCTGCAGAACCCGAGGGAAGGAATCATAAGGGTTAGCTATGCCATGATGCCTTTCTCGAGCAAGGGCGAGAGGGTAAGGCCCGGCCCTTCGAGAAGGTCCAAGGAGATTTCAATGGTCACAGAGAAGGCGTTGCTTCCTGTGCTGAACCTTGAGGAATTCCCGAATGCAGTTGTTGATGTTTTCATACAGCTCCCTCAGACAGACGCGGGAACAAGATGCGCAGGGATTTGCGCAGCATCAATAGCGCTTGCAGATGCAGGCATACCGATGAAGGACCTGGTTGCTGCGGTTTCCGTAGGACGGGTTGATGAACAGGTTCTTGTTGACCTCTGCTACGACGAGGAGGCATTCGACGGAAAGGTTGCCGATGTCCCCATGGCAGTTGTCCAGAGAACAGGCGAGATTTCCCTTCTCCAGATGGATGGGGAAATCGAAAAAGACCAGCTGATCAATGCCTTGAAGCTTGGAAAGGAAACATTGAAAAAAATATTTGATGTCCAGAAAAAGGCGCTCAAGGAAAAGTATCATGCAGAAAATGGTGATGAAGAATGAAACAGTTAAAATCGCAAATAATAAATGGCCTTGAGCAGGACCTGAGATTCGACGGAAGAAAGCCTCTTGACTGGAGAAAGATAGAGGTTGAATACGGAATTTCAAAGAATGCAGAGGGCTCAGCAAGGGTAAAGTTTGGAGACACAGAGGTGCTTGCAGGAGTAAAATTATCCGTAGGCAAGCCATATCCTGACACTCCTGATGAAGGCTCATTGATGGTTGACGCAGACCTGTCACCAATGTCAAGCCCAGACTTTGAGACCGGACCTCCTGACATCAAAGCCATTGAACTGGCAAGGGTTGTTGACCGCGGAATCAGGGAAGCAAAGACCGTTGACATGAAAAAGATGTGCATCGAAAAAGGAGAAAAATGCTGGTTTGTTTCAATTGATGTTGTTACAATAAATGACGGCGGAAACCTGCTTGATGCCTGCGCGCTTGCAGGACTCGCCGCATTGAAAGACACAAAAATCCCGAAGCTTGAGGACGGCGTCGTGAAATACGGCGAGCCCACAAAGGACAGCCTTCCGCTTGAGAAGGAGCCAATTGCGGTTACTGTGCTGAAAATAGGCAAGTTCTTCATTGTTGACCCGCTTGTTGAGGAAGAGGACAACTTTGACTCAAAGCTTACTGTCACAACAACAGACGGCACCATATGCGCAATGCAGAAGGGCGGCAACGGAACTCTCAGCGTGGAAGACATTGAGAAAATGGTTGACATCGGGATTGAGAAGGCAAAAGAGATAAGGAAACATCTTGCGAAGAAAGGTGCAAAATGAATGAAGAAAAAATGACCAAGTATGAAAAAGCAAGAATAATCGGCAGCAGGGCGCTGCAGATAGCCATGGGCGCGCCTTTCCTTGTTGATTTGAAACCAGAGGATCTGGAGAGGATAAGGTACAATCCTGTCGAGATTGCCAAGATGGAACTGGAAAAAGGAGTCATTCCGATTGCCATCGTAAGAAACCTCCCCCACGAGAGGAGGGAGTAATTTATTTTTTTTAATTCATTTTAAATAAAATTCCGGTTGCTGGTTCTTTCATTAATCTTGCTATTTAACCGCTTCTTCTGCTCGAGTGCCATGCAAGAAATAATAAAGCCCAATAAAAGGCTATATAAATTTATCGCTACTCTGCAATGGCCATGCTAATCGGCAACGTAGAGCAGGAAATCGCCTGGGTGGTTGATGAATTTAGCAACCACCCCTTCGACCCAAAGAGAAAAATAGTATGCACCATAGGCGACCCCGTATTCGAGAGACTGGTGTACATGCTTGCAGAGAGAATTGAAAGCCAGCACGAGGAGCAGGTCAGGATATGGCAGCAGGATATTGAGCTGGACAAACAAGACCCCTCCCGCTCAACTGAGAAGCAAAAGGAGTACAGAAGGAGGCTGCTCGGCCAGGCAGAGTGCGTCAGAAACATTGACTATTCTGATGAACTCAAAAGGCAGCTTGAAAGATTCAATGCAAATGGCAACGGAAAAACCTCATTTAACGGGCTTCCATTCAGTTTTTTCCTTTACCATGAACATGCATATTATGCAATTCGGGATTATCTGCTGAAAACAGAAGAGCCTGTTGTTATTGTAAGGCTTGATGCGCATCCTGACTGCTCCTATGCTACAGCGAAAAAAATCGGCTCAGCCAATTACATATTCTATCTTATGCATGATGCTGATGTGGGGCATAAAATAAAAGAGGTTATTACCGCAAGTTCTGTAACCGGCTCATTTAGAGAGCTAAAACCCTTCCCCAGGGACAGGGCGAGGGAAGAGGAAATCAATCCGAAAAGATGCTCTTCACATATAATCAACGGGAAAAGGCATACGCTGTGCCAGATCGAGGATTTGCCGGAAATAAACGGGCCTTCAATTCTTGATTTTGACCTGGACGGCCATGAGGATGTGGACGGAATTCCCCATGGCAGAGGATATTACATGACGTTGAGATATGATCGGCATATGGCTGCGTATCACAACCAAAAATGCATTCTAGTCCACCCCAAAGTCGCTGCAGGAATCTTCCAGCAGAGGGTTAGAGACCCAAGATTAATTTTAGTCGCCACAGAACGGAGCTTCAGGAACGGCTATTTCCATTACAGAATCGAGCATGATTTCCTGGAACAGCTGGCAGAATAAAACTCTTAGTTCACAAATTCAACATTTGCCATCCCCTTGAATTCCTTGTCGCCGGTTAAAAAGGTCAGGTTATTTTCCCTTGCCAAAACATAGCCAACGCAGTCGATGAATGAAAAGTTCTTATTCCTGTTTTCATGCTTAAAAACCATAGCATTGACTATGATATCTGCATTTATTAATAATAAAGTTTGCTCCAGTATCCTTCTCCATTCATTAGCAATTGCTTCGTTAAAATCCTTCAATAAAGCATAATATAACTCACCAAAATTTAGCATGGAGGTAATGATGAGTTCTTTAGAATATTTGGAATATGCCTTATTTTCCTTTATTATTTCAATTATGGCATAGGTATCAAAAAAATATTCAGTCATTTCCAGCCTTCCCTTACCATGTCTTTAAATTCCTGTGCTGTTTGCCTGGGCTTCAAGGTTCCGAAAAACTTGCTGTCCAGCTCTTTATTTACTTCCCTCATTATTTGGCCTGTTGGCTTTTTCCAATTTTTCAATTTTCCGAAAATATCCTGCACCCTTACCATCTTTGCTGGCGAAATGACAACCTTCACCATCTGGTTTTTCTTCAGGTGCTCCCTCTCTATTTTATCTTTTGGGATTACTATCCCTACCGAATTCCCCCAGGCCTTCAGCCTTGTTTCATATTCTATCATATCAGTTATACGGTATAACTTATATTTAAGCTTTTGCATGAACCTGTTATGTTTGGCGCGTATTTAATATTAGGTTGCTGCGGCCGCCACGGATTAAGTTTAAAAAGAAATCTTCACTCAACCTTAAACCCAAACGCCTTCTCTTTTCCCGCGCATTTCAAAGTTGTATCATCAACGCAGGCATACCATTCATAGGATTGCCCTTTGCAGATGTCAACCTTCATCTCTGCGGTGTAGCCGACGCCTGGATGGAGCATTTTCCTGTCGCCCTTAAGCAAAGTAAACTCCTTGTCATCTGAATTCCTGAACCAGAAATACTCGTCTATTGTCCTTGATTCGCACATGGCGCAGTCCAAATGATAGTCTACCTGCAGCTTTGTCTGGCAGCAGTTGCCGGCAATTTCAAGGTTTCCCGCAGGCGAAGGGTTTTCAAACGCCAGGCCGTTGTCGGTTATTACAGCAGTTGTAACGCCTGTAAGCCCCTTTGGAAGAATGATGATGAAGAGAACGCAAATTGCCAAAATTACCACACCCACTATTGCCCCTGAAGCGCCTCCCATTTCCTCGTTTAATACAGCATAATTTATAAACATTTGCGATTTTTATCGTCAATCATGGAAGACAGGATAACAAGGCAAAAGCTGGAAAAATATTTTGACGTTACAGGCAGGGCGCTCAAAAAAGTCAAAATCGTGAAGAAAGGCAAGATTGATTTTGAAAGCGCTGCAAAGGACTTCTTGGACATGGCCCAGAGATATTTTGACGATGCAAAGCACTTTGAGAAAAAAGGTGACATTGTAACAGCATTTGCCGCATTAAATTATGCCCACGGCTGGTTAGATGCCGGCGCAAGATTAGGATTGTTTGATGTGGGGCATGATTCTGAATTGTTTACTGTGGATTGATTCTCTAACCAAATCAAAAATAATCAAAAGATTAATAAATAAGCTTGGGATGATACTTTTGATGAGAAATATCAAACATTCTGGCTTATCTGAAGACAACCAAGAGATATTAGAGTTTTTAGTTAATAGGACTTTCAGAGAGAACCTTCCTTTTTTTAAATTAGCCTTTGTTGAATCATACAAAGAAGCTAAGCAAGAATGTGGCCCGGTAAAGGGACCACTAATTCATATTGCAGGCGATGCGGTATTCGTTGGATGTTATCTTGCATTTCGAGCAGTTGATTTGCTTGACAGGTTTTATGAGAAGTATTTGCCAAATCACTACATATTTCCCCTGAAGACAGAATCGCCTTAGTTCTAATCATTCCTAGGCACTTCCATAAACACCCTTTCCGCCTTCACCGCAAAGCCGTTGTCTTTCTTCTCCATGTCAAGGGCATTCATCTGCGCTATTCCTGTCATAATCAATTCGCCTTTCAGTGTCATAACAGCAATGTAATCGCCTTTCAGGATTCCGCCGTCGAGCTTTGAAATGCCGGGAACGTTCAGCTTCGCGCCGTGGCATAGGGCAGCAACTGCCGTGTCAAGCACAATTATTTTTTTCAGATGCTCAACCGCCCTTTCCATGGGCAGGAGGATTTTCCTGATTTCAGTCTCATCGCCCTCTTTCCAGAAATAATATGCATCTGATAAATCCTGCAGTGAAGCCGCCAAACTTTCGTCAAGATTTCCCACCCTTGTTCTCCTCAATTCAGCCATGTGAGCCCCAACGCCAAGTTTCTTGCCAATTGCATGGCAAAGCGTTCTGATGTAAGTGCCTGCCTCGCAGCTGACTTTGAACAAAACTTCCTGGCCTTCAATCTCGAGAATGTCAATTGAGTAAATTGTCCTTGCCCTCTCAACCCTCCTGACAGCGCTTCTGAGGGGAGGCATTTGCTTTATCTTGCCCAAAAATGAGTTCACAGCCTCCCTTATTTTTTTCTCTTCAACTTCATCATGGATGTGCATTATGCACACATATTCCTTTCCTGCCTTCAGCAGGTTATGTACAACCTTTGTTGACTTCCCAAGCCCTACAACAACAACCCCGGTAACCGCGGGGTCCAGGCTGCCTGAGTGGCCGCACTTTTCAATATTAAGAATTTTTTTGACGTAATCCGCAACCTGGTGAGTTGTGGGGCCTTTAGGCTTGTCTATCACAATAATGCCGTAATCCAGAAGCTCTGCCACGGTCCTTTCTTCGGGGTTTTTCCCGAATGCGCCTTTGGCATCCCTTTTGACAATCATAAAAGAAATAATTAGGAGAATAATTTAAAAAGCTTTAGGAATCGTCCGCACCCTCCTCATCGGTGTCAAACTCAAACTCCTCATCAGGGTCGTCTCCCTCAGGCTCCTTCTGATCGTCATCCTCAGCACCATCCTCATCATCCTTAATCCTATATATCATGTCCATTAACGCACCTCCGGTTGGTTTTGTGGATTTTTTATATGGTATATTTTTAAAGTTTTTGTATATACTGAGATTTATCGTAAAATTCCTGCCAGAATAGGCCAAAATGCCATTGAACATACCTTAAATGCCTAAAGAAGCGATGCAACAAGCAGGCCTGCCACAATGCCGATTACCAGGCCTATTACGAAGTCTACAATTCCTCTCCTTAAAATGCTCTTTGACGCTTGGGCAGGCAGGTGCTGCTCCTCCAACTCCTTTATGCGCTCCCTTACCGCCCTTTCCATCCCTCCCCTGGTCTTTTGCAGGGAAAGCTTAAGCGCAAGGTGGCCGTCATCAACAACATCCCTCACCCAGTTGGCAAAATCATTGCTGAACTCAGAAACATGGTGGCTGAATGAGGACTGCTTCATTGAAGAGAACGCGTCCGCAAGCTCGTAAAGATTCCTTATGGTCCCGCCTTCATGAACATAGAAAACTTTTTCCAGCGGAACATTCTTGAGTCGCTTCATTTTTTCTTTGGCTTCACAGGCTTTGCCGCAGTAATTTTCCTGACAGGCCTGATTGAAGCTTTTATGAATTTTACCCTTTCATCCACAACCCTTCTTGCATCCTCAGGGGTTTTTGCGTTCATTATTTTTTCCGCAAGCTCCAAATCAAGAACAATGTCCCTTACCCAGTTGTGGAAATCATTTCTCTCATTAGTGACATGGTGATAGAAAACATCATGCTCCATTCCCTTGAGCTCCTTCGCAAGCTGTTCTACATTAAGAAGTTTCTTGCCGTTTTTCAGGTAAAACGCGTACCTTTCAGGAACATTCTCTAAAAACACTCTCATTTTTCGCCTCTTTGAGTTTTTTAACGAAAAGAGACCAGCAAACCACAGTTTGCGCTGCCTCCTTAATTCATGGTTAGTATTTTGGTATTTAAAAAGTTTTGCGTTGAAAATTAACCAATATCTGTCCTGAGCCAAATCTGGCCGGGGACAGGAGTTGCAGGGTCAGCGTTTGTGGTATTTAATATCAAACCGCCTGTTGCCTTGATAGGCCCGCCTGAAACCTCAAGCTTTGCTGCAGGGGATGATGTGCCAATGCCAACATTGCCCACGTCAACTATCACATTTGAACTGGTAAGATAAATTGTTGGGGAGGCTTGACCGCCGTAGATATACAAACCTGGCGTATAGCCGCTTGAAGGGGAAGCATAATCAATATGCGGCAAATTCCATACGGGTATCCCCCGCGTATTAGGCCCCCAATAAATTCCACTGTTCAGAGGATCATCTTTAGAACTCAGAAAAAAATTGCTGGAAACATTGACCGCTCCTGGAAAGCCAAAATCTCCATTGCCTGTCTTATTCCCAAAAGTGCCAGCGCTTATATTCGAAGCAGGCAACTGAGATGTTACAGCTCCGGAAGGCCAAGCAGTTCTCCTGTCTGTGCCGAGAGTTAT
>CAIVED010000032.1 GCA_903904885.1 uncultured archaeon | reverse complement strand
CATGCCTGTTGGAACAAAGGCAAGCGTAAAGAACCTTTCGCCAGAACAACTGGAAGGGACAGGAACAGAATGCATAATTGCCAATTCTTTTATTTTGTCTTTAAAGCCCGGCTCTAAAATAATCCAGGAGCACGGTGGGCTTCACAAATTCATGAAATGGAAGAAAGGGATTTTCACAGATAGCGGAGGATTTCAGGCAGGGAGCAAGGAAATGCTTGTTAAGATAACAAACGAAGGAATTCATTTTCACAATCCTTTTGGAGGCAAAACCCAGATACTTAGCCCTGAAAATGCAATGAAAATCCAGGAAGAATTGGGAAGTGATGTTGCAATGGCTTTGGATGACATGCCTCATCCAACAGCAGATTATGAAATTGTCAAAAAAAGCGTTTTGAGGACACATGAATGGGCGAAAAGATGCCTGGAAGCAAAGAAAGACAAAAAACAATTGCTGTTTGGCATTTCCCAGGGCGGGGTTTACAATGATTTGAGGGAATTATCAGCAAAAACAATAAACAGCATGGATTTTGACGGTTTGGCAATAGGCGGGCTGGCAATTGGAGAGACAAAAAAGCAGATGTATGATGCATTGTCCGCAACATTGCCCCACTATGATAAGAAAAAGCCAAGATATCTTATGGGTTTAGGTTCGCCTGAAGATATTGTTCTTGCAGTAGAAAAGGGAATTGACTGTTTTGATTCAATATTCCCGACGCAAAACGCCAGGAGAATGACGCTTTTGACATTCAAAGGCCCGGTGCATTACAAGACAGCCAAATATGCCGCAGATTTCTCTCCCATAGAAGATGATTGTGATTGCTACACCTGCAAGAACTTCACAAAGGCATATGTCCATCATCTACTGAAAACATTTGAGAACTTCGGGCTAACATTGGCAACAATACACAATGTCAGATTCATGCAGAGGTTGATTGAAAAGATGAGAATTGCTATAAATGAGAATGAGCTTGAGAAGTTCAAGAAAGAGTTTTTGAGGAATTTTTCCAGAGACTTATAGTATCGTTTGCGGAGGTTCGTAATTGGTTAAATTTTTGTTTAATCGATTGTTTTTTTTGCTTTGGCAGGAGTTCCATAAAGCCAAAAGATTTTTTCCCGTTATACTCAATTTGAACCGGACCTTCCCAATAACTAATAAAACCATGATTCATCTCACAGCCTTTTATCAGAGGCCTGGTTTCAAATATCATGTCTTTAATTTTGATTTTCCATGAAAGCGTATACTTGATGTTTGTGCTTTTACTTGTCCACCTTTCACCCAACGGTTCAAATTCAACAGGCACTGTTTCCTGTCGGTTATTTCCGTAGGATATTGTAGCCATTTTCACGCCCTTATAATCAAAGCAGACAATATCTAAGTTTCCACTAAGCTGAAGAGAGAACCAAAGCCAGTAGTCATGCATAAAACCCTGAGCAGACCATTGTTTGTCATGCCAAGCAATTCCATTAACATTTTCCCCGTTAATGCTTCCTTTAACTTCCAACCGTGGGTAAGTGTAGTAATAAGTTGATTTTTCTCCCAGGTCTATGTATCCTTTTCCGCCTTCAAAAATCGGCGTTTTCTTTTCATTCAGGATTAAGTCAAAGAATCTTGTCTTCAAATGCATTTTGTCTTTATATCTCGCAATTTCATAATTGAAAAATTGTTTTCGCAAAACATAAAGATAATTTATGAATAAATCCTCTTTTGTAAAGCTGTCTTCTGAGATTAGCACTACGGGCAGAATTTCTTTTTCCACTTTTTTTGCCAGAAGGTCGTAAACCAAGGTATGCGCAAAATAAACTGTTTTTAATGGAACTTTAAGAAATGAGAGATTGACTTTTTTCTTGTCTGCTTTAAATAAACAGGTCATGAAAGCATATTTTTTCCGTTTTCCATTTAAAAAACCGTTAAAGTACCACCATTCAATAGCTGAATCAGAATGCGGCTGTTCATCTTTTGGCAATTTGACTCTTTTTTCCATAGTATAACCGCGATAATCGGTTTCAAAGCTTTATGAATTTAACTGTTTTTCCAACTAATTTATTTTAGTGGGCCAAGTAAACAAAGGAGAACATAATCAAGACTCTTCTATCTGATATCTGTCAACAGTCTTGTTGTCTTCTTTCCAGACAAATGTTGCAGTTATTTTTTTGCCATCAAGGATTTTCTCAAGCCAATACTTGTCAGAATCCCACATTTTATCACAGGGAATCATATCCATGTCAAACCATTTCGGTTTCATTTCCTCCGTTTCAACAGGCTCCCCCTGCCATCTTCTCAGGAAATAAACCTGAACTTTTTGGTTTAGTTCAGGCCTTGCAGGAAAATAAAAATGAATTGTTCCCCGGTGGTCAAGGTCTTCCACCCTTGCGGTTAAGCCTGCTTCCTCCAAAAGCTCTCTTACTGCCGCATCTTCTATTGTTTTGTCCGTTGCTTCTTTCTTGCCGCCATAACCATTGTAATTTCCTGCACCAAAACCCCTTTTTTTCATAGGAAGAAGTATCTGGTTGCCTTTTAGCAGGAAACAGATTGTTCGTTCAGTTCTAAAATTAAAATCCGGCATTTTTATTAGGCCCCTGAAATGCTTTTTTGATTTGTTCTATGAGCTTGGCATCAATTTCTTTTTTATTTTTCACGTCGATGCTGTAAAGATAACGCACTTTGGATATTTTAGATGAGTTTTCAACACCTTTTGGCAGTTCTGAAGAGGCAATATGAATTCTTATCCTGTCCTTTAAGGCAAATACCGCTGCAAAAGTGTATGCGTCCTTAGTTACAAAATGGATGCAGCAGGGCAGCGACTCGACTATGAACTGACCGACCTTTTTTTCAAGTTCTTTTTTAAGATAGCCATGAAGTTCTTTTGCATACTCCTTTCTTTCAAAATGCTTTTCAACAGTATAGACTGTGCAGGAATGCTGTTGCTTTTCCTTCTTGAAAATCCGCTTGCACTTTGGGCATTTCCAGATTTTTTCTGTTTTCATTGACTATCCTCGCCCCAAGTTTAAAGGTAAGGAGACAATCCCGATATAAATAGTTTCACTATTTGCAATCGCAAATCTTATAGGGCCCGCCTTCGGCCACTGTATCTTTTCCTGCAAAAACCGTGTCGCTAGGGCATTCGCAGTAGTCAAAGACCAGAATTGCGGCGACTGCGCAGGAAATCTCGCCGCAGTCTCCTTTTGAACCGCAGCAACCGCTTGTTGATTCACAGGATGTTGCAGGGCATTTTTTTGCAGGAGGATTGGATGGTGTCTTATCATTAACCGTTAAATGATATTTCCTGCATGCTGACCTTCCGCCAGCGTCCTTAACGCAGACCTCAAATGTGCTGCTTTTGCCAGTTGGCACTCCTTTCAGGATTCCGTCAATACCCAGGATAAGCCCCATTGGGGGAAATCCAACACCCGAGCCAAGATAGAATGTATAAATCCCCGGATTGCTGCCTTGAGGATCAAGCAAGGGAATCAATTCTTTTGAGAAATCATAGCCGAACTGCTGGCCTATTTTCGCTTCCACCGGCATTTCATAAGAACCAAAATGTGGCAAATCGATATATCCTTGCTGATGCAGGCCTGCCACAGCAACACAGCCAATTAAGATCAGGATGGGAAGAATCGGCTTCTGATACCACTTTACCCTAAGCTTAGGTGTTTCCATTTATTGCCTCTTCTTACAATGGCTCTAATCGTTCTCCACTCTTGGAGCAAGAATGAAAGAAAGACTTAGCTTGTCGATTACCTTGTAATCCAATTTCAAAGGATAATCTTTGTTGAAAGAGATGTTTACTTCATCAGATAATTTGCTGCCGTTAATCATTTTTTTCAGATATTCAATTGAGTATCTTGCCTTAAGCGTTTCATCGGCATCCATTGTCATCTTGGTGTCTTCGCTTGGCTTTATCTCAATCTTTGCCTTTGAAAGGTCACCCTCTGCCTTGATGATAAACACGCCAGGCTCTGCAACAAAGGCAACAGAATCGGCAACAACATCAACATCCTCAATTGCCTCATTCAGGATTGTAGACGTTGTTTTTATCTGGACCGGGAAAACCAGCTCAGGAACCTTCTGTTCCTTGTCTTCGCTTTCGATTATCGGCAAAGAGAATGTCCTTATGGAATTGCCCTTGAATTGGATGTTCAGCTTGCCGTTGTCAAGCTCAAGGGTCATTATGTCTGTTGGCTTTGCCCTCCTAAGAACCTGTTTAAGGTTAATAAGATTAATGCCTAAACTTTCCTCCTCATCCAGGTCATATTCTGCAAAGGCACTTGAAAGAAGCTTGAAAACCACCATTGCCACATTGGCAGGGTCCATGGCTATGAGCTCAACAGCATTTGGGGTTATCCTGAACCTGGCTTCGTTCACCAGTTCAGAGATTATGGATACGCTGTCCCTGAAATACTTTGGTTCTGTAAGAGTCAACCTCATCTTTTTTAACCCCCCTTAGTAAATAAAATAAAAGAGGCAGTATAAAAAGGTTGCGATTGGGGTTTTTAAATGAAATCACCCTATTTTAAACCTG
>CAIVED010000031.1 GCA_903904885.1 uncultured archaeon | reverse complement strand
GGCATTTCAACTTGCCAGTGAATATGGACGATTAGATGTTGTTAAATATCTTGTTGAGCAAGGCGCAAAATACACATGTGAATAACATAACCGGTCATACGGGAGAGCTGCTGCATAGTGTCTGAATCTTTTCCGAACCGCTGTTTAAGGCGTGCGGATATGTTCGATGCTTCGAGCAGCATAAAAAAAGTTGTTATCCCGACAAAGAAGAGGAACATAATTGCGTCAAATATGCTCATGACCCCGATAAGTCCCATGGACAGGATATTTGACAGGTTGATTGTGGGCACACCATTAGTGATACTGGAAATGCCGCTGGAAGACAGGATATTCGAGATATCCTGTAAACGTGTATTGAGTTCGGTCTGGTATTGGGGGAGATCAGCAAGAAGAGAATTGAATGACAGGAGGGTTAAGAAAATAATTCCAAGGACAACAAGAGTTGCAACCGTTGTGATGACAAGCACTGCAAGTAAATCTGACAGCCCTTTATTTTTCAGCCAGAACAGACAAGGAAGGGTAAGGAGAGCAAGGATGAGCGCCATTAAAAAGATGGTGATAACATATGCAGTCATCTTCACTGCAATAATAATGATAAAAATGAGTGCGATGAAGAGCAGTATGCGCTCGGTCCGCGATACGTGAGCGGGAAGCATGATTATTAATCTGTGTGTTAGTTAATATTACTCCTCTTTTTTTTTAATCTGCTTGTTTTTGCAAGTATTCAGTAAATATAATGAACGAGAATAGTACTACGATGTTTTGCACCTCAAAAAAACGTATACATATATTCAGGCCAACTCTTTTTCCGGTGCTTTTTAAATGACCCCGGTTCAGGATTGTCTGCAATGCGGTAAGTGCTGCGAGAAGTGGGGCTGGGGACAAAAAGGGGTGACCGAAGATCTCATACCGTGGATTTTAGCAGACCGGCAGGATATCCTTGAGCATGTTTTGATAAGATTTGCTGATGGGAAACGATGTACTGGCAGGAATCTGTCAACAGAGGTGCTGCCTCATGTTGTCCGCATTGACTACTGGACTGATACAAATGGCCGGACATTATCGTACTGTCCGTTCTTCTGGAGGGCGGAGGATGGAAAGGTGTACTGTAAAATACATGACACCAAACCAAAAGTCTGCATAGGCTTTATGCCATGGAATGAAGGTATTCGGGATTATGCGCTGAACTGCCCGGCCTGCCGAAACAATGCGCCGTGAAAAAAAATCGTATTTTTTTGAAATTGATAAAATTACTTGTTGATATGCACAACCTTTGCCGGGGGAAACCCGTTGAAGTACGTGGATGATGCGTGGGAATAGGCTCCGATGTTTTCTGAATAGACAAGATCGCCAATCTCCAGATCAGGCAACTCTGCAGAGAGCGTGATAGTGTCAAAGGCGTCACATGTCGGACCAAAGACCGCTGAAATATGTGTCTCTCCTTCCTTGAAGGGCAGGACCGGGTAATTGCTATGGTCAAAAACCTGACCGGAATACGTATGATAGACGCCATCGTTGATGTAATAGCAGGGTTTCCCATCGCGGAATGCCTTGCCCACAACTTTTGCAACTACAGAGCAGGCATTGGCAACAAGGAAGCGGCCGGGCTCTGCAAGGATCTGCATATTCTTGGGAAACAATCGTTTTATCTCGGCAGTCAGTTGTTTTGCAAGTATCTTAAATGACTTGACCTCCGGGTTATATTTCACCGGGAACCCACCTCCGATGTCAAGTATCCTGAGTTTCTTACCCGTTCGTGTCTCTACCTCATTAATGATATCTGCGGAAAGTTGCAGGGCCTGGACATAGTTCTCGAAATTGGTGCATTGACTGCCCACATGGAAACTGAGACCTTCCACAACAAGCCCCATGTCAAAGGCAGCAACGATCAGGTCAACAGCCTCCCCCGGATGGGCACCGAATTTTGACGATAGTTCCACGAGGGATCCGGTATTTGGTACCCGAATTCGAAGTATGAGTCCTGCATGGGGTGCATGCAGGCGGAGTTTTTTGAGTTCTTCAAGGTTATCGAACGTGACCAGCGGGTTGTATTTATCGAGCGCTTCTAAAGTCTCTATTGGCTTGAT
>CAIVED010000030.1 GCA_903904885.1 uncultured archaeon | reverse complement strand
GAGATATTTATTTGCTTGACTAGAGCAATATAACTCAGACCAAGAAAGGTTATTGCCTGAGTTTGCCCGCAAGTACAGGAACAAAATCTGCAAGCAGAACAATTACCGTGATAACACAACACGGCCAAGAGAAAATGTATTATGGAATTTCTTTTCGGTCCAATCAGTAGGAGGGTATAATGTACATGCTACCGCAGGATTGGTTAGAGATTATCCGTAAAGAATACTTAAGGGACTTTATTCGATGCGGAGGTGCTTCGGTCAAATTTGTGGTCGCTACAGATGAAACTTGTCACAATCAAGTGCGCGAGTCATTGCATAATACTTCGGAGGAGGAGGGGTTTTTCTTTGCTCTCGTTGATGCTGTTTCAACAAAAATTCACATGATTGACAAACTGTTTCATGAGGTGGCACGACAGGTTGATTGGGATGGGTTGGCATACTCTTTTGTAAAGCAAATTTTTATTGAAAATGGGTACGAACTGCCTCCCAACCGAGCGAACTTTAATTTAGGAGAGATCGCATTACTTAACCGACGTGAGGAGAGATTTCTAAGAAGGGAATTGCGCAGCTGGCTTGAACAAAAAATATTTCACGATTTCGAGATGAGCCAAGAATTCAGAATTGCCATGATCAGGCTGTGCATAGCCCAGCTTGACGCTGGCAGTGCAAGCCCCTTCTTGAGTAACGCCATTAAGGAGTGGCTACGGGGCGAACTACGTTTGGTTTCCGCACTTAGAGAGGCGCTCATTTTTCAAAAGGTGGTGCGCCATAATGCTCGGCACTTGTTGCTTTCCCTTGCTCATTGGTTGAGGGTTAACGGCAAGAGCGGGCTTGTTCTTACCCTCGACATTTCTCGATATGCAGAAGCAACCCGGTCAAGAGACCCGGATGACGGTTTTTATTACTCTAAACCTGCCACATTTGATGCTTACGAGGTGCTCCGTCAGTTTATAGATGGAACAGACGAACTGGAATCTTGTCTTATCGTTGTTATTGTGCCAAGAGATTTGTTGACTGATGAAAGGCGCGGCGTAAATCGGTATAATGCTCTTAATCTTAGAATACTGGACGAAGTACGGGACAGGAATCGGCAAAATCCTTTTTCTTCGTTGATCCGGCTTTCGTCGGAACAGCAAACTCAGGACAGCATTGCAAAGAGGGTGTGATCATGAATCTGGACGACAAAGTAAAACAAAGAAGAGCCATCGAAGCATTACGCTCCGGCGTGCCAAACCGGGACGCTGTTGTAGCGCTGGGTTGTGCTCAGCCTCAAATTGAGGAAAAATTCAGGCAGCAACTTGAGTATGCAAAACAGAGTCTCACTGATGGGTCGAAGAGTGGTGGGATATTGGTTGAAGGCGATTTTGGAACGGGCAAATCCCATTTGCTTGAATACCTCATGCACCTCGCGCTGAGGGAAAATTTTGTGTGCAGCAAAATTGTAATAAGCAAGGAGACCCCCTTTTACGACCCGGTGAAATTGTATCGGGCCGCAATAGAAACTGCCATAGTGCCCGGTAAGAGAGGCGATGCACTGACCGAGATCTCGACAAAGCTTGATTTCAATAGCCAGGCGTATGCCGATTTATATCTAAAGATTAATCGTGGATCAGAGCTAAACTCCCGTTTTGCTGCAACACTTTT
>CAIVED010000029.1 GCA_903904885.1 uncultured archaeon | reverse complement strand
CTGGCGGTGTTGTGCGTAAATCCCATGGACTCATACTGCAATTCTGTCCCAAGCCTCTTTCCTATCTGGTCTATCTTGATTTCCTTTGGGTGCTTGTACTCCATGCAGGCCTCATAGAATTCCAGGGGATATTTTGAAGCCACATCAACCTTGTGCACCATATCGTCAACCTCTGCGGGATTCAGGACCGCGGTCAATACAAGCGGGGCATCCATTGTCCTGCCGCCCCTTTTGTCCGGCAGGAATTGCCTTGAAAAATTCAGAAGCGCGTCCATCAGCAGCATAACGCAGTTTTCGTCACCGTCGCAATCTCTCCTGTGGGCAGCATGCCAGAGGGGATGGCCAAAGCAGCCAAGAGTTTCTGAAAAGCCGATTATCCTTCCCATTATTCCTGCAGATATGTGGGGAGCAAGGCCTATTACCAAATGCCCCAAAAGGTCTTCACGGGTCTTTACATTATAAAACGGCTCAAGGTCGTAAAACTTAACAAGCAAATCATCAACAAAACCTGCAACCCTCATCAGGACGTCATCCGCTTTTTCGTCCGGCGATTCGTTGCTTGCAGGAAGAACCACATCCTGGGGCTTTATCTCCAGCAGCTGGTTTTCATCTGCAAGCTCTTTTCCGTAAATGTCCTTTTCATAGCCAAGTTCCCTGAGCTTTTCCACGCTTGTCCCTATTTCCTTCGGCTTGAAATGTGTCAGTGGCAATTCAGTCATGTCAAATCTTGTGGTTCCGTCCTTGTTAACATACACATTGTGCTTTGCCCTCAGTATCCCCTTTGCGATATGCTCCGGAATGTGGTCCTTGTTGCTTGTTCCCTTAACGCCCTTTATCAGGTCAGGGCAGTTTTGCTCGCCCAATTTTTTCATCGCGCTTTCAAAATATTCCTTTATGCCAATTTTTTTCCTTGAAAATGATTTCGAACCGTGCTCGCAGGGCTTTTCATTTTTTCCGCAGGTTTTGCACGTGTAGATTCTTGCTGTTTTCTCTCCGCATCTTTCACAGACAGGAACTATTGTGGAAGAGCCGCATTTTTTGCATAAATAATCCGGGAAGTCTGACTCAACAAATCCTGCTTCCAGCGAGGACTGGAACGCCCTCATTCTTCCACCCTCCTCTCCGCAGGGGAACAGGGAGTGCGGGCTTCCGGTCATTTTTCTCATCTTTGCCTTCTCCGGCCTTCCCATTCTTGCGCCTATGAAAACCCCTGATTTGTCGCGGACCTTCATTCCCGAAATCTCATTTATTATCTCAAGTGTTTTTTTATCTGGGACGTTCCTTATTTTTTCCAGTTCTGATTTGAGGTCTGAACTTTTTTCTATTCCCAGGGAAGCCAGGAACGCGTGGGCATCATCTTTTTCGATTACGACATTGTCTGCTGAGACCAGGTGAGGGAGGCCGATTATCTCCAGTAACCTTTTTTCCTTTTCAAGCGGAAGAACTATTTTTTCTATTGAATCTGATTTTTCCACCTTTGCCCTGTCAAGCCACCCAATCAATTTAATCAGGTCGCTGTTTGACAGGACCCTCCAATGATAGGTATATCTCGGGTGCAGGGGGGTTTTTGTTAATTTTGAAATCTTGACTGCGAGCTTTGCAGGAAT
>CAIVED010000028.1 GCA_903904885.1 uncultured archaeon | reverse complement strand
ATAGTTGTTGAGTCAGGTACGGCAACGGGTTCTGTGCAGTATATGTTGAGTCCTGAATGGTGGAACAATACATGGCAGTTCAGGGTTCCCCTGACAATTGCCCTTGATCAGAATAGGACGAATGCGATGGTTGAGTCAACAATAGACTTCAACACCCTTCTCGCAGGCATAAATTATACTTCTATCGACCAGAATTCTGTAAGAATAATTGACCACGAGTCAAATGAAAAATTGGACGAGAATCATGATTTTGTTAATGATACTGCGCCGGAGATTTTGTTCAGGATGAATGGCTCCTTCATGGCCGGCCAGACAAAGACCTACTGGATTTACTTTGATGTTACAGATAATGGAGAAAAACCTATCGAAATGACCTATTTCGAGGGAGCCTGGAAATCGAACGAGTTTTACTTGTACACAAATGCCTATGTTGATATTTTCGCATATAATGACGATACGGGCGTAAAAATATTCAATGCGAGCAATTTTGAGACGTTGAACACAACTGTTATGAATCGTGGTGGTTGGTTTACATGGCCTGTTGGGACAGTTTATCGTAGTACGATTTTGTATATTAATGCGACCAAGCCTGTTAGTGTGCTTTCGAGGAATATTAATGTCAGCGTTGGAACTACTGAGGATGATGTTTACAGTTTCAAGACAAAGGAGATATATACTTTGGTTCAGAAAAATTTGTGGATAACTTCATACACGGACAATAATAGTGTAAAAATATCGGATCTCAGCAACGGGGATGACAATTACAGCGTTACGCTAAACAAGGGAGAACATTTCAATTCATCCTCATTTGATGGGGATGAGGTTTATATCAATGCAACTGCAGATCTCACAATTGTGGGTGGTTATGAGGATGATAATGTGATAACTGCTGTTTTCGGGGAGAATAATAAGGATTATTATCTGCCTGTTTATGGTGTTTTGTTCATTGTTGGAATGTATGATAACACGATTGTTAATGTTACTGATCAGGATGGGGGTCAGGGTAACTGGAATGGTTCAATAAACAAGAGTGGGATAAAGGAGTTGGATTTTGGGGTTAATGTTACTCTTGGTAATGGTGCTGAGTTTAAATGGGGGGAGATTCATGCTAATAAGCCTGTTCTGGTGATTATTCAGGCTGCTGGTGTGAATGGGAATGATGCTCTTGGGCAGTTTTTTGTTCCGGATATTGTTACTGCTTCTGTGGGTAGGAAGTATGTTACTTTTGGCCCTAGGAATGCTAGCGCTTATCCTTACAAGTGGGCCTATGATGTTATCGCAACAGAAGACAATACTAGCGTGAATATAACTGGCGATGTAAATAATATTGTGAGTCTTGACCGGGGCAAAAAGTACAGGTACCTGCTTAACTATAACCAGACTGCAAACATAATAGCTAACAAGAAAGTTTCTGTTGATTCTATTTTTGAGCGGGTGGAAAATATTAATCAGGAAGGTTACACTGCTGTGGCAGGGAAAGAATTCAGTTTCAAAGAAAACACCCTTGGTGATTTGGATATTTTGGTTAAGACTAATATAAGCACGGACAAGTCTTATTACAGTCGGGGCGATACTGTTTATATCAATGAAACGGTTCATATCGCGAAGGACAGCATGTGTGATGCCAACCTGTCGTCCTACGTAAATAAATCCGGGGCGGTGAATACTAACTTGAGCCTTGTTGATGAGGGCTGTTATTGGAGCACGAATTACACGATAGGGTTGAATGATTCGGATGTGTTGATATTTGCCAATGCGTCAAAGCCGGGCTATGAGTTTTATGATGGGCTGGATGTTCAACCGGTTTGGCTGTCGATTGATGAGGCCGCGGCCAGGAATGCGATAGAGCAGGGAATAAACAATACCCTCAATGCTACGATTTTCACCGACCAGAAAATTTATGTCAGCTACCTTAACGGAACTCAGAAGCTTGGGGGTTTTGACAAGGTTGCTTCCAGCGGAAGCCAGAGGTGGGCATTTAATTACATCACTGAAGGAGAGAACTTCACGAACATGTCCGGCATAGGTACTACTTTGAATATTTGGGAGAATAGTAGTCTATCTGCTGAAGAGATTACCGCACAGGTTGAGGAGTTCATTAATAGTACGTTAGTTTGAATGTTTTCTTTCGCTGTGATGGGTATCATTAACTTCTTGCATGGCACTCGTGCAGAAGAAGCGAAAACAGCTTGGAGGGTAATGCAAGAACCAGAAAGTGGGATTTTGTTGATGGAAGCTGCTTTGAAACAAAACGCAAGAACCAGAAACCGGTCTTTTGTTATTGAATTTTGCATAGAAACGAAACGCAAGAACAAGCAGGTATGCATAAAACATTTAGAAAAAAACCTTAGCAAGGCCCTTCCTTGCGGAAGGACGCTTGCCAGGTAAAAGAGGCGAACGTGATTTGTGGCTGTAGCAATCTAATAAGCCACCCCTAACAAATTATCTACTTTAGAGTGGCTAACTTATATATAAACCTTTCGGTTTTTTATGAATTCTGGAGTAGTAACAACTGCCTAGTATAAACAGAAATTATATAAATTCCCCCAAAAGCCGTATTCCCGGCATGATTATAGGGCTAACAGGCAGTCTATGCGCAGGAAAGGGCACAGTGGCTGAGTTTCTTAAAGGAAAAGGGCTTGAAAGGTCTGTTTCGCTGTCAGATATAATGGATCAGGAGCTGCAAATATTGGGAATTCAGGCATCTGAGAGCCTGTTCCAAAAAAGCAGGAGGGTTAAGCCCCGCCATTTGGCAATGATTGAGGCAGATCTTGCTGTTTCTGAATTACGAGACGAGCACGGATATCACATTGGGATTATTTCCGGCTTGACCAATGTTCACCAGGTGACTGAACTAAAGAAACTTACCTCATTTTACCTGATTGGGGTTACTTCTCCTCCTGAAGTAAGGTTTTTCAGGGCGCAAAAAGCGCAAAAAATTGGTCCTGACGCCTCCCTTGATAACTTCCGGGAAATAGACGCGGTCTATTCAGGGCAAATTGGGGGTTCGCTTAGAAACATTTCAGATTGCCTGCCCCTTTCAGACGTTTTAATAGAAAATCACGGCACTCTCGAAGATTTGCATGGCAAATGTGAAAAAGCATATGATTATCTCAGAAAGAAAAGCATCAGCGACATGCGTCCTGGATGGGACGACTATTTTCTTAAAGTAGCACTTTTGGTTGCCGAAAGAGCTACTTGTTTTCGCCACGCGATTGGAGCAGTGATAGTCAAGGACAAGAGGATTCTCACTACCGGTTATAATGGTGCGCCTTCAGGAGTTGAAGACTGCCTTGAGAAAGGCTTTTGCGTAAAGGATAAGTTGGGCCTGCCTTCTGCCCTTGCGCAGGAAAGATGCCAGGCAGTCCATGCTGAGCAGAATGCGCTTATACAAGCCTCAAGCCACGGGGTAGGTGTTGCAGGAGCAACCATGTACTGCACCCATACCCCCTGCTATGTTTGTGCAAAGAGCATTGTTAATGCCCAAATAAAAAAAGTCGTAACATTCTCTGAGTATCCTGATGGGGAATTTGGTCCTTTGTTTAAAGAAGCAGGAGTAGAATTTGTTAAACATACAAAACCAAGCGAACGGATACAATATAGGCCATAATGTATTAGCAAACTTTATCAAACCCTTTTGGTTCTCATCTTCTCTGGCTGTGCGCAATATTGCCCTAACAAAATATTTAAACACCATGAACTATTCAGCTTCATGAAAAAGACGTATATCCTGTTTCTGCTTTTTCTGCTGTTGGTTTTTTTGTACACTGAAAGAAGCTCATTTACAGGCCTGACAGGCTATTTCTCAAAACAGCCAAATGAAGACGGGTCCATAACTGCCTATTTCTGCCCGGAATCAAACTGCTCGGCAATAATCTCCGGGGAGTTGATGAATGCGGGGGAATACGACCACTGCGCATTTTATTCGGTAAATCTGGATGATGTTCTGGGGGCAATGGAAGCAAAATATGCCGCTTCAATTGATACTGAGCTTGTTACAGACAATGACAACCCCACAAAACTGCCTTTTGCAATAACAGATAAAAGAAATGCGCTTATGCACAACAAGTTCTGCGCCATTGACTGCAGGAAAGTCATAACCGGCTCATTTAACCCGACCATGGGCGGGCTTGATGACGAAAATAACCTTCTTGTGATCGAGTCAAAAACACTTGCGCAGAATTATGAGGATGAGTTCCAGGAGTTCCAGCAGGGGATATTTGGTAAAGGCAATAGGGTGAGGAATCCTATTGTAAACATAAATGGCACAAGGGTGGAGAATTACTTCTGCCCAGAAGACTGGTGCTCTGACAAGGTTCTGAAGGCAGTTTCAACTGCAAATAAATCAATACACTTCATGATTTATTCATTCACAGATGATTCAATTGGTGATTTGTTTGTCCAGAAGTTCAGCCAGGGTGTTGATGTTTCCGGAGTTTTAGACTACAGCCAGAACCACAATAGCAACTACAGCGAATACCCAAAGCTTCTGTCTGCGGGAATAAATGTCTCGCTTTTCGGCACAGGAAAGAAATTGCTGCACAACAAAGTTATCATAGTTGACAGCAAGATAGTAATCACCGGCTCCTACAACCCCACAGGCAACGGCGACAGGTCAAATGACGAGAACATAGTTATAATTTACAATGAGGGAATTGCACAGCAGTATGAGCGGAAGTTTAGCGAGATAAGGGCTTCTGCGAATCCTTAAAAAACAAACCCTTTGCTGGGCAGGCCTTAAAATCAATTCTTGCTTTTTCTGTCAGCCCTGACTGCCAGGCCTGCGTTTAAACTGCGCAAGAAAATCTCCGGGAGATTTTCTGCGCGCAGAAAAGGTTTTGCCTTTTCTTGCGCATTCTGCAGTTAATATTAATTTCTGCATGGCAATCTTGCAGAAGAAGCTGAAACAACGTGAAAGATAATGCAAGAACCAGCAACCGGAATATTGTTTATAGGAAATCAGTAACAGAAAATGAATAAAAAAAGATTAAGAAAAAATTAATAGTAGCTCTGTGTTGCGTCGAACTCAGCTTCCTGCTTTCTTACGCTGCCCTTTGTCTTCCTGACTGCAAGGACAATCACTGCGATTGCAAGCACAATCACGAATGCTATCAGCAGGTACATCAGTATTGAGTTGAAGGCTGTCTTGTCAATTGAAGCGCCTGCCTCAACCACGTCTGCCTTGAATGCTGCAGTTCCGACAACGCTGTTGTCTGACTTGATTACTGCGCTGAAATCGTGTGTTCCAACTGTTGCATCTTCCTTTGCCGAGGCGTATATGTAAACTGCTTTTGT
>CAIVED010000027.1 GCA_903904885.1 uncultured archaeon | reverse complement strand
TAAAATGGTAGAAATTCAGACAAAATTTAGGACAGAGAAGCACATCGGCGTTTTGGGTTTGCCTTTTCCTAGAAGGAAGCTTCTTCCGAGGGCGAATGAGGTTATTCTTCTCCCACAAGCTACTCCTGATTTGTATCTTAAGGGAATGGATTGCTTGAATAGGGAGAGCGAATTAAGAACTAAAGTTCGTAATTGGTCTTTGATTTATGAGAAGCAGTCTAAGCAGGATTTGTATGTTTGGGATTTGGTTTCTTTGGCTGTTGATGCTCTCAACATCCATAAAGAGAAAAGGAAGGTTGGCAGACCTTCTGCAAATATTGCAGACCAATTGAAATATGCTATTTTGAAGGTTTATACTAAATCTTCTTTCAGAAGAGTATTTTCTTTTAATTTGCTTTATGCTAATTCTGGTTACACTACGAAACTGCTTAAGCGGACTTCGATAGACAAAGTTTTTACTGACGGAAAATACACGCAATATCTTGAGAATATTTACAGGAATCTTGCTAATCTTATGATTCCTTTTGAGACTAGTTTTGCTATTGATGCAACAGGATTCTCAAACAGATACAATTCAAGATGGGTTCAAGTGAGATTGGATTTCAGAAAACATAAAGCGTTCTCTAAGCTTCATGTTGTCTGCGGAATACATACTCACATAATCACAGAAGTTGAAATTACTGAAAGTAAAACATCAGAACAACTCTTCCTTAAGGATTTGATTGGAAAGACTGCTGAACGATTTAAGATGAAGCGTGTCTGTGCAGATGCAGGATATCTTTCTAGAGAGAATGTTCAAGCAATAGCTGATGTTGGAGCTAGACCTTTTATCATGCCTAGAAAGAATGTCAGAAGGCTTTCTTTGGGCTATCCTGCATGGAACAAGATGATTCATATGTTTGAAGATAATAATGCCAGATTTCAAAAGGAATACCATCTCAGGAGCAACGTGGAAACTGTCTTTAGTATGATGAAGACAACTCTTATGGATGGCATCTCGAGCAGAAACTCTACTTCTCAGAAGAACGAATTACTCATCAGAGTTATCTGCCATAATCTTTCTGTAATCATTGAAGCAATCTTTCGATTCGGGCTAGACCCTTATAACCCCCGAAAACAGCCAACACAGCCAGTTTAAAGAGTTCTGATTTACGGACACAGCCGTTCAAAGCAAAACATTTAAATATGACCTAGTTAACCCCAGTTCAACTTGGTTGATTTAAGGTCAACGAACAATGACAGACAAAAACGAAAAACCGGAAGAGAAAGCTGAAGAAAAAAAGGTTGAGGAACTGACAGACAGCCTAAAGCGCATTCAGGCGGAATTTGAGAATTACAAGAAGCGCGTTGCAAAGGAAAATTCAGAGTTCATAAGATGTGCATCTGCGGATTTGATAAAAAAACTGCTTCCAGTATTGGACAGCTTTGAGCAGGCAATAAAAAACAGGGAATCAAAAGAGTTTGTCAAGGGAGTGGAACTAATATTCGCACAGCTTTCATCTGTGCTTGCAGATGCGGGGCTAAGAAAAATAGACTGCGAAGGCAAGTGCTTTGACCCGTTTTGCCATGAGGTGCTTTTGCAGGAAGAATCAGACAAGGACGGAATCGTCCTGGAAGAGCTGCAGAAAGGATATGCGATTAGCGGGAATGTCCTGAGGACATCAAAAGTAAAGATAGGAAAAAAGAAAGGTGGTTAAAAATGGCAGAAGAAAAACAGAATGTAAACTTGAACATAAATGATGGTGATGCTTTTTTTTCAAATGAGGTTTCAATAAACTTCAACCCGTCACATTTTTTCATAGACTTCAAGTGCGTTTCTCCGAGGATTGACCCGAGAAACCAGTCCGGAGCTACGTTTTCATTGAAGCACAATGTTGTAATACTTGACCCATATGCAATAAAAGAGCTGTCCAGGATGATGGGTGAGATTGTTGCAAGGTATGAAAAGGACTTTGGCAAGATAGAAAAGTCAAGCGCTGCAAAGCAGGCGGAAAAAGCAAGGAAGAAATCGAAATCAAAGCCCGTGCCAGAGGAAAAGGCGCCGGGATACTTTGGTTGAGGAGGAATCAAAATGAAAATAATCGGAATTGATCTGGGAACATCTAACTCAGCAGGGGCTGTGCTTGAGGCAGGAAGGCCTGTAATTATACCGAGCGCAGAGGGCGCGACAGTTGCAGGAAAAACAGTGCCAAGCGTTGTTGCTTTCACAAAGGAGGGCAATGTGCTTGTGGGCGAGCCCGCAAGAAGGCAGATGGTAAGCAATGCAGACGGGACTGTAACCGGCGCAAAGAGAAAGATGGGAACCGATTTCAAATATAAAATCAGGAGCAATGAATTCACTCCCCAGCAAATCTCAGCGTTCATTCTTCAGAAAATAAAAAAGGATGCAGAATCGTTTTTGGGAGAAAAAGTAACAAAGGCAGTAATTACTGTTCCGGCATATTTCAATGATGCCCAGAGGCAGGCAACAAAGGATGCGGGAGCAATTGCGGGGCTCGAGGTTGTAAGAATTGTAAATGAACCGACTTCAGCGGCACTTGCCTACGGCCTTGACAAATCAGAGAAAGAGCACAAGATTCTTGTCTTTGATTTCGGAGGCGGAACTCTGGACGTAACCATAATGGAATTCGGCCAGGGAGTTTTCGAGGTTAAATCAACTTCAGGAGACACTCACCTTGGAGGAAGGGACATGGACGAGCTTATGATAAATTTCATAACAAGCGAGTTCAAGAGGACAGAAGGCATCGATTTGTCAAAAGACAGCACCGCAATGACCAGGATAAGGGAAGCAGCTGAGAAGGCAAAAATAGAATTGTCAACGGTCCTTGAAACTGACATTAACCTGCCTTTCATAACCGCAGACCAGAACGGGCCAAAGCATTTGGTTATGAAAATAAACAGGGCAAAGCTGGAAGAGCTTGTAATGTCTCTTGTCAAAAAAACAAAAGAGTCAATGGAAAAGGCAATGTCTGATGCCAAGCTTGGCAAAAATGACATTGACAAAATCATAATGGTTGGCGGCCCCACAAGAATGCCGATTGTGCAGAAATTTGTAGAGGATTTCGCAGGCAAGAAAATTGAGAGGGGTGTCGACCCCATGGAATGCGTTGCCATGGGTGCGGCAATCCAGGCAGGGGTTTTGGCAGGGGAGGTAAAGGATATTTTGCTTCTGGATGTAACTCCATTATCACTTGGCATCGAAACACTTGGAGGAGTATTCACAAAACTTATCGAAAGGAATACAACAATCCCTACAAAGAAATCCCAGATATTCAGCACAGCATCAGACAGCCAGACCTCTGTTCAGATAAGGGTTTTCCAGGGAGAGAGGTCAATGGCAGCTGACAATCATTTGCTTGGGCAATTCGATTTGATAGGGCTTCCCCCTGCTCCGAGGGGAATCCCCCAAATTGAAGTAACCTTTGACATTGACGCAAACGGAATTGTCAATGTGGGCGCAAAGGATTTGGGGACAGGGAAGCAGCAGGCAATAACAATAACTGCCTCAACAAATCTTTCAAAGGATGACATTGAGAAAATGAGAAAGCAGGCAGAGAACAATGCAGAGGAAGACAGGAAAAGAATGGATGATGTGGAAACCCTCAACCATGCAGACACATTAATGTACACCACTGAAAAAATGATGGCCGAGCTTGAGGGAAAGGTTGACGCAAAAAAGCTTGCAAACATAAAGGTCCAGCTTGACAGCCTGAAAGATTTTGTAAAGGAAAAGAATATAAGCGAGATAAAGGCAAAGCTTGATTCCCTGAACAAACTAATCCAGGAGGCATCAACAGAATTGTACCAGAAGGTGAATGCAGAAAGGCAGGCTCAAAACCCCGGGGCTTCGGGAGGAAATCCTGATGAAAATGTTGTTGACGGGGATTTTACAGAAGAGGATAAAAAATAATTTTTTTATTTTTAAATATGGGCTATGATGAGAAAACCGGAATTGGACTTTTAAAAAAATATAAAATACGGGATGAGAAAATAAAACACTGCATAAATGTTGCAAAAATCTCCAGATTCCTGGCACAAAAGTTGAAGGAAAAAGGAATTAAAATTAACGAGAGCCTTGTTTATTTTTCTGCTATTGTGCATGATATTGGCTATTTGCCGGGTAGCACAGAGAAGCAAAGGATAAACCATGCAAAAATAGGAGCAGAGATATTGAAAAAAGAAGGATTTGAAAATGTCTATGATATTGTGCTTAAGCATGACATAAAATACTGGCTTTCTGAAAAATATAAGCCCTCCTCCTGGGAAGAAAAAATAGTTAACTATTCTGATAGCAGAGAAAAAAATGGAATTGTTAGTCTAAATAAGCGGGAGAAAAAACTAATAGAGTTTCTGCCTGAGGCAAAAGAATGGCTGACAAAAGCTTTTAAAGAAGTATTAAACTTTGAAAAGGAATTATTTGATTTGCTGGGCATGAACCCTGATGATTTAAAAAAATTTGTTAGGCTTGATTAAAATGGCTAAAGACTATTATTCAACGCTGGGAGTTTCAAAGAATGCATCTCAGGAAGAGATAAAGCACGCATACAAAGAGCTGGCTAAAAAATACCATCCTGACCTGAACAAGGCAAAGGGTTCTGAAGAAAAATTCAAGGAAATAAATGAGGCATACTCTGCCCTGGGAAATGAAAAGAGCAGGCAGCAGTATGACACTTTCGGCACAGCAGAGTCATCTGCAGGCGGGGGATTCCATTCAGGATTCCAGGCAGGCAATTTTGGCTTTGATTTTTCTGATTTCTTCGACGAAGTTTTCCAGGGATTCGGAGGCATGGGCGGCAGGAGGCGCGGCCCGAGAAAAGGGCAGGATTTGCAGTATGAGCTGGGAATAGATTTAGAAGACGCGTTCCACGGCGCAGAAAAAACAATAACATTTGAAAAATATGCAGTATGCGAGCACTGCAAGGGACTTGGCGGGACAAATGTTGAGCAGTGCCCAACCTGCCACGGCAGGGGCGTTGTGCAGTCAACAAAGCAGACTGTTTTCGGTGTTTTCTCAGCAACCACTAACTGCCCTAAATGCAAAGGGGAAGGAGCCGTTGTAAAAGACAGCTGCAAATACTGCGGCGGTGAAGGCAAGGTTGTGAAAGAGAGAAAATTGCATGTCAAAATCCCAAAAGGGATAGACACAGGAATGAGCATAAGAATTTCCGGAGAAGGCGAAGCAGGGGAGAGAAATGCGCCTGCAGGGGATTTGTACATAATCCTGAAGGTTAAAAAGAACAGCACCTTTGAAAGAAAGGGAGATGATTTGATAGCAGCGGTTCCATTGTCTTTCATCCAGGCGGTTTTCGGAGATGAGATAGAAGTGCCCACTGTTGACGGCAAGGCAAGATTAAAAATCCCTGCAGGAACCCAGTCAGAAACAATGTTCCGGCTGAAGGGCAAGGGAATGCATTCAATGAGAACCAATGAATCAGGGGATGAATTTGTCAAGGTCAGGGTTGAGGTTCCTTTGAAACTCAGCAAAAAACAGAAGGAAATACTGGAAGAGTACGCAAAGCACAGTGATGTTTCGCTTCAGAAGGGTTTTTTCAGCAAGCTGAAGGACGCCTTCAGCAAATAGAAAAAGATATAAATCAGAAAGGGAGTGTTTTGGCAGTCATTATTTTGGAGGGCAAAATGAAAAAACTGGTTTTATTGGCGGCAATGCTTGTCGTGTCAGGCCTTTTTATTGCAGGCTGCCAGAGGCAGCAATTGGTGGGCAATGACAGCGACATTCACGGCTGCATCGGCTCTGCAGGCTACAGCTGGTGTGAGGCAAAGCAGAAATGCCTGAGAATATGGGAGGAGCCCTGCGAGCAGAACGCTACATTGCAGAATGCAACCAATGGTCCTTTAACAAGCGATGATGCGCTTGCGATTGCAAAATCAGGCCCCTGCGCAAAGATCGGCAACATTACAGGAAGGCCTTTCTATGACAACAGCACCGGCAGGTGGTGGATTACAATGGACAGGGTCAGGCTGGACTGCAAATCTATCTGCGCTGTGGAGGAGGCAACAAGAACTTCCCGCACCCAATGGATATGCGGAGGGCCGGTTTCAATCTAGATAAAATTATATTTATTTTCTTTTTACCAGAGAAACCTGACTTTTTTATTGATTTGCCTGATTCTCTGCTTTAATTTATCGTAGTAATCAACCTTGTCAAAGAATATCTCGTTGTATTTTCCTTCCAGTTCAGGGTATTTTTCCTTTATTGTTTTGAAAACATGCTCCCAGTTGCCGCTTTTGATATTTAATCTGTCTGCCCAGATTTTGTCAGCAAAGCTTATTCTTTCAAACAGCTCTTCAAGATTTTTGTCAGAAATAAATGGCAGAATAGGCCCGATGAAAACCGTTGTTTTTATTCCTGTTTTTTTGATTTCATTGAGCGCATTTATTCTCTCGTTTATTGGCGAAGCTGATGGTTCAAAGTTTTTCCGGTCATTGTCATCTGTAAATGTAATCGTAAAACCAATTTCCGGTTCTTTGAACTGCTTTATCAAATCCAAATCCCTTAAAACAAGAGCAGATTTTGTTTGGATGTAAACCTCAAAATTTCGTGGCAGGGTTTCAAGCAGGTTTCTTGTGAGCCTGTATTTTGCCTCAATTGGCTGGTAGCAGTCTGTTACAGAGCCGAAGAAGATGCTGCCTGGCTTCATATTTTTCAAATCATTTTTCAATGCTTCAACAGCGTTAATCTTGACATCAACAAACTCCCCCCAGTCTTCCTGATGGTTTGTAAATCGCTTCATGAATCTGGCGTAGCAGTAGTTGCACTTGTGTGAGCAGCCTGTGTAGGGATTTATGCAGTAATCCGTAGAAAGCTTTGATTTGTTGAGGATGGATTTGCAGTTTACTTCTTTGACTATCATGCAATTAAAAAGAGAACAAAATTTAAAAACCCTTTGGCGGGGTGTCCAGTGGATTATTCCTTCTTTTTAATCATTTTTATAAGCAAAAACAGGAATAGCAGTGCTATTGCAGCGCCGATTCCGATTGCAACCAGCATATTGGCATTTTTTGCTTCTTTCTCTTCAGGTTTTCCTGTTATGTTTCCCGTTGGCGCAGGCTTAACTTCTGCTACTGTTTCAGTTATATTCTTTGAATACTTTGTCACGTCGATTGTCAGCTTCTTTGTTCCGTTAATGTCATATATGTTTATTTCCTTGGCATTGTCAAAGTAGGGCAGGTGGATTCTCTCAATGCTTTGGTTTTTGATTGTAATTTCTCCCCCTGTAGCCCTGCCCTGGCTGTCAAAACTGTCGTCTATGGTTTTCAGCGCCACCCTGAAAGAACTGGAATTCAGCACTTTGTTGTCTGTTGATATTATCTCGGTTTTGTATTCGCCTGCAAAATTCCAGATGCTCTGGCCTTCAATCAGCGGCTTGACTGCCAGAGAATTGTACGACAATTCGCTGTTGTTGTATACAACGTAAAATTCATAATAATGCTGGGTTGCGGCTGCAGCAAAATTCAGCATTAGCAGCATCACCGCGATGATTAGTATTGCTTTTTTCATCTTTATGTCTCCATTTAGCATTGCTTGCCTATGATTATGTTGCATTTGTTACAGCTTAGCCTGTTGTATTCGCATAAAAGCTCTATTTGACCTCTGACAATGGCATCGCTTAGGAAATTATCTCTGAAATATTCCGGGTTTCGTTGTGCTTCTTCTGCTGTGACCGCAACATTCTCATAAAAATCCTTGCAGGCATAGGCACTTATGCATCCTGTACCCGGTATGGGAATGTCGTACTCGTATGGCTTTTTTGTCTTCGGGTCGATAATGTTCCACTCGTAATAACCGCTTGAACTTTTGCTGGCTGTTTTTCCGTTATACTGGGCTCCAAGTGCCTCCCATTTTGTTCTGAACCCAGTGCATTTCACTCCTTGTGTGCATTCCCCCAGAATTCCCTGAGCACTAACCTCCGCTCCCTCCTGTGCTTCATAGGTAAAATCCACCTCATGCTGCCCTTCATGAAATATAGTATAAAAATCAGTTTTTCCTGCCTTAAGGTTTTCCCCCTTTAGTGTCATAAAGCCATACTCCGTGGCGTAGGCGTTGCTGGTTTTGCTGCCAGGATAATCATCTCCGTACAGAACATTAAATCCCTTTAAATTGTTTTTTATGTCAGGTGGCAGCAGGTTTATGTAAGATATAATCTGCCTTACTTCATCCTGGTCAGCGCCTGCTATGATAAGCTTGTCAGGGTGGCTCTGTATCAGCTCTTTCATTTGCGTCTCATCAAAACCGCTTTGATAAAATAGGAAATCCTTGCCGGGGTAATAAGCATTATAGTTGAATGAAAGGTATTGCATGGTAATTGAAAAGTCGGGCCCGATATATTGTTCATAGGGAGTCATAGGCCCCTTAGTAATGGTGCCGGAGAATACCCGGTTATAGTTGTCAACAAAAATGTCTTCTATGTCATTTTTGTTCCCATTCATATTTGCCAGGACGGGGTTGCCTGCTGCATCCTTCAGGCTTATTCTCATTGGGGCTGTTGTATCTGATTCTGCTTCTTCTCCGGCGCTAATATAACTATATAGCTCATTATCAGTGAAGTATCCCGGTTCATTGGCTGAGGAATAGGACTTGTAAAATGTGTATGCGCCGGATGAGATGTCGTAACTGACTTTGTCATTGCTTGTTTCCTTTACTTGGATAAGGGGTATCAGTTGGTCTTTGTCCCTGTTCTCTATGCTTATATCAGTGTTATAATCTGTGCCTATTGTTGCAATGTCGTTGTCGTCCATTTTGATAAATGGATTATTTTTCTCAAACCATATTCTGGGTCCTCCTGCCTTGTCATCGCTGTGGGTAAAAATTTTTCCTGTTGAGGGGTTTATTGAAACATAATCCTCGGTTATTTCCGTATGCGGAAGCCCGTTAAAAAACACCTTCATTTCATTGCCTGCAGCAGTTTCTCCGAGTGTGGACTCAAACGAAACCCCCGCGCCATTTATCCTGACTGCATTTTCCGCGCCTAATTTCACATAGGCCTGGCCGTTGCTGAATCTCATTTGCCCGTTGATGTTTGTTCCCGCAGGGATGTTTTCCCCGGAAAGCGTTACATTATTTTTTGCTGTGTCAATTGTCACGGTGTCGCTTTTGGAAGGGATGTTTAGGGATGAGGTTTTTTCTGGCAGGGTTATGGTTATGCCGTGCTCGTTTGCTGTGAATGTTGAGCTGCCGGGGTAGTTTTTTATTGAGCAGAAATCCTGGTTTTCATGCATTATGCCCTCTTTTGAGAATGTCAGCTTTCCAGTGTATCCGGTTTCTTTTTTCAGGCTGCAGCCGGCGCACCCCTGCATTTGCAGGTATTTTTCTCTGGCTGCATCGTTTTCGTTGAAGGCGTCCTGGATTTTTGGGTTTGCCCATATTTTGGCAAAGTTTGAAGCGTCTATGTATGCCCAGTTCCATTTTGCCGGGTCTGAATTCGTTAAAAAATCCTGGTTTGTGTATGCAGCCTCAGTGTTGTATGATTGCGTTGTTATGCTGGTTGAGGTTGAGCAGTCCGGAGGGCATGCGGCTTTAACTAAAACAGCGAATGCCAGAAATACAATAATCCAGGTTATTTTTTTATTCATTTTCTTTTTTTCTTGGTTTGATTATGATTATTGCAGCTATTATTACAATTGCTGAGATTATTATAACTGCAACAATTCTGTTGAATCTGTCTTTTTCTGAGGTTATCGCTGGTTTTCCTGTTATGTTTTCTGCTGTTGCGGGTTTTGCTTCTTCTGCTGTGGTTGTTATGTTTTTTGAATACATTGAAACATCTATCGTAAGTTTTTTTGTTCCGTTAGAATCATAGATGTTTATTTCTTTTGCATTTTCAAAGTAAGGTAGGATTATTATCCATGTGGTGTAGTTTTTGGTTATTTCTCCTCCTCCGATTGCGGTTCCGTTTTCATCGAAGTTGTCGTAGAGGATTTGTAGGGGTATTCTGAATGATGTGGTGTTTAGCACGGTGTTTTCAGATGAAACTATTTCTGCGCTATAACTGCCAGGAAGATTTCCTATTTGCTCGTCTGCTTGTAATAGGCTGACTATAACGTATTCATAGGTGATTTTGCTGTCATTGTAAATTAGATTGATTTCGTAATAGTGGCTTACTCCCAGTGCTGCGTTTATTGCGCACAAAAAAACCATAAAAAATAAAATCAGTTTTGCTTTCATCCTGCTTCACCACACTTTTTTGTGTTTCCTGTTATGAGCTTGTACTGCGCCCCGTCCATAAATCCGTAAGAGCAGCACAAATCAAGTTTTTGTAGATATCTTGGGTCTTTTCCTCTAACCAATATCTTCATATTATCCGGTTTGGTATAAGCCATCTCTGTAAATGTTGCAACGTCTTCATGCAGTTCGTTACAGCCGTATGCTCTAACACACCCATTTCTTGCGCCATCGCTGCCATCTGCCCAGGCTACAGGCAATGTATTGCCAGGAAGCGGAAGTGCGAGGCCTTTTCCGTAAACATTGCCTGCTGCAGAGTTCCAGGCATTTGAAAACTCGGGGTTAGTTTGAGCTAACGAAAAAACACGCGTATGCGCGCTTTCATGAAATAAATTCCTCTGATTAAAAAATTCGTTTCCTTTAAAAACAACAATCCCATCAGGTCCTGCAAAAGCCTGAGTAGCACCCGTGTCTGAGTTCGGATTTCCACTTAATAGCTTAGCAAATTCTTTATCAGAACTTGTCACATCAATTGCAAATACGCTGCCAGCCAGTTTAGTAGGCATTTTTAAAAGCGAGTCGTATATTTCCCTTGCCATCGCCGGATCTGTAACTCCCATTATTATAACCTTCCCGTTACTGGTCGCAATCAATCTTTGCAATTCCCTGTCGCTTGGCCTTTTATCCAGGATTATGGCTCTTCCCTGCACAGCTGTCTGGGGGTCGTAGTTCATTTTCAATCTTTCACTTACCTTCCACCCCTCTTTGCCTAACCCTTCACCCTCTTTCTCGCTTATTGTTACAAATTCATTGTAGTTGTCTATGACAATTTTTTGGGGGTTTTTGTCAGTTCCAAGCAAGCTTTTTCCATTTTCATCCTGCGCAGTTATGCTCATTGGAGAAGAACCTGCGTTACCATAATTGATATCTGCCTCTAAACGTGGTTCCCCTAACAATCGGGTTTTCCCCTTCAAAATAATGTTTACCATTCCAGAACTAATTTCTACAGATGAGTCCTGATTTTTTGCTTTTATATTCACCGCAGGAATCAGGAGTTCCGAGTCCCTGTTTCGAATGCTAATTTCAGCATTCTTTATGCCCCAAATGCTCAATTCATCTTTTTTCTCTATTTTGAAGAACGGATTATTTTCCTGAAAATCTATACTTGCAATGCCAAACTCGCTTTTGCTGTTAATGAACATTTTTCTGGTTGAAGGGTTCAATGAGATGTAATCTTTATTCTCTGCTAGAGGTTGCCGTTCCCCATTGAAAAAGATGAGGGTATCAGTAAATGTTTTTATCTCAACATTATTTATGGTTGCACTAGCCCCCCCTTTTACATATGCCTGGCCGTTTTTGAAGCTTAGAGAACCTTTTACGATAACTCCCGTAGGAATTCCTGCCCCAGTCAATGTGGGATTATTAGAGAGTGCTGTATTTATGGTAAGAGTGTCAGTTGCTGGAACATTTATTGATTTGGCCTTGCTTGTCAGGAAAACTGTTATGCCATTTTTGTCTGCCCTTATCGCTGTTCCTTCTGGATAGTTTTTTGGTGTTACAAAGTCGCCGTTTTGGTGCTTGATTCCTGTGCTGGAAAAAGTAAGAAAATTTGCCATCGCAGCATTGGCGGATGCGCAACTTGGGACTTTTTTGGCGTCACAATAGATATCAGTTATCTTAACAAATGTGCATCCTGCGCATCCTGTTTTTTTGAAGTATTCGTTTCTTGCGTTCTCGTTTGTGTTTAATGTGTTCTGTATTTTGGGGTTGCTCCATATAGCAGGGTTGTCCCATTTTACCTGTGCAAAGTTCCACAGCGCAGGGTTTGATTTTTGGTAGAATTCAGCGCTGTCATAGCATTCTGCAGTTATTTTTTCCTTTGCGGAATAGTCGCATGCTGCATGGGCAGTCGCAGCTAAAAGAATCAATGCAATAAAGCAAATTAAGATTTTTTTATTCATTTTTTCTTTCACATCCCAAAAGACTTGCACCTTTCAGTGCTCAATGCGCCGTATTTGCATGCGATTTTGATTTCTTCTTCGTATATTCTGCACTCTTTTGTCTTGCTGCAGTCCACCAAAGCTTTGAATTTCTCGGGGTATGCTTCTGCTATGCTTATGGTCTCTGCAAAATTCTCTCCAGGGTTCTTGCAGGCATAGTTAGTTATGCAGCCGCCATGGGGGGCAAAGTCTGAGATGTCCTTGTCATTTACACCCTTCGCTTCTTTACCATAGGGGATCTTCAGTCTCCCCCATTCTTCATCAATCGTTGGCAATCCGCTTTGGCTTGCCTCTGCTTTAAGGCGGGACTCAAATTCATGCCCTATCTCATGATAGAAAAGCTTGTATTGGCTTTTAAACTCTGCATCTGTGCACTCTCCAGAGCACTCAAGCGCCAGTGGCGGAATCAGAACAACTCCCCCATCCAGAGCAATGCCAGCGACACCTTTAGGAGCAATCTTATATTTATCCTTTATGTAATCCGCATAGTACTTGTCATCCTTAAAAACATTTACCCCTCTGAGACTGTTTATCATTTCCGGAGGAAGATTGTCTAGTATTTTCATAATCCCACTTAATTTTTCTGGCGGAACCCCACTTATAATTTTGTAGTCGGGATAACTTTGCAGCAAAGCCCGCATTTCATCTTCGTTTAGCTCTTTTTCTGTGATGAGAACTTTTGCATTTCCGGTTGATGAGCGAACATTCATTACAGTTGGATTATTGAGCATTTGCATAAGTGGCAGCGGCTGCCCGGGCTGAAATGCGCCCTGGTCAAATTTTATCATTTCTCCTTGGTCTGTTACAAAAAATGCCTGCTTATTCTCATTTATAGTTATTGTTTTCAGGCTGACCTGTTTCCCGTTCAAATTTGCTGCAGTAATGATTGGGTTTCCGCTGCTGTCGGCAAGGGTTATGGCCATTCTTGCAGTTGTAAGCTTCGGGTCTGTGTCAAAAGAAGAAAGCAGCTCGTTGCTTGTTGAGTAGCCTTTCCCCCCTGCTTTGTTGTATTCCTTGTAAAAGTTCAGCGGGCCGTTGTCAATGCCGTAGCCGACTTTGTCGTTGCTGGTTTCTGTCACCTGGACTTTGGGGTACTGGTTTTCCAGGGAAACCGGCAGATAGGCAATGTTGGCATTGTAGTCCGCAAAGATGCGCACCCTGTCCGTGTCCCTCTTCATGTCAAAAAAAGGGTTGTTTTTCAGGAATGTCAGCCCGATTCCCCCCGCATTGCTGTCGGCGTGTACAAAAAATTTCTTTGAATCAGGGTTGGTGTTTATGGAAAGGTAATCTTCACTTGTTCCAGTGTGGGGAAGCCCGTCAAAAAATATTCTTACATCTTTGTTCACGGGATTTTCCCCAAGTATGGTGAGGGGTTCCACCTTTACCTGGCCTATGATAACATTATCGCCTACGTTCAGGTAGGCCTGTCCGTTCCTGAAAGTAATTTTTCCATTGATGTCTGCTGTAAGTTCTTTGCTGCCTTCCATAATGAAAAATGAGTTTCCTCCTGTGTCGATTGTAACAGTGTCTGTTTTTGGAGGGACATTTATTGTGTTTGTTCTTGATATTGATGGAGTTACAACAATGCCCTTGTCAGTTGCAGTAAATTTTGTGCCGGCATAATAGCTGGCTGGTGAAACAAAATCTCCATTTGGGTGCATTATGCCTCTTTCAGAAAAAGCCAGTCTTCCTGTGTTTTGGGTGTTATCAAGGCTGCAGGTTGGGCATCCGGTTTTTTGAAGGTATTTTTTGGCGCTCTCCGGGTTTCTGTTCAGCTCGTCCTGCAGTTTTGGGTTGTTGCTCCAGTCGATTTTTTGAAGGTTTACATAGTTCCAGTCCCATCTGGCAGGGTCTGAGTTGGAATAGAATGATGCATCATTGTAGCATTCTGCTGTCGGCTTTGATGTGTCGCAGGGGGCCTGGGCTATGGGGATTAAAATCAGCAGAATAAATAGCGCCAGGGTCCATTTCATTTCAAGTTTATTCTTCTTTTTTTCTTGTTTTGATTATGATTACTTCAACGATTATTACAAGTACTGAGATTATTACAACTGCAACAATTCTGTTGAGCCTGTCCTTTTCCGAGGTTATCGGTTTTCCGATTATGCTTTCAATTGGCGCAGGTTTCAATTCCCAAACTGCCGCAGTTATGTTTTTTGAGTACATTGAAACGTCAATTGTCAGCTTCTTTATGTCGTTTTCGTCGTAGATGTTTATTTCTTTTGCGTTGTCGAAGTATGGCAGGTGGATTCTTGCTTCTGTTTCATTTAGAATTATGCTGCCTCCTGATACGGCACTCCCGTTTTCATCGAAATTATCAAAAAAAACTCCTCTTGGCAGGTCAAATTTGCTGTAGTTTAGCACCTTTTGGTCAGATGACACCACTTCTGCTTGGTACAATCCCGGAAAATTCCAGATTTCCTGGCCTTCCTGCAGTGTTTGGACTGAAAGCGAATTATACGAGAAATAACTGTTGTTGTACACCACATTAAATTCGTAATAATGCACTGTCTCTGCCAGCGCAAGGTTTGTAAACAGCAAAATAAAGGGCAGTAATAATATTGTTTTTTTCATTTGTACGGCACTCCAAAAGCCTGGCAATTCTTAGCCTTTATCCCGCCTTCTTCGCAGAGGAGTTCAATTTGCTTTAAATATCTTGCGTCATAAAACTTTGAATTTGGGTCCAGGAACGTGCTTTTAACATACTCAGCGTCAGAGTTGAATGTCTCGAAAGCCACTGCTTTATATTCATCATTATTTGTGTTGGCATAGGCGTTTAGAAAACTGTCATAGGGGTCGTCGCTACGCACATCTATTGACTTTATCCACTTCAGAGACACTGTAAAAGGATTTTCTTGTTTGCTTAGTTTCCCATAGGGCGGAGGCGTGTTTCCGTATGTAGCCTCCCATTTCTTGTCAAATGTTGAGTCTGATTCATACCATGCAAGGCCTTCTTCATTTCTTTTTCTCATGACAAACTCATGCCCTATCTCATGGATGAGAAGCCCGTTAATCCTGTCGAAAATGTATTCATCTGAGCATTCTTCACACCAAAAGTAAGTGTCAGGAGCAGTAATAATGCCTCCTTCTTTGCTAAGTGCGCCGGTGTTAAAATAGCTCAACTTTTTGCTTTCGGTTACAGCAGCATATGTATAAGCCACATTGGGCTGTACAGCTATGCCTCGGAAACTATTCAGCATCTCCTCCGGGAGTTCTTCAATAAATTGTTTAAAAATATCTATCTTGTTTGCAGGAACCCCTGATATAATCTTGTAATCGGGATTCATTTGAACAATGTCCCTCAGGTCGTTTTCACTATATGTTTTAGTTGTTATTATTATTTTTGAATCGCCAACCTGAAATGTTCTAGTCTGGCGGCCATTTATTTCAAGCGGCGGCAGTGTCTGGCCTGGCTGAAGACCCTGCTGAAGATAAAAATCATAGTCCAAAGACAGGCTTCCCGTGTCTGTGATGAAGAATACCCTGTTATGGCCATCGATTGAGATTGATGTTAGATTGACCTGTTTTCCATTTGCATATGCTGACATAATTGGGTTGTCGCTGCTGTCTATAGGATTTATAAGCATCGGTGTGGTTGTTAGTTTTAGGTTTGGGTCGAGTTCAGCAAAAATCTCATTTACTTGGCCCTCTATATTGCTGTCATAATTCTTGGAAAAACTAAACGGTCCATTAGTTACCGAATAAACAAGCTTATCGTCGCTTGTTTCTTTCACCTTGACTACGGGATACCCCGCAACTGTAGAAGGTGCAACATAGTACATCTCATTGTTATAGGCCGCAAAGAGGCTAACCTTGTCAGTATCTCTTAAAATAGGATGCCCCTTAGCATCGTTTGATTGAAAAAAAGGGTTTCCTGGGCCGAAATTCATGATGATTCCCCCTGGCTCATCATCAGCATAGACAAAAAAGTTCTTGCTTGCGGGATTAATTGATACATAGTCCGTAGTTACCCCCGGCACATAATTGCCCGTAAAAAATATCATTGCTTCATTGCTTGATGGGGTTTCGCCTGTCATGGCTGAACGGCTTATCTGCACATAGTTTATGTAAAGGTCCTCGTCTGTTCTAAAATAGGCCTGGCCGTTTTTGAATGTTATTTTTCCGAAGACGTTTGTGTCCGGAGGCATGTTTGAGCCGGTTAAAGTCAATGTTTCACCCCCAGTGTCAATAGTCACTGTGTCTGTGACTGGGACAGAGATGGTTGAAGATGCAGGGTAGTGGGCAATTATGTTATCCGCTGTGGCCTCAAATGAGGTTCCCTGCGGATAATTTGAATTTGCTGAAACAAAGCCCCCGTTAGGGTGGCTTATTCCATTTTGTGAAAATGCCAGGTTTACATTGCCTGTGTTGCCAATGCTGCATTTCAGGCAGCCTTTGCTCTCCATGTACCTTTTGCTGGCTTCCGGGTTTGTATTAAGCGCCTGCTGCAGTCCCTGATTGTTCCAGTCCACAAGATTCCACTTCCATTTTGCGGGGTCTGAGTTTGCATAGAAATCAGAATTTGAGTATGAAGCCTGATTGCTATAAGAGTCAGGGGTTATGCTTGCCTGTGTTGAGCATTCCGGAGGGCAGGCTGCGCAAACATAAATAGAGCACACTAAAAAAATAACTGCAATGAAAATAAACTGCTTTTTCATCTGGTTGCACCGGTTAGGTTGTATTTATTTGCAAACATGTATTCGAACGGTTCATCTTTTATTTTGGAGTTATAGTCTGTGATTGTAAACAAGATGGTGTCATTGCCAAGCCTTTGAATGTCAATATATACATCATTTTCAATTGCCATTCTTAATATGCAGCTTACGCATATCGAATCAAATTTTTTCATCTGCTCTTCTGTCATGTCCTTTGTGATGTTGTAAATAGTTTTAAGCCTTATATTCTCAAGCGAGCCGCTGAAATCGCTTAGCCCTGTTTTAGCCTGCTGTGTTTTAATTGTCAGGGGCATGTTCACTTTGAACAGCACGCTTGAGGGCAGAATCAGTGTTGTTGTGCTTATGTTTGCTATTTTTATATCCATCCCTTCCTTTCTGAAATCCTCAAAATTTTTAAGGCAAAAAAACAACTCATTGTCCATGTATTTTGAAATTTCCTTTTCAACCCTTTCCTGCGAGGGCATCAGGTTTTTGTCAATGCTAAAGTAATAAGCAGTATTTGAAAAATAATCCGTTGTTGAAAGCTCCGGCAGCTCAAAATAGCCGCCCTGCCTGCTTGTGAAAACAATCGCATCCTCACCAACCGACTTTATGCAGGATTCAACATAGAGCTGCACTGGTTCAACATCAACGCCCTTTGAAACTGGTTTCGTCTCTGAAACCTGGGACCGCATAGAAAGGAAAATTGCGATAATTGCTATGATAACAATGCCAATAATAACAAAAAGGGTTATCTGGCCTTTTACGTTTTTCACAGGTCCGGTTAGGGAATGGTTATTTATAAATGTTGCACATAAGCTTTTTAAATCCTCCCCCCTTTCATGGGCTAATGAAAAAGAAGGCGAATCAGAAAAAAATGAGCAGGGAAAAATCACCAAAAAAAGAAAAGCCAGAGAGTGGAGTATGCGCCAGCTGCTGGAGATTTTCAGCGTTCAAGAACAAGTGCATGTATTTCTGGGAGAACAAGTCAGAGTGCTCAAAATTCTTAAAGAACCAGTTTGACGAGGAAAGGTTTGTCAGGAAGGGTTTGCTAAACTGATTTTTCAGTAAGATTTAAAAGCTTTAAATGACATAATAGGGAAAATGAAGAGGCTGTTATTGATTTTGATTATTGTTGTTTTTGCTGGAATTGTTTATGCATATAGTGAGCAGGGCGCTTTGGACAAGATTGACTGGGGCAGCATTGATGATGGGACGATTGTTTTGCTTTCGAATGAGTGGGGTTTTAATAATGTTCCTCTTTTTGATTTTAACCATTTAACTGCAGATAATAATTGGAGGGCTTTTGTTCCGAGCAAGGATGAGCTTGTTAAGTTTTTGCAGTATTATGAGTTTGAAATAGTTCCAGTGGAGAAGGATGGGAAGAAGGTTTTTGTAATTAAGGAGGTTAGGAAGCGGGACTTGCCTTTGCCTGGCGCTTTTGATTTGCTGCCCCCGGAATTGCAGGATGCCGCCCTGAATTTGAAGCAGAGCTATCCTTCCTGTTTTTCAGGTTCTAAGCCTCAGGAAACAGCCCCAGCAGCTCATGTATGCGGCGATTCCCCTAATGAAGACCCATGCGGGGATGAATGTTGCGATACCACCAGACAATTCTGCTGTAGTCCGGGAAACCCGTCCTGCTGGCATCCAGCGCAGGATTTTCAATGCCTGGCAAGTCCAACCTAGTTTTTTGGCGCTAAAACCCCTGCCGTAAAAGGCGCATTTTTAAGCAAAATTTAAAAACTATTTTTTCAGCGTTCAAGAACAAGTGCATGTATTTCTGGGAGAACAAGTCAGAGTGCTCAAAATTCTTAAAGAACCAGTTTGACGAGGAAAGGTTTGTGAGAAAAGGCTTACTGGACTGATTGATTTTTCTTGAACCACTCAAATGTTTCTTTTAGCCCTTCATTGAAGCTGTGCTTTGGGTTCCATCCGAGTTCTTTTTTAACAAGAGAAGTGTCAAGAACAATATCTCTTACTTCTCCTTTTATTGCTTCAATATGTTTGGCTTCTTCCCTGAATCCAGAAACTTCCTTTAATATCCTGAAAATTTCATTTACGCTTATCTGCTCACTGTTTGCAAGATGGAATAATTTTTGCTTTGGATTTTTTCCAATGTTTTCTACAATGAATTCAGCCAAATCAAGAACATAGATGAAATCCCTTGTCTGGTTTCCGTCGCCAAATATTAAAGGGGGTTCATTCCTGAGCATGCTGTCGATGAAAACTGAAATCACTCTTTTGCATTTTGGGTCATCTCTTGGGCCGTAGACATTTCCAAAGCAAAATATGAGATAGTCCAAATCATATAATTGGCGGTACATCCAGACATAATGCTCGGCAGTATGCTTTGATATGCCGTAGGGAGAGCAGGGATTTAGCGGGTGTTTTTCATCAACAGGCAGATATTCCGGCTCTCCGACGCGCGCGCCTCCTGTTGATGTATAAATTATTTTTTTAACATTATTCTTCCGGCAGGACTCAAGAACATTTATCGTTCCCAGAATATTTATCTTTGCGTCATTAAGCGGGTCTTTAATGGATTCCCTCAGCATTACCTGAGCAGCTGTATGAATTACAATGTCCGGTTTTTCTTTTTGGAAAATGAAGTCTATATCCTTGGTTATGTCCGCTTCATAGAATTTGGCTTTTTTGTTCAGATGTTCTTTTTTGCCTGTGCTTAAATTGTCTATGATAACAACATCATTTCCTTTAGCAACAAGAAAATCAACAATATGGCTTCCAATGAAACCGGCCCCGCCGGTTACCAAGACTTTCATTTACCCAGCTCCCCCTCCGCCTCCTCCTCCACCGCCGCCACCGCCTCCTCCGAATCCTCCTGAGCCGGATGTGCCTGAGGCAGTTGCGAATGAGGAGCTGAATGTGTTGACAGAATTTACAAATCCTGCTGTGCTAAGCGCGTGGTAATTAACAGCGCCAATGAATATGGTGGAATTGGTGTAGTTTTTATCCGGCAGAATCAGTTTCATGCTTTTCTGCACTTCATCTGCAACGCCGAGAGTTACAGCGTAAACAAGATATTTCTCCCACAAAACAATGGACTCCGGCGGGTGCTCCTCCATTGCGCTGAAGTCTTTTATGAATTTTTTAAGGTTCATCCACCTTTTGTAATGCAATGCCCCTTTTTCTGTTCTCCTTGGAAGAGCCTGCCGGAATATGGCGTTGTTCATGAAAAGCCCGATGAAACCTGCAATTCCAAAGCCAAAAGAGAAGACAAATATGCCAATTACAATCAGCGCTATGCAAATAATATTGAAGATGAGGTGAACGCTGCTTTTTGCAAAAAAGCCCTGTTTTGTTGCTTCATCCTTAACTTCCTTCTGCCAGTCCATGAATTTCATCCTGAAATCCATGCTGTCGCTTCGTATCTCGCTCTTAAGCTCTTCAAAAGCGATTTTATTTTCTGTTGCATAACCTTCAATTATTCCAAGGACTGTTTTTTCATGGCCTGCAAGTTTTGAGCGGTCCTTCTTTTGCAGGATTATTTCGTAATCTGAATCCTTGCCGAAAATGCCGAGAAATTTTTTCTTCTGGATAACCTGAAGCTTAAGATGGCCCTTGGTGCATAAATTGAGGAGGACTGCGACAAAATCCCTTGCATTCGGCTTTTTGCTGGCCTGCTCTATCAGCGCGCTTACAATTGCAGGGGAATAGTCATAGGGAATTTCCCTTTCATATTCCTGTTCGTAATTTACAGCCGGCTCCCGGCCGTAGGCAAGGTAAAGGATAATGAACAATACTATAATTAATATGATTGGCCCTACAATGAACCAGAATAACAACTTTGCAATAAGCGCCTCGAATTTTTTTGCGGATTCTGATTTCTTGCCGTAATTGGCTTCTTCGTTTATTATGTTTTGGAGCCCGTCTGAATTAATCCTGCTCGCAGAATCTGCGTTTGAAATCAGGCTAGCCGGAAAAATAACCCTCAATTCAACCCACTGCTGTGCAGGGATGTCAAATGCCTGGAAGATCACTTTTTGGTTGTTTTGTATTGCAATCTTTCCGTCTAATGCGGGATGCCCCCAGGAATAAACATCTGTTGGCTTTTCAGCCGCTTTTGGAAGCTTAAATGTGCCAACCATTTCTTTCAGGGAATGGTCCCAGCCGTCGCCCCAGATTTTCCAGTTGAATTCTGCAACGTCATTGTAGACTTTCAATGCGTTTTTCAGCGTGTATGTTATTAGAAACTGCTTTTTTTCATTTTCCGCGGAATAATGCCATGTAATCCTTTCGCCGCCATTAACCGAAGTTATTTCTGATTTTAGTTCAGTTGTCTGGTTGTTTGAATACTCATAGGCACTAAGATTTTCAATAACTTCCTTATCATAAACGAAATCCCTGTAGGCAAACGTGAAAGGCCCGTTGAAATTGAATGTTATCAATTCACTTACAGACAAACTTGAGTCATCATTAACAATAACATCAATGTTAGCTTTGTCAAGGGTGTAGGATTTTGCGGATACGAAAGGGATTATTAACAGAAACAGCAAAAGCAGGATTTTCTTGTTCATTCTTAGGATAAATGAACTATTTGCTTAAAAAAGCAGCGTTTTTTATGGGTAAGGAATAACTTTATTAGGGTTACTAAATTGAATCACACTCATGAACAAAATAATCACCCGGGACGGATCAATAACTTACCATAGTGATGAAGTGGGAGATAATTATCACACGCTTTATGGAGCTAAACAGGAGGCCATTGAAAAGCATGTCAGGGCATTGGATGTTGTTCCCGGAAAGGTGATTTTTGATATCTGCTTCGGTTTGGGGTACAGTGCTGCGGCTGCGCTGGATCTGGGGCCTTCAACAGTTTATTGTTTTGAGAATGATGAAACGATATTAAAAAAAATTCTTGAGATTGATGCGGATTTCAAAAGCTTTGAAATGATAAAGGAATTTGTAAGGGGATTTTTTGAGGGCAAAAATGTCTACGAATCAAAAGGATGCAAACTTGTCATGATGTTTGGGGATGCAAGGGAAAAAATCCTGGAAGCCGGAGAAAAAGCAGACTATGTTTTTTTCGCGCCCTTCAGCCCTGCGAAAGTCCCTGAACTGTGGACCGAAGAATTCTTCAGGAATATCAGGAATAAAATGAAAACCGGCGGAAAGCTCAGCACCTACAGCTATGCCGGATGGGTCAGGGAAAATTTGCGAAAGGCGGGCTTTGAAGTTCTTGACGGTCCAATAATCGGAAGAAGAAGCCCAAGCACCATTGCGGTTGCACGTTAAGAAATTTTATAACTGAGTTCTCATATAACTGGCGGCACTTTTGTCTTTTTGGACAGACTCATCGTTTTCTTCACAGTGTCAGCAACGCCAAGAGACAGTGCATAGGCAAGGTACCTTTCCCACACCACTATTGATTCCGGAGGATGGCGCTTAAGCTCGCTGAAATCCTCAAGGAATTTCTTGAAGTTCATCCACCTTGCGTAATGAAGCGAGCCATTCCTTGTTCTTTTAGGCAGCGCCTGCCTGAAAATTATGTTCATGGCGAAAACAAGAATTATTGCGCAGAGTATTCCCAGGAAAAGAACAGTGTCCCGTATCATCAGCGAAAATGGCCCGAGGCCCATTCCGTAAATTAAAAATCCGAAGCAGAAAATGTAGAACAGCAACCTTATGGCCGGGGCAGCTGAAAAAAAGTTCATGCCAACCGCTTCTTTTTTCACATTGCCCTGCCACTCGCGAAACATTATCCTGAATGCTGTCTGGTCTTTTTCAATAAGGCCTTTCAGGAAATTAAACGACAACTTTCCGTTTGTTGAATATTCCTTAAGTATTTCGATTGCATGCTGTTCGTGCCGGGCAAGGGCGGAAATGTCCTTGTTTATGAATGTTATTTCATAGTCATTTTTTTCCCGCTGGAATTTGAGGTAGCCCTTTGTGCTGAGATTGAGAATGACCGCTATGAAGTCTTCTTGCTTGGGCTCTTTTGTGTCCTGATTGACAAGAGCGCTTACTATGGCCGGCGAATAATCGTAGGGGATATCCCGTTCATAAACCGCTTCATATCCCTCAGTCTTGTATTCCCTGCCAACAGCAAAATAGACCAATAGGAAGAGCAGGATTGCAATTAACACCGGCGCGGCAAATTTAACCAACGGCCTGGTTATTCCGATGATTTTTTCCTCGTTTTCTATTTTTGAGAGTCCTTCTGCATCAATTTTATTTCCTGCCATTATTCCCGAAGGAAATGCAATCCTGAAATCAATCCCCCTTGCCAGGCTGACACTGCTGCTGAACCGGCCTGTTTGCCCCCCGTAATCCACCGTATTGTTGCCAATTTTGATGTCCCTTTGTTTAAGCGGATAGGACCAGGCATGGATTCCCGCACTTGGCAGATAAAATTTGAAATCAGTTCTCGCCCCTTCAATATATGATGCTATGACCTCAGGCATATTGGAAAGGGCGCGAATGCCCGGCCCTGTCTTGCGGGATATTTTGTAGTTCCATTCAAAGTCTGCCACATCAGAATAAAGAGCAATGGCATTTTTCAACCGGTAGGACAGGACTATTCTGTTGCTTTTTCCGTTTGTTAGAAATGTCCATTTAACGCCCTTTATTTTCCCATCCTTTTGCGCCAACTCAAACTGCACGGGAACATTTTCCGTTGTGTCATAGACATTTATATCTTCTACAATGGCATTTCCCTCAAACTCCCTGAAATCAGAACGGTAATAATTGCTGAATGAGTCAATTGAAATGATTTCTTCAACATAAATATCAGAGCTATTGCTGATGTTCGCGGAAAATTTTACACTGCTTATGTAAGGGTTCTGCAAAAAAATTGGCAGAAAGATTGCAGCAATAATAAAAATAGGCAGCAAAATCGGGAATAGCGTAAAAAACAGGTACTGTCTCATGTTTGAGCCAAGTCAGCCATATTTTAAAATACTTGGGGTTTTTTAACAGCAAATAATAGCCCCGGGCGGATTCGAACCGCCGTCAATGGCTGTCTTCAGTTTCAGACTGCCAAAGGCCACTATGCCTGGTCTTTCTTTTCAGAGAGAAATTTGACCACTACACCACGGGGCTGGCTTCTTTTAAGTATTTCTCTCTTTCTAGGATTTGAAGAACCTATCTCTTTATAATATTTTTCTATCTGGTCTTTACGAGTTATATATATCTTTTTCCCTCTTATCTTGGACCGGTTAGAGCAGATTTTTGATACAATAAACCCTATGTGAATCAGAGCTTTTCTGAAGTCTTTTAGTAGGGTCATATTGCTATTCTCAAAATTTATCTGATAAGTGCCTGGCCAGTGTGTTTTAAGCTCATAAATTGAACCATCCGTATCGATTAATCCTCTTGTGCATGCTCTCAAATAAGAATCAGAACTCCATATCCATTTGGGTATCGTAATCTGATTTTTAAGCTTATTTCCATTCTTTAAACCCATTTTTTCCATATGCTCTAGGACCATCCTGCTATGAACTAGCACTACTAACCCATTATTGTTTTTTGGTTTGTATATTTTTGCTTCTACGTTAAAAATATCTCTAAATAAATGGGGTATGTAAACTCTTAAGTATTCCGCGTCTTTGTTGGCATCGCCAGTTATTCTAATTGAATAAGTTCCAAAGCCGTTTTTATTGTACAAATTCAAATTTCCATCACCAAGAATTATTCCTACAAGCTCCGCTAATTTTTCGGAATATTGAGGGGCTTTTACATACTTAGTATTCCCCTTTGAATTGTGGCCCCCTTTACTTTTTCCCCACTTTTCACTATATTCTTGTATTATGAACTTTCTATAAATGCCTCTTGGGTCTATCTTTTTATAAACTGAACGGGGTAATAGTGTTCTTTCATAATACCAGTTCAGCAATGCCCCCTTTTTGACGCCTAGTACATCAGAAAGTTCTGCCCAGGTGAGACTGTTTTCTTTTTTGAAATTATTAATCAGTTCTTTTTGTTTTAATTTTTTTAGTTTAATTCTCATTGAATAAATTCAGTTTGGGAGTATTTAAATATTTTTGCTTGACCACTACACCACGGGGCTGTGAAATATTCTGTATTATGCTTGTTTTTAAAACCTTTGGCTGTTTTTACCAGTGCCGCGCTCCGTCTGGATATGTATTATGATGTCTATCCGATTTACTTGGAGTTTTATGTTTAAATGGATAACTTCGCTAGGCGGCACTGTTGCAGCCTCTTTTAAAGGGAAATATTTAAATATACCCTTGTCTTAAATTATGCCATGATGCACCCTATTCAGAGAAATTTTCTGTTTTTATGGATTCTGATGCTGTTGAGCATGGCGCTTGTGCTTTCGCTTACGTTTACAGGCTGCTCAGGAAATACAGTATCTGCTCCTGTTCAGGGCAAGGCAACATCAGCTCTTGGCAACAGCGCACCAGTCCAGGCAGGATGCTCTGATTCTGATAACGGAATTGACCAAAGCGTAAAGGGGATAGTTACAGTTGGCGGAACAGGCTATGCTGACAAATGCGTTGGCCCGTTCCTTGTTGAATATTATTGCGAAGACGGCAAGATGACAAGCAAAAACATAAGATGCGAGTGTTCAAAGGGACAATGCGTATCCACATAATAATAGTTTGCATTGCTTTGCTATTCCTTCTGGGATGCGTGGAGCAGGGAATCAAGGTAATCCATGTTACCAACGGCGGCGGAACTGTTCCGGTAGTTGCGCCTTCAAACAACACAGCAGCCCAGCCGGCGCCTTCTTCGAACCAGACAGCGAATCAGACCGCAGCAAACCAGAGTACTGCGCCTGCTTCTAATGCAACAGCTCCTGCGGGCCAGGGAACACCAACTAAAGCAGACTTGGCAGTTTCGAATTTCCTTATGAGCACAATCTATCCCCTTCCCGGGGAGGATTTTGATGTTTCATTTAAAATCAAGAATGTGGGAACAGAGAGCATAAAAAATTTTGCTTACAATATAAAAATAATGAAGGGGAATGATGTGATCAAATCAGAGGACTATCCCTACAATACAACAATAGATGCCGGTGGGCTGACCAGCAAGATAGGAAATACATACAACCTGAATGAGGGAATTTATGCGCTTACCCTTACCCTGGATTCAGGCAATGCTTTTAAGGAGCCTGATGAGAGCAACAACATAAAAAAGCAGACATTCAGCGCCCAGCAGGTCATATCATCAAATGAGTCATCGACAGCAACCCATTCATCTTCAAATTCAAGCAGGAATTCCTCCTCATCAAACTCAAGCAGTAACAGCGGATGCACAGACACCGATGGCGGGGCAAACTATAATGTTAAGGGAATATGCACAGACCGATTCGGGCAGAACATAGGCGATATCTGCCTTGATGTAAATAAGCTCTGGGAATGGAGCTGTGTGAGCGGGAGATGTGTATATGCGGAGCACACGTGCTCATGCCTTGAGGGAAAATGCGTATAATAATCGTGATGATTCTTCTTTCTGTTCTGCTTTTTGCATGCAGCCAGAAGCAGGTTCAGGATAATCTGCCGCAGATACAGCAGAATGCAACAGCAGCACAGCCTGTAGCGGTCAATGAGACTCCTGCAGCAGCGCCGGCAAAGATTGCCTGCACTTCTGATTCAGACTGCGGGGTTCCGAGGGCTGAGAATGCCTACTGCTTCCAGGACAATCCTGTGGGGGATTTGTACGAGCCAAAGTGCGAGAATCCCGGAACGGCAAAGGCGAGATGCAAAGAGATTCACAAGAGCGGCTCAATTGCCCAGTGCGGTGATACAACGTTCTGCCAAAAAGGTGCATGTGTTTCTTATGCAAACTGCAACGATACAGACGGCGGGATGAATTTCACGGTTAAAGGCAAGGTTTTGACAAATGATCTTCGTGTCTATGAGGATTACTGCAAGGATGACCAAACTTTGATGGAATATTACTGCTCAACTGATGAAAGGGCATTTTCTGAGAAGGAAACATGCAAGTGCAGCGCAGGCGCATGCGAGGAAGAAGCAGCTACAAATCAGAAGTAGGTATTTCTTGGCAATTGCATAATTAAAACCGATTTCTGGTTCTTGCATTACATTTGATGTTGTTTTGGCTTCTTCTGCTCAACTGCCATGCAGGAAATGATATTAATTGCTGAAAGCAATTTATGGCAGGCTGGGCAATCGGGGCAGACAGCAAAAGCAAGAAGCTAGTTTAAGCGCAAGAGAAGCATAGCTTCTCTGCGCGCAGAAAATGCCATAGCATTTTCTTGCGGTCTGCCCAGAAAAAAGGTTTTTGTTTGAAACATTTATTTGAATTGCCCAACAAATTCCTCTTCAGCAAAATGCATTTTTCCCGGGATTATTAAGCAGTGGGGCGGCTTGCCGAAGTTGAAGTCTTTCAGTTCTTTTGCTGTGCCAAATTTGATTGTTGGTTTTTCACTTCCAAGACGTGCGCAGCCAATAATTTTAGTTATTGTTTTTTCCTTTCTTTTTTCCTGTATCTCCAATAAGATATTAATTGCCTGGTTTACTGTCATAAACTTGTTTTCCTGCGGGCGGAGATCTAGCAACACCAAAGTGTGCAGACCTGATGATAAATTATCTTTAATTACCTCATAGGCCGTTTCCGGCTGGAAATTCTTCTCAGGAAACGGCATGCTTGTTGTCTTGCCGAATTTGTACAGCTGCAGGCCTGTTTCAGCGACAGCTGTCAAAATGGAAGCGTTATGGACAATGTTGACTTTGATTCCCAAATCCTTTGCTCTCTTCAGCAAATCAGTGTGTGTTGTTGCAGAAAGCGCATCACCGATAACCAGAAATGAAACATTTTTTGTTTTTGCATTCTTGAGAATCGTTTCCTCTGCTTTCTGCTCGACAAGAGTCCTGTCTGCCAAAATAATTTTCTTTCCATATAATTTCTCAAGAGCAGAAACATCGCACTGCAGGATTGATGTGTAGCTTTCCAAGTAGACAAAATCAGATTGCTTGATTAACTCCAATCCTTTCAGGGTTATGTCCTTTTCGTCGTTCAGTCCGATGCCGATTATGGATAGCATTTTCTTTTATTTTTTCTCGAATACAAATACTGTGCAGATAAAACCCTTGTCGTCTAAATTCTTTCTCTCTGCCAGCCTAAAATTATACTTTTCAAACAAGTCAATATAAAAAGATTCTTCCCTATTATAGTCTATGACCTTGCCTATCTCAGGTATATCCGAATAATGCAGGACCTCCCAATATTCTTTCCCGTTCCACCGAAATGTATTTTTTTCTATAAACAGGTCTCTTTTGTCTCTTAGCTTTCCCTTTAGATATTTTTCATTGGCAACGACTAGAATAAATTTCCCCGCAGTTTCAAGCATAGAATTGATTTTTTTTGCAATACTATCCAAATCTTCCAAAGTGAAATGAGGGAACACGTAAATTGCGGTAATGAAATCAAATTTTTTGCTGGTTTTTATTTCCTGAAATGTTTTGTTGTATGTTTCCAATTTTTTCAGCGAATTTCTCTCAATGAAATAATCGTAATTCTTTTTGGAAGGTTCACACCCTGCCAGAGTAATCTCATTGTAAGATCGGGTTAAAGCTTCAGATAGCATTTTCATAAAAAAACCTATGCCGAAACCAATGTCAAATATCTTAATACTTTGGCGCTTGTTCTTTAGAATGATATTTTGAATGATATGATTATTCACCAAAGCATTTATCTTCGTCTTCTCCTGATTCTGCCAGTTTATTTTATTATACTGCAGATAAAAGAATTCCTTGTTTTTCATTTTTCTGAGAGGTTTTCATTCAGTAATAAAACTTTCTCTATTGAATTTGTTATTAAAACCACTCTCCAGTAAAGAATGTATTTCATCTCCCAGTATACACATCTGTATACTGCAAAATATACATTCATTCACAGAAGTGTTTAAATATAAGATATATAATATATAGAAAAATTAAAATTGTGTTTTTGGCGAAACACAACGAGTTTAAGTTTGGCGACTTAAACCAAATCGATTTCGTTTTGGCGACGAAATAACTGTTTCTGGAATAGAGTATAGTATGAACTACTATATAAAGCTTTCGTTAGTTCACGCTATCCCGATAAAACAAAAAAATCAATTTCCCAAAAGAGAGCAAAACTGGGGGAGGACTAAAATGGACTTTTTGGTGCAAAACGCTTTAAGGGCGCAGGAACAAACAACACAATTCGAAGGAGTTGACATCGGCCAGGCTAATATTAAGGTTATTGGCGTTGGCGGAGCAGGTAATAACATGGTTAACTGGCTCTACAAGAAAGGTGTCAAGGGAGCTGAGGTCATCGCAGTTAACACAGACCAGCAGCACTTGCAGATAACAGAGTCAGACCGAAAGTTTCTTTTGGGAAGAAATGTAACTAAGGGTCTTGGATGCGGAGGATTCCCTGAAAAAGGATCCGAGGCAGCAAAGGAATCACTTCAGCAGCTTAAGGAAACACTTAAGGACGCTGACATGGTATTCGTATGCGCCGGTATGGGCGGCGGAACAGGAACAGGAGCAGCTCCTGTAATTGCCCAGCTTTCAAAGGATGTTGGCGCAATCGTCATAGGAACAGTCACAATGCCTTTCAAGATTGAAAGGGCAAGAATTGACAAGGCAGAATTCGGATTGCAGCAGCTTAGGCAGGTGTCAGACACAGTAATTGTGATTGACAACAACAGGCTTGTCCAGATTGCAGGTAACCTTCCGGTTACCCAGGCATTCGCAGTTGCAAACGAACTGATTTCAACAATGATCAAAGGAATTGTCGAAACAATTGCAATACCATCATTGGTTAACCTTGACTACGCAGATGTCAAGGCAATCATGAGCAACGGAGGAGTTGCGGCAATTGGAGTAGGAAGCTCGGACACAACTAACCGGGTAGAAGAGGCGGTAAGAGGAGCATTGGCAAACCCATTGCTTGACATAACATACACAGGAGCAACAGGTGCAATCATCCAGGTTAACGGCGGTCCTGACATGACGCTTGACGACATTAACAGGATTGGCGAATTGGTAACCGAGACAATGGATGAGGACGCAAATGTCATCTGGGGCGCAAGAGTCCAGGATGATATGAAGGGCAGGATAACCGTTATGACAATCATAACAGGAGTCCAGTCGCCTTGGATACTTGGAAAGCAGGACTACAGCAAGCCGTCCACAAAGCAAGTACAGGTAAGCAGGGAGCTTGGGATAGAAATCATAAGGTAAGCAATTACCTTGTGGTTTAATGATATTTGTGCAAGAAATCACTTGCAAATCTCTGGATTTGCAAGTCTGATAATGCCGATGAAGTCGGCATTATCTTTACGCTCACCGGTTCACGGTGCGTTTTCTTGCCTTCGTTTTTTAACCACCCCCAACAAATTAAGAGATGAAGGCAGTAAGGGTCTTCATGCCCTCCGGGGCATGGAGAATTCTTTTTTTTTCTTTACATGATTTTCCGCTATAAAAATCCCGTTTGCTGGGCAGGCCGCAAGAAAATGCTATGGCATTTTCTGCGCGCAGAGAAGCTATGCTTCTCTTGCGCTTAAACTAGCTTCTTGCTTTTGCTGTTGTTCTGGATTGCCAGGCCTGCATTTAAACTGCCTTCGGCAGTTAATACGCAAGAAAATCCCAGAGGGATTTTCTGCGCGCAGAAAATGCGTAGCATTTTCTTGCGTTTTATTCTTGCATGGCACTCGAGCAAAAGAAGCAGAATAAACCTGGAGGGTAATGCAAGAACCAGAAAACGGAATTTTGTTTCAGGAGAGATGTTACTTCTTAGGCTTCTTCTTGGGAATTATCTTGGCCAGATGCCTCACAATCCTGCTGACCTGCTCTTCTGTCCCTGCCTTTGCCTTATTTATTTTTCCCTGCAGGAATGCGCCGTATTCCCCCAGCGCAAGATTTACATCCCTTATCTGGTTGCCGTACTGCTCAAGCCAGATTGTTGAATAGAAGGATTTTCTCGGCGGAATTGGAACCTGTTCATCCGCATATCCTAGCGGAATCACTGTCAGGGGAGTTACCTTTCCGGGGATTCCAAGCGAACGCCTCATCATTTCCTCGTCAAATGCGCCCACCCAGCAGCTGGAAACGCCGAGCGCATGGGCCTGCAGAATCATGTTCATTGCCACGTTTGCGGCGCTTTGTATTGAATACGTTTCCCCTCTTTTTCCGTAGTGCATTTTCTGCACCTCGTGCTCTGCGACAACAACCAGGATAACAGGCGCATGGGCAATCCAGTACTGCTGCAGGCACGCCTCTGCAACCGCCCTTCTCAATGCCTTGTCTGTAACAACAATTACTTCATGATTCTGGAGATTGCCTGCAGTCGGTGCCATCCTCCCCGCCTCAAGAATTGCAACAATCTTGTCTTTTGGCAAATCAATATCAAGAAACTTCCTTATGGCCCTCCTCGTTTTGATGCATTCTTCGACATCCATTTGGTTTTTAAACAAAAATCTCTATTTAAAATTATCTATTTTAAAGAACAATAATCGTTATAAACTGCTTCAATCTAGTTTGCTACTATTGGGGGATGTTGGATGGATGTTGCCAGAATTGATTTAACTTCAACGAGATTTGTCGCGTCTTTAGAGACTGTTAAGCCTGACCTTGGCCAGCCGAGAAAAACGGTTAAAGAGGACAAATTAACGCAGCTTTCTAAATCCATGGCGAGTCACGGGCAGATATCATACCCCCTGGCTGAATGGGTTAAAGGCAGGGTATACCGGGAATATATTCTCGGGAGGCATGACGTCAAGGAAGAGGATAAAAATACTGTTCTTAAAGGTGTTTCAGATGATGATGATATTCTTTTTCTGATTTATGGCCATAGAAGACTTCTTGCAGCAAAGGAAGCAGGATTTGCAGACATAGAAATAGATGTCAGGAATTCCAAAATACCTTTGCCAATTCTTGAGAGGAGGATAATCCAAATCCAGGAGGACAGCCAGGTTGCTCCGCCTCCTTTCAGGAGGGCAGAGGAAATTGTAAGACTGATGAACGATGAAAATAAGGCAAGAGAATACCAGAGCAAGCCGCCTTTTACTGTAAAAGAATTCAGCAAATATGCCAGTGTGCCTGAAAGAGCTATCCGGGACGCATACAGATATGTGTATAACTGTGCATATAGAGTAAAGAAAATAGTTGCAGAGGAAGGTCTGAGCTATGAAAGGGCAGTTTTGTTATCCTGGATTCCAGGCAAGACAGAACAGCATGAGCTTGCCCTGAAATATGCAAATACCCCTTTTGAAAAATTTAAAGAAATAATTTATAGGGATATTTTGAAGGCCTCACGCCAGGCGTCTGTTCCAAAGGAATTATCCGCTATGGCAAAGCGCATAATTGCCCAGCAAAAAAGGAGGCGGGATTTGGAGAATATTCCTGAGGTTGAAGACGAAACAGACCTGGCGCAGATTAACAGGCAAAGCCAGGCAGAGCGCAGAGCAGCCTGCAGAAAACAAAACATTCTCGAGGTCAGGGAGAGTCTGGGAATGGCAAGAGATTATATTTCCAGAACCTGGAAACTCAGCAGGATTGATGATGATTACAAGGCAAATGTGCAGGGTTCGCTTGAGGAAAAAGTAGACTCCTGCCTAAAAAGCCTCAGTATGCTTGAAACTGCCGTTGCGAAGCATACAGAGTACCTGGACGCGCTCACTAATGGAACTGCAGCCAATGGTGGTTCAATATGCCATGTGACCATTGCTAAAAAACTGAGAGAAATTGAGTCAAGAGATCGGCCGACTGTTCAAAGAAAAGCAACCAGAAAAATTAAAGTTGTGAAATTGGAATACATTACCCCTGACCCTGAAAATCCAAGAGGCCCTGTTGCGGATAATGAAGTAGAATCTTTGGGTGAATCTATTAAGATGGCCGGACTGTTCAATGCGCTCCTGGTAGAAAAAATAGGACGAAAGGAATACAAACTTATTTGTGGTCACAGAAGATATGAGGCCTGCAAGCACGCAGGAGTGGATACCGTGCGGGTAATCGAAATCCAAAATCTCAGCAGGGAATTAAGGTCCTGGCTGCAGAATGATGAAAATACCCAGGAACCATTTACTGCAGAAGAGAGGGGAAATGCTTTGATTGAAGTTTATGAACTTGCCGGAGCAGAAGGACTGAATGATGTTGTTAAAATGCTCAAAATCAGCAGAAGGACCGGTCTGGATGTTTTAAGTTTTGCTAAACTGGTTGCACCAGAGGTAAAAACTTTAGTCGGGGAAGGCCTTCTTAGCTATTCTGCGGCCATGCTGTTTGCAAATGAAAATTTAACTGTCCCGGTTGAAGGAAGAGGAGGAGTTGAGAGAAGGAAACTTACTTTTGACGAACAGCTGGAGATAGCATATGATGCGGTTATCAGAGGCAAAACAACACAAAGTGAAATAAGGCAGGATATAAGCGCGTTTATAGACCGTCTTGGGGCAAATACCAGCCAGCCGGGTTTATTTGCTGATGAGCCTGAATCTGAGGACGTGTCATTTAGACGGAGAAAAATCTATGCCACTCAGGCAGAGCAATTCAAATATTTCTTAGTAAGTCTCAAGCAAACACTGGAAAGGTACGCGAAAAATGAAGCTACCTTGAAGGATATAGTAAGCACTGACTTGCATTCACTTTCGCATATTGCTGCAATAAAAAAAATGCTCAAGGACGCCAAGCGGGATGTCAAACTTTCAAAATCCTCACGCAAAAAATAAACCTTTTTAAACGAAAACTCCTTTTTTAAGCCAATGAAATACTCCAAACTGGCAGAGCTGTATGAACAGCTGGACAATACGACAAAGCGTTTGGAAAAAACACATATTTTATCCGAGTTTCTGAAGGAGGTCCCTGCGGACGACATTGACAAGGTTGTTCTTCTTGCCGGGGGGAAGGTTTTTCCTCCCTGGGATGAGAGAAAAATCGGTTTTGCTTCCAAGATGGTGCTTAAGGCCCTTGAAACCGCAACAGGCCTCTCGAAAGATTTGATAGAAAAGAGCCTGAAGAAAACAGGGGATTTGGGCGCAACAGCAGAGGATCTCATTGGAAAAAAGCACCAAAGAACTTTATTCTCATCTGAATTGACCGTCTCAAAGGTTTTTGAAAATATCAGGAAGCTTGCAACAATCGAGGGCCTGGGCAGTGTTGACGTGAAAGTCAAGCTTGTTGCCGAATTGCTGACAAGCGCAAAGCCAAATGAGGCAAGGTACATAATAAGGACTGTTCTTGAGGATTTGAGGGTTGGCCTTGGCGAGGGAACGATAAGGGATGCAATTGTGTGGTCTGTTTTTGGAAAGGAAATCGGGCTGGACTATGACAAAAAGCTGAACAATGTGGCATTTCCTGAGAAAAACCGGGACAGGTACAATCATTTTCTGGAGATTGTGCAGAATGCCTATGATGTTGCCAATGATTTCTCCATTGTTGCAAAGGCGGCGAAAAAATCAGGAGAAAAGGGACTGGCTGAAATCGAGTTTGAGGTGGGGAGGCCTGTCAAGGTTATGCTCGCCCAGAAAGTTGCGGATTTCAATGAGGGTTTTGAGCGTGTCGAAACACCTGCAGCAATAGAATACAAATATGACGGTTTCAGAATCCAGGTTCACAGGAATAGGGACAAAATAATGCTTTACACAAGAAGGCTGGAAAATGTCACGCACCAGTTCCCTGATGTTGTCGAGGCAATAAAAGAAAACACCCAGAATGCATCATTCATTCTTGATTCCGAGGCTGTTGGCTACAACCCGAAAACAAAAAAATACCGGCCGTTCCAGGATGTTTCCCAGAGAATAAAAAGAAAATATGACATCGAAAAGACGGCAAAAGAGTTTCCTGTTGAGCTTAATGTTTTTGACATTCTTTATTACAATAACAAAACCACAATTAAAACCCCTTTTGAGGAAAGAAGGAAGCTGATTGAGAAAATCGTAAAGCCGAAAAAATGGGCCATTGTTTTGGCAGAGCAAATCATAACTGAAAGCAAAACCGATGCAGAGAAATTCTACCGGCAGTCTTTGAATGCTGGCAATGAAGGTGTCATGATGAAAAACCTGAAAGCACCCTACAAGCCCGGCTCAAGAGTTGGATTCATGATAAAGCTAAAGCCCACAATGAAAGAACTGGATTTGGTCATTGTCGGAGGGGAATGGGGCTCAGGGAAAAGGGCCGGCTGGCTTTCAAGCTTCACTCTTGCCTGCCTTGATGAGGATTCCGGGGAATACATGGAAGTCGGCAAGGTTGGAACAGGGATAAAAGAAAAAGAGGAGGAGGGCGTTTCATTTGAGCAATTGACGCAAATGCTTAAAAAGCATGTAATCTCTGAGAAAGGCAAGGAAGTGAAAATAAAGCCGGAGATTGTTGTTGAGGTGACCTATGAGGAAATACAGAAATCACCCACATACAATTCAGGCTACGCGCTTAGGTTCCCGAGGGTCAGGCGGCTGAGGGACGATCGCTCGCCGGAAGAGGTTAGCACATTGCAGATGGTTGAGGAATATTTCAATGAGCAGAAAAAGAGGTAGGGAATGAAAGGGGCGCTGGTTGTTTTGTTGTTTCTTCTGACCGCGCTAATGGCAGTCTCTTTCATTTACAATAAATATTCTTATCCCGCTATTACCGGGCTTCAGTCCTATGATGTTATTTCCGCAGGCAACAACACTTTTGTTGAGGAGACTGCGGCAGAGGAGCCAGTTCCCATTTCTGCCGAAACCCCTGCTGAAACTCCTGTTGAAGCAGAGATTCCTGCTGCCTCGAGCGAGGAGGTTGGAGCGGTGATACAAAGCCTGGTGGAAGACAAATCATTTGCTTCACTTGGCGACGGCGCGGCTTTCTGCATAGTTGTTGAAGCCGGCAGCAATAATGCATACTACTATGAACTGCTGAAATACAAGGGACAGCCGCTGATAACTGAAAAATACTGCGCAGAACCGAACCAGAACAACATAATTGTGAAATTCAATTCATATAACTCCCTCCTCGAGTTCCGCTCAGACCCGAAAAAGTTCCTGACAGAAAAAAGGAACAGTGACTATTACATTTTTCCCTCAAACTATGTTTTTAATGGCGGGGCTGTCAATTGCCCTGTTTCTTTCCAGCTGAGATACTGCGGGGCGTTTTACAGCCATTTCACAAAGGACGAGCTTGCCGGAATCCAGATGCCATGCTGCGCATATTCCAAGTTCTCGCCGGCAGGGCTTGCGTTTTTCATAGGCGGGGCATTTGACAATGGGTGGCTGCTGCCGCTTGCTGTTTTGGCTGTGATAATTGCTGCATCGCTTCTTTTTTACAGGCGCAAAAAGCATGCGGGCAAAGGATAATTTTATAAACTACCAAGCCAAAACCAGGCATGGTGATAGTCTTTGCTGAAAAATAAAACCCTGGCGCTTTTGATTGGAATTTTAATCATTGTCATGCTGGCATCCTTGTTAATTACGCCTTCCAGGATGGTGCAAATTGCTGGTTTTTCATCTGCGGGCTCTTCAAGCACTTCTTTCAATCTCACCGAGGAGGTTTCAGTTCTTGTGACCGGCTCTGTTAATTTCGGCGCCGGCAGGGTTAATGCGAATGCCTCTGAGGCTATTCTTGACAGCGAGCTTGGTTATGTGGATTTGCACAACGTGACAAATCTAACTGATGTCTCGGAAGAGAGGCCATATAATGGGCATGTTAATTTTATATATGATGATACGCTTGGAGTGTCCATAATGTACGGAACAGAGACTACTGCGCCTGACTTTCCTTCGCCGGATTTCAACGTCCAAACATGGCAGTTTAATTACAGCAACAGGCAGTGGACAAATTTAATCATCACGCATCATCCAAATGCTTTTGAGGGCCATTCAATGGCCTATGACAAGTCCATAGGCGCAATAATACTTTTTGGAGGGACCAATGGAACCTATTTAAATGAGACCTGGAAATTCAATTCATCAGGGGATTGGGAGCAGCTGTTTCCACCGACCAGCCCTTTGCCCACTGGCGATGCTCCCATGGCTTTTGACAGCAAGAGAAATGTTACTGTGCTGTGCTCTGGTTCTGAAACCTGGGAGTATAATGCAAGCGCAAATACCTGGACCAACAGGACAAGCGGAACCCATCCTACACAGGCACTTTATTCCGCTATGGCCTATGATGCCGGCAGGAATGTAACTGTCTTCTTCGGGGACTATGGCAGCAACTATTTAAATGAAACCTGGGAGTATGATGGAAACTCCTGGACAAATGTTACCCCTTCGCTATCAGGGGAGTCTCCTCCGGCACAGAGATCCCTGGGGGCAATGGTTTATGATTCCCTAAGGAAAAAAATAGTTCTGGTTGGCGGCTATTTGCCAGCCATACCCTATGCTTCAAACAAGGTATTTGAATATAACGGAACGGGCTGGGTCAACAAGTCTTCCCTGCATTATATCATGTACCCGTACGCCGCTTTTGACACCTCAATAAACAAGACGCTGATTTCCTATGGATATTACATTACCCCGGGGTATAGTCAACTCTATCTCAATGAAACCTGGGAGTATGATGTTGCTGAGGAAGATTTCAATTCGAGCGCAGCCATAAACGGAAGCTGGTACTTCCAGAGGGGTTTCATAACCATCGAGAATGATGGCACGGATAATATCAGCATAAACTACACATCAAACAAAAATGCGGGGCAGTTTATTGGCGGAACCAGCCCTAGTTTCCGGATAAAGGGTGTTGCTGCCGAATCAGGGGCCTGTTCTGATTTGAACACGACCTATGCAGAGGTTCCGAATTCTTCAGAGACACCGAATGTCCTATGCCCTCTTCTTCAGTACATGAACCCTGCAGATAATTTTAAGGTTCCTTCAAGGCTTGTTGTCCCGAGCAATGTTGGCGCAGGGGCAAAGAATGCGACAATAACCTTCAGTGCAGCTAAGGTGTCATGATTTTCATAGGCTTATTCTAGTTTAACTCGTATTTTATTTGTAAGCCCGTGCCTTTCCCTGGTTACTATGCTTTTTTCTCCAAGTTTTGCCAGGGCTCTCGTAACAGAAACCTTTGAAAGCCCCGTTTTAACAACCAGCCTGTTTTGGAGCATCTCGCCATTTTCATCCACAAGGGCATCAAATATCTTTTTTTCATCGCTTTTTAGAATATTGGAGATATGCCTGTATTTGCTTTTGTCAATTTTCTGGCCATTGGATGCAATTACTGCGACCTGCTCTGAATTGTAAAAAAGGTATATGGCCGTGGCGCCTATGACAAATGATGCAACCACAAGCAGCAGGACTTCTGAAAGGCCATAATAGCTTGGATTTTGGGTTGTAACCTCCTGTCCGGTTTCCAGGATTATCTGTATTGGCTGGGGTGTGAATAGCTTGCTTAGAAGCAGCACTATTGAACTTGCCATCAGGACCACAGCGATTACGAGCTTGTACCTCTTCATGCTCCATGTTTTTCAATGCTGGATTTTAAATGTTTCCATTGGTGTCAAGAACCACTTGCTTGTAAAGTGGTTCTTGAGCACGCTCAGAAATTGCTGGTTTTTAGTTCCATCAAGCAAAGAAGCTTTTATTCAGAGCAATTTCTGACGTTTCACAAAAATGAAACCAGTTACAGAAACTTTTATATGCTGTTTCATATTATTAAGCTGATATGGCAAAAGAAAAAAGAAATAAAGAATCTCATGGAAACCTGTTCTGGAAAGGAGTGGCCCTGGCATTTGTAGCTGTTTTTTGCGCAATAGTCATATTTGGCCTGGTCAGGCTGAACCATTCAGAGCCCCATAGAATTGCTGCCAACCCTTCCCAGGTGGAGTTGGCAAAAAGCGCTGTTGCCAAAGATTTGTCTATCAGCGGGGAAAATATTTCAGATTACAAGATTCAGATATCTGACATGGCAAGGGGATTTGCAAGAGAGGGGCAGAATAAAAACATAATTCAGGTTTCTCTCTACGACTCATCCAGGAGATATCTGTATCTTGTTGATGCGGACTCAGGCGACATAGTTATGCGCTCAGAAACTGATTTTTACGGATGGATGGAAAACCAAACCCACACCGAGCCTCCAAGAGCAGGCCCCGGGCCTTTTTTTGGGAGATGAAATCAAAATGAACCAAAAACCAGTGCTTAGCCTCAAAAATGTATGGAAGAAATATGATATGGGCGAGGCAGAGCCTCTTGTTGTGCTAAAAGAAATAAACCTGGACATAAATCAGGGAGATTTTGTAGCCATAACAGGCCCGTCAGGCTCCGGCAAATCAACAATGGTGAACATGATTGGGGCGCTGGACAAGCCATCGTGGGGCGCAATTTATCTCAAGGACAAGAACATATCCGAAATGTCCGAGTCTTCGCTTGCTTTTTTGAGAGGCAAGACCGTGGGCTTCATATTCCAGCAATTTAATTTGCTTCCAACATTAAGCGCAGTTGAAAATGTCATGCTTCCAATGGAAATAGTGGATGCTCCTGAGCGGCTTGCCAAAAGCAGGGCCCAGGAACTGCTTACCACCCTTGGGCTGGGGAACAGGATGCGTCACAGGCCCGGACAGCTGAGCGGCGGGCAGCAGCAGAGGGTTGCTATCGCAAGGGCGCTGGCAAACGACCCTGAAATAATACTGGCAGATGAGCCCACGGGAAACCTTGACAGCGAAACAGGGAAATTTGTGATAGACTTCCTTAGCAGGATGAACAGGGAAGGCAAAACCGTAGTGCTTATAACCCATGAATTAAATCTTGTGAAATATGCAAAGAGGATTATTTACATGAAAGACGGAAAAATAGAAAAAGAAACAGTAAATAGAAAGGAGGGACGGAAGAAATGAAAATCTTGGGAAATTTAATGATTATTGCAGGATTAGTTTTGCTTTTGGCTAACATTGCATATGCGCCAGGCTCATCAAATTCAGCGAGTTCAGTGGCTGACAGCTATTACGCAGACTGTGCCCTGAATGTTACTTTGGTTAACCAGAATCCCTATCCTGCCCAGCCGGACAGCTATGTTGATGTTGTGTTCCAGGTAAACTGGATGCAGAACTATGTCTGCAACGGCTCAAGATTTGAGATGCTAATGAGCTATCCCTTTTCCCTTGACGGCAATGCCAGCGGATTGAGGACACTTCCCGATGATACATACATACAGGATTACAAAAAAGACTGGATGGTTCCCTATCACCTTAGGGTGGACAAGGATGCTCTTGATGGTGAGTCGGACGTAGAAGTTCAGCTTAGCCCGGGCATATGGAGCAATTCAACTCCCATGATAAGGCACTTCAATATCACAATACAGGATGCGAGAACAGCATTTGACGCAGTGATGCAGGACATAACCGGTTCCCAGGTTTCAATTGCCATAGCAAATGCCGGAAAATACACTGCAAACTCGGTGGTGGTAAGAATTCCTGACCAGCAGGACTTTTCAACTACCGGAACCAGCGGCCAGATGGTGGGGAATCTTGCAAGCGGGGATTACACCGTGGTCGGGTTCACAATTACACCGAAACTTGCGCAGCCAGCAGGATTTAGGAACGCAAGCTCCCCGAGGAACTTTGGCAATGAAAGCTTCGGTCCTGTTTCCAAAAACCTGAAATTTGATGTTTACTACACTGACAATATAGGGATTAGGAGGGTTGCCAACATGGAGCTTCCGTATGCAATAAGCAGCAGCGGCAATTTCACAAGGCTGAGGAATTCTTCTGCAGCAGGAAATTTCCAGGGCGCAGGGAGAACCAATGGAACTTCGGCATTTGGAAGCGGCACTTTGCTGATTATCGGCATAGTTTGCATTATTGTGGTGTTCCTGGTCTACATGAAATTTTTCAGGAGGAAAGCAGAAAAGCATCATCAGGAAAAGGGTGAGACCCCCGACTGGGTTAGAAATGCAAAATCCAAAAAATGAGGCTAAGAAAATCAGTCCAGCTGGCGCTTAATATACTTTTTCACAGCAAGCTGAGAAGCTGGCTGACCATCATCGGAATCATAATAGGAATCGGCGCAGTGGTTGCGATTGTTTCCATCAGCGAGGGAGCCCAAAGGACATTGTCAGAGCGGCTTGGGGGGTTGGGTGCAAACATAATAACAGTCAGCCCCGGATTTTCAAGGGCAAGGGGCGCTGGTTTTGGCGGGGGTCCAGGAGGACCTGAAGGAGGAGGCACGTCCCTCCAGGGGAAAAATCTGACATCGAGAGATATAACTGTCCTGAAAAGCATACCGAATGTTGATTATGTCCTTGGCCAAGTTTCTGACCGTCCGAGTGTTGTGTTTTCGGCCAAGACCGCCACGCTTTCAGTTACTGGCGTTGACACTTCTGTATGGAAAGATATTACCACATCAACTCTCAGCTCCGGAAGGTTCCTTTTGCAGGGAGACACCTATTCTGCGGTCATAGGGGCAAATGTTGCAAATTCAGTTTTTGGCAAGACAATTGCGCTGAACAACAAAATAACAATTGAGGGCAAGTCGTTTAATGTTGTTGGAATACTTTCAGAAGGCTCTTCCATTTACATTCCCCTTGCTGTTGCAAGGGATGTTTTGCCGAATGTGGGGCAGACTGAGCTTAATTCAATACAGGTAAAAATAGCGAATGTTGATCTTGCAAACGACACCATGAATCTTATTACCTCCAAGCTGATGCTCTCAAGGGGGATTCTGCAGGCGAACAAGCAGGATTTCAGCGTTTCTTCTCCCACATCTTTCCAGCAGACAATTCAGCAGACAATGAATGCGCTTGCCCTGTTTCTGGGGGCAATAGCAGGAATATCGCTCATAGTCGGCGCAGTGGGGATAGCAAATACGATGTTCACATCTGTGCTTGAAAAAACAAGGGAGATAGGCATGATGAAAGCAATAGGGGCGAAGAACAGGGACATTCTGCTGATATTCCTGTTTAATTCCGGTTTGATTGGGCTGGTTGGGGGAATAGGCGGAATAATAGTCGGGGTCATCTCCTCGGAAACAATAAGCTCTCTTGGCGGGATACAGCTTACCGGAGGGGGAAGAGGGGCATTTGGCCTGGGCGGCACGTCATTTGTCAGCCCGACTATCCTGATTGTGGCAATTGTTGTTTCTGTCGGAATCGGAATGATAGCCGGTGCGATACCTGCATATCGCGCTTCCAAGCTTAATCCTGTTGATGCGCTGAGGTATGAGTAAGAACGCCCCCGCCGGGATTCGAACCCGGGTCACAGGCTGTTTGCAGTGAGCTGTAAACTCAGGCGAACATTGTTCGCCGCTACCGCAAGCCCGTATTCTATCCAAGCTATACTACAGGGGCACAGCTTATCACAATCAGCGCTGTTTTTTAAGGGTTTGCCCTGCCGGCTCAATTGGCAATCTGTTTTTTTGAGAATATCGCTTTTGTTGATGAAACAATCCATCTCCAGTGCAAAACAAGATGGGCCAGAATCAGAATAAGCAGGATTATCCCGCTCCAGTCATGGACAAAACCAAGAAGCCTGAAATTGACTGCCCTGTAATTCAGATGAGTGAAATTCCAAAACCAGGAGAATTTCAGCAGTCCAGTTAGGCAATTAACAACAAAAGCCAGGGCCAGCCCTGCGTCGGCAATGTAGTTTATTCTGAGCGGGTTCATGCATTTTTTCTGGCCTGCGGGTTTAAAAATATTATGAAGCTGAAATTTATTTTCTCTTCCTGAAAGCCAGGTAATAATCTATGCTTGATGCTATCCCCAAAAAGAATACAAGATAAATCCACATCAAATCGTTTGGCAGCCCTAAAATGATCCAGAAAAGAGTTATTGCCTGGAATACGGAGGTTATTTTCCCGAGAGGCCTGGGGTGAATTTTTTTGAGCCTGTAGGCGTTTTTGAAAATGAGAAATGCGAAGTTCAGAATGTCCTTTGAAAAAAACATTATCCCGTAAATCCAGTTTGTTTCTGCCTTCCCGAAGACATAAAGCAGCCCGAAAATTGCGCAGAAAGCAAGCATCTTGTCAGCAACAGGGTCAAGCACCTTCCCGAAATGGGACTCCTGCTTCAGCTTCCTGGCCAGATAACCGTCAAATATGTCTGTAAGAAACGCAGCTGCAAGAAGGATTATCGCAGCAGCCCAGATTTTATACAATATCAAAACCAGTATTATTGGCGCAAGGACAATCCGTGAAACTGTAAGAATATTTGCAATTTTCATTTTCCGGTCACTGCTATCTTTATCGTCTTCCTGATGAATTTGGATGCAAGCCGGGCTTTCTGCCTTATTTTTTCTTTTCCTATGGCAATGGTTCTCTTTTTTCTTATCTCTTCAAGGAAATCCTCTGCATTGTTTGTTTCTGCCAGGGTCAGGCAGTTGCCGACGTCCTTTGCCGAGTGGGCATCGCTTCCGCCTGTTGCGGCCTTGTCAAAAAGCACCTGAAGCTCCCTTGCGTTGAGGTTTGAGATTTTCCTCTGCAGGCCGGAGATTACCTCTATTGCATCAACCCTTTTCACAACCTCCCGGTTTTCGGGATTTTTCATGAGCGCGAAATTGAAATTTGTCCAGAGCGGGGCATAGGGATGAGCCAGGGCTGTAACGCAGTTATAGCTTTCAAGCTTGTCTAGAGTTTCAAGCATTGTGAGCTTTACCATCATCCTGGGCTTGAAGACCCTTCTCGGTTCAATGAACTTATTGTGGAAATCCTCCAGCTCTGCTATGTTGTAGAAATATGCCAGCAGGTGTGGGCCGTCGCTGGTGTTTATTTCCATGCCTGGGATTACCATAATTTCCTTTTGCTTCAACGCTTCCACAGCGCCTTTTATTTCATTGTGGTCTGTTATTGCGACGCCAATCCCTTTCTTTCTGCACGCTTTTAGAACCTCGTCCAGCTTTGCCCCGTCAGAATAATTTGTATGGCAGTGGCAGTCAATGCACATAAACCCCTCTTTTTTGAGAATGCTGGCATTTGGCTTCTGGAATATTGCCGGTTTGAAATTCATGGAACCCATCTTTATTAGCTTCTTTTTATATTTAACCCTTTAATCCTTATACCCCAATAAACTCAGCTGCCCCTTTCTCTTTTTTTCCGGCACAGCCTCAATCTTTTCTCCCAGCTGCTCTTTAACGCTGGCCGCTGTTTTCGCTCCTATTACCTGGGCAAGGGCTCCGAAGCTTGCCTGCCTCACGTCTTCCAAGGCCTTTATCTTGTTGGCAAATAATTTTCTTGCCTTCACCCTGCCTATTCCTTTAAGCTGCATTAGCTGGAGAATATCTTCTTTTATCCCGTGCTTTACCCGCAATCTTAATTTCGCAATCTCTTTGAGCAGTTCCTGCCTTTGAATCATTCTTGCAAGCTCTTCCATCGCATAGAGCAGCCAGTCTGCGCTGTCTATTTTTGTTTTGATTTCGCCCGGGCGGACATTGAATTTCTCAAGTATTTCTTCTTCGGTTTTCTCGCTTATCCATTCCTCAAGGAACATTGCTGTTTTTACCGAGTCAAGGAAGTCGCCGTATTCCGGGTCGTATATTGCTGGCTCATTTGCAAGAAGCTCCTCCTGCAGAAGTTTCTCGCTTACTGTTTCATAGTCATTTTTTCTCACAGCCAGCTTCGGCCTCAGCTCAAGCTGGTTGCTTATTAGCTGCAAAAGGGCAAATGCCGACGGCTTGTTGCCCGCTTTTTTCAGCCCGAGAATAATATTATGGGCGGTTATTGGGTCAATGTAAAGCTCAGCAACCCTCTTGCCAATGGGAGTTGAAATTATCCTGTCATCCTCTATGTCGCTTGCGGCCCTGAAATCCGATTTTTTTGATGAAATCGCAATGAAATCAAACTCCTCAAGGAGGTTTGCCATTTTCATCATTATCTTTTCAAGCTTTTCCATGTCCTTGTACTGCTGGGCCCAGAATGTTTTCTTGAAAAAATCAATCAGCTTCTGCCTTGAATTGACGACTTCGGTTGCGATAAGAGAGAGGACATAGGTTCGAAGAACCGGTTCAACAGCAAGCTTGGAGTAAATCGGCTCCACGTCCCCGATAACATATTTTTCGTAAATCTCTTCCTTGTCAGCTTCTGTTGATGCAATTATTATTGCCTCGCCGAAATCCTCTTTTCCCGGCCTTCCTGCACGGCCGCACATCTGCTGGTACTCCAAAACAGGAATCCATGAAGTTCCCCACCTGCCGTTGTATCGTTTCAAATCCTTGAGAATTGCGCGGAATGCCGGCAAGTCAAGCCCTGCTGCCAATGTCGGAGTGCAGCAGATTATTTTGATTGTACCATCCCGGAATTTGTCTTCTATCAATTCCCTCTGGTGGTGATGCAATCCTGAGTGATGGAAAACAACGCCCTTTTTTGCATTCCTTGCAAGGCGCTGGCACTGCTTTGTTGGCCTTGGCAGCGCATGCAGAAGCTTTTCTGACAATTCAACATCAATGTTATCTTTTATTTTGGCTGCAATCTTGTCAGCAGTTGCCTCAGCGCTTGACTTGGTTGCAACAAAAACAAGGGCCTGCTTTTTCCTGCCTATTGTGTCAACAGCAAGGTTGACAACCTCCTCTTCAGAAATCTCCGGGATTTTGATTGTTTTTGGCACAAATCTATTGTTTCTGCTCTGTTTATAAAAGTTGTATTTTCTATTCTCTGTTTGTATTGAAATACCCATTCTGATTCAAATGCTCAATAATTTTTTCAAAATATGCCATAAATGTCGGGGAATATTCAAAAGCCGGCTGGAACCATGCCCTGACATTTTTTTCATCAAATCCTTTCGGGCCCCAATCTGTGGGATATTGAAGCTCATGCACCAACGCATCCAGTTTGTCGATTCCCTTTGCAAATTTGGATTCTTCAGTATGTCTTTCCCTGTATTCAGCATCCAAAAGAATAAGTTTGTCATCTAAATGAGCAGGATATCTTGGATGCAATATCTTCAAAGCTTCTCGTTCTTTTTTTTCCTTATTTTTTCTTTTTTCTATTTCAGAAATTCCTGTATCTCTGGCGATGATTTCAACATCCTCATGGTACATAATCAGTTCGTATACTCTTAGCCTGCTTAAATCTGCAAATTCAGTTTCAGACGTGAGAAAAAAATCCGCAAGCCTTAAACTAGAATAAACATGCTCTGCATCTGTTTCTCTTCTCCGATAAAAAACGCCCTCTTTTTCATCATGATACTGATTTGATGAATTTCTCGGAATCTGTTTAAGCTTGTATAATACCAATATTTTCAGAAAATTAGCAAATGTTTTGTCGTCCATATTTCACTGCAATCAGGGTTTTTTATATAGTTTTCTGTATTTTCTATTTTTAAATGGTAACAAGAGAAATGTTTATAAATGAGTACCATAAAATATTTTTTTATGGGATATGGAGATGATGTTGATTCTAGGCGCAGAAGTTATTTTCTTACCGAGAGTTTAAGACACTATGCTTCATCTGGCAGTGAAGAGAAGGTTGTAAAGAACGAGCCTCCAGATGATGGGCCAAGAAAAAGAGAAGAGTATCACCCAAAAGTGCTTGCTCCTATCGCACCTTTTAATGCAGCAACTACTCTAAGAGCGAACCTAAAACCTTACCTTAAGGAGAGGTTGACTTCTGAAAGGGGGCAAGCTGTGATTGCCCAGATAAATGATTATCTTTCTGCAAAAAACCAGCCATATTCTTTGCAGTACAGTGGAGATGAAGTATGTCTTATGAGAAGCAAAGAACCGGTGGTTGTTGGAAGAATACCTGTGGATCAGTGTGCCTTCAGTAGTTTTTCTTACAGAGGCGATGGAGATCCTGACGAAAATCTTGAAAGAATAAACAGCAGGTTTGATTTCATGAGAAAATCAAACTATAGAATTATCACTGGTCCTGAAGAAGAGTTGTTGCTAACTAATTCTTGGGACAATCAATCTGTCAAAATAGGAAGCCGCAGCGAGCACAAAAAAGGTGCATTTTCTTTGAGTCTAAGAAAAGGGGGCAATCTTGAGATTCTCCTAGTTAAACTGGACCCCAGTCGGGAGAAAATTCTGGGGGTTTCAACCGGAACAGGAGAGGCGCAGGAATGCACAAGCACGGTTGGAGTTCCAAATCATGGAAGAGTTTCGTTAGAACTGGATAACAGAGAAGTGCTTGGCTATGACAAGGGAACGCCGGGCAAACCAAGGCATATAAAAATCAGCGACCTTGTAGCCCAAATCGGGCGATATGTAAGACTAGACTAACTACGTTTTAACCTTTGGATTTTGACCAGCTTCATAAGATTTCCATCTTCATTTGTAATCAGACGGGGATATCTAAATCATCAGCTTTTGGTCACATCCGAATTATTAGTTACCCAGCGGTTTTTTAAAGCTTTTTAATAAAATTCCCGGTTTCTGGTTCTTGCGTTAAGCTTGATATTGTTTTCACTTCTTTTGCTATATTGCCACGCAAGAAACAATTATTACCTTTTGAAAGCGTTAAATGGGCCCGCCGCGATTTGAACGCGGGACCTTACGATTATCAGTCGTACGCTCCAGCCAAACTAAGCTACGGGCCCGATGAATAACTGCACAAAGAAATGTTTTATAAACCTTTCCCTCAAAAGTTCACTGGACATCCCTCGACGATGAGTATTTAAATGGTCAGTCTATATTCAAGTTATGAAATTTGACTCCTCAGATATCTCTTTTAGTGATTTAGACTTGAAACAAAAAATAAAACTGCCCGAAACACTAAATCTAGAATTAGCTTATCTGCTCGGGTTTCATCTTGGAGACGGATCGATGAGTGTTTATAAAAAGAGGAATGGGGTTAATTACTATATTTCATATGATGGAAATCTTTCTGAAGAGCTAAAATGGTATAAATCCTTCTTATGTCCATTAATAAAAAAGCTGTTTAATAAAAATGTAAAAGTTTTATCAAAAAAGACAACAGCTAATATAACAATATACTCAAAAACAATACTCTCATTTCTCCATGAAAAATGCGGATTGCCTTTAGGGAAAAAGTCAAATTATGAGTTTCCAAGCATAATTCTTAAAAGCAATCCTGAAATTAAAAGGTCATTCCTGAGAGGTCTCGCTGACGCTGATTTTAGCCTTGCTTTCAAGGCAAGGCACAAAAACATCAATTATTACCCAGTTATTGATTATCAAACTTCTGACGAAGTTTTACATAATTCAACAAAGAAAATACTGGAAGATTTAAAATTTAAATTTTATTCAAATTCCAGATTTCAGACAAGAAAGGGGAAGGTTCACAGAAATTATTACATTCAGATTAATGGTGTTCCAAGACTGAATAAATGGATGTCTGAAATTGGATTTAATTCGCCTGTCCAGTTAACAAAGTACTTTCTCTGGAAAAAACAAGGGTTTGTGCCTCCAGGTACTTCTCTTTCAATTCGAGAAAATTTACTAAGAAAATAATACGCCCCCGACCAGACTCGAATTCACCCAGAAAGATTATCTTTCTGTCTGGTGACCTCATGGTTAACAGCCATGCGCTCTTTGCAACCCTGAAAGCTAGGCTCTCAAGGAACCTGCTGAGCTACGGGGGCGTAAAAGGTCGTTCAGGAAGCACATTTATAAAGGTTTCTGTGGGAAAAAGTTTTTAAACCGTCTGGGAATAATACGGCAAATGCTCTGGAATATCCTTCTCAACAAAATCTTTCTCGCGGGAATAATTGCCTGGTTCATTGCCCAGCTTTTGAAGTTCATAATTGACGGAATCAGGACAAAAAACTTCCATCTGAAGATGATTCTCCTGCCTGGCAAGATGCCAAGCTCCCACACTGCAACAATAGTTGCGGTTGCAGCATCAATCTATCTTTTGGAAGGCGTGTCGAACCTTTTCATGCTTGCCCTTTTTGTTGCGATAATTGTGATGTATGATTCAATGACATCAAGAAGGCAGATAGGGATAATAACCACTGCACTGAATGAAAAGCTGAAGAAAAAGCTGAGGTATTTTGAGGGCCACACACCGCTTCAGGTGCTGGCAGGGATTGCCATAGGAATAGGGGTTGCATTGCTAATATGGACTATATGATTTTGCTTCAGGCATTGTATTTCATCCTCCCTGCCTATTTTGCAAACATAGCGCCGGTGCTTGTCAAGAGGATAAATTTCCTTGCCTATCCTGTGGATTTCAGGAAAAAGCTCGGCGGTGAGCCGGTTTTCGGCAGCCACAAGACATGGCGAGGGCTTTTTTTCGCAACACTTGGCGGGCTGCTGATTTTTTACCTGCAGCAGTTTTTTTACAAAGCTGATATTTTCACGGAACTGAGCCTTATAGACTACAGCTCTTTTCCGGTCTGGTTCGGTGCATTGCTCGGGTTCGGCGCAATCTTCGGCGATTTGGTGAAGAGCTTTTTCAAGAGAAGGTTTGCCATAGCCCCCGGAAAGAGCTGGATTCCATTCGACCAGATTGACCTGGTTATCGGGGCCCTTGTTTTTTCATCGTTCTTCTATGTTCCCTCATTATGGATATGGATCTATCTGTGCCTTGTGACAATACCGCTTCACATGATAGTCAAGCATATTGGATATTACTCAAAGATAAGCAGCCAGAAATGGTAGAACAGCAAGGCCGAGAATAAGATACAGGATGTTTCTTTTAACGCAGCCAAGCAAAACCCTTAAGATTGATTTCTTGGAATTCCTCATATTAACGATTGGCATGGCTTCAAGCGTTCCCTTCGGAAGCCCGTAGATGAAAATCAGCGAAGCTGCCAGGAACAAAAATCCGTCTGCAAACGAAAGCAGCAGCACAAACGCAAGCGCAGGATAGTCCATTTTTGCGATTTTAAGGAGAGCGAGCAGTGCCGCAATAAGGCCTGTCCAGAGAAAGTTTATTTTTGCAAAATAAAACATTGCAGCGATTATTGCTATGAAAACAGCCCATTCAAGAAGCTGCCACCATTTTTTCCCGGCTTTCAGCTCTTCAGGGGCAATCAATGCGAGAATACTTCCTAAAATTATGCCGGCGAAAGAAATAACCAGGGCTAGGATGTAGTCAATCATCCTGAACTTTGCCTCTTTGAGCTTTTGGCGAAAAGAGACCAGCAAATGACCGCGGTCATTTGCGCTGCCCTCCGGAGGCTTTTATGGTGTTGCCAAATTGAAAAGACGACGGAGGACCAGAAAATGATTCTATCATTTTCGCTGCCTCTTCCACTGAAACTCATTATGCCCCCATTGCAGGAGCAAATCAATTTTGAGATTCTCCAGTCCAGAAGGCGTGTCGCAGGCCCCAAAGCAGCTCCCCAGCCAGATGGTAACTTTTGAACTCGTATTTTTTTCAAGATAATTTGCCATCTCATCTGATTTTGGCTTCAGCCCGTCAGGCAGCTGGATGCAAACATTCTTTGCCCTGGCTTTCCTGATTTCTTTGGCTGCCCTTTCCAGTTCAAGATTGTAGTTCATGGGCAGCATAATGATTGTCTATTTTAAAAAGTTTCTTAAACAATACAGAATAATAAAATTATTTCTTCTTCTTCCTAGCCTTCGGCTTTCTCAGGATAAAGACTACAGCTACAATCACAACAACCACTAGCAGAACTCCGAGAATCCAGCCGTTGTCTGCTTTGCTTTGGGTGGCAGGAGCTGCGACTGGCGCAGAAGGGTTGCTGGATTGGGCAGCAGGCTCGCTGGGAACCTCTTCAGGCGTTACTATCCTGCAAATCTTGCCTGCCTGGGTTCTGAGGTAAATTTTCTCAAGGTCGCTGTTCATCTGGTTGTAGCAGAAAGGAATAGTTATCTGGACAGATTCAACCTTCTTGCTTCCAAGAGGCGAAACAACTATGAACCTGTTATCGCTGACCTGGGCTACTGTGCTGTTATCAGGCAGGGGTATGTCTGTCTCGTCCCCAAGCCAGGCCCAGTTTCTTGAGTAAAAAAAGAATGTTATTCTTGACACGGGGTCAGGGGCCTTAAAATATTTGACTCCTGAAAAAACGACTGTGAACTTGCCCCCTTCATTGTAGCAGTCCTCTATTGTCAGGTTAATGCCTGCGCAGTACTGTGCTGAGTTAAACTCTGCCTGCTCGCCGCATCTGATTGCAGTGAAGTTCTGGTAGCAGTTCATTGGGGTTGATGCGAGTACTATTGGAACTAAAAGAAGTGCGATTGCGAGCAAAAACAGCCTTTTCATGGCGCCAGATTCACCTTCAGGTTATATTTAAACCTGTCGGATATACCTCCGGAAACCAGTGCATAATTCGCAAAATTTAAATATAACTTATTGAGGAAGTTTAAAAAATAGGGGGTTTAGATAATGAAAAAAAAGACACATAAGACTAAAAAAAATTATTCTGCTTATTGGGCTGTGGCCATAATCGTTGTTGTTGTGGCTGTGGCCGGCTGGCTGTTTGCAGCAAAAATGCAGGCGCCAAAATCAGGCACAGTAAATGTTGACATGTATGTAATGAGCCAATGCCCTTACGGAGTTCAGGCAGAGGATGCAATCATCCCTGCGCTTAAGAATCTTGGGGATTCTGTTGTTTTCAATCTAAATTTCATAGGAACTGCAAATTCTGACGGAAGCTTCAACTCGCTTCATGGCGTTAATGAGGTAAATGGCGATACTGTCCAGCTTTGCGCAATAAAATACGAGCCTAAAAAGTACATGGACCTTATCCTGTGCATGAACCAGAATTCAGGAAGCATCCCAGCAAATTGGGAGCAGTGCGCAGACCAGCTAAAGCTTGACAAGGCATCAATCAAAAAGTGCTATGAAGGCGCAGAGGGAAAACAGCTGCTTTCTGCTTCATTCAGCTCATCAGGCATTGCCGGAGCCCAGGGAAGCCCGACAATCAAGATAAACGGAAAGGACTACAGCGGCCAGAGAGACCTGGCATCGTTTACAAGGGCAATGTGCCAGAACGTGAACAGCCCTGCCTGCAGCAATATTCCTGCCTGCACTGCGGATGCTGACTGCATGCAGAATAATGGGAAAATCCCGAAATGCGCAAATGCAGGGACAAATGCAGCAAAATGCGAATACACTGATGACGCAAAGGTTTCAATGACTGTTGTTAACGACAAAACATGCGCCCAGTGTGATGATTCGCAGATTGTTGACTCCTTAAAACAGGTTTTCCTTAACCTGGATGTAAACAATGTTGACATCAGCTCTGATGAAGGCAAGGCACTGGTTTCACAGTACAATCTTACTGTTGTTCCTGCATTCATATTTGACAAGAATGCAGAACAGGCCTATGTATGGCAGAATAATGCCCAGGTAAGCGCATTGTTTGAGCCGGAAAACGGAAAATACAGGCTGCTTGATGAGGTTACAGGAGCAAATCATTACATCAGCGCCGAAAAGCAGGCTGAGATGCTCAAGAGCATAGGCGTTACTCTCGGAGACAACAAGCCTCAGGTTGATTTCTTTGTGATGGCCTACTGCCCTTACGGAAACCAGGCAGAAGAAATAGTCAAACAGGTTTACGACAAGCTTGGAAGCAAGGCGATATTCAACCCGCACTATGTGATTTACTCCAACTACGGAAGCGCGGATTCCTGCCTTGACAGCACGCAGAAATACTGCTCAATGCACGGAGGCCAGGAGCTTCGCCAGGATGTGAGGGAACTGTGCGTCAACAAGTACATGGGAATTGACAAATGGTTCGCATTTGCAGTTGCAATGAACTCAAAATGCTCTGCGCAGAATGCCGACAGCTGCTGGGAAGCGGTTGCAAAGGATTTGGGGCTTGACACCCAGAAGATAAAGGACTGCCAGGCCAGCGAAGCAGAGGCATTGCTCGCAAAGGAGCAGAATCTTGGCAATTTGCTTGGAGTCCAGGGCTCGCCGACAATATTCATCGAGGGCCAGGAATACAGCGGTGCAAGGGATGCAAACTCAATCCTTGGCGCGATGTGCTCTGCCTACGATTCAACCAAGCCTGCTGAATGCGGTTCAACAATAGCAGCCGCAAGCACAGCTTCAACAGCGCCAGCAACAGGCGGATGCGGTTAAATTTTTTTTAAACTTTTTTTTTATTTTTAATTAAAGGGGATAAAATGGTTAGTAAGACAGAAGATAATCTTAAAAAAGCCTTTGCTGGCGAATCAATGGCAAGGAACAAGTACACTTTTTTCGCAAATGTTGCAATAAAGGAAGGTTACCATTACATTGCAAGGATATTTCTTGAGACCGCTGACAACGAGTTTGAGCATGGTGAACAGGAATTCAAGCTTTTGAAGGGGATTGGCGATACAAAGGCAAACCTCAAGGCGGCAATTGAAGGGGAGCATTACGAGACATCGCAGATGTACCCTGATTTCCAGGTTGATGCTGAGAAAGAAGGGAACAAGGCTGCTGCAACATTGTTCAAGGAAACAGGGGAAGTTGAAAGCCATCATGAAAAAAGGTACAAGAAACTTCTCGAGATGCTTGAGAATGGGACACTCTACAAGAGAAGCAAGCCAATAGCATGGAAATGCTCAAAATGCGGCTATATCCATGTTGGAAAGGAGCCGCCGGAGAAATGCCCGCTGTGCCATCACGCAAAAGAGTACTACGCGCCGGAGTGCATGTGCTTTGAGGATAATTGCGAATTGTGCAAATAGATTTTTCATTTTTCCTAATTTTTCAATCTTACAAAATCCAGTTTTCTGGTTCTTGCATTAAACCGGATATTGTTTCTGCTTCTTCTGCTCGAGTGCCATGCAAGAATATGATGTTACTTGCAGAATGCAAGTTAACGCAGGCCTGGCAATCAAGGCAACAATCAAAAGCAAGAAGCAAAAATAAGAACTGCCCAGAAAACGGATTATTTTTTTACAAATTTAGTTTTCTTTAACATTTTTTCATCAACCGTCTGCTCAACAAAGAATGAACCAACGTAACCGCAGTTCTTGCATCTCCACAGCCCTGTTGCTCCGCCTATTTCGGGCACAAGGTTGAAAGAGCCGCACTGGGGGCATTTTTTGAGGTTCATGGTTTGTTTAATGCATTGAGCTTTATAAATTTTAACCATGCGCCGTGGCGGCCGCCACGTCCAAAGTATTTATACTGCATATATATTAAGAATTAATGCAAAAATACTACATTGACGCCTGCATATGGCGTGACTATTTTGAAAATCGTTCAGACAATCTCAGGCCGCTTGGAGATTGGGCGTTTAGGTTTATAAAGAAGGTTGTGGATGAAGGGGGTTTGTTCCTGATAAGCGATATGCTTCTGGTTGAGCTAAGAAAATTTTATACTGATAAGCAAATAGTCAGTATGTTTGAAATAGTGCCTCCGGAATTAAGAGTGAATATTAGTACAAGTGAAAAACAAACAGAAGATGCATTAAAAATGAAAAACCAGTTGAAAATACCCTCCGGAGACGCATTTCATGCTGTTTTAGCGAAAGATAATGATGCGTTGATGATAAGCCGTGATGCTCACTTTTATGGGGTTATGGGAATTGTTGTCAAAAAACCAGAAGAATTAATCTAACTCAATTCCAAATTGCTTTGCTATTTCTCTTGCAGCCTGCTCCCTTGCTTCCTCTTCGCTTATATCTGTTCTGGCTTTCCCTTTTAAACTTCCCTTGGCCTGTTCAAGCCTTTTGAAAATCAGTTCTTTCTCCATCTGGCTTAGCTTATGCCTCACAGCATCTCTTATGAATTCGGTTCTTGTGCTGTACCTGTTTTCTTTTAGTTTGCTGTCAATCTCTTTGACCATCTCTTTCTCCATCTTCAATGTGACTGTTTCCATGGTATTACTTTGTATATACGAAGTAATATTTAAAGGTTGTTAATGTTTTTGGACAGTTTGAAGTTCAATAAATGTAAAAAGAGGTTATTTTTGGCTTTTCGGTTCTGCTTTTTATTTCAGCAGCCCATATGATTTTTGATTCATCAGAGCAGTATTTTGTTTTTGAACCGCCTATCTCATTTATTTTATCCAGTGAAAGATGTTCATTGCCTTGAAGAAAGAATATTGCCCCTTTGGCAAGCATTTTCTTCTTTGGCTGCATTGTTATTTCTTTGCCTAAGCTTACAACTTCATTTATTTCTTTTTCTGTGAGGTCAGTACAGCATTTTCTCCAGTCTGTCAGTTTTTTCATGTATTTTTCAGGTATTGTTTTCATTTTCTGTCTCATATCCTTACTATTTTTCCTTTTTCCTTTTGATAAATCAGTCCTGCACTCATTAGGCTGTTGAATAGACTTTCAGTCAAATCCAATTCATCTGACTTTATCTCTTCGCCAATATTATGGCTTAATAGCTTTTTGACAGCTATGCTTTCCCTTGTTTCTTTTCCTAAAAGCTCGGCAGCTGCTAATTCAAGAAATAGGATAGGGCTGAATTCTTCATTTGAATTAATATATTCTTTTGTATTAGGCAAAGCGATACCTTTCAAGTCATAATGCTCCCACATTTTCATTAAAGGCTTTGTTGTCAAAAGGTATGATGGGTTCAGATTAATTTTTTTATGCAGTCTTCCAAAAACAAAAATGCTCAGCCACCCATATCTGTTTTCTTTTTCTGCCAATTTGAGCATCTCATTCTCATCATATTTATTTGCATTTTGCAGGAACTTTCCTGCAAGATGAAGCATGTTAACAGGGGTTTTTGCAATAGGAAGATAAACTGACATCAGCTCAATCTCCCTTTTTTGGGTTGGATAAAGTATTATCACTTTCTTGCTATTTTTCAATTCCTCAATGTTTTTCAGCAGGAAATCATAATCAGGATATTCCAATACATCCTTCAAGTCCTTATTGATTTCGTCAAAATAAAAGCCCGAATCATTTATCAGAACAAACGGCCTTTGAGGATAAATTGCTTCAAGATTCATCTTTTACCTCTTCAATTATATCATGATACGGCTCTTCTATTGTGAAGAAGTAGAACATATCTTTTTCAGGAAACAGATGTTTGTTTGGGTGTCTGTATGTCGACAAAAAAAGACCATCTTTTTTTGTCCTTCCTTCTATGGCTATTATTTTTTTGTGTATTGGCTCTATGCCAAATATGTTAAGAAAAGTTTTGTCACTCATGCTTATTCTTTTTTCATCAAACTCAAACTCGTGAATGAAATCTCTTTCTTTTTTATAGGTGGGTTTTTCGCTGTATAACACAGTGACATATTCTGCCTGGAATCCGTCAATCCTAATTATTTCTACATTTGGGTCAAGCTTTAGAAATTCTTTTACCTTGCTTTCAACTTCTTCTTTTGTTAAAAGCCAGCCCTTCTTGTTCAGATGCTCTGTTTTTGATATGACGTTCATCATTTTAATCTCCATTTTTCCTTTTCTAATGAAAGCTCTTTTGTCAGTTTTCTCCAGTTTATTTTGGTAATACATCTCGAAAAAAATACAATTTCCCGATTATTGCGCAGAGGAAATGAAAACTCGAAGCCTCTAACTATGAAAAAAGGAATTATTTTTTCACATACTAACCTTTCTGATTTAGGAACATATCTAATTTTTATGAAAGGATTATCGTATATCGCCCCTGTTTGATGATTTATGATCCAATAATCACTAGATTCAAAAGTAGGAGATATATTAAGATTTTTTTGTTCTTTATCAATCATGGAATGCCCCGCACAGCAGGAATATGTCATAATTCCATCAATTTCATTAAGTTTTAAAATGAATTTCTTAATTGGTCGGTCTATATTAATAATTTCTTTTTTAATATACTTTAGCTTATCCTTTTTATCATAAATTATATCCCTATTATTTATCTGTGCTAATATGGCAAGACATTTTATTTTTTTCAATTTATTATTTATTTTTGCTCCCCAGACTATTCTGGCCTTTTCACTGATTTTTTTTGAAAATTTATTCACAATATTTCTGCATTTATCCAGGCTCAGGGTCTTGGGACCTTCGATAGACAAAAGAACACCATCTACTTCAGGGCAACTTATCGTAGCAATATCTTTCTCAGTTCCTGAAAAGAAACTTATTTCTATTGCATTATCAAGAATTGATTTCACATCAGAGAAGTCAAAGTTAACCTTTCCTGTTTTTTCAACCATTGCTGTTATTGATGCAATCATTGTTTTTATTGAAACCACCTCATTATACTGAGAAATAGGCTGAAATCCCTTTATTTTTTTATGAAGATATTTTTTGATTTTTTCATTTTTCATGGCAATAGTCTAACCCGCTTCTATTTAAACATTTCTATTATTTGGTATATATTTATACTAATATATGGAAAGATATATAAAGAAGCAGGTTTTGAGGGTTTCCTATGGAAATGTTTATAAACAAACAAGAGCCAACTGATTCTAAGGGGGCAAATATGGTTAAAAAGGTACTTATAGCAACATTATATAGTCCAGAGCCAGTTATATTGGCTACAACAAGGCTTGGGCCTGACAGATTAATACTTCTTATTGACAAAGAGCCTGACAAGGAGCAGGCAGAGGCATTGAAGATTATCCAGGGCTCCTTGGGCAAGGTTATTGATGTCAAGGCAATCAAGACAGAGGTCTATGACATTGTTGAAGTAGCTCGCAAGTGCGTTGAGATTATTGACCTGCAACCGAAAGATGACTGGATATTTGTGAATATTACTTCCGGCAGAAAGACAAAAGCAATTGGACTTCTTTTTGCTGCTTACGCTCGCCATGACCGAGTTAGGAAGATTGCTTACAATCCTGAAGAGGACAAAAGCTCTGTTGTTTATCTTCCAAAGTTATCATTCAAACTAACCGAGAGCCAGAAAAAGATACTTGAAGCGCTGGAATCAGGCAAGTTCGACAGCATAAGCGATTTAGCCAAGAAAGTGGAATTATCAAGTGCGATGCTTTACCGTGCTCTTGACGAACTGAAAGACATGGATCTTGTTAGCACAGAAGATGGAATCAAACTAACAGATGCAGGGAAGATAGCGAGGTTGTAATGAGAAACAAAATAGAAATAAAAACGTTCACACTAGACGGATTATTAAAATTTATTAAGTCTAAAAAAGTTTCAATCCCCGAGTTTCAAAGAGGCTATGTTTGGAAAAATAATCAAATAAAAGCTCTTTTTGACAGCTTAGTCAAGAATTATCCCATAGGTGTTTTTACAATCTGGAAAACAAATAAAAAAATAAACCCTCGAGATTTATTTGGTGTGAATCCTTTAAAATCCGGAAATAAATATTTCATATTGGACGGTCAACAGAGGATGTTATCCCTTTTTTACTTATGTAACCAAGATAGATTTGAAGGAACTATCAAAGAAGAATTTGATGAGAATTACGAAGGAAGTCAGAAAAATCCAATTAATTTTAAGGAGTTTTATTTTAATAAAAAACCAGAATTAAAACAAAATGAACGCGGAAATCCCGATTTTGATTATAATCAATTTGAAAAAATGCTTAAGGGATATAAATTTCCTGCGATCATCGTTTCTACAAGAAATTTTGAGGATGCAATAAAGCTATTTGAAAGAATAAATCAAGCAGGTACAAGAATTTCAACTGAAGCAATTTTCTTATCAGATTCATGGAGTAGAAGATCAAGTATAAGAAAAATTTTAAGAGAGTGGAAGAAAAAAGATAAGGGTAAGATATCTAGTAAACTTAAAGACATAATTTTTATACATGCATTCGCAATAATTTTGCAGCTGGAAGAAAAAAATGATTATGACCCTGAAGCGGAAGTTGATGTTTCTTTACGAAAATTGGGTGAAATTGCAGAAAAAATAAGAGAAAAAAAGTCAAGAAGATATAACCAGATTTTTAAGAATGTTTTAGAGACAGTAAAATATGCTATGGCCTATTTGAAAAGCAATTTTAAATTAAATAGTACAGATGAGCTACCTTCTCAAACTATGCTAACTGTGTTGAGTATTTTCTTCTATTATAACAAAAATAAAGCACCTACCAAAAGTCAAAATAAAGAACTAAGAAAATGGTTTTGGAGGTCTGCTTTGGGATCCCGATATGTCGGTTCTGGTTACAATCAAAATATTAGAAAGGACCCAACTTCAATGAGAAATTTAGCAAGAAATAAAATAAAATCATTAAATATTCCCATACAAAACATCAAAAAGGAGGATTTGGTAAAAATAAGTTTTGGTACCGGTAAGTCAAGCGTTGGTAATTGTATCAGACTAATGCTATTATCCAAAAGACCCTATTGGCTTAATGGCACACCCAGTCTAATAGAAACAGAGTCCGAAAAAACAAAGAGAGAAGGGGATCATTTTTATGCACATAACCTTCTGTCTAAAAATTCAATACCTGAGCATAAAGTAAATAGCATATTAAACTTGATTTTCTTGCCTAGAGGGGAAAATGCCGGAAAACAAGATTTTTTGCCATCTGACTGGCTGATAGAAAAACGTGAAGAATATAAACCTAAGAAAAAAGAAGAAGAAAATTTTTTCAGAAGCAATCTTCTTTGCTTCAATTCCATATCGGATCTTAGAAAAGTTGAACTTAAACTAAAAAGAAAATCTGGAGCAATTAAACCAAAAATACTAGCAAAGTATTATGAGAATTTTTTGAATAAACGGTTTAAGTTATTTAGCAAGGAGTTAAAAAAATTGCAAAGATCCGGGTAAAATGAACCTCCTAACCAAATCCAAATACATGATCGGCTTGCAGTGCCCGAAGTATTTGTGGATGGAATTTCATGAGCCAGATAAGCTCCCTAAGACAGACAAAGCCCAGCAGCATATTTTTGATGAAGGGAATTTGGTTGGGGAATGGGCTAAGAAATTGTTTCCCAAAGGCATTGATATTCCAACAGAGCCTTTTGGTGAGAATCTAAAAAAGTCATCTGAACTGCTTTCAAAGAAAAAGCCCCTGTTTGAGGCAGCTTTTTCTGTAACCCAATTATATTCAAGGGCAGATATTCTTAATCCGATTCCAAAGGGCTGGGACATTATTGAAGTGAAAATGTCAACAGAAGTAAAAAAAGAACATATTCCGGACGTTGCTTTCCAGAAGTATGTTTATGAGCACGCCGGATTAAAGATTAACAAATGCTTTCTTATGCATATCAATAATGAATATGTAAGAAAAGGGGAGATTAATGTCAAAAAGCTGTTTGTAAAAGAGGATATCTCAAAAGAAGTTGCTGAGGAGATTAAATCTGTGCCTTCAAGGGTTAAGGAGATGTTTAATATCATAAACTCAAAAAAGTGCCCTTCTTCTGCTCTTGGCAGGCAATGCAAGAAGCCCTACGAATGCCCTGTTGAGGGAGAATGCTGGCAGCTTCCTGACGGAAGTGTTTTTGATTTGTATAATGCAAGAGGCAAGGAGTTTGAGCTCTATGAACGAGGGATTGTTTCCCTTAAGGATATTCCTTCGGATTTCAAGCTGAATGACAAGCAGGGGATACAGCTTAAATGCGCTAAAACAGGACAGATTCATGTGAATAAGGAAGGAATAAAGAAGTTTCTTTCTACCTTGAAATATCCACTTTATTACTTGGACTTTGAGACATTCGGTTCTGCTATTCCATTTTATGATAAAAGCAAACCTTACCAGCAGATTCCATTTCAGTTTTCCTTGCATGTTGATGATGGAAAAGAAGTGAAACATTATTCATTCTTAGCTTCGGGGAAGGAAGATCCGAGGAAGAAATTTGTTTCTGAATTAAAGAGGCTTCTTGGCAGCAAAGGGAGTATTATTGTCTTCAACCAGTCATTTGAGATAGCGAGAATGAAGGAACTGGGGAAATTATTCCCTTCTTATAAAAAATGGGTAGATTCTGTTATCAAAAGGGTTGTTGACCTGCTTGTTCCATTCAGAAACTTTGATTACTACAATCCTGTCCAGCAAGGCAGCTGTTCAATCAAGCATGTGCTGCCTGCCTTGACCGGCAAGAGTTATGCAGATTTGGAGATAAACAACGGCGGAAGCGCCAGTCTGGCCTTCCTGGACATAGCTTTCTCTAAGATACCTTTAACGGAGAAAGAGAAGCTAAGGAAAGACTTAGAGAAATACTGTGGTCTTGATACCGAGGGAATGGTATGGATTGTGGAGAAGTTGAAGGGAATGGCTAAATAGACTCTATCTATATTAATATCGATATGAATTCTTCACTGGTCATGCAGACGTGAAATTTATAAGCCAGAATGCTTTCTCACCCAAAATGGATGCAAATAATGCCCTGGTGGTTTTCCAGGATAAGAAAATAAGAAGGACTTGGCATGATAATCAGTGGTGGTTTGTCATAGAGGATGTTGTCTATGCATTAACTGATTCTAAGGACACTAAACAGTATATACAGAAGATGAAGCAGAGGGACGAATCCCTTGAGCAGGGGTGGGTACAAATTGTACATACCCTTTCAGTTGAAACTGCTGGGGGTAAACAGAGCGTGAACTGTGCCAATACTGCGGCAATTTTCAGAATCATACAATCTATTCCATCAAAAAAGGCAGAGCCGTTCAAGCTTTGGCTTGCCAAGGTTGGCTATGAAAGAGTGCAGGAAATAGAAAACCCCGAATTGGCCCAGGCCAGAATGAAGGAAATTTACAGGGCAAAAGGGTATTCTGATGAATGGGTTGAAAAACGGGTCAGAGGCATAGCAGTAAGGCAGGAACTGACAGATGAATGGAAAAATCGGGGAGTGAAGCAAAATGTTGAGTTTGCAATCCTAACAAATGAAATAAGCAAGGCAACATTCGGCAAGACAGTTGATGAGTATATGGCATATAAAGGCATCGCTAAACAAAATCTCAGGGACCACATGGATGATTTGGAGCTTATCTTTACAATGCTTGGAGAGAAAGTAACTAAAGAAATAACAAAGAAAGAGGACTCCAGGGGTTTTGATGAGTGTAAAACCGCTTCTGTCAAAGGAGGAGGGGTTGCAGGAAGGGCAAGGAAAGACGCAGAGAAAGCAATAGGCAGGCCAATAGTTTCAAAAGAAAATTATCTTGAACTACCAGAAAAAGAGAAAAGAAAAAAACTTGGCAAATAAATTTTTCATTCTCAAATGCTACCAAACCTTTATAAATGCCAATAGGCTAAATCCTGGTTTAAAAGAGAGCATATTTTCAGTTAGAGTGAAATAGAGGCGAATGTATGGACAAGAACACAGCATTTATTCTATGGTTTGACCAGGTTGGAATCGAGGACGTTGGTTTGGTTGGAGGCAAGAATGCTTCTCTTGGCGAAATGTACCGTTTGCTCACTCCCAAAGGTGTCAAAATTCCGAATGGCTTCTGCGTAACAGCAAATGCTTACAAATATTTTATTGAAAAAACAGGTGTAAAAGAGAAGATAGACCAAATTCTTAAAACACTTAACATTTCAGATGTAAATAATCTTGCGGAACACGGAAAGAAAGTAAGAAATGCAATTATTGAGGCAGAATTGCCCCAGGATTTGAAGGATGCAATCGCAGAAGGCTACAGAAATATCTGCATACAGTACGGCGAAAACACGGATGTCGCTGTCCGTTCATCTGCAACTGCTGAGGATTTGCCTGACGCAAGTTTTGCAGGCCAGCAGGAAACTTACCTGAACATTAGCGGAGTTCCAGCATTGCTTGAGGCATGCAAGAAATGCTTTGCTTCATTGTTCACAAACAGGGCGATTTCCTACAGGGCTGACAAGCATTTTGACCATTTCAAAGTTCTGCTGTCAATCGGCGTCCAGAAAATGGTGAGAAGTGATTTGGCAGAGTCAGGAGTAATGTTTTCCATTGACACAGAATCAGGATTTCCAAATGCAGTTTTGATCAACGCAGCATATGGCCTTGGCGAAAACGTTGTCCAGGGTGCTGTAAACCCCGACGAGTATTACATTTTCAAGCCGACTTTGAGGCAGAATTTCAGGCCCATAATCCAGAAAACAATAGGCAGCAAGGAAATGAAGATGATTTATTCGATGGAAGGCGGCAAATCCACAAAAAATGTGCCCGTTGAGTTGAATGACAGAAGAAGATTCGCATTAACCGATGATGAAATACTTACACTTGCAAGATGGGCAATTATAATTGAGGACCATTATTCAGAAAAAGCCGGCCATTTCAAGCCCATGGACATGGAATGGGCAAAGGACGGGAAAACAAACGAGCTTTTCATTGTCCAGGCAAGGCCGGAAACAGTCCAGAGCCAGAAAAACAGGAATGTTCTTGAGAAATACAAATTGCGCGACAAAGGAAATGTTCTCTGCATTGGGAGAAGCGTAGGTGAAAAAATCGGCCAGGGCGAGGCAAATATAATCCGCGATGTGAAAGACATTTCTAAATTTCAAAAAGGCCAGATTCTCATTACGGAAATGACAGATCCGGACTGGGAGCCAATTATGAAAATAGCTGCAGGAATAGTAACTAACCGTGGGGGAAGAACTTGCCATGCCGCGATTATATCACGAGAGCTTGGCATCCCGTGCGTCGTCGGCGCAGGAAATGCCACGGAAAAAATAAAACAGTCTCAGAAAATAACCGTTGACACCTCCCAGGGAGATGACGGAATTGTTTACGAGGGAATCCTAAAATATGATGTTGAAAAAATTGATTTGAGCCAGATGCCGAAGCCAAAAACAAAAATAATGATTAATGTGGGCAATCCTGACGAGGCTTTTGATTTGAGCTTTTTGCCAAATGAAGGCGTTGGCCTTGCGAGGGAGGAATTCATTGTTAACTCATTTATCCAGGCGCACCCATTGGCGCTGATTCACTTTGCCGCATTGAAAGATGAGGAGGCAAGGAAAAAGATTGAGGAGCTGACCTACGGCTACAGTTCAAAATCCGATTTCTTTGTTGACAAGCTGGCACAGGGAGTCGCAATGATTGCATCAGCATTCTACCCCAAAGATGTTATTCTAAGATTTTCTGATTTCAAGACAAATGAGTATGCAAACCTTATCGGAGGAAAGCAGTTTGAGCCTGTGGAGGACAATCCGATGATTGGCTGGAGAGGTGCTGCAAGGTACTATTCTGACAAGTACCGGGAAGGATTTGCCCTTGAATGCAGGGCAATCAAAAAAGTAAGGGACGAAATGGGCCTTACAAACCTGAAAGTAATGATTCCAATGTGCAGGACAATAGATGAAGGGAAGAAAGTCCTTGCAGAGATGGAAAAGAACGGCCTGAAAAAAGGCGAAAACAATCTGCAGGTTTATGTCATGTGCGAAGTTCCTGCAAATGTCATTCTCGCAGACCAGTTCTCTGATTTGTTTGACGGATTTTCAATCGGAAGCAATGATTTAACCCAGTTCACGCTTGCGGTTGACAGGGATTCTGAATTAGTGGCGCATATTTTTAACGAAAGAAATGATGCTGTCAAAACGTTGGTTGCCCAGGTAATTGCAACGGCAAAGAGACGGGGCAGGAAAATAGGAATCTGCGGGGATGCGCCTTCAACATATCCCGAGTTTGCGGAATTTTTGGTTGAGCAGGGGATTGATTCAATTTCATTAAGCCCTGACGCGGTTATGAAAACTGCGCAGAAGATTTACGAGAAGGAGCAGAAGCTAGGCAGGTGAAAAGATGGTAAGAGTCGCAATCAACGGTTTTGGGCGAATTGGCAGGCAGATACTGCAGGCGGGCATTAATGACTCTGAAATAGAATGGGTTGCAATCAATGACCTGACTGATACAAAAACACTTGCTTATCTCCTGAAATATGACTCTGTGCAGCCAAGGGAGACAAAGGACGTAAGGGCAGAGGCAGATTCAATTATTGTTAACGGAAAAAAGATTCTTGTTTTTGCGGAAAAAGACCCGGCCAATCTGCCGTGGAAGAAACTGAATGTTGATGTGGTCATAGAATCAACAGGATTTTTCACAGACAGGGACGGGGCAATGAAGCACGTAACTGCGGGGGCAAAGAAGGTTTTGATTTCTGCGCCAGGCAAAAATGTTGACAAGACTGTTGTAAAGGGCGTGAACGAGGACAAGATTAATGGAGGCATGTGCATAATCTCCAATGGTTCCTGCACCACAAATGCAACCTCTCCATTGGCAAAAGTTCTTCATGACAATTTTGGGATAGAAAAGGGATACATAATCACAACACATGCTTATACAGCAACGCAAAAGCTGGTTGATGCTCCGGATGCAAAGGACTTGCGAAGGGGAAGAAGCGCTGCTGTAAATATTGTTCCATCAACAACAGGCGCGGCAGAGGCGGTTGTTGAGACAATACCTGAACTGAAGGGCAAGCTTGACGGGTTTGCATTAAGGGTTCCGGTTCCATGCGGCTCAATAATTACCTTAGTTGCTTTGGTAAAAAAGCCAACAAACAAAGATGAGGTCAATTGGTTTTTCAAGCAGGTATCACAATACCACATGAAAGGCGTTGTCGAATACCTGGAGGAGCCGGTTGTTTCATCGGATATAATCCACAACCCGCACTCGTGCATATTTGATTCATTATTGACAAAGGTAACAGACGGCAATCTTGTTTCTGTAACTGCATGGTATGACAATGAATGGGGCTATTCCTGCAGGATGGTTGACATGGTTAAGCTGCTGAAGTGAAATGCTAAAAATAACCGACGTTGATTTCAAAGACCAGGTTGTTCTTCTTCGGACAGACTATAATGTTCCAATAGCCAAGGGCATAGTTACAGACGATGCCAGGATAAAGGCAAGCCTCGAAACAATAAGATACATTGTCAATGCTGGCGCAAGGCAGATAATAATAATCTCGCATTTTGGAAGGCCTGAGGGGAGGGTTGTCGAGGAAATGCGGCTAACCCCTGTTGCAGACAAGCTGTCCGAATTGCTGGGGGTAAATGTTCCAAAGCTGGATGACTGCATTAACATAAAAATCCCAAACGACCGGATTGTCATGCTGGAAAACCTGAGATTTTATCCTGAAGAGGAAGGGAATGACGATTTCTTTGCAAGAAAATTGGCTGCGAATGCTGATATTTTTGTCAACGACGCTTTTTCTGTCTGCCATCGGGACCATTCATCTGTTTTTCAGGTTCCGAAATTGCTGCCATCATGCGCAGGATTCCAATTAATCAGAGAAATCATAAATCTTAATCTTGAGAATATCTCAAAGCCTGCGATTGCAGTGATGGGCGGCGCAAAGGTGTCAACCAAAATCGGACTGATAGGAAACATGCTGAAAAAAGTTGACATTGTTTTGATTGGAGGGGCGATGATGTTCACTTTCCTGAAGGCAATGGGCTTTGAGGTCGGGAAAAGCAAATACGAGGCAGACAATGTTGGGATTGCGAAGAAACTGCTGGAGGCAAACAAAAAAAGGATTGTGCTTCCGATTGACTGCGTTGTTTCAGGGAAAATCGAGGAAGGCGCAGCCTCACGAAACGTTAGCGTTGATGCCATCAAAAAAGATGACATAGGCGTTGATATCGGAGAATCAACAGTGAGGTATTACAATCAAATCCTTGACAGCGCCAAGACAGTTATCTGGAACGGGCCCATGGGGATCATAGAGATTGGTTCATTCGCAAAGGGCACAGAAGAGATTGCCCGCCATATCTCAGACATTAGCGCAGTAACCATTGTCGGCGGCGGGGAAACAATCAGCGTTATTGACAAGTTGGGCATTGGGGATAAGTTCACATTCGTTTCAACAGCCGGCGGCGCAGCGCTGGAATTTCTTGAGGGGAAGGAGCTGCCCGGGCTGAAGGCGCTGGAAGAGAGCGAGAAGAAATTCGAATAAGAAATGTTTATATACCTGTTTTTATAATCTTTTTTTATGGCCCCGCCAAACTACGAAGATTATATTGTGTCTACTTCAAAATATTTGAGGGTTATACACAGGACATCTGTGCTATGTGTTGAAGGCATAATGAACAATGGGCTAAAATTTAATGAATTGTTCTTAACAGCAACATTGCAATCTAAAAATATGCCGGAGGCCAAGGCAAGATTTGATGAATCTCATAAAGGCAACGATGCAGTAATCATAATCCAGGTTTCAGTTGGCTTATTTGAGCAGATTATGAAAAAGCTAAGGGAGGAAGAAAGTGGAAAAGTCAGTTGGTCTGATGTTTTTAATGACGAAAAAATTTCCTATCTTAGGGGGTCTTTTTTCATAAGGCCTGAGTTTATTTTGGGTTATGTGGATAAAAGGGATAACAGCATTCATTTTAATCCTAAATTTAAAGAACAGTAAAAATAAAAAAAGAAAATGGGCTTACACCCACTCAACATCCCTGAACTTGTGCCTTGTGGCAACAAGAATCATGTCGACAAGCCACCAGACCATAACCCCTCCGCAGGTTACCAGCTTCAGAAGGCCCCAGCCAACCTGGCCCATCATGAACCTGTCAACACCGGTCCATCCGAAAAGCAGGGACATCACAAGCGAAAATTCCCATTTCAGCTTTATTTTTGCCATTTGCTCACCTCACTGTCGCTTTAGCTTCAATCTTTTTAATGGTTTTGGTTATCTGCCCCAAAAGTCTGGGGGCAGATCTTCGTGAAGAAACTCAGTGCCATCGCCTTCAGGCATTTCGCATTTTTGGTCAGGCAGGTACTGCCTGATAAGATTTTGAGCGCTATCAATCCCATACTTTTCTATAAAAGCAATTCCAACTAAAATATCCGGAGAATTATCCCCATGCGAATTGGTTTTTATCCTTCTCATAAAAATTCCGTCAAGCTCAGCATCCAGCTTTCGTTCAATGCACTCTTCCCGGTCTATTACCAGCCTGATGCTGCTTTCTGACACCGCGGTAACAATTGAGCAAACAGTTTCATTCATAACCGGGTTTCTGGGAAGCGGCCTGATAAATATGTAAAGGTCGTTTTTGCCTGGGTCTGGAGGAAATTTTTTTGTTCCATACTCAACAAGAATAGTTTTATCTTCCATTTCTCTCCCGTCTAAGAAAATTCCCCCTGTCAAAAAGATTCTTAACAACAACCTTGTCTTTATTGCCCAGGTCTGCAATAATCTCCCCGTAGCCGAGATTCTCGTCAGCCTCATTCTGCACCAGCGCAAGGCCTTTATTCACGTTTGACTTTGCAATTCCCCTGCCGAAAATATCCCTGCCGCACAAAAACAGCCATGCGGTTTTCCGGTTCACAAATATTTTTTTGTCAGACATTTTTGATATCATGTCCAAAAGGGGGGTGCCGGGAACAAAATTGTTTTTTTTAATCTCCCCAAGAAAAAGGCCGATTGAAAACGGCTCCCGCCCTGCCCTGTTTTTCAGGCTGATTAATTCTTCATCAGCCAGAAAGGAGCAGTTTCTCAGGGTTATGATGCCATCTATTTTTTCATTGGTGAAACAGCCGGTGAATTCTTCCAGGGTTTTCATTGCTTCAGTATCAAATCAATCAGCGAAAGAAAGTTGTTTGTCAGCCAGGCAGCCACTCCAACCGCAATGATGCCTGTAAGCTTATACTCCGCCTTTTTTATCCTTATCCTCATAAATCTCCACCTCTATTGGCGAATTCATGGTTTCAAACGCATTCTCTATGCTTTCCTTGAACTCAACTATCCGCGAATTCTCAATCTGCTGGTTGAGCTTTTTTATGTTCTCTCCGGCAGTCTCCTGCTTTTTTTGGACGTGCTCAAGCTTGTATTTTATGTCATCAAGCTCCCTCTGGGAGTTGTTCTGCTTGAGCCGCCTGCTGAACTCATTTATCTTTAGCGTCAGGTCGTTATGGGATATTATGAATTTTGTGAACTTTTCCCTGCTGAGGGATGCTATTTTCTCGGCAAGCTTTTCCTTCTTTTTCTCCTCTATCTCAAGGGCGCCGCTTTTGAGAGCCTCGCTTGTTTTGGCCAGTATTCCGAGAATCCTCAGGTCGGGGTCGCTGAGAACAGTTGACACCGGGTCGTCAATGTATTTGCCTATGAGAGTTTCATCATCGCTTTTTGAGAATTTCTTAAGCGCCTTTTCAATCTGGAGAAAATTGTCAATGAACTCTGCATCGGTTATTTTTAGCTCCTCCTCTGTCCGCCTAAGCAGGCTGCTGAGCTCCCCAAGCTGGGCGAAGGAGCTGTTTTTTCTGATTGAACTGACCCTCTGCTCGAAAAAGGCCCTTTCTTTCTTCAGCTCTTCATAGTCAATTTCCGCCTGTTCCAGCGCCTTTGCATGGGCCTCATTTTTTTCAATCTCTTTCTGCAGCGCAGTTATCCTGTTTTTTGTTTCTGACAGGAGCTTTACGCTGTCGCTTTTCATAAGCGCAAGAAGGTCCTTTGAATTTTTGTCTATCCTTGCAAGCTGCGCATTTATTCTCTTGAGAAGGTCCCCGAAGAAATGCGATGTTATCTGGCCCGGCCTGAATGAGGCTTTTTTGAACTCATCGGCGTTTTCAGCGTATTCTGCAAGATAAACCCTTGCTGTTTCATCTGATATGTCTTCAGGCTCGCTGATTTTTGATGCAAAATTATTCACCGTCTTTATGTAGGAAAGGCGGTTGCCCTCCATAAAATGCCTTTCTTTCATGGGGGTCTTGTCATTGTTAAGCTCTGCGTTCCTGAGCTCCTCAAGAAGGGGGACTATCTCTCTCTTGCTGTCTTCAGTGTCCCTCAGCATTCTCGACACCTCTGTTTCAAATTCATTGAGGCTGTCTCCCAGAAGATTCTGATACTGTTCCTGAAGCTCGGAAACGCTTACCCTTGTTTTTCTCGGCTTTGCCTTCTCCTTCCTGAAAAAGAGCATTTTTATAAATCCCATGTCACTGGAACATCACAGGGTATATTAAAACTTAACTGAAATTTGCCGGGCAGATGAAAGAAAAAAATGCGAAAATCAGGGAAACTGCTGAGCGCCAGATTAGGGAGCTTTTCAGGCAGGCGGAGTCTGCCAGGCAGGAGCTTGCGGACAGGTATGTGAAGCTTGCCTGGTCGCTGTCAACAAAAACCAAGACCCCGATTCCCCGGGAGCTGAAAAGGAGGTTCTGCAGGAAATGCCTGAGCTATTTTGTTCCCGGCAGGAACTGCAGGGTCAGGGTTTCCAAAGGAAAGGTAGTTTGTTACTGCCTGAATTGCAGGACGTTTAGACGGTTCGTTTATAAATGATGTATCTATTATAGTTATAAAGTTATAACTATAATTATTACTATTCTAAAGTACTTAATAAACAAAACCTTTAAATACCTGATATGTTTTTTACACTCTTAAGGGGTGATTTGGGGTACTTGAAATGGACGAACTATCACAGCTTAAGGCTATACTGAAAAATTCTTTTGCAGGCATAAAAAGCGACATGGATGAAATCAAGTCCAAGCAGTCTGAATCAATTTCAGCTTCATTCAGGGTTAAGGAGGATGTTGACAGGATTAGGGAGGACTACGCCCCAAAGGAAAAAATCAACGCCCTCAAGATAAAAATAGGCGAGATAAACGACAATCTCAGGAAAATCTGGGACCTTGACGCATCAATCAAGGCAGTCGATGAAAAGAAAATAGACAAAAAGGACTTTGAGTCAAGATTCGAAAAACTAAAGGATGAGATTGCCAGGAAGCTTTCTGAAATCAATTCAAGCACAAACAAGAAAGTTGTAGAATACACAAATTCTCTCACCAGAAATATTGAAGATGTCAATAATAACACCGCGAAGGTATTCTCAAGAATAACCGAGCAAATGAAGGTAGTTGCCACAAAGGGCCAGATGAAAGAACTGGCAGCAAATGTCACCCAGGAACTTGTCTCCATGAAAAGGGAAGTTGCTGAAATCAAAAAAATAAAGGACACAATCACAGCCTCTGAGCTTGAAAAAAGGACAGGGTTGCTGAACGCAAGGGTTGATTTGCTTGCAAAGGAGATTCTGAAGACAAACCAGAGCACGGCGCAGAATGTAACCTCAGAGCAGGTAAAGTCAATTGTTGAAAGCATAAACCATGAATTTGATGTAATGAAAACAGAGCTTTCCGACCTGGTAAAACTCAGGAGATACATAGGCCTTGTTGAATCTGAATCATTGTCAAAAAAAGAGTTTGCAAAGCAGCTTGCAGGAATCCAGTCAGAGATTGACCTTGAGAAAAAGGAGATAAGGGAGATTAGGGAGAGTTCAAGATTGTATGCCCGGTACACAGACATCGAAAGAAACATGAAGGGAATGGAGTCCCTGCTTACAAGAAAGATTCTTGATTTGGAAAAAGAGGTCATGTCGCTTAAGAGATTTGAAAGAAGGCAGGAATCTGAGATTGTCCGTGATGAACGGAAGATTGAGAAACTTGAGAGGATTTACGAAAAGCCCTCTGCAAGGGCAGAAGCAAAAGCCAAGCCGGATTTCTTCAGGGAAAAATCACCAAGGACTCAGGGAATAGGGCTTGCTGTTTTATCCGTCATTTCAATACTGCTAATCATTGCGGCATTCGCAGGCCTTGCAGGCGCGATTATTTCATATTTTGCTCTTGAGCCTGCGCTGACAAACTACCTTACAATCGGGGCTGTTGCTGCATTTGTTCTTGGGATTGTTTTGAGAGTGATTGTTGTAAGGAAAAGGAAATAATTACAAAAGATTTTTAAATAAACAAAGTTATTTCTTCCATTGTGGGGATGGTTTTTATGGGGCGGAATTAGTGGCATTTTCAAATAGAGGATTTGATTGCATTTTTTCTAAAAAAACAGAAAACTTTATAAATGAAAAAGTAAGTAATTTATATAAAGTATATACTTTAAATAAGTTTAATAAGTTAATTAAGCTTAATAAGCTAATTGAATTAGATGAACTAAATAAACTAAATTAGAAAATGGGAAACATAAACATAGAACTCAGCGACGAGCTGCACAGGAAGGCGAAGATTTACTGCGCAGAAAATTCTGTTACGATAAAATCTTTGATAATAGAATTGCTTGAAAGAGAGGCAAAGGCATTTGAAAAAAAAGGGAAAGCGGGTTAGATTTGCAATCTTGGCGGTGTTGGTTGTTTTCCTAGCGCTAGCAATATTCTCAGTTTTCCCGTCAATTGTTTCCATTCCCGGCTCGAATCACAGCATTCTTGGGGGCATTTCAAATGTTTTGTCAATTACCGGAAATGCCATAAGAAATGCGGTTAATTCAAGCCAGGCGCCCGCGGTAATTTTCCCGAAGGCAAACAGGAGCAGCATAGGCAACCTGAAGATTGGAACGCCGAGCCCCTCAAAATTTGGGTTTGCCCAGGCCTATTCAATAGATGCGTCCGGGCTTGATTTCAAAAGCGCAGATGTCAAGGCGGTTGCAAAAGGAAATTATCTTTTCAAGTGCAAGGACTGGGATTTTGCTTTGCAGAGCTGCAGCGGAAGCTGGGTTACGATAATGAACGGACTTTCTGTAGGCCAGGGCTATGATTTTTCCTTGACCCGGGGGGATCCTGGTTTTGCTGAAATCAACATAACAACCGCCCAGCACCTTGATGAAAACCGCTCGGTTATTTCTGATATCTACCCTCAGATTTCTGCGCAGGATGGCATCTGGTCGGAGCCGGTTTATGCGAACCAGTACGTCCGGGCGTGGTTCAGCGAAAACATGACCAACGGGAATGTGATTAACATCTATGCCAGAAACAACCAAAGCTCGAACACTTCAATTGAGGTTTATGAAAAAGACGGCTCTGTTCTTCTTGCATCAACACCTGTAATAGCAGAGCCCGGGATGTATGATGTTGCCCTGTCAAACATGAATGACAGCAGCGACACCTTTGACCTCAAGATTTTCAACGCGGATAATGATTCAAACGCCTATCTTGAATTTGACTATCTGCACGATGCAATATTTAATACAGGGGCGAGCAACTGCTCTGCAGAGCAAACTGCTACAAAGGGAAGCTTTGGCGCGGTTTGCAACGGAACCTATCCTGCTGCCTGCGGTTCCGGCGGGAGCTATTTGGGATGCGCTGACGGCTACAATGAAACCCACAGCATGACGAGCACAGGGTATGCAGGTGTCAGGATAAAACAGTACAACCTGAGCGTCAGCGACTGCCAGAGTGTTGACAGTGTTTATCTTTGTTATAAATGGAACACAACCGATCCCGGCGGAGACTGCTACATTGCAATTGATAATCAGAATGGGACAAACTTCACGAATATGACTACAACCTGTCCCGTAGGAGCTCCTTCGTTCACCTGCACAAATGTAACATTAAACAAGACCTGGGCATGCGAAAATTTCTTCAGTTCTTCAGGCAACAAATCAATGATAAGGTCGGAAGCCCGCCGTTCCACAGGGGGCGGCACAAGATACACTATCTGGGATGCGCTCTATTTCAATGTCTCCTATACTGCCCAGGTTCAGGGAGTGAATACATCCCTTGTGAGTCCCGCAGATGGCAGCGTAACCTCAATAAACTCTGTTAATTTCACCTGCAATGCAACCACTGCCGCGAATCTAACTAACATAACATTCTACTGGAATTACACAGGAACCTGGCAGGCAAACGGAACAAACAGCCTAAGCGGGACGGCGAATTCAACAGCGTTTAATCGAACAAGCCTCAGCGGCAAAATATTGTGGAACTGCTATGCGTGCAATAACCAAAGCCAGTGCGCATTTGCACCTTTGAATTTCACAGTGAATGTAAATTCCCCCCCAACCCAGTCAACTCCAATCCTGAATTCAACCTTCGGCACAAATCTCACGACAGAAAACCTTACCTGCTACAACCAGTCAACAGCTGACCCAGAGAGCAATCCTGTAAAAAGCATCTACAACTGGTTCATCAACGGGACATCGGTAACAGAGCTCAACATTCCTTTTGAGGGAGGAAGCAATTCAACATTTACAAAGGATTATTCCGGATTTGCAAATAACGGAGTGGTTTTGGGAGCAACCTGGAACAGCACAGGCGGCCATGACGGAAAAGGCGCCTACATGTTTGACGGAGGGCTAACAAACGATTCGATAAACATTACAGACAGCACTTCGCTGAACATAACTACTGCAATAACCCTGGCAGCATGGGTAAAGGTATCAAGCAATGCAAGCGACATGAAGATTTTTGCAAAGCAGGGAAGCACTTCCGGGGGATACAAGCTTAGCATCTATAATAATGGCTCGCTGTTCAGGGCAGAGATGGAGGTAAGAAATGCCAGCAGCGCTACCTGCCTTAACAGGGACATTGCCGGCGGAACTAATATTGTTCCGGGAAACTGGTATTATGTGGTGGGTGTTTATGACAACAGCTCAAGAATACTTGCAACATATATTAACGGCCAGCTTGACAGGCTGGGCAACACATCAAATGAAGCATGCCTCAATGCAACTGCCCCCCCGCTCACAGCGACTCCTGTTCCATTGGTCATGGGAATGGAGTCATTCGCTCCTCCTGCGGCAATGTTCAACGGAACTATTGACGATGCGGTTATCTATAGCTACGCCCTTTCACCTGCCCAGATAAATTCACTTTACCAGAACAAAACAAACATGGTGCTGTCCCAGGATCTTGCTGTGATGCAGAACTGGACCTGCAAGGTAACTCCCAATGACGGCACCCAGGACGGAACGACACTAACCTCAAACAGCCTTCTGATAATGGAAAACATCGCTCCAACTGTTTTAAACCTGACTCCTGCTGCGGGCAACAACTACACTGGCGGAACTTCTGTGAACATAACAGCAAACGTAACCGACAACTACGCCCTTGACAAGGTATTTGCAAACATAACCTGGGACTCAACAAGCCTTCTCCTTTCAATGAGCAATTCTTCATCAAGCTACAACCTGACTTTCACTAACACAAGTGCGGCGGGATTGTACAATGTTACAATAATTGCAAACGACTCATTCAACAACATAAACAACACAGTAAAAACAAATTTCACAATACAGGTTAGTGACGCTGTCAAACCGGCTGTTACCTTGAATCTTCCTGCGAATGATTTCAACAGCTCCAGCAGGTCAATTAATTTCAACTGGACTGCGACAGACAATATTGACACAAACCTTACCTGCAACCTGTCAGTAAGCAACGCGGTAAATGCAACCAATGTCTCTTCCCTCAATAACACTGCAACAAATCTTTCTGTGGCAAACTTTGCAGATGCAACATATCTCTGGAATGTAACCTGCTGGGATGACACTCCAAACACAAATGTCTCTGCCACAAGAAACTTCACTGTTGATGCAACTCTTCCAAATGTCACTCTTGTTTTGCCTTCGGAAACTTCAGGAACCTACATAGCGAGAAACAACATTGTTGTGAATTCGACTGCAATTGATGCGCACCTGCTCAATGTGACAATCAAGTTGTATAATCTAAGCAATCTCCTGATAAATTCAACATCCTCTGCAACTTCGCCTGATTTTGTGAATTATACTTCTCTGGCGGATGGGATTTATTATTTCAATGCAACGGGCTATGATTCGTTTGGGAATAAGAATACAACCGAGACAAGGAATATAACAATTGATACCGTTAAGCCATCTGTTACTTTGAATCTTCCTGCTGGCGGCTTTTTCACCAATGTTAATTCGATTAATTTTAATTGGACTGCTACCAATGGGCAGGATTTGAATTTGACGTGCAATCTTTCCATTAATAATGTTGTTAATATTTCGAATGTTTCTTCTTTGAATAATACAGCCACTAACCGCAGTGTTGGCGGTTTTGCGAACGGCTTGTTTTTGTGGAATGTTACCTGCATTGATGATGCTGCGAATGTTAATACGTCTGTAACAAGTAATTTCACGGTTGATGCGGTGAAGCCGGTTGTGAATCTGAACTATCCTCCGGGGGGAATTTTCACAAGCAATACTTCATTTAATTTCAATTGGACAGCAACTGACAACATTGCATTGGCAATGAGCTGCAATTTGAGCATAGACAATTCTCTGAATGCTTCAAATATTGCCTCTGCAAACAACACAGCAGCAAATTATACTGTCTCTGGATTCGCAAACGGCTTGCATTGGTGGAATGTTACCTGCTCGGATAATGCAACGAATATAAATTCATCGGCAACCTTGAATTTTACTGTTGACAGCATAAAGCCTGGGGTGCAGTTTGTGTCTCCGACTGATGCATCAGGAACTTTCGTGGCAAGAAGCTATGTCCAGGCGAATACAACTGCGTCTGACGCGAACTCATTTAACATCACAACAAGAATCTACAACTCAACTAATAATTTAATTAACACTTCTTTCAGTGCAACCAGTCCTTTGT
>CAIVED010000026.1 GCA_903904885.1 uncultured archaeon | reverse complement strand
GATACGCTGTCCCTGAAATACTTTGGTTCTGTAAGAGTCAACCTCATCTTTTTTAACCCCCCTTAGTAAATAAAATAAAAGAGGCAGTATAAAAAGGTTGCGATTGGGGTTTTTAAATGAAATCACCCTATTTTAAACCTGTTCCCATTGTGGGAGAATTTAATCCTGTCCTTATCATAGCCCATTTCCTGGGCAAGCTCAGCAGCGCCCTTTACCATTTCCCTTGGGCCGTGGGAGGGTATTATGTATTTGGGCTTTAGCATGTTCAGGAGGTCCCGTTCATCCTCCCTTGCGCCGTGGCCGGAAACATGCAAATCCCTGAAAATCCTGACTCCCTTTGCCCTCAGGGCCTTTTCCAAATCTTCTCTGTTCTTCCTGTTTATTTCTGTTGGGATGACTGTGCATGAAAAAATGACCAAATCCTCATAGCCTATCCTGAATCCGAGCTTGCCGGAAATGATTTTCTGCAGAACGCTTCCGGGTTCGCCCTGGTGGCCTGTTACAATAAGCAGGTATTTTTGCCTCCCCTTTTTTTCAACCTCTTTCAGCTTGCTTTTTATCATGGAGCTGAACCTTACGACTTCCCCTTTTTTTGAGAAATCAACGAGATTTATGTTCTCTGCAGCTCCGATGTATTTTGACAATGAGCGCCCGAGGAATATGATTTTCCTTTTCATAAGGCCGCCAAATTCAACTGCCGATTTCAGCCTTGCAATGTGCGATGAAAATGTTGTTACAATGACCAGCTTTCCCTCGGATTCTGTTCCCAGCATAACCTCTTTGAGCATTTCCCTTGCAACTGCCTCGGAGGGTGTTTTTTTTGCATCAGAGGAATAAATCGAGTCCATGAAAACCGCGAGAACGCCCTGCTTCCCAAGCTCTCTCAGCCGTTCATAATTCGGCTTTTTTCCAAGAATTGGCGAATTGTCAAACTTGAAATCATTTGTATAAACTATTGTCCCGTATTTTGTGTGCAGCGCAATCATTACAGTCTGGGGGATTGAATGGGTTGCCTGGATGAACTCAATCTTGATGCTGTTGGTCAGTTTTATCGAGGAATTAGGGTTTAGAACCTTTATTCTGTTGGACAGCTTTAGCTTCTGGTCAGATGCTATTGCCTTTATGACCTCAGCAGTGTATTCTGTGCATATTAGCGGCGCCTTGAACCTGTCCGCAAGATAGGGAATTCCTGCCACATGGTCCAGATGGCCGTGGCTAAGGACAATTGCCTTGACCATTTTCTGCCAGTCAGAAATCAGGTTTATGTCTGGAACAGCTCCGGCGCGAATCAGCTCATTTGGATTTAAAGACATTCCTTCTTCTAATGCGTTGTTGAATGGGATGTATTTATCCATGAAAACGCCCATGTCAAGAATAACAACTTCATTGTCAACCTTTATTGCGGTCATGTTGCGGCCGACTTCATCATAGCCGCCTACTGTGCAGATTTCTATCATTACTGCTGTATTTCCCGGTTTATTTATAAATGTTTTTGAATAAAAAAGATTTATAAAGGGGTTTATTCGTTATATGCGCAAGAGGTGTTTTTTTTGAAAAATAAGTCAATTGCGCTGCTGGTTGGAATTCTTATTATAATTTCTTTGGCCAGTTTTTTAATTGTCCCGAGGAGCATTGTTTATTTGACCGGTAAGGCGAGCAGTGGAAGCTCGAACACGGCATTTAATCTTACCAGTGAGGTTTCGGTTCTTGTTACAAATGCTGTTGATTTCGGGGAAGGCAGGGTTGATGCCAATGCGACATTTGCGATTCTGGACAGTTCTTTGGGAACTGGTGGCTCTTCAATCTTTGGCTGGTTTAATGTTACCGGGATTACCGGAGACAAGCCGCTTCAGGGCTTCAACGAGTTTGTTGCCTATGATTCGCAGAGGGATGTTTCTATTTTTTATGGAGGTGACGTGGGCGGAGATTTATCTAATGAAACCTGGCAGTTTAATTATTCCAGTAAGCAGTGGACGAATTTGACAGACCTGTCAAGTGTTCCGCAACAGACCTTAACTTCAATGGTTTATGATTCTTCAATAGGTGCAGTAATACTTTTTGGGGGATTTCCTGGAAATGTGGGGAGTTGTTACGCTTTTTGCGCTTCAAACGAGACCTGGAAATTTAACTCGAGCCAAAAATGGGAAAAATTGAGTCCTTTGGGTGAAAGCCCTCCTCCAGTACAATGGCCTTCAATGGCTTTCGACAGCAAAAGAAATGTAACGGTCCTTTTTGGGGGGATAGACAGCGGTTATGATTCAAACGAAACCTGGGAATACAATGCAAGCTCAAATACCTGGGAAAACAAGTCCAATGATGTTAGGCCTCCTCCTAGGGAGATAGTGCCCATTGCGTTTGACAGCAACAGGAATGTTACAGTTATTTTTGGATGGACAGGGGATTATGTTTTTGCTGATACCTGGGAGTATGATGGAACTGACTGGGTGAATATAAGCACTGCGCATTCCCCATTGCCCAGGCAAAATGCTGGGATGACCTATGATTCTGTAAGAAAAAAGGTTGTTCTTGCAGGGGGCAGTGACGAAAATGGGACGAGTTTAAATGATACCTGGGAGTATGATGGAACTGACTGGACAGACACAGGCTATGCTTTAAATGGCGCCAGATATACTGAGTTTCGTGTTGTTTTTGATACCCAAATTGGCAGAACACTGCTTTTCTATGGAAATGGCGAGAGCAGTTTTGATGATGTTCAAGAATACGGCAATATAACTGCTGGTGGCGGAGGAGGTGGCGGTTGTATCAACGGCACCTGGTCTTTTTCGCCGAGTTTTATTTATGTTGAGAATGATGGTACAGTGGATATAAATGTTAACTATACTGCGAATAAGAATGCCGGTCAGTTTATTGGGGGCACCTCTCCAAGTTTCAAAATTAAAGGGGTTGTTGATGAATCAGGTGCCTGTGCTGATTTGAATACCACTTATGCTGAGGTTTCGAATTCTACCGAAACGCCGCTTACTTTATGCCCGCTTTTGAAGTACCAGAATGATGCCGACAAGTTCAAGATTCCTGCAAAATTGATTGTTCCCAGCGATGTTGCTTCCGGGGTGCATAATTCTACAATAACCATGACCGCAACCCAGGTTGGCGGGCCGGCATAGATGTCACCATTCTAGAATAGAAATGTTTTTATATGTGCTGGCTTTTTTTGACTAGATATTTACTAGATATTTCGGGGGAATTAAAATGGCATTCAAAGAAAAATGGCTTGAAGCAGTTAAAAGAAAGAATTCTGTTTTGTGCGCAGGGTTGGACCCTGCTGAGTTTGAGCTGGGAAGGGGAACGAATGGCTTGCCAGAAAGGGCAAGCAAGTTTGGATGGTCTGCGGCCTATGTAAATGCAATTGCCCCATTCTGTGCTGCAATCAAGCCAAACCTGCAATACTGGAGAGGCATTGGTGATGAGGGAGCTTTGCGCACCCTAGCTTCATTTGCGCATGAAGCCGGACTGGTTGTTATACTGGATGCCAAGCTTGCAGACATAAGCGATACAAATGATGCAGGAATGTTCTCTGCCAAGCAGAGCGGTGCTGATGCAGTAACTATTGCGCCATTTGCAGGCAACATGGAAGAGGCTGCAAAGCAAGGCAAAAAATATGATATTGGTGTTATTTCAATGTGTTTGATGAGCAATCCTGAATATGAGGCAGAGAAGAATAAACTTGTTCCTCTTGCCAATAACTGGCAGTCTTATCAAGGTACTAGCCCCTATCTTACAGAGGATTTGATTCTTGTCGGCAAGGATGCTTTTCCACATGTAAAGCAATACCTGAAATTGGCAAGTGATGCGTGGAAGTTTGGCATTGACGGGATAGTAATCGGAGCGCCAAGCAAGAAAAACCATATTAAGGATGAAGAAATAAAAAGTGCAAGAGGCTATGCTGGAGAAGATAGGTTAGTATTGCTTCCAGGAGTCGGGGCACAGGGAGGAGAAGCAGGCGCTATCTGGGAACAGTTTAATCCTGAAAATGTAATTGTCAATGTTGGCCGCTCATTGATGCTGCCAAATGGCTCAAATTCAACCCCTGAACAGCAGGCAGCAGCCGCAAAGCAGTACATGGAAATGCTTAACAGTCTGAGAGGAACTGCCTGATTTTTTTTCTTTCTTTTAATAACCTTTAAAAACCTGCTATTTGTTCTATTTTCCAGGCGAGGGTGCCGGAGTGGCCAAACGGGGCAGTTTTTGGTGTAATAGCACTAAAATGCCTAAACTCAAGTCATTCGGGTGCCGTGTTTCGCAAAAGCGATACGATGACGACACCTTGGGAGCCATCTGCTGGCTCAGTGCCTACGCAGGTTCGAATCCTGTCCCTCGCATTATTATTCTTTTTTCAATAGTTTCTACCCGGAAAAACAACCCGTTTGCTGGGCAGGCCTTAACTCCGCTTCTTGCTTGAGCTGTTTGCCTGAATTGCCAGGCCTGCTTTAACCTGCTTGCAGCAGGTATTACCATATTCTTGCATGGCAATAATGCTGAAGAAGCCAAACAAACAGCAAGACTAATGCAAGAACCAGAAGCAGGAATTTTGTTTTAGAATTTGCCTAGGAACATGGGAAGACCGGGAAAGATAAGCTTTTTAATATTGCCTGTTTATTGAATCCTGAGATGAATCCAAAAATCCTGGTTGGCTGCCCGACCTATGATGGCAAGGCATACTGCCTGAAAGAATATGCAGGTGCTGTGAAAAATCTTGACTATGGCAATTATGATTTTGTGCTTGTTGACAATTCATCTGCATATGAATATTATGAGAAGCTAAAATCTCTTGGCATAAATGCCTGGCATCTTAATGAGAAAGACCTTTCTGTGCGGGGAAAAATAGTTGCCTGCAGGAACCTTCTCAGGAAAATGGTAATTGAAAAATATGATTATTTCCTCAGCCTTGAGCAGGACGTAATTCCCCCGAAAGATATAATAAAAAAATTATTGGCGCATAACAAGCTGATAATCTCTGCGGTGTACAATATGCGAATGGATGATGGCAAAGACCATCCGCTTTTGTGGCGGTTTTTTGAAGGAAAAGAAGCTGAGGAATTTATTGCCAAAAACCCGAAAATAGGGCCTGAGGTTGCTGCGGCAATGAAAAAGGGGCTTCTTTGCAAGAGGTATGAACCCGGGGAATTGCCAAAGGACAAATTAATCAAAATCGCTGCCTGCGGGCTTGGCGCTGTGCTGATTCATAAAAGCGTTCTTGAGAAAATCACGTTCAGGGCATCTGAAAAAAAGGATGGCTATGATGATGTGTTCTTCTGCCAGGACGCGCTTGCAAACGGGTTTGAAATCTTTGCTGACACAGGCGTAATTTGCGAACATTTCCAGGATGAGAAATTCATGCCCAAATGAAAAACCCCCATTATTCGATTCTTAACAGATAATTCAGATAATTATATAAATAAATTAGCGGATTTAATGGCCATGAAAGTTGACAAGGAGCTTATCCGGAAAGTGGCTGAAAACGCCCGGCTGAAGCTTTCCGAAGCCGAAATAAACGAATTCATCCCCCAGTTGAAGGAAGTCCTGGAGAATTTCTCAAAATTGGATGAGATTGACACCAAAAATGTAAGGCCAAGCTTCCAGCCGGTTGAGATTAAGAATAATGTGAGGGAAGACAAGATTGGCAAATGCCTTTCCCAGGAAGATGCGCTGAAAAATTCCCCCAACAAAAAGGATGGCTACTTCAAGGGCCCGAGGGCTGTATGAGCACTCTTGAGTTTATTGAGAACGTAAGAAAAGGAAAGATTTCTGCAGAGGCAAACATAAGAAAAGTCATTGAAGAATCTGAAAAAATAAATGGCGAATACAACTATTTTAACACAATCTCAAAAGAGCTCGCAATCCAGCAGGCAAAGGAAATTGATAAGAAAGTCAAGGCAGGAAAAGCGAAGGGAATGCTTTTGGGATTGCCGGTTTCTGTAAAAGACTGCATAACTGTTAAAGATGTTGAGTCAACAGCTGGCTCAAAGATATTGAAAGGCTACTATCCAACATTCAATGCGACTGTAGTTCAGAGATGCATTGATGAAGGAGCAATAATAATCGGAAAAACAGCTCAGGATGAATTTGGGTTTGGAAGTTTTTCTGTCAATGTTGGGGTTGGCTTCAAAATCCCGCTGAATCCTTTTGATAAAAAGCGGGTATGCGGAGGCTCTTCAGGAGGAGCTGGGGGGTTTTCCCAGAAAACACAATTCAATCATATTGCTTTGGGCGAATCAACAGGAGGCTCGATAGTTGCGCCTGCATCATTTTGCGGCGTTGTCGGATTATGCCCAACCTATGGCCTGGCTTCAAGATGGGGAATGATGGACTATGCGAATTCGCTGGACAAAAATCGGGCCAATGGGAAAAACTGTTGAGGACTGCGCACTGATGCTGAGCGTTATCGCCGGCAGGGATGAGCGGGATTCAACATCCTTGAATGCAAAAAAGGAAAATTACCTGGACTATCTGAAAAAAGATGGCAAAAAACTGAAAGTCGCTCTGATAAAAGAAACATTTGGAAAGGGGACAGATGAAAAAATTTCAAAGAAAATAAAGGACAAGCTGGTTAGTCTTAATATAAGCTATGAGGAAATAGAACTGCCTTTGAATTCAAAGTATTCTGTCGCAGCCTATTACCTAATTGCAACAACAGAAGCATCAACAAATCTTGCGAAATACTGCGGAATGCGTTATGGCGCCCACGAAAAGCTGGAGGGAAGCTTCAATGAATACTTTTCAAAGGTGAGGTCGCTTAATTTCGGGGCAGAGGCAAAGAGGAGAATAATTCTCGGTACATTCGCAAGGATGTCCGGCTTCAGGGAGGCCTATTATCTTAAGGCAGCAAAGGCAAGGACTGTTTTGATCGAGGAGTACAAAAAGGCATTCATGAAATATGATGTTTTAATCTGCCCCACAATGCCGATTTTGCCTCCGACGTTTGATGAGGCAAAAAAACTTACACCCTTACAGAATTACATGATGGACATAATGACCTTGGGCCCTAATCTTGCAGGACTGCCCCACATTTCAGTTAACATTGGAATGGAGAAAAATCTTCCGGTTGGAATGATGATGATTGCAGACCATCTGCAGGAAGGAAAGCTGCTGCAGTTTGCAAAAGAGGTGGAGCGATGAGGATGAGGCCGCTGGCAGTAATTTCGCAGGAAGAAATTGACGAAAGGCTTAGGGAAAAGGCAGAGAAGAGGGTTCCGCATATGGATTATGAAATGCCAGAGTCAGTAAATCTTTCGTTCCTAAGGCGTTCAATAATATATCATCTAATCAGAGGTGAGATTGACCAGCTTGGAAGCACAGTAGAAACCCTGGCGAGGCACTTTAAAGAAGATGAGTTAGTCACAGTTTACAATGCAATGTTCGCTGTTTCTAGGGGTGATTACGAAACTTCCCAGAGTCTTATTAATGGAATAGACCTTTTGCAGGATAGCGATGTTTCCTGGCTGGCTGCGGAAACTGTGCGCCTTCTTTATCTGCATGGAGGGGTTGAGGAAGACTATGTTGTCCAGTTCCTGGCTGATTTGGGAGAGAGGAGGGAGGATGTTTTTGACTCTTTTGCAGAAGATTTAAAGGAAAAAATACATTCGCAAATTTTTACAAATAGCCCTGTTGAGAGAAGAGACCTGGAGTTTTTCAGCGCCTTTGGAGCAGAAGACTGTCATTTCAAGGGAGACATGTCATACTATCTTGCCAATCAGGGAAGGGATGCGGAGGCGATGCGCCTTCTGAATGATTTTGACAAACTTGAAGATTCCCGGATAGCATTGATATGCCTTTACGCGTTTGAAATGCTTATGCACAGAAGCCCAAAATATTACAATCCTGGAAAAAGTTTTTGCACAAAATGCGCATGCGCATTTCCAAATTCGCCTGAGGTAATAGAAAAAGTCATCGAAATGTGCCCCGAGGCCATTCCTCGTAAATCCAATTTAGCGAGAAAACACTATGAAATTCGATAAGGACATAATAATCGGAATGGAAATTCATGTTGAACTAGATACCGATACAAAATTATTCTGCAGCTGCCCCACCAAGGCAGAGGTGCCCAATACAGCAACCTGCGAAGTCTGCCTTGGCATGCCGGGAAGCAAGCCGGTTGTTAACAAAAAGGCGATTGAATATGCTCTGAAACTTGCGATGGCACTGAATTGCAGCATTGCTCCTGAGCTGATTTTTTCAAGAAAGGTGTATTTCTATCCTGATATGTCAAAGAACTATCAGATTACGCAGTATGAAATGCCTCTTGGCAGCAGGGGATTTATTGAGCTGGCTGAGGGAAAAAGGATTGGCATTACCCGGGTTCATCTTGAAGAAGACCCGGCTTCATTGACTCACCAGGGCAGCATGGAAACCTCTCCTTTTGTTTTGGTGGATTACAACCGTTCTGGAAGGCCTCTCTGCGAGATTGTTACAGAGCCGGAAATCTACTCACCGCAGGAGGCAAGGGATTTCATGAAGCAATTGATAACAATTTTGCAGTCTTTGAAGATTTTCAATATCAAAACAAGAATAATAAAGGCAGATGCGAATGTTTCTGTAAAAGAATCAGGATACATAAGGGCAGAGATAAAAAACATCACTGGATTCAAGGAAATTGAACGGGCGCTGATTTATGAAATTGAAAGGCAGAAAAAAGAGGTTCTTGAAGGCAGAAAAATAATCCAGGAAACAAGGGGCTGGGAAGCTGGGTTGGGAATAACAAAATCACTGCGTTCAAAGGAGACAGAAGAGGATTATGGCTACATATTTGACCCTGATTTGGTTGCAGTGGATATAACCAAGGAAATGGTTGACAAAACCAAAAAGGAATTGCCTGAACTGCCAAACCAGAAGCTGAAGAGATATGTTGAGAAACTGAAGATAAATGCAACTGATGCCCATGTGATTTCATCTGATTTTGTGCTTTCTGAAATGTTTGACCGGCTGATAAATGCAAAGGTTGACGCTTCGCTGTCCGCAGATTGGATAAGGAGGGAGCTGCCAAGGGTTGCAAATTACAACAAAAAAGAGGTTGAGGATTTGCTTTCAGGCAAGTTTGAAGAGCGCTTTATAGAAATAATTGAATTATTGGGAACTAAAAAAATAACGCCGGTTATAGCAAAGGATTTGCTGAACAAGCTTGCCGATGGAAGGCTGAAGGAATCGCCGAAGAAATACGTTGAAAAAGAGAAATTAACAGCTGTCTCTGATTCATCTGAAATAAAAAAATTCTGCGAAGAGGCAATTAAAGAGAATCCAAAAGCAGTTGATGACTACAAGAAAGGCGAATCTAATGCATTAAACTTTTTGATAGGACAGGTAATGAGAAAATCAAAGGGAAAAGCAAGCGCTGATGAAGTTAAAAAAATAATTGAAAAGATTATTTAGGTATTGCTTATCCTAAACTCCTGTGGGCTGTCGACGGCAAGGTCTGCCAAGCCTAGCAATCTGAAGACCTTGGGTGCGTTTTTGTCGCCCTTGGCAGCAGCAATCTTTTTTGCGAGAGTTTTTTCAGGATTCTGCCCTGCCCAAACATCCCTCAAATATCCGAATGCTTCCTCAATATCATCCACCACTGGCTTTTGAGAATCCTTCCCCTCATTGAATTCCCCGCTAATATGAACCAATGCCTCTGCAAATTCGGTCAGAGTTCCGTCCTTTTTGGCAAGCGGCTCAAATTTCGGTGTGGGTCCCCTGGACAGGTCGACCTTTATCAATTTTGCATTTGCCTCAACATATGCTGAAAACATTTTTGAGAGCAGATTCAGGTCATCATCCTTTATCCTTTGCCAATTTGCAGCGTTCATGGTTATTCCTGCCTTGGTTGCAATTGATTTGATGGTATCTGTCGGAAGATATTTGATGTCCCTAAGATGCCCGCAAAAGATTGCGAGAGCGTCTTCCAAATGTTCTGTGGTCAGATACCCGTTTCCTTTGCCATCCGCTCCCATCTTGAAGCCGTAGGTTTTCCCATGGGGATCTTCTTTTGTCGGTACCCTCACAATTTCCAGTGCCATTTTCTGCAGAGACCTGGCATGCTCTAAATCCTGCTGGGCCATTTCTGCAGTTATCCTTCTTGAAGGCATTGCTTTGTAAAGTTCTTTCGGATTTCTTAGTCCCTGGACTCTCTGTTCAAGCGAAACAACGGATTTAGTCAGATCCTGGTACATCTTCGCAATTTTGGACGAATGTCCCCAGCCCTTAAATTTCCATTCCGGCAAAACCTCTGCGGTTTCAATCACTACCTCATCTGTGGATCCACCATTATCCAAATCAGGAGTTATGCTTGCGGTCATTTTTTCCTTGAAGTCTGGGTCAATAAGCTGGCTTGCTATTTCGCCCGCTGCTGCCGAATGCCCATTTGCCCCTGAGGCTGCCAAGGTATCAAGATTCTGATTATCAAAAGGGTGCTCAATAAATGCGGTATCATTGCCTTTGCCTAGGCTGTATAAATACCATAGTGTTCGGACCGCTTCGTAAACCTCAGATTCCCGATGGTCAAAAATTGGTTTTCCATTTGAGTCAAGAAGCGGCTTCCCATCTGGCCCTTCTTTTAAAGGAACATGTGAAAGATTAACAGTTGTTTTTTTAGCTGAGACTCTCAGCCCGTCTACAATGTCTCTGGAAGTTTCCCTTGTAATATCTGTATGGAAAAGGTTATAATTGAGTTTGGCAAGTTCGGGGTCGAGCTTGCCATCCTTTGGATCCGTGGCGAGGTCTCTGAAAAATGCAACACTCATTGATTTTACTATTTTAGCCCTCTGGCTTGTTGCGTCCTGGTCTAGCAGGTAAAGATGCAATAATAGTGACAGTGGTGTTTTTGGAGGCTCTATTTTTGCTTTGAACTCATCATATTTCTTCTTTGCAGACTCCGGGTCTTCTCCGAGAAGATTCTCGAACTTTTTGTTCATGTCCTGCTTTCTTTCATGATAGTCTGCAGAGTGAACTACATATGCCCTGTCAAGAATAACCTTGTCCGGCATGTTGTCTCTTACAACTCCGATAACAAACTCGTCGCCTGTGTTAACATAAACCAGGTCGCCTTTTCTTGCGTCCTCTATGAATGGCTTGTTTTGTATGGCATTCAGCTGAGACTGCAATTCTTCCTGGGCAGCAACGACAGCATCCAAATGAACGTATGTCTGGCCGTCTGTTGGATCTGTAATAGCAGTAAATTCTCGTCCGGCTATTTTCAATTGATCATAATCGCTGAAAGGGTCTTGTTCAGGAAAAAGTTTAAGTGTTGCTTCTAGAGCTTCTACTGGAACATACTTTGTAGTTCCGTTGGTTGCTGGTTGAACAGGGAAATCTTTGTCTCCCACTCTGTATATTGTCTTATTATCATTAAATCCGGGTTTTTCTGCTGGTGACATACATCTCCCAAAATGCCGCTCCTATATAAACCTTTCGTTTTTTAATCACTTAATAGTGACAACATAGTAATAGAATAAATTTATTTCAATACTGTAAATAATTCTTAGAATTCTATTAAGACCCAATCCTGCGCCGGTTGTCTTCCCTTTGCTGCTTCTTTTTCTTCCTGGCAGCCCTGACCTTCTGGACAACCATTACAGCTGCCTTTGTGCCGGGAATGAAGTCTGTAACAAGCTCTGTGCCAAGGGCGAACAAATCACCTTCTTCAAATATCTCCTTCAGTCCCTTGCCGATAATTGAACCCTTCTTGACCTCGCCTGTAAGGGCATCAACGTCAAGAATTGAGCTTTTTCCTGTTTTTGAGTCAATGAACTCAAAGGCGTAAATTGGCCTGAAATAAAGTGTCAAATGGTCTACCTTTACCTTCTCCTGCAAAACCTTGTCAGCATGAATCGGCTTAATCAGTTCCTTAATCAGCTGCCTTGCCAGGAATGATGCCTTGACTTTCGCAGGCACCACAACGACCTTGTCCTTCATCAGCTCCTCTGTCTGCTTTATTGTCCTGCTCGGAAACTGAAGATACTTCTTGTAATCGCCAACCTCTCCTGTGTGGGCATCCACCATCATTTCCTTCTCGTACTGCTCAAAGCAGTGGTCCTCGCCGGCCAGGCCGCACCAATGGGCGCCTTCTTTTATCTGGTGCACAACCCCGTTAATTTTGATGTCCTTGACTTCCGGCTTTGTTTCAAAGCCGTCTGCTGTTGTTCTTTTGTATTCGAGTATGGACGTTCCTGCAATGTGCCAGAATGGCTCGTATCTCTTTTCAGAAGTTGCAAGCCTGATGTGGTCCTGGCTGGAAACAAATTTTTTGATTCCAGAAAATAGGCCTCCAAATGCTTTGTCTTTTTTTCCTATTGCAAGGCCTTCGCACTCTATCTGAGAATACCTGTCTTCGAAGGCGTGAATGTTCTGTTTTAGTACATTAAATTGCAGTTCTACCATTTTCCCATTCTTTCCAGACGGGAACTTATTTATAAGTCTTTTGAATCAAGAATCAGGGATTTGTATATATTATTTAATCAAAACCAGGTTGCCGGTTATTTTTTTGTTTCTAATGGGTTTTTTATTTTGTTTTATTTAATATAACATTAGAAGCATTCTCAAACAGCCTTGCCTCAAAGTCTGCGGTTTTTTCTCCGTCTGCTTTATCAATTGCCAATGCGCCCATTATTTTCTTCAGCTCTTCCTTGCCGATTCCAAGCTGGCCTGCATGCTCCTCCAGCAGTTTTTCCTCGACACTCTCGACAGAACCTGAGACTCGTACGGATTCAAATTGCTTTGAGCCCAGGCTGTAGGTGTTTCTTTGGACAGCCACTGCGCCTTTTTCAGTCAGCCTTGAAACTGCGCTCTTGAAATCAATGTCAGAGGGCCTGCCCTCAGCCAGGGTGCCTTTGAGGCGGATTGTTACAATTGAATTTGAGAAATCATTGCTTTCGATTTCTTTCATCAGTTCAGAATTTGCCTGGGCAGGGCTCATGTTCTCGCAGTCAATGGCAATTCTCTGCACATCATGAATTTTGACGGGGATCCTCTCGATGTTTTCCCTGTCAATGATGTAAAACCCGCCGAATCCGAATTTTTCCAATTCCCTGAAATTGTTGGGAAACAATGCACCGGGGTAGACAATTGTCCCATAGCCCTTCTCGCTGCCCCTGAAAACAAAATGCACATGGCCCCCGGCATAATAGTTGAAGTTTTTCGGGAGGATCGACAATGGCGCGGATTCCATCTTATCCATGTCCTCTGGCTTGAACTCGGAAATTGCTGTGTGGAACATAAATATCTTGTAACCTGATTCCTTTTCAAGCTCTCCAATATCCAGGTTTTCATAGAACCTTCTTTCAAGCATTCCCTTTTTTCCAAGCATTCCGGTTATTTTTGCGCCTGTTTTTTTGTCAACTGTAAAATTCAGATGAAGAATGTTTTTTTCATCAACATTTCCCTTAACAACATTAGCCACCAGCCCTGCCTTTTCAAGAACATCAATCATTGTTTTTCCGGATGGCGAGAAATCATGGCTGCCTGCGATAACATAAACCGGAATGCCCCCGTCTTTAAGCTTCTTAAGGTCAGAAGTTACTTCCTTTAGCTTGTCAATGGCCGGCAAAGAGGTGTTGAACAAATCGCCGGAAATAAGAATAAAATCAACTTTCCTTTCAATGCAAATCTCAACTGCCTTTGAAAATGCTTTCATGCCTGCATCTCTCAAAACTGGCTCTCGCCAGCTTCCTATGTGGCAGTCTGCCATGTGCGCGAATTTCATGCGTTTTCAATGCAAGTCAAATATAAAATGGTTTCTTTAATCACAATTGAGTAGTGAAATTGGAAAGATTTATAAATTCCGCTTCATTACCTCTAGAATCCGATGACACCATTAGATATTCCTGGTTTTGCTGAGGATTTGTTAAATTCAAGAGTAATTCTGATTGGGGAAACTCATTCTGTTGAATCCCGAGTGAATAATAAAATGCATGAGCTTGTACGTGATGCTGTAAGAAAGCTTGTCTCTGAAGGGCGGGATATTACCCTGGGGATAGAGCACTTGCCAAGATATACTTTGCCTGAGGAAAGAGCAATTAACATGCTGGTAAATGATGGCTATTCCATGCTTGCTGAAACTGCCAGGCCTCTGATTGACAAATGGCCCTGCCTGCATCTGTTTTTTTTCGGCTGTACCCCCGCCCTGAATCGGCAATATGCAAATATTATCCAGGCCAATCTGAGAAAAGACTCGGTTTGCGTGGCCATAATGGGAAACAATCATCTCGACCCTGCTCAGGGCGTTCCGGCCTATCTTGAGAGCGATGGAAGAATCATGGTAATTAAGCAAAAACCATCCGAACGGTTTCCCGGCAAAAGCTTTGCCATCGGGGGAACGCCTATTTACACCTTGGCAGACAGTCCTTTAGTAATTTGAAAAATATAATTGGTAAATTGGGCCTGGGCTTCTTCAATCATCGTTACCATACTCCTGGCCATCAGCCCCTTAAACTTGTAGAGCAATGAATAAATTTTGTCAAGAATTGGCGGAATTTCCTTGTTCTCAAAATTGATTACTTTCTGGTATTGCGCAGGGTCTGATTCCTGCAGATGCATAATCGCTTGAAAATTTGGCGGCATTGTGTGGAGTTTTGAACGGATTGCCACTATGCCTGAAAGGACCTGGCCTAGCAATGGCCTAATCTCTTTTCTTTTTTCGATTCTTCCGGAAATTTCCCCATAATCCTTTTCAAACGATTCAAAGGCGCTCATTTCCAATGGTGTCAGGTATTTTCTAAGCTCCTCAAGCTGTCCATAGTATTTCAAAAATTCGTTTTCAAGTTTTTCCAGCCGTTCCTGCATCTGCTCATCCTCAAGAAAGATTCTCCCTCCAAGGTTCTGAATCAGGAATTTAATGCTTTTTGACATGTCTCCAAGGGATTTCAGGTAGATTGCGATTTGGCTTGCTGTTTCTTCCGATCTCGAAAGGCTTTCTTTGTACCCTTCAAGCACATTCTTGATTCCTTCCAGTTCTGCTCTTTGCCTTCCTGCAGTTTCTCCAGTCTCCCTGTTCGCAATCTTTACCCAGCCCTTAACCTCTGTTAAGAGCTCCTGGTTTGTCTTAAGAAATCGGCTTCTCTTCAGTTCGTAGGTGATTTTGTCTTTTATTTCACCAAGCTCCCTGAAAAGCCTGTTTATTACCTTAAATTGCCCAGATATTCGGTCAAGGTCATCTTGGAACATTTACATTCAGAATGATTTGTCGTTTATAAATTTTTACACAATCTGCACTCCCAGATACTCTCTTTGGTAGGATTTGATGTTTTTGTTCTGGGAATTGCCGGAGTCAAAAAGCGGAATCTTTATCGGCACTGCAAACTTCAGGAAGTTGCTTGTGACAATTGCCTCGCCTTTATCCAGGGATGCAATCGCCCGGTCATCCTTGCTCAGGTCCTGGGAAGCGGAATCGATTATTGCCTGCCTTTCAGGAGCCATTTCTATTCCAAGAATTATTTTTGTGTTCATGTTTGCCAGAATCTCCCGGGGAATAAGTGAAGGCAATTGTGTTATTGCTGTCAGGCCTATCCTGAATTTCCTTCCCTCCCTTGCAATCTGCTCAAAAATATTGCTCCCCTTTTCAAGCGCGGCATTGCCTAAAACACGGGGAGCTTCCTCAAGCACAATAGAAATAACAGGCATCTTGTCAAGCTTGCCGGTTAATTTGTGATGCCTGTATTTTGAAAATATTTCAGATGCAATAAGCGAGCCCACAAGAAGCTCTGCACTCCCAGGAATGTTTGACGTGTCTATAATAACAATCTTTGAGCTTTCAAGCTCATTGACAATGTCCCTGATTGTTGTTTCCCCTGCATTAATGTCAAAAACCCCCGAGCAGTTTATTCCCAATTCATTTTTTCTTATGTCCAGTATCCCCTGGATTTTTCTTTTCAAAACATTCAATGTGCCGGGATTAAAATTGCCTTCAACAACAGAATCATTTATTATTGCCTCAATCCATTTTTCCTTGTATTGCTTATAGAATCCGTACAATGCCTCCTGCTGTGGGTCTGATAAACTAAGAACCCCGTTGAAATGCATCGGTCGGATCGATTTTATGTTTATTTTCAGTGTTCTTGTGCCCGGAACAGCATTTCTTGAATAGTAAACTGCCTTTTCCCGGTTTGGGTGGTCTTTCAAACCTTTGCAGTTTCTTCCGTAGTATTCATCATGGGGGTCAAGAACCAAAATTCCCGCATAGCTCTTGTCCATGAGGTTCCATAAAATGTTTTTAACAAGGTTGCTCTTGCCCCTTCCGGTTGTTGCTGCTATTAAAATATGGTGCTGGAAAACCTTTTCTCCGTCTGCTTCAATGGGAACATCAATTGTCTGCGAGCCGGACCTCAGCTTTCCAAGCAAAAGTGAATTCTCTACATTTGCCATGAAAGGAATGTCTGTTTTCACAATCTCCCTCACGTTTGAAAAGAATTCAGGCATGCTTTTGGATACAATAACATCGCTTTGCCTTACATTAACAAGATTCTTCGCCTTTACAAGAAGGTAGTTCCTGACTTTCGGGTTCATGAACTCCATGTCGCTTTTTTCTTCCAGTGCCATCCCGGAAATCAACTCAAGATTCTGGGGAGAAATCTGGCTTCCGTAAACAAGGTCAAAAACCTGAAGAATTGTCTTGGAATCTCCTGAATCAGATACGAGAAGTTCGCCTATTTCAATGTTCTCGCCGCTTTTCTGCCTGATGAGCAGCTCTCCGAATTCCCCTCCAATAATCTGCCCCTTTATCATGCCAAATGCCTTATGGAGAATGTTTATAAAGATTTCTAATAGAATAATAGCATGGATTACACAATCAAATCAACCCCTGAAGACTTTTATGTAAAAGAGATTATAGACCTTAAAACATCAGAAAAAGGCAGCTACGCGTATTATTGGCTTAAAAAAACGAACCTTTCAACAATACAGGCAGCGGACATAATATCCAAAAAGCTGAACATCCAAAAGAAGTTCATCAATTTTGCAGGCACAAAGGACAAAGTTGCTGTTACAGAGCAGGCAATCTCCATAAAAGGTGGCGCAAAAAAAGACTATGATTTCGGGGACATAAAATTAAATTTCATCGGATATTCGGATGAGCCGATTAACCTTGGCACAAATTCCGGCAATTATTTTGAAATTATGCTGAGAAATGTCGAAGAAATTCCCAAGAAGAAAAACTGGATGATAAATTATTTTGATGACCAGCGTTTTTCTGGGAAAAATGTTGATGTCGGCAGGGCAATAATAAAAAGGGATTTCAAAAGGGCGGCAGGGCTTCTGGGGGATGAACTCAAAATTGAAGGAAATGATTTCATAGGCGCCCTGAGGCAGGTTGACAAAAAAATAGCAAAATTTTACATAAATGCCTATCAGTCCTATTTATGGAACAAGGCTGTTTCGCTTCTTTTTTCAGGCAAAAGGGTAAAATATTCGCTTGGGGAATTGACTGTTCCGGATAAAAAGCCAAAGCCGGCAAGTTTTCCTATAATCGGATTCGGGACAGACGAAAACAAGATAAAAGATATTCTTGAAGAGGAAAAGATAACAACAAGGGACTTTGTGATAAGGCAAATCCCCGAACTTTCAAGTGAGGGAACTGAACGGGAGGTTGTTGTTGAAGTAAAAGACTTGAAAATAGAAGATTTGGGGAATAAAACAATAAAACTTTCCTTCAGTTTGCCGAAAGGTTGTTATGCGACGATGTTTGTGAAGCAGATGATGATTTAGTTTCTTACGCCAAAATCCCTTTTACTTTACAGCACACAAAATCGAAAGATATTTATATTATTAACACTAAACTAAGATTATGTATAATACAGATTTTCTGCCTCAAATTGAAGAATTTCAAAGATATCTCTTCGGATCTGGTTGTGTTGATGTAAGGGCCGCAGTTGAAGAAGCATCTAAGAAGCCTTATTTTCCTCCAAAAGACCTTGAAATTGTAAGATGTCATGAAGATACCAATGGGGAATTCGTTCCAGATACTGCTCTCGGCGGACTAGAAACGGAAATCTGTTCTGAATAAAGATTTTGTGTGCACTTAAGGCTTGCTAAAATAAAATTTTATTTTTTAAATATTGCCATTATTGAATTGAAAATATCAGAAATTGCCTTCTCGCCATTAACCTTCACCAACAAACTCTTTTTAGTGTAATAATCAATCAGCGGTTTGGTCTGCTCATTGTAAACCTTCAGCCGGTTCTTGACTGTTTCAGGGTTGTCGTCCTTTCTTATTATCAGCTTAGCCCCGCAGTTGTCGCAGATTCCTTCTTTTTTTGGAGGATTGGTTATGACATTGAAAATTGCCCTGCAGGACGGGCATTCTCTCCTGCTTGATAACCTGTCAATGATTGTCTCATCCAGGACATCAATGTAAAGCACTCTGTCAATTTTTCCCCCAAACATCTCGGCCTGGTTCACTGTTCTCGGGAAGCCGTCAAGAATGTAGCCTTTTCTGCAGTCTGGTTTTTTCAGCCTTTCATCAAGAAGCTGGAGAACAAGATCATCTGGCACTAAATTGCCCTTGTCTATGTGGGATTTTATCTCTTTTGCCAGGGGCGTACTTTCCTTTTCAATGCCCCGCAGAATCTCACCCATTGAAATTGTGGGTATTTTAAGCTTCTCAGCAACCCTGACAGTCTGGGTTCCCTTGCCGCTTCCCGGCTTACCCAAAAATATTAGAATCATCCTTCTCATCGACCTCTTTTTTCCAGCTCTCTTTAAGTTTTGAGAATATCTTGGCAATGTCTGCCTTAAGCAAAGGCCATTGCTTGAAGAATTCTTTGATGAACTCAGCATCTTTTTTCTCATCGGCCAGAATTCCAACCTCCTGGGACTGGCGTATTAGATACATAAGTTTCTTGTAAATCTCCATTGATTTCTTAATTTCAGAATCGCTGATATTGCCAAACTCTATCACGGCCATAGGATGGGTTTCCCCACCAACAGCCCCCTCGAGAGGGCCGCAGACATTTCCCAGCTTGTCTGTTATTTTTCTCCTGATTTCCCTCAGAAGAAAATCGTCCTTTTCTATGAGTGATATTTCAAATTCATTGTTCAATTCATCAAATGGCGGAAGGCTGTACTTGGTTTTAAGCTTTGAGTATGTTTCTTTTATCATCTTGATTGCTTCACTCCAGGATATTAATAATTACCGATGCGCTATAATTTAACGAGCCTGTTGGATTTTTAACAGATAAACTACAATTGATAAAGTCTCCCTGGCTAAAAGGAAAGTTTGTTCCAGCCCCTTTTACTCCAAATGGAATATGGAATTCGCGGAATTGTTTGCTTTGGACAGTTACATTTGTAATTGAATCAAACAATACATTAGTAGTTACATCTGTTCCTGTTGAGTTTTCAATGCAATCTGAAATGCTTATAGTCACGTTACTTGCATCGCCAGCGCCTTTATTGTAAAAGCTTACCACTACTACAGCAACTGGATTTTTATTACTTACTACAATTTCCCTGTCTGCAAAAAATGGGTTGTCGGCGCTTGTCGGGTAGGTTATCATTTGGTCAACAAAAGGTGGCACAGGGTTTCGGTGGGAAGCGGGCATAAAGGCAAATATGTAAGCCGATGCCACTAATATTATACCTATTATTCCCAGAATAATAAACTTCTTTTTAATGATGGAAAATAAGCCCAGTATTAGGGCCAGGATTGGGAATACTATCAGGCTGCCCACTAGCGCAAGAGTTGGCATTGGACCTAAATATGTTTTCGGCAGGAAGATTGAAACTAGTCCAAATATCAGAGAACCAATCCCATACAGGTTATTTCTGTCCATTTTTATTCAAAGCTCTTATTTATTTTTAAAACTTCTTGAATAGTTAAAAGCCCCCGACGGAAATTGCATCCGCGACCTGCTGATTGCTTGTCTTTGGCAATACAAGTCAGCCGCAATGGCTACTATGCTACGGGGGCATGGCTAGCATGAAAAACCTATGATTTATAAAGGTTTTTCCGGCTTTTACCCAAGTCCCCTTGACGGGTAGAACATCTCTGTTTTTGGCAGGAAGCTCTTCAGCTCTAGGAACTGCTTTATGAATGCCTGAAGCCTCTCAAATTCCTCCTTTGCGTCTGCCTTGTGGACTTCAATGTCCTTTTTGTATCTCCTGTTGAACCAGTATTTCATGAACGAAAGCCAGGTCTTCTCAATCTTGAATTCTGCCTCTGTTTCAACCCAGCAGTTTATCATTATCTCAACTTCTCCCTTGTTTGCCTTCAGTTTCTGGCCCTGGTGCATTATCTCAACATCCTTCATGCCCAGTATGTGAAAATCAACGTTCATATGGTATTTGAAATACTTGCTGTCGTGGGGGCTTCTTTCAGTTCTCCACCATACCCACATTTCCTTTGCCCCTGAGGGGTTCACCTTCTCAAGGTAGAAATGCTCCATCTTCTCGGAGGATTTTGCAGAAACATAATTGTTTGTGATAAGCCAGTCCCTTATGGCTTTGTAGAGCTCCTTCATGTTGAAGACATCTTCATACTTTATGCTCTGGGTAGCATTTGCCTTCGGTCCGCTTATGCCTATTTCGCCCATTTTGCAAAGTCTTTATTTCCTTTGTTTTAAAACCTTTCTTTTGAAAATGCTGCCAAATGTTCCGCAAAGCGCCCTTGCGTATTTCCAAAAGCCAAGATGCGTTGAAACCACCTTGATGTTGCCTTTTTTAATCGCATTGATTACAGAATTTATATCTTTTTTTGAATCTATCAGAGTATAAGTTGTGTTCATTCTCCAGAGATGGTGCATGTCTGAATTGCCTATCAGCGGCTTGCTGTGCAGATGCGCTGTTCTTGCTGCTTTTTTGTTTGGCGCATTCATCCATTTAAGGTAAAAATGGCAGTATTCTATTGCGTCGAATAATTTGATGTTCTGGACAAGCTTTTTCCCGAGGCTCCTATATACATAATAGGGATGCGGCGCAGCTATCAGGATGTTCTTCCTCTTTTTTATTTCTTTCAGGTCAGAGATTTTTTTTATCTTCCTGGCATCTTCGGGTTTAATGTTATATGCAAGAACATCGGCACCCTCTATGTTAAGCTCAACCCCGGGAATCAGGAGAATCCCGTTTTTTTTGGCATAGCCAGAAAGGCTTTTGCTGATTAATAGTTTATTGTGGAGAGTTATTGAAATAACCTCAAACCCAAGCGTTTTGGCATAATCTATAAGCTCCCTGGCGCTGTAGGCGATTGGGTCATGGGGGTCTTCTGAAGTATGGATATGGAGGTCTGCTTTCAGCATATTGCCTTATTTTAAAGTCAATTTTATAAATCTTTACGTAAAATACAACGTATGCAACTAGGAATCGTAGGCAAGCCGAACTGCGGGAAGTCAACATTTTTCAAGGCTCTTACCCTTGCAGATGTTTTGATAGCAAACTATCCCTTTGCCACAATCAAGCCGAATACCGGCTTTGGCCATGTTAAGGTGGACTGCGCCGACGCATTTTTCAAGGTCCAGTGCACCCCAAGATTCGGATTCTGCATTAATCACAAAAGGTTTGTTCCTGTTGAGGTAATTGACGTTGCAGGCCTGGTTCCCGGCGCCTACGAGGGGAAGGGCATGGGCAACCAGTTTCTTGACGATTTGAGGCAGGCGGATGCGCTGGTTCATGTCATTGACTGCTCCGGCGGAACAAATGAGAAGGGCGAGCCGGTCACCCCCCGGAAGCTATGACCCTGCCAATGACATAAAATTCCTGGAGGTTGAACTGGACATGTGGTATCTTGGCATTCTCAAAAAGGGCTGGGAGAAATTCGCGAGGACAATCCAGCAGGAGCACGGCAACATTGTGAAACAGCTTGCCAAGCAATTGTCAGCATTGCATGTTACAGAGGATTTGGTGGAGAACACGGTCAAAAAGCTAGGACTGGGTGTTGAATCGCCTGCTTTGTGGACAGAGGAGCAGCTGATGCAGCTCGCCTCTGAATTCAGGGGGGCAACAAAAAAGATGGTGATTGCAGCGAACAAGATTGATGTTCTGGTTGCAAAGCAGAATCTTGAACGCCTGAAAAGGGAATTTCCGCAGCATATGATAATCGGCTGCTCTTCAGAATCAGAATTGGCATTGAAGGAGGCGGCAAAAAAGGGCATGATAAAATACATTCCGGGAGAGAATAATTTTGAGGTGGTTGGCCAACTGTCCGAAATCCAGAAAAAGGCGCTGGATTTCATACAAAAAAACATCCTGGATGTTTTCGGTTCGACTGGAGTGCAGCAGATAATGAATTCAGCGGTCTTTGATTTGCTGAAATACATCGGGATTTTCCCCGGCGGATTGAACAACCTTAAAGATTCCGAAGGCAGGACGCTGCCTGACTGCTTTTTGCTTCCAGAGGGTTCAACAGCGCTGGATTTTGCCTACAGGATTCACACCGATTTGGGAAACAACTTCATCAGGGCAATTGATGTCAAGACAAAAAGAACAGTCGGAAAGGAACATCTTCTTAAGAATTTGGATGTGGTTGAGATAATAACTGGGAAGTGATTTTATTTCTTCTTTCCCTTTTTCTCTTCATTCCCGTTCTTGAACGTCTTAAACGTCGTCGGCAAATCAATGATGTACTTTCCTTCGCCAATCTTATAAATTAATGGGTCCTTGTGGAAGAGGCGTGTGAGGTCAAGCTCGAACTTGCCGGGCTCAACAACCCTTATGGACTCGAAGTCAAGTATTATTGGCCTTTCTTCATTTGCTCTTTCTTCTCCTACAATATCACGAACATCATTTTCTATCTGTATCTTTTCAGGTTCAGTAAGCTTCTTTGTAATTTCCTCAGATGCCTTCAGCGCCTCTGGCTTGACAAAAAAGAATAATCTTGCGCCGCACTCGCAGCCCTTTAGAATCTCAGAAGAACCGTCGCCATAAATTTTTCCGCATCTTACGCACCTGTGTGGCATTTTTTATTTTTTCTTCCGCTTTGTTTTGCTCTTGAGCTCCTGGGTCAAAAGCTGTATCTTTGTCGGGTCTTTCTTTATGGCCTTGACAATTGAGGCGGGCCCTATAATTGTAAGGCCGAGCCTGTTGCCTGCGATTATGTCAACAAAATTTGTTTTCATTTTTGTAAAAATACCGCTGTCATTTTTTGTGGGATATATCACAGCAAGCTCAATTCCCT
>CAIVED010000025.1 GCA_903904885.1 uncultured archaeon | reverse complement strand
TGACAAAAAAGAATAATCTTGCGCCGCACTCGCAGCCCTTTAGAATCTCAGAAGAACCATCGCCATAAATTTTTCCGCATCTTACGCACCTGTGTGGCATTTTTTATTTTTTCTTCCTGGCTTTCTTTTTTAACTCTTGAGTATAAAGCTGGATTTTGGTGGGGTCTTTCTTTATTGCCTTTACAATTGAAGCAGGCCCTATTATTGTCAGTCCCAGCCTGTTTCCTGCAATCATGTCAACAAAATTTGTTTTCATTTTTGTAAAAATACCGCTGTCATTTTTTGTGGGATATATCACAGCAAGCTCAATTCCCTTGAAGTCTTCGTTAATCTCTTCCATTGTGGTTTTAATCAACTCAATCTCCTCCTCTTTTTTCAGTCTGCCCTCAAGGAGCACTATCTTGTTCTGCTTTGCTATGTTGAGAAGCTTTCTGATTCTTCCAATGGAACTAAGATTGGCAATTTCATGGTATGGTACGAATTCTAGTGTTAGCATTTTGCCTCTTACCTGAAGACCGTGAACAGGGCCTCGTAAAACTCATCTATCCTTGTGCCGAATTTTGCGGATATCCCTACCACAGGATATTGCGGGAAGGCGCTTTCAACCTTTTTAATCTTTACCTTTTTCAGGTCTACTTTGTTGCAGACAATCAGCACCGGTGTGTTTCTTGCCGCAAGGTTTCCTATGATTGTGAGATTAACCTGCGAGAACGGGTCCTTTGTCCCGTCAAGAACAACGATAACTGCATCAACATTGTCAAGCCATTTGATGGCATCAATAACTCCCTTTGTTGCTTCCTTGGCCCTTTTCTTTGATTCCCTTTCAGAAAGCCCGTGCTTTATGAAGTCTTCATAGTCAATTTTGGTTGCAATCCCAGGCGTGTCAACAAGGTTGAATGTCAGCTCTTTTTTGCCTGACTTTATTGTAACCTGCTCCTTTATCTTGATTTCCCGTGTTTCATGGGGAATGGCGGAAACTGTGCCCATTTCTTCGCCAAGCCAGTCCTTTGCAATCCTGTTGGCAAGGGTTGTTTTTCCCCCGTTTGGGGGCCCGTAAAGTCCCAGCTTTATGTTCTTCCTCCCTTTGAAAAGGGTGTTCATTACCCTTGAAATAAACGATGAGATAAACGCAATCATGAAAAAAAATCCTCCAACCTTCTATTTAAACTTTTTGCTTGGGCGTAAAAACCTTTATAAATCAACAACTGATTGGACTGCCAGATGAACGAGGCGGTTAAGCAGGACATTCTTTCACTTCTTGATTCGGTTATTGGCATCCTTGCAAGCGAGGAGGAAACTGATCTGGTGGAACTGGAGGAGCTGAGCAACCGCATAATACACTCTGCAAGCATTTTCCAGGACGAGGATTCTGTTTCAATAGCTCTCCTTATCTATTCCCTGTACAAGGTTATTGCAAGGGGCGCTGAAAAGGGAAAAATCTACTCCCAAATCAACAGCATGCTCAAGCAGGCAAGGGCTGCGCTTGAGAGCAACCAGTTTGAAATATTCAGGAAGAAAATAAAAAATATCTTTGACATCCTGGCCAGAATAGACCGGAAAGTAAGCATCTATTTCCAGGAGCTTCTTGAGAAGGCCAGGCTCAAGAAGGGCTCAAAGATATACGAGCACGGAATATCCATCGCAAGGGTTGCGCAGATTATGGGCATTTCCCAGTGGGAGCTAATGAGCTATGTGGGCCAGACTGAAATTCCGGAATACGGAATCAAGGATGCCGGGGGGAGGCTGCAGCTTGCCAGGAAGCTGTTCTCAAAATGAAATCAATATTCTTTGATGCCGGCCCGGTAATTAGCCTGTCAACAACAAACCTGCTGTGGATTCTCCCCCAGATGAAGAGCATATTTGACGGCAACTTTTACATCGCCAGCAGCGTAAGGAGGGAGCTTATAGATGTGCCCTTCCACTCAAAAAAATTCAAATTCGAGGCAATGCAGGTAATGAAAGCGGTAAATGATGGGGTTTTGGAGATTGTCCCTTCTGAAAAAACCATGGCGCTCAAAAACGAGCTCTTGTTTCTTGCGAACAATTCCTTTTTTGCGGGGAATTCGCCGATTCATATTGTCCATGATGGCGAGATTGACAGCATTGCCGGCGCAGTTGTCATGGGTTCAGACGCGGTTGTGATTGATGAAAGGACAACCCGGCTTATCATAGAGGACTGGAAGTCGCTCCAGTTCCTCCTGCATAGGAAGCTTCACACGCGGATTGATGTCCGCCTGGAGAACCTGAAAAAATTCCTGGAAAAAATAAAATCAGTGAGGATAATACGGTCAGCAGAGATTGCGGTGGTCGCCTATGAAAAGGGAGTGCTGAAGGACTATCTGCCAAGGGTGAAAGACGCAAAAAGGGAGCTCCTTGACGGGGTTTTGTGGGGCATCAAGCTTAACGGCTGCTCAATTTCGAGGGATGAGATAGAAAAAATCGTCAGGGCCGCCGGGTAGGAAATACAAAAAGTATATAAATAAAACAATATTCTCGACATAAAAACAGTTTTTTTAATAAAAGGAGGTTGTTAAATATGGCAGAAAAAGTAGCAAAAGTTGGTGTTAAGAAAGCAGACGGCTACCTGTACTTCGTTGACAAGCAGGGTGACGTTTCAAGGGCAAAGATGGCAAGGGCCGGAAAGAAAGGCGGAAAGCCGGAAAAGGTTGCCAAGGTTGGCGTCAGGAAAGAAAAGGGATACCTATACTTCATCGACAAGAGCGGCGACATATCAAAAGCCAAGATGGTAAGGGGCGGCAAGAAGAAAAAAGCCGCAAAAAAGAAAGCCAAGAAGAAGAAGTAAAGCTTCTTTTTTTTTATTTTTCTTTTTTATTTTCAGAACTTTTTCTTGAAAAATAAATTCTTTTAATCATTAACAATAAGATCCTTTTTTCTGGGCCGGCCTTAATTTTCTTGTTGCTTTTTCTGTTTGCCATGATTGCCAGGCCGGCTCTAACCTGCCTTCGGCAGGTAATAACATATTCTTGCATGGCAATGATGCAGAGGAAGCCAAACAAACATCGAGAGTAATGCAAGAATCAGAAAAAAGATTTATGCTGTTTTGGATTCAATAAGTTCTAATCTTGGCGGTTTCCTGCCAAGCATTATTTGCTCTAGTTCGCTGAATACTTTCTCCACCTTTTTATCATCATCTGCAAAAACAGAAAGCCAGGTACAAGTTCTATATCCTTCGTCATGGTCAAAGTTACCCGCTAAGACCACCGTGGTACCTGCATAATGCCATACGTTTGCAATCTCTCCAGGATCCAAGGAAATGGGTGTCTGCCTTTGTGTGACAAGGTCTGCCTTTCTTTCACGAAGATATTCAGCCAAATAGTCAATTGGCGGAACTTGATAATAAATTTCTCTTTTTCCCGGCATGGATATGATATGTTTAGCCAGTATAAACAGGTTTTTGTCTAAGAAATTTGCTTAGATAAAAATGAGCGGACCCGGGGGGATTCGAACCCCCGACCTACAGCTTTCAACGGCCTCTGCTAACTCTCTTTCTGCCAGTTAAGGCACATAGAGTGGTATCATCATAGGCTTAGGAGGCTGTCGCGCTATCCAAGCTGCGCTACAGGTCCATGCAAATGAGATTTAAGGCAAATTGTTATAAAGATTTCGAAAAAGAATCATATCTTCTGGTATTTCTTGACCAGCTCTATTATCTTCCTTACGTCGCCCTTGCCCCTCAGGCCTCCCATGACCTTGTTTATCATGAAATTGAACTCAAGCCCCTCATTTTCCTTCACAATCCTCTTGACCTCCTGCTCAAGCTCCTTTTCACCGAGCAGCTTGTATTTCCCGAGGTTGAGCTTCTTTGTTTCAGAGTATTCAAATATCATGTCCGGGATTATCTCCTTTGATATGCTTCCCTTTTGGAGGGCATCAAAAATGGAATCAAAAACCTCATCCGGGGCAGAAACTGGTTTTTCATATTTCCTGCTGAGAGATTTCTCTGTTGTTAGGAAGACCTCTGCGACAAATGCGGGCTTCAGGTTTGGATGTTTCCTGACAAACTGTTCAAATGCCTCTGCCTTTTCAGAATAGGCTGCAAGCTCTGCAAGGTCCGGGCTCAGCGACAGCTCTTTCTCAAACCTTGCCATCTTGTCTGTTATCAGTTCCGGCAGGGAAATGTCATCAACCCTTGGCCTGGCAGGAATGACATCTGTTTCCGGATACATTCTTGAAGCGCCGGGCATGGGCCTCATGTAAGTTGTTGTTCCGTCAGGATTGGCGCTCCTTACTTCCTTTGGCACGCCTTCAAAGCACTGGCTAATTCTTCTCTTTACTGCCTCAAGAGCTTTCCTTGCTTTTTCTTCCGCGTCTGCGATTATTATGAATGCATCTCCATCGCCGATGCCAAGTTTTTTTGCAACATCAGTGATTTCTTCTTTTGAGATGCCATAATTTGGCAGGTTCTCGTCAGAATGGAACAGCCCGCCGACTCCGAAAATCTTGGCATGGTCTGACAGCTCTGTTCCGAGCCTTTTTCCCCTTTGGGTTTCCTTTTTCAGGAGGCCAGAGAAAAACGGCACAGGAATTGCAACTATCAGCCCGCCATTCTGCAGTGCATTTTTCAGTATCCCGCTCTGGGTGTTCCGGAAAACCGAGGAAATATCCTTTATTTCCATCTTTGTTTTTTTCGCATTCCTGCTTTCAAGCATTTTCCTGATTTCAATAAGATTGAGCTGGCGGATTATCTCAATTTCAACAATCTGGGGAATCATTTTCAAATCCTGGACTCCCTTTATCTCCACCCTGCTGCCATCTTTTATCGAGATGTTAACATCCTGCCTTATGGTGCCTATTCCTCTTTTTGCCTTGCCTGTGCTCCTGAGAATCATTCCTATTTTTTCAGCAGCTTCTTTGCATTGCTCAGGTGTTTTGATGTCCGGCCCTGTTGCTATTTCCACAAGCGGGATTCCAAGCCTGTCAAGCCTGTAGGTAACAAGGTTGCCTTCTTTTTTGATTATCTTCGCTGCCTCTTCCTCTATGCATATGCTTGGTATGGTCACATTTCCCATGGAGGTTTCAAGGCATCCGTTCCTGGAAACCAGCGCTGTCCTCTGGAATCCTGTTGTGTTGGACCCGTTGACAACTGTTTTCCTCATGACCTGTATTTCATGGACCGGCTTTGCATTAAGAACAAGCGATGCCTGCAGGGCAACCCTAAGCGCTTCCTCGTTAAGCGGGGCAGGCGGTGCCTCGTCAAATTCAACAAGGCAGGTGGTGTCAGAATAGCCCTCATAGTCAAATTCCAGCTCCTTTTCTGTTTCCTGCTGCGCAGCTATGTCAACCTCCCCTGTCTCGCCGGCAACAGCCCTTAGCTTTCGCCTGACAACAAAATGCGGGGCATCCTCCCTTAGGCAGGAGGGGCAGTTGCAGAAAAGCTTTTTTGTGCTTAATTGCTGGTGTATTTCAATGCCGCACTTGAGCCCGAATTTTTCGTAGTCAATCTCCATTTTTAAAGAGGTATTTTAATAGAATATATAAAATTTGTTTAAAATGCCAACCGAAAGCTTTATTAATAGCATATATGCGTATATACATTGATGAGCGGGACAAATGCATTTGGGTCACCCCCCAGGAGAGGCTTGGGAATTGGGCAGGAAACCTTGGAAGACCCTACAGAAGGAATAAATGCTGTAACAAATGCTAAAATAGTTGTTGCCATAGAAACTGCCCTGGGGCGCAATGTTTTGACTCCTAAAGTTATTCTGGCGTTGTTAGGGCGAGGAAACCCCGAATTTACTCCAGTTATAGACCAATGGGGCATTGACCGATTTTTGAGGTACATGGTTGGTGAAAAAATACTGGATTCAGAACTCTTTGAAAAAGGAAGGCTTAAGCTTACTCCGGAGTATGAGAGAATAGTAATGTCCGGTGGATGCCAAAGACAAGATCCCAGATACTCCCTGACGGACCGCCCTAAATATCCTGGCCCAGATTAATTTCCCATTCTATAGCCTAATAAAAAATCACTGAAGAAAAACATCCAGCGGCTCTCTCTCTGTTATTTCACCGGCAATGTCTGTCAGCATTAGTTCCTTTACTTCGTCAATCTTCTTTGCATGTCCTAGGGCGTACATCAGTTTTATGTAAGCAACTTCAGGAATCATGTCTTCAACAAAGATGCATTTCAGCTCAACAGAAAGCCTTCTTAGGTTAGTGTAAACATAGGGATGTACGTGTCCATAAATTGTCTGCGAAGCAATCACGATGGCAATGCCTTTTTTCATTGCCCTTTCAATTGCAGGCATCAGGGATTTCTTGCTGTCTGTAGGAACATGGCCCAATGCTGTTGCTGCAAGAACGATTCCCTTGCAGCCCTTGTTGGCATAATAGTCAATAACCCCCGGATCCATGTTTGGGTAAATCATAATCATTGCGACCTTGTCATTTAATTTTTCATCAACAGTTGTTTTGACAGACTTGTCAACTATCCTTTTCTTGTAATCCGGGCTGATTTCCTCAATTGTCCCGTTTGGGAAAACCTTTGCAATCGCCTTTTCATTGATTGGCCTGAAAGCGTCTCTTCTGGATGTGTGCATTTTCCTTACCTTTGTTCCTCTCACAAGAATGCAGTAGTCATCGTTTGTTGTGCCGTGGAGGCATGTCAGAACTTCAGAGCAGTTGAATTTTGCAGCAGCGGTTACTGCGCATAAAATATTCATGAACGCATCTGAGCTTCCCCTGTCGATTGACCTTTGGGCTGCTGTGAATATGACTGGCTTTGTTAAATTCTGCAGGATTAGTGAAACTGCAGCTGTTGTGAAATGCAATGTGTCTGTTCCCTGGGTAACAACCACTCCGTCAGCATCCTTTGCCGCTTTTGCAATCTCCTGGGCAATCTTAATCCAGAGCTCAGGGGTCATGTCCTCGCTCATTATGCTCATTATTTTTTTTGCCTTTATGTTTGCGACATTTTTCAGCTCAGGAACCATCTCCACTAAATCTTCTGCGCCAAATTCAGCAGAAGCCGCGCCGGTTTTATAGTCAACCCTGCTGGAAATTGTTCCGCCTGTACTTAAAACCGCAACTGTCGGGAGCTTTTTGTTGAATTTAACAGGAACTTTTTTCTTTTTGGAAGGCTTGTATTTCTGCAGAACCTCCATGCGCTTGATTTTCTTCTTGTCAACGCCGATATTGTAGCCGGAATCAAGTTTCACAACAACAACATTTGGAGGCAGGATTTCCGGCCTCTGGATTAGAATTCCTTCTATGACCTCATCCTGGCATACCACCTTAACCCGGTCCCCCATTTCCGCTGGCATTTCAAAAGGGTTTGGGGCGATTTATATAAATTTATCGCGAAAAACAACGGTTTCGGAGGGGGTTGGAGGGGAATAAATTAGAATATGGAAAATAAATATGTTTTGAACTACTCTGAACAATAAAACCCGTTTTCTGGGCAGGCCTTACTTCCGCTTCTTGCTTTCGATAGTTGCCCTAATTGCCAGAACTGCATTAACCTGCCCACGGCAGGTAATTATTTGTTTCTTGCATGGCACTCGTGCAGAAGAAGCGAAAAAAACAAGAGGTTAATGCAAGAACATTTTTGTTTGAACTATAGTTGCTATTTATAATCTTCAAGAAGTGGGTCTTTGTCCATACATAAACGTATTGCGAATGGGTCTGTCTCGGCAGCGATTTTTGATAATTCTTCCGCGTATTCAAGCAATCCTAATTCTTGGAGCTCTTTGATTGTTTTTTCCAATACACCTATGGGCATTGGGTACTTTTTGAAAAGTTCACTTAAGTACTCTCTAACTTTATCACGTGATTTTTCAGTTATCGGGAAAGGTTCAAAGTTGTATTGTTTATCTGGCTCCATACAAATTAAAAAATAGGGAAGTGTATATAAATCTTTCGCTTTTGTGACTACTAATTAGTGACTATTATCTTTAAAGAAAATATTCACCCAAAATACGCCGGCTTCTCCTTTTCCATTTCCTTTGCCCTGGCTGTGTTGAACTGGCCTTTTATGTCCTCATAGGATTTCTGGATGTCCTTGGTTGCAGACGGAGGAACTTTCTTCAGCGCTTCTTCAAACTCTTTTGCACTAACTTCCTTTGCGGCCATGTTTTTTCTCAGTGCAAATATGGCTGCCTCCCTGCAGACCGATTCAATATCTGCACCAACATAACCATCCATTTTTTTAGCCAATTCATCCAGCTTAACCCCTTTCAAAGGCATGTTTTTCGTGTGCAATTTCAGAATTTCCAGCCTTCCCTTTTCATCGGGGGCGTTTACAAGAATAATCCTGTCAAATCTCCCCGGCCTCAGTAAAGCAGTGTCCAGCATGTCCGGCCGGTTTGTTGCAGCTATGATGACGACGTCGCCCATTCCCCTGAGCCCGTCCATTTCCGTCAGCATCTGGTTTACTATTCTTTCTGTAACGCCGCTGTCAGATGCCAGCCCGCGCCTTGGTGCAATAGAATCAACCTCATCTAGGAATATTATTGTCGGGGAGGTCTGCCTTGCTTTCTTGAATATTTCCCTGACTGCTTTTTCAGATTCTCCAACCCACTTGCTCAGCAATTCCGGGCCGTTTACTGAAATGAAGTTTGCCTGGGATTCGGTTGCAACAGCTTTTGCGAGAAGAGTTTTTCCTGTTCCAGGAGGGCCGTACATCAAAATTCCCTTTGGCGGGCTGACCCCCAGTCTCTTGAAAGCATCAGGATTCTTCAAAGGCCATTCAACAGCTTCTTTTAATTCCTGTTTCACCTCATCAAGGCCCCCTATTGTTTCCCATTTGGTATTTGGAACTTCTATCAGAACTTCCCTCAATGCGCTTGGCCTGACAATCTTAAGAGCATCAACCAAATCCTCCTGCCTGATTATCAGCTTTTCAAGAACCTCTTTCGGTATTGGCTGGTCTTCCCTCAGCGTCAGGTCAGGAAGTATTTTTCTCAGGACAATCATTGCCGCCTCTTTTGCAAGCGCGGATAAATCAGCACCCACAAATCCGTAGGTTATTTCTGCAATCTCCTCGAGCTTGACATCCTTGTCAAGCGGCATATTCCTCGTGTGAATCTTCAGGATGTTTAGCCTGCCTTCTTTCTTAGGAACGCCAATCTCAATTTCCCTGTCAAATCTTCCCGGCCTTCTCAATGCAGGGTCCAGGGAATTGGGGATATTTGATGCGGCAATCACAACAACTTTTCCCCTTGACTGCAATCCATCCATCAGCGCAAGCAGCTGGGCGACAACCCTTTTTTCCACTTCGCCATGGGTTTCTTCCCTTTTTGTTGCAATCGCATCAATCTCATCAATGAAAATTATTGAAGGCGCGTTTTTTTCCGCCTCCTCGAATTTCTTTCTTATGTTCTCCTCTGACTGGCCGTAGTATTTGCTCATAATCTCCGGCCCGTTAATCAGCAGGAAGTTTGAATTTGTTTCATTTGCCACAGCCTTTGCGAGCAGGGTTTTTCCTGTTCCCGGAGGGCCGTGCAGCAAAACACCCTTTGGCGGCTCTATGCCAAGCCTTTCAAAAATCTCTGGATGCTTCAGCGGCAGCTCAACCATTTCCCTGATTTTCTTTATTTCCTCTCCCAGGCCTCCGATGTCCTCATAGGTAACTTCAGGGAGCTTTTCTTCCTCTTTCAGCTCCACCGCTTCAGGATTCAGCTCAATTTCAGTATTCTCCGTGATAAGAACAGCCTGCTTTGGGTTTGTTTCAACCACAACAAATTTGATATCCGAGAAGCCGAATCCGATTACGCCCTCATCGATGATATTGTTGAAAACATCGCTGAAAAACGGGCTTTCGGTCATTACGCTTCTCCTTCGCTTTGCCCCTCCGAGAGAAATTATGTCCCCCTTTACAACCGCCCTTCCGAGCAGCCCGCTCTTGAAAAGCTCAGGCGGAGCCCTTATCATTATGCCCTTTCTTGCGGGCGCGATTGTCACTTTTTTGGCTTCCTTGACATCCGCCTTCCTGATTGTTACAATCTCTCCAAGCCCAGTTTTTGCGTTCCTCCTTATGAGGCCGTCCATTCTTATGATGTCCAGCCCGATGTCGCTGGGGTAGGCCCTGTCGACAATGGCCACTGTTTTCTTTCCTCCCTCAAGCTCAACAATATCTCCTGGCTTAATGTCTGCATCCCTTAGGAATCGGGAGTCAATCCGGACAATGCCCTTGTTAACGTCATCAGGCAGCGCTTCCACAACCTTTGTCTTAATTTCAGCCATGTCTGTTTAAGGCGGGATTAAGATTTATAAAGTTTTTGTATACTGCTTCGGCTGCGTTTGGCAGGTATAACCTATTTCTTGCGCGGCACTCAAGCAGAAGAATCTGAACAGACTATAAGGCTAGCGCAAGAACCAGAAAGCGGGATATTGTTAATAAAAATTCAGAAACAATTACTTCTTAACCTGAACTTTCGGCAGCTGCACAGGCGCTGGCAATCCGATTTCCCTGCTCAGGATTATCGCCATTATGTTGGATTTGTTCAGTATGTTGTTGAGGACGTGGGCCATTATCTCAGTTTCAACTTTCTTGCTCTTTTTCCAGCCGTCAACGATTTCTTTCACCTTTGCATCCTCATCAACCGCAAGGACGTCCCCTGTAAGGACAATCTTGCCTGCATTTGGCTCGTATTCAGAAGTATACTCAAAATTGAATCTTACCCCTGCCTGCTTGCTTTTCCCGAGGAAAAGGTCAGAACTCTCAATGCCCTTAATCTGGACATTGTTTTTTACGCTGATTTTGCCCTTTACCTGGGGGCTTCTTTCAGCTTCAATTTTTGAAAAGTTGAATCCGATTATTCCTATCATTTTAGCAATTACAAAATACCTTGTTTATATACCTTTTGGTGCAAGATTTATAAAGATTTTGAATTTAATCGACAATAACAGTTTCCAGTTTCTCAAGACTGCAGAAGTCCGATGCAAAGTTATAGGCCCCTGCATTAATGAAAGTTATTTTATCCCCTTTCTCAGGTCTCCTGAGAAAAACCCTGTATCTGAATATGTCCATTGAGTCCGGGGTGCAGCCTTTTACTGTGAACGGTTCCCCGTTCCTGTCCCCTTCCTGAAGCTCGCCTTCTATCTCAAGTCTTATGTTTGCCACAAACGTATCCATAGCAGCATTAAAGACAGAGCAGTTTATTATTACGTTATTGTCATAAATGTTTATTACATATGCTTCCAGTTTTGCAGCAGGCGCAGCTATAAACCTTCCCGGTTCTATAATCATTTTTATGCTTCTTGAATTCAGCCATTGCCGCAATTCAGCTATTTTTTTCTTTATTTCGAGAATAACATCTGCGGAATAGTTTTTATATTTTACCGGAAGCCCTCCGCCTATATTGATTGCATAAATGCTTTGCATAGTTTCTTCTGAAAGCGAGTCGCAAAGCTCATCCCTGAGGGACCATTCGGAAACATTCTGGGTTTTCCGGTGGAAATGTATGCCTATTTTTTCTATGCATTCATTTTTTTTCAGCAAGGGTACAAGCGCGTTAACTTCTGAGGAATGCATCCCATAGACAAAGTGCTTTCCTGTGTGTATTGTATGCTCCCTGAGTTTCATCCTTAGGAAAAGAGTGATTTTGCAGGGGTTTTTTGAGAGAAATCCTGCCAAAACTTCCAAATCGTTCTTGTTGTCAACCACAAAAGCCCTAACTCCTGCTTCAACGGCAGCCCTGACATCGTCCTCACACCATCCCTGTGCAAAAAACAAAATTCTTGATTTGTCGTTTATTCTGCAGAGCGAATTAATGAAATGTATGCTGAACATGCCGTCAGTTTCATTCTCAAGAATCGAGGCCACAAAATAGTTTGTTTTTACGCTGTATGAAACAACATCTGCCAGGTCCTTCAATTCTTTGTATTTTTCAAGCACAGCAGACCTGCTCAAAACAAATCTTGGCTTAGGTGTTATCATCTCATTCTCCCTTTACAATCCCTTCCTTTGAAAGCTCCTCAAATGCCCGTATCATGACAAGGGGAAATGTAATTGTCACGTCGCCTATCACTGTTGCGGCATCGGAGTCATCCTTTATCTTTCCCCAGCTTTTTGCCTCCCTTGTGGTCGCCCCGCTCATGGAGCCTGAACTGTGGCTTGCGGTTGTCATGTAAACAGCGTAATCAAGCCCGCCGTTAAGCAGGCAGGCAAATATTGCATGGTGCTTTGAGATGCTTCCCCCAAGAGAAATCAGCCCTTTTATCTCGTCATGGGTTGTTGAAAACACGATGTTTGCAAAATCCTTGACAACATCAACGACAAAATCGCTGTGCTTCTGCTGGAACATGAAAAGGTGGAAGCCGAATGCGCCGTCTGTTATTGCCGGGCAGAAAATAGGGACATTGTTTTTTGCTGCCTGGCAGAGTATTGAGTTCTCATCATTTATCATCAGGCCTATTTCCCGAAGCATCTCGGAAACCGGCCATCTCGGCTTCATGGCATAGAGCTTCTGCAGAATTGGAATCATCAAATCCTCAAATTTTGCATAGCTTTCATTCCTTACAAAAATGTTCCCCACCCGGTTGGTTCCTTCCTCGTAGAGGGCAACGTCGTTCGAGTCAAAGTCGCCTATGACAAATTTCTCGCCATTGGCCCTCATTATGTCTTCTTCTATCGCGCCGACAGTGGTTACGATGATATTCGCCAGGCCAAGGCGTATTGCCTGGGCAAAAAATCCCCTTAGCCCTGAAGTCACCATATTTGAAGTGAAGGAAAGGAAAATCTTCGCGCCTGCCTTTTTCATTTTTATAACTATGTCCGATGCGTTTTTCAGCTCAATGCTCTGGAACCCCACTTTCCCAAGCTGTTCCACATACTCTTCAACTTTAATGCCTTTTTTCCATCTGAAATCAGTTATGTACTCCATTTTTATCCTCCTTGAGCCTTAGTTATTTTTTCGCGAAAGGAGACCAGCAAATGATGATAATCATTTGAGTTGCCTCCAAAATGTCAATGTTTATCGGTCAGTAAACTATTTAGAAAACTCTTGTGTCAAAAAGACCGTAATCAAACTGGTATCTTGATGCCATTTTTGTAAGAAAAAACGTTAACTTTATTAATTTTTCTAACCCTAAGTGGGGTATGGGGGAAGAATCCAATCTGGGAGTACTTTTGGACCAGAAAGATGAACAGAGGAATGAACATTATAGGAATGCTCATGCGTTAGAGCTTGAAATAAAAAAAGCGATACAAGTGAATGTTTTGGGGCCAATTGAACAGGTTTTGCCAAAAGATCTTATGCTTCATTTTGCGGACTATCAGCCACCGGGGATAGTTCGGGTATTTTTTGCTTTCGGAGGTAATGTCGATCCGCTAACTGATGAAGGCCTGAGATTATTGAGAGAGTCACATACTTATGAGTGGTCTGTGCAGAAATTTAATGAAGTGATGAAATATGAACCAGTTGTGAAAATCATTGAACAGCTGAAAACTCAAGGCATAAAAATTGAAAGGTATGCTGGGGAGGATGAGTAACTAGTGTAAGTTTCTAATGTTTTAAATCAGTTTCTCAAGAATCCGCATCATTTCCTTCTCTATGTTGTTGCTCATCATGTTGGTGTTCTCGGAGAATTCTCCCATTACAAACATTAGCGCATCCTGAAGCTGCGGCGAAAAGGCAACTGCAGCTTTTGTGTTTTTCTTGACCGTGTCGTCGCAGAACTTGTTTATCCTCTTGGCAACCTCGCCCCTGCCACTTGCGGTTTGGTTGTTGATATACTGCCTGAAGTTGCTTACGATAAAACTCCTGAACTCGTTTGGGGAAACTTTTTCAACCATAAAGGTTATAATTGGCCTCGTATTTTTATAGTTTATGCTTGCGGACATGCACTGCCACCTGGTTTTGAGGGATTTCCAGAAAGACCTGGCAGATGTAATTGAAAGGGCGAAGAAGGCTAATCCGGGGTTTATTGTTTCTGTCGGCGGAAATGTCCAGGAAAATGCCAAAACTATGGAGATTTCCAGGAAGTTTCAGCTCATCAAGCCGGCGATTGGAATCGACCCGCAATGGGTTGACAAAATGGATGAGGCGCAAATTGAAGAAATTGCAGATTTTATCCTGAAAAATAGGGAAAAAATTGCCATGATTGGAGAGGTTGGGCTGGATTACTCCAGAAACTATTCCGTTGAAAAGCAGAAAAAAGCATTTGAGAGGATGATTCAGCTTTCCGAGAAAACAAAATTGTCGCTGTCAATACATTCCCGGGAGGCAGAGCAGGATGCCTTTGACATGGTTTCCAGCTCAGACGCAAAAAATGCGGTTTTCCACTGCTTCATGGGCAAACTGTCAATTGCAAAAAAGATTGCAGATTTGGGGCATTTTGTCTCTGTGCCTACAAATGTTGTTTTCAATTCCCAGGTGCAGGAGATTGCCCAGAATATTGATATAAGAAGCCTGGTTGTCGAGACAGATGCGCCGTTTCTATCTCCATTCCGCGGAAAGCGCAATGAGCCGGCATTTGTCGCCGAGGCGGTGAAGAAGATTGCGGAATTGAAGAAAATGAAACTTGCGGATGTTGAAGATGTTATTTTTGAGAATTCTAGTAAAATAATAAACGCCGGCGCCCGGATTTGAACCGAGAGTTCCTTTCGGAAATGGTTAACTCGAATCTGTAGTTTCGAGACCATCGCACTACCAGGTTATGCGACGCCGGCCTAATGCGGGGTTGCGAGGATTTGAACCCCGACCTGGCGGCCCCGAACCGCCAATCCTGACCAAGTTAGACCACAACCCCTTATCTGCTCTTTCTTTTGGCGTTAGTATTTAAATTTTATTAGAATGGTAAATGCCCCGGCCGCGATTTGAACGCGGGTCTCAGCCGTGAGAAGGCTGAATGATTGGCCGGGCTACACTACCGGGGCGTAAACTGAGCTTTAAGAAGAGAATTTTTAAAGGTTATGTTTTATTATTACTTCATGGTTATTCCTTTTGTTGGGGAGCAGGAAATACAAGATATTGCCAGAGCTGCTTATGCTGGCCTGAGGTCGGAAATCCCTAACCAATTTGTTTTCGTAACTGTTCATTCTAAGCGCAACGTTGAGGTTCGATTTTCATTCCCGGGCGGCAGCTACCAAGTGTTTAATGCAGATCTGGCAAACAAAATTGCGTATGAAGGGTCATTAAATTTGGAGGAATCTTGGCGGGGAAGGGGTCTGGGCAGAAAACTGGCAGTAGCCAGGGAAGAAATATGTTCTAAGCTGGGGGTTGATTTGGTGGTTATCAATAAAAACGAAAATGACTCATTTTGGGCTCATATGGGCTATAAAAGAATCGGTTTTTTTTCTCAGGGAGTTAAGAGACGAGCGGTTAATGCAGGTGTCTTCCTGTCTTATTCACAATATGCCCCAAGGTACAAAATAATAAAACTGAGCCCGAAGGGATTTGAACCCTCGACCCACTGATAACTCCTAACGGATTAAGAGTCAGTTGCGCTAACCAGGCTGCGCTACGGGCCCATGAAGATGTTTTCTAAACAGCACTATTTTAAAGGTTTTGTTTTAAAACAGCTTTTTTGCCAGCGCAAGGTAATTCACAGCCCAAAGCATGGATTCGTCAGAATAGTAGAATGGGGTTCTGTAGGGCGTCAAATCCCGCTCAAATATCTCAAGATAGTTCCTGTATTTTTCAATTGCTCTCTCGTACTGAAGCAGATACTCCCTTGCTTTTTGCCGGTCAACCTTTGCAACCACTTCAATGAACAACGGCCCCATATGCGCCCAAATGGTGCTCTGCTCGTAGCCGGAAATCACGAATTTTTCATGCCAGAGCATTTTTGTCCTGCATTTTGGGCTTGTGTAGCTTAGGGGCATTGGCTTGTCAAGCCCTTCTTTTTGCATCGACGCAACTGCTTTTTTTATCATGTTTTTTTCATCAAACATCCCTGCCCAGAAAGGGAAAACATTGGCGTCGCCCGCAATGTATGTTTTGCCTGACAAATCATCAAGAAAATAGCTGCCTGTCCAGAAGTTTTTCTTAATAAGCTCTTTAAAATTGTATTTTTTAAGCGGGTTATCCAATATTTTAATTTTGTTCAAGGCATCCTGAACCACCCAGGCCATGACGTTGTCATAGCAGGAGCTCTGCCGTTTGGAATAATCTTTCATGGAAGAGAACTGCATGTCCTTTCTGACGAGCCCTGTCTCGCCATCAATTACAAGCTCATGGAATTTTTTAACCTCTGAATTGAGAAATTCTTTGTATTTTTGTGCAATTTTTTTGCTTTTCAGCAGGCTAATTGCCCTTAAAATAAACCCAAGCGAGTCAGGTGAATAATGGTATATGTCAATCGGCTTGTTCCAGGGGGTTATAGTTGTTTTTATGCCTCCTTTTTTGGAGAATATACTAAGAGCATAGTCCAGCGTCTTTTCAACATCCTTTTTATATCCCAAGTTTATCAAAGACTCTGCGCACCAGCCGAAGTCCCGGCAGTAGAACTCGCAGAAATGGCCGGCGCTTGTGAGAAAGTATCTGCCGTTCCAGCATTTTTTTATTATTTGCCTGCAAATCTCTTCGGCATTGCCTTCATATTTTTCAACACCAAAAATCCGCCTTTTGAGAGACTTGCCGAAAATCCTCAATGCCTGCCTTAGGTGGGTTGGCTTTATCATAATGGGAGATAAGACAGCAAAGTTTAAATTGTTTTGTCAAAAACCACCTTCTAAAGCAGGTGGCTTGTTACGGCCACACTACAAGCAGGTGGTTTTTGAGCATGCTCAGAAATTGCTCCTAAGTTCCTCAAATTAAAAGTTGGAAGCGTACGTCGAGGGCAATTTCTGACATGTCAAAAAACAGCAATTATGCAAAAAACACCATATTATTCATGGAAATCAGGGAAGCTGCCAAAGGGCTGCCAGTTGTGCGTTAAAGGCGAGAAGCTTGTCCTGTTTGTGACCGGGCTATGCCCAAGAAACTGCTTCTACTGCCCAATTTCTGAAAAGAAGTACAAGAAAGATGTAATCTATGCTGACGAGTGGCCAATTAAAAATGAAAAGGAGATTCTTGAAGAGGCAAAACTGATTGGGGCGAAGGGCGCAGGCTTTACAGGGGGAGACCCGCTGGCAAGGCTTGAACGAACAATAAAATACATTAAACTGCTGAAAAAGCATTTTGGTAAGAAATTTCACATACATCTTTACACCTCCCTTGATTTGGCTGATGAAATAAAACTCAAAAAATTACATTCTGCTGGGCTGGATGAGATAAGAGTTCATCCCGATATTTTCTCAGATAAATTATGGAAAAAATTTGGCATAATCACAAAATACAAATGGGACATCGGCATAGAAATCCCTGCAATTCCCGGCGCAATGAAGCAAACAGAGAAACTTATCGAATATTTTGCAGATAAACTTGATTTCCTTAACCTGAATGAGCTTGAAATTGCTGACAACGAAGCCCAGCGGATGGGCAAAAGATTCAGGGCAAAAAACAGAGTATCATATGCAGTAAAAGGCTCCGAAGCGTTGGCAAAATACCTTCTGAAAAAGTACCAAAATAAAATCAAAAGCATCCACTATTGCACAGCAAAGCTGAAAGACAAGGTCCAGCTGGGCACAAGGATAAAGCGAAGGGCAAGGAATGCAAAAAAGCCATACGACCTTGTAACAAAGGGGGGCCTGCTGGTCAGGGGTGTTATCTATGGCAATAAACTTGAAAAAATAAAGAATTATCTGCTTAAAAAATACAAAATCCCGAAGGAGCTGTTTGAAATTGACAAAGGCAAAAAACGCCTGCTTACAACAGCTGCGGTGGTTGAAAGGCTGAGGGCAGAAATCAGGGCAAAAGGATTTAAACCAGCAATTGCAACAGAATACCCAACCTGGGACAGGCTCCCGGTTGACATAGAATTTTTATGAGGTCCCGTGGTCTACCGGTATGACATCACACTCACACTGTGGGGGTAGTGGGTTCGATTCCCACCGGGACCATTTAGCATAAACATTTAAAAACATCAAATAATACTTTTATTCATGCAAAAGAGAGGCGTTTCCCAAGTTGACTGGGTAATAAGTCTGGCAATTTTCCTTCTTTATATTGCATGGTTCTTTATCTTCATAAGGCCGCTTGCTGTCCAGAACAATGTTCCCAATCTTGTTGACAGCCTCAAGTCAAAAATCCATGAAGATGCCTACTGGACTGTTCTTGATTACCCGATAATAATTGAGTCCAATTTCTCTCTCTCAAAAGAGCCCATAGTTGCTGGCATCGATTTCATAAACCAGTCAGATTATTTCATAATAAACAGGTCATTCTTTTTTGTGGCGGACAAATTGTTTTTCCTGGACAATGTTTCGCCGGGAACGGATGTCGAAAGCATTTTGAACTCAAATGAGACCTACGAGCCATACAGGCAGATTACTGATTTAATCGCAACAAACGCATCAGCTTCAGGGGGAGGGCTTCAGGCCACAATTGAAAACAACATGCTTGGGACAGCGGATTTCGACGGCCCGAAAATATTCTCATATCAGCTATATTCAAACAGCGTTCCTGTAACTGCTTCCAATATCACCTTTTCAAACAGCCAAATAGCTGCACTTTACCCAATCAACACCCAGAGAATAAACGCAACAACAATGGTTTTTGCCTACAACCCAAGAATTTACACCCTGTTCCAGGGAAGTTCTTCGATTTCAGAGAAATTCGAGATAAACAAGTACGAAAATTACTATTTTAACAGCAACAATAGGGGGAGCTTGAACACCGGCGGATGCTACAATGGAAACTCAGATTCAGTTGAGTTTTATACAGGCAATTCGGTGATGCTTTTTGCTTTCCCGGAGCCTGTGGACATATCCCTTTGCGGCAATAATTATTCAATAACATTGAACATTGATTTCAGCCTTAGCAGAACTTTTTTGCAGAAGATAATATTTTATGAAGGGGATTATCTTGATGAAAAATACAAAAACCCTTATGCAGCAAGAGTTGGCATACCAAATGCTATAACCGGATTGTCCTTTTTTAACCTGCAGCGTTTGAATGCAACAAGCTATGATGCCATTAAAAACAGATGGAACCTCGGGGACTTCAGGATTAGTGTTACAAACAATGCAAACAACACAAACATTATGGAAGTTGGGGGAGTTCCCTATGAAAAGGCGACTGTTTACGCAGAGGAAAGCAGGGATTACCTTCTGGACAAATTCGGCAGCCTGCAAGATGTAAAAATCAGCATACAGGGATGGACATGAAAAAGAAAGCATACCTTAGGACAATTGAAGTTACAATCGCAGTAATATTGACCTTTGTAATTGCTTATTTCATATTCCCAAGAGCCACTGTTCCAACTGAAGCGCCCGGCCTTTCAATTCTTCCGGTCCTTGAACAGAGTCCTGAGTTCAGGAGTTGCGTAACAGGCCTGAACTACAGCTGCACAGAGGCGTTCCTGAGGGACTATGTTCCCGGCAACTATGATTTTACCTATGACATAACAGAGGACCCGGAAACAGCCCACGCAGGCCTTCCTACGAAAAAAATATATACTGAATCGGTTTACATTGCAGGAGACATAAATTTATATAGTCCCAAAATAATAAAATTATACTACTGGCGAAAAGAATGATAATAACGCTGAACACAAAAGAGGACAGCAAAGACGAGATAAAGAAGGTTATCCAGATGCTCATGAAGCTTATTGATGAGATGCCAGCTTCTGCCAATTTTGAGCCGGTTGCAAGCGAGGGGATTTTCGGGCTTTTTGACAACCCTGCCCAAACTCAGCCATCATTGACTGATAATTCATCTCTTGAGAAAAAGGAGCCGGAAGACAGGTTAGAGATATATGACTACTGAAAAAAGGATTAAGAAAATTGAATGTGAATTAGACCTCCTGAAGGAAGGGCTTCTTGAGAGAAAGCCTGAAAGGTTTTCCCCAAAGGACATTGTAAGGGCATTTTTCGGCGCGCTTCTTATAGGTGTTACATTCATATTTTCCAGCAGGCTTTTTGACGTTGCAAAACAGATACAACTAGACCATTTTATTGCTGTAGTTGCTTCAACAATAATAATCCTGATAGCGGAGATTTATTTTATCGGCTGGAGCAGGATTAAAAAGGAAAGGGAAAAGGGGAGAAATGTATTTGAGTTTACTCTTAAACGGCTTGCCGTTTTTTATGTGGTTGCGCTGCTGGTTGCTTCATTTTACTCTTACATACTTGGCTATAACAAAGTTCTTTCAGCGATGGAGTTCATCAGGCTGATATTCCTGACAGCAATGCCCTGCGCAATAGGCGCTGCCATAGCCGATTTGCTAAAGAAATACTAAACTATCTTGTTGCAGGTCCTTTTGGTTCAGTCATGTTTTCTCTATGCTGTAATTGGTCCAAAGGGACTGCTTCGCTTCTTATTCTTTCAGCAACTATTTTACTCATATCTTCTTCAGAAAGCACCGTAATTTTGCCATCTTTTGATGTGATATAAATTGCATCGCAATCGCCAAAAATGTTTCTACTGGGATATTCATCAGGATATTGTTCAATTAATACTTTATCTGCTTTCACATTCATGCAACCCATAATCTGCTGGTATTCCCCCTCAGCAACAGGTTTTATGTTAAATTTCAGATTTTTTAATTCATTATCCGCTAATTGGCCTTCCCAGACCACATAACTATTAGTATTGTTATTAAAACCAAAAGTTTCACCAACATACTCTATTGTTGATGGAAAACGCAATTCAATAATTACCGGATAAGTTATATTAGATGTTTCTTTTATTAACATTTCAATATTTAATTCAGATACTTCATTTAGGCTATTTATGTCTGGGATGCTCAATTCTATATTTGCAGGACTGGAAGGCTTGCTTGTTTCGGTTCCAGTATTCTGAGAAGAACATTCACCCTTGTAGAATGCCCATTCTTCGCACTCTTTTCCGTTGCTGAATTTGCAGTAGCCGGTTTGCCCGCCGTCTGCAGCAGTCCTTATTTCTAGATTTCCGCTATTATTCTCGCAGTATACAGATGCCGGATTTGCAATGCCCGTGTTTTTCTCCTGCTTTGCGCAGCCCCCAAGCCATACAAGCGAAATCACAGCTAAAACCATCACCAAAACAATAATGCTTTTTGTTTTCATGTTATTCACCAAGATTTGAAAATTGCTTGTTTTTTAAATATGTTATGTTCAGTTTAGGCATTCGCCTTAAATTCCGACCAAAACCTTATAAACGAAAACATCTAATAAATACCATGAAATACGAATTCCTTGAGCACACTTCGGATTCCAAGTTCAGGGCCTACGGGAAGAGCTTTGAGGAGTGCTTTTCAAATGCCGCAGAGGCAATGGCAAAGATAATGACCGACCCCGAAAAGGTTGAGGGGAAGCTGACAAAATCAGTGCAGGTATCAGGAACAGACCTTAAGCAGCTGCTTTACAGCTTTCTTGAAGAGCTGCTGTTTTTGCTTGACACCCAGAGCTTCCTTTTGCACAAAGTTTCATCGATGCAGATAATCCCAAAAGGCAAGGGCTATTTTTTATCTGCAACTTTGAGCGGGGATTCGGTTGATGACAAGTATCACATAGAAACAGGAATAAAGGCAGTTACATACATGGACATGGAAGTCCATGAGAATTATGTTCAGGTGGTTGTTGATATCTGATTTTTAGGTAAATTTTTATATTCTGAAAACATAATACCTGTATGGAAGAGAAGACAAATCTGGTTTTGCCCAATCCGGAAATAATGCTTCCTGTTAAGGTAATTTTCTATCTTAGGCGATGGTGCGACCCCTATCTTTCCGGCCCAAAGCAGAGTGTTGACGAGGTGGTTGAAAAACTGAGCTCTCACTGGAGAAACAGGAGGGAGCCGCTTAATTTCAGAAGGTCCTACAACGGAATCCATCTCATTGATGGAGGCATCGCAGTTGTAACAAGCATCGGTGACCTGAAGGCAAGCATGGAGTTTTTCAATCCGCGGCTGGTTGTTTCCTATCCCGTTCTTTTTGGCAACTACCATGAGGGTGAGGACCATCAAAAGCTCACAAGGATGTACGCGGACATAAAGCGAAATTCAATTTTAACCCATATGCCTGAGCTTATTGATATAAGTGAAAAACTGGCAAACAGGCCGAAGATAATCATAGTCGGCCAGCATCCGGAGGGAAAAAGCTCCCTTTATCTTGAAAGCAGCATGTTTTCTGTTGAGAATATGGTGATAACGCAGTTGCAGAAGAGATATGAAAAAAAAGGAAGAAATAACATAATAGTTATGAGAAACCGATATGTTGAAACAGTGGCATTAAATGTTGATGGAATTCTCAGAGCGGCATGATTAACGAAAAACTATATAAAATGGGCGCTATATTTGCAGGTCATGGAAGAAAAAATCGAACCAAGGAAGAAATCAGAGAATGTCTATGAAATAGCCAAATCGGGGGCTATGAAGGTTCCTGCCTATGTTTATGCTTCTGAGAAATTGCTTAAGAAAATCCGGGAAGACAAAACACTTATCCAACTAAAAAATGTCGCATGCCTGAAAGGGATAATTAAACATGCTTTGGCGATGCCAGACGCTCACGAAGGATATGGATTTCCAATCGGCGGCGTCGCAGCGTTTGACATGAATGATGGTATCATTTCTCCTGGCGGTGTTGGCTATGATATAAATTGCGGCGTTCGTTTATTGCGAACAAACTGGGATTACAATCAGATTCTAAGCAAAAGAAAACAGCTTCTTGAGGAGACATTCAAGGAAGTGCCTGCAGGTGTTGGCAAAGGAGGAATAACCAAATTATCAAAAGAGGTTCTGATGGAAGTTCTCAAAAATGGCTCTGAGTGGGCTGTTGAAAACGGTTACGGAACAAAAGAGGACCTTAACAGGACAGAGGAAAACGGCAAGATGAAGGCTGCTGACCCAAGGAATGTTTCATCAAGGTCACTTGCAAGGGGAATGCCCCAGTTGGGAACCCTTGGTTCAGGAAATCATTTTCTTGAGATACAAAAAGTTGACAAGATATTTGATGCTGAAATTGCCAAAAGATTTGGAATTGACAAAGAGGGCCAGGTTACGGTAATGATTCACTGCGGTTCAAGAGGTCTGGGACATCAGCTGGCTTCTGATTACATCAAATTAATAGAAGACAAGTATGGATATGCTAATTTGCCTGACAGGGAGCTGGTAAACGCGCCGATTAATTCAGATTTGGGCCAGCAGTATTATTCTGGCATGTGCTGCGCGGTCAATTACGCGTTTGCAAACAGGCAGATGATTATGCATTGGACAAGGGACGTTTTCAAGAAAGTTATGGGAACAGATTCAGGAATGGATTTGGTTTACGATGTCTGCCACAATATTGCCAAGTTTGAGGAGCATGATGTTGATGGCGAAAAAAGAAAGGTCTGCGTACACAGAAAGGGTGCGACGAGGTCTTTTGGCCCCGGAAGGGAGGAAATTCCTGAATTGTACCGGAATGTCGGCCAGCCGGTTTTGATTCCCGGCTCAATGGGGACTGCTTCATATCTGCTTGTTGGAACAAAAGAGGCAGAGAAGCTAAGCTGGGGCTCCACAGCCCACGGAGCAGGAAGAGTGATGTCCAGGCATGCATCAATTGCAAAACACAGCGGAGAGGACGTCAAAAGGGAGTTGGAAGCGCAGAACATTGAAGTCAAATCAACATCCTGGAACGGGCTTGCAGAAGAAGCACCGGATGCATACAAAGACGTGGATGAGGTTGTAAGAGTATCACATTCTTTAGGTCTAGGAAAGATGGTTGCGAGATTGGTTCCGATTGGCGTGATGAAGGGGTAGTCATGAAATTGAAAGATAAGGTGGCTTTAATAACTGGGGCGAGCAGGGGTATTGGAAGAGCGACTGCAGTGAGATTTGCAAAAGAGGGCGCAAAAATTATAATAAATTATTTTAGTTCTGAATCTCAAGCTAAGAAATTAGTTGAAGAAATCAAAAAAATAGGTTCAGATGCAATTGCAATAAAGTGCGATGTTTCTCAAGAAAAGGAGGTCAAAGAAATGTTTGGCCAAGCTCTTAAAAAGTTTGGAAAAATTGACGTTCTAGTTAATAATGCAGGCATTGTTTATGATATCCCTTTGTTTCAAAAGACAGTAGAGCAGTGGAAAAGAACATTGGATGTCAATTTAATCGGGGTGTTCTTGTGTTCAAAGTATGCGTCTGAGATTATGCTGAAAAAAGGAGGAGTTATTGTAAATATTTCTTCAACCAATGGCATAAATTCAAACGGCCCTGATTCAGCAGACTATGATGCTTCTAAGGTTGGAGTAATCAGCTTAACAAAAAATTTGGCTGAAGAACTAGCTCCAAAAATCAGAATAAACTGCATCGCGCCAGGCTGGATTGATACAGACATGAATAAAAATTTGCCTAAAGATTATGTTAAGGGGGAAAAAGAAAAGACTTTTTTAAAAAGATTTGGAACACCGGAAGAAATTGCTTCAGTTGCTCTTTTTCTGGCATCAGATGATGCAAGTTTTATGAGCGGAAGTATCATGGTTGTTGATGGCGGATATAAATAATTGAATCATTTTCTGATTCTTTAATAGAAACCCTTATAAAACATCCAAAAAGTTTCTTGTTTATGGCAAAATCAAAGAACATTTACATTTATCCCATTAAGATACATGAGTATGTTGGCATTTCGTACAATACGTCGCCGGCCCATGTTGGGCGCTTGAAATATGCTGTTGATTTCTTTGTGCCGGAAGGCACGCCCATAGTTGCCGCTGCAGAAGGCGTTGTTGATGAAATAAAGCAGGACTCTGACAAGGCAGGCCCAAAAAGCTTTGACAGATACGGAAATTACATAGAGCTTAACCATAAAAATGACGAATGCTCAATCTATGAGCACATCAAAAAGAACGGCTCGGTTGTGAAAGTCGGCCAGAAAGTAAAAGCAGGCCAGCTGATTGGATATGCCGGCGACACCGGCTGGTCATATCATGTTCCTCATCTGCATTTCGATGTCCACAAGTATTTTGGCAAAGGCGGGGACGATTACAACACTGTTAAGATAAGGTGGAAGAAAAAATCAGTTTAGCTTGCTTAGCTTCTTATACAACTCTTCTAAGTTTTCAAACTCAATAATCTTGTCTGCCATTTCCCTCAAGAACACAGTATGAACACCTTTCTTAATCGCCAGCCAGAATTTTTTGTTTTTGGCAATTGCGTATCCCGCTTCAATCAGCATTCCTTCGCTTTTATCCTCAGATTTGACAAAAGCAAGGTAAACATCAGAATTGTCTAGCTCCTTAAGAGCATATTCCAAAATCTGCCTATAGGTAAATTTGTTTTCATTGAAAAATCCGTCTTTCCAGAGGGAGCAGAAATGGCCGTGCCCTGATTTTTCAAGGCTGCTGCATATTTTTTGAAGAGTGTCCTTCAGTATTGCTGGATCTTCCCCGGTGTATCTGTAGGATAGGAATATTTTCATAATCTCCGATTGTTTTGCGGACTTTTAAATCTTTTGCTGTAAAAACAAAAACATTTAAATATCCCGGAAACATATAATACCCATGCAAGAAAAAACATCCAGCAATGTTGGTGTTTCATACAGCTTGCAGTCCGGATTCTTTTATTTTTGGTAAAAGTGTCTTTATTCGGTGATTTCTGGGTGAAGGCATCAAAACCATCTTCTTAGGAGTCTCTGAATTCTGGCAAAATCCGGTTAAAATAATGGAGGAAAAAATGACAGAAAAATTGGAAATTAAAGACCATGGCGAACTGAGAAGCCTCGCGATGGCAGCAGTTTCAGTGGGAGGCAAGTACGGGGGTGTATGTTCCAGGATGGGTGCTTTGATTGTTACGCGTACTGGCCGTATTATTGACGCCATCAATTCTCAGGGCATAGAGCACACCCTGGAGGCGTTGCAGGGCCTGGATTTGCTTTGCAGAGAAATGGAAAGTGTTAATGGCATGTCTCCAACTGATGAACAAATCTATGAAGTAATGCTTGCCTCTTCTAATGGAGGAATGAGATCTGCAGCAAGATATGCTAACCGTTTGCTTAAACCGTATAAACCGAACTAGATGCCGAAAGCATCTTCCATTTCCTTGACTTTCCTGAAGCTGGCAAGGAACTCAAAGCCCTTGTCGGTTATGGAGAACATTTTTTTGTCTTTTACTTCCTTTTCCTCAATCAGGCCCTTGCCTTCCAGCTCTTCCACATATAGTTTCATCCTTTCATGGGACAGGTTTGAATTGTAAAGCAAATGAGTAGGCTTAATAGTCCCGCCTTTAGCCTGAATTGCATTCAGAATATCCCCGACAATTTCAAGCTTGCTTCTTCTTTCGCTCATTTAAACCTCAAGAGTGCAATTAAAAGTAAAATATACCCGAGGACAAGAATTGTGTTTCCCACTGCGAATAATATCGCATCGGAGCCGCTTATTATATGAATCACATGGGAGATGGTCATTGCAAGGAATGCCCCAAATACAAGCTTTGAGTTAGTTGTTTTCTTTTCCCTGCAGTTTTTGTAAAAAAAGTAGGAAAGCAGCAGCGCAAGGATAAGCAGGACTACATGGTATATTTTAACAAAGGGCAAAAGCGCCAGGGCAGCGGCAATGCCTGCGGTGAGTATTGCGATTATCTTTATGTCCCTGACCTTGAAGGTCAGGATTACGAGGAGGAAATAGCCTGCGATTGTAAACAACGCATAGGCAACAAACCCTGCGTTTATTATTGCAAGAATCCTGTCTGGATTTTTATCGAGATTAAGATAAACAAACAGATTCGTAAGGGCGTAAACAACAAATGAGAGCATTATAAACAGGAAGGCTATTGAAAAATTAAGATATTTCTTTTCTTTGATGAGCTTGTAGGCCTTGTACCCCAGGAAGGATATTGCTCCCGCGACCAGAAATGAAATTATATAGTAAACTATTGATATTACATTAAACCATTCGGGAATAGCGCTCATAGCCATAGTCCTGAATTTTGCTTTATAAACCTTATGAATTCTAACTGCAGATTTTCCCTTCATAATCTACTTATAAGCCGCCGCCATTTGTTATTGCATGAAAATCGTCAGAGTTTTCAGAACAAAGAAACAAAAGGAGGTGATGCCCAAAGGACCCGAACAAAACACCTTTAAACTGGGCAGGCAGAAATGCCTGCCCTCTAATTCTTTAGATGGCTGAATTCACACTACCACTGGACATCCCTGCTCGTTGGGGTTATAAAGCACGCTTTTCTTATTTCTGCTATGAAGGGTTTACCTTCTAAGAGCGCAAAATTCCCCCAGAACAATGCGCTCTGATTTTTATTTTCGAAAAAGAGGTGAACAAAATGACGGTTGCAGAAATGAGAAAGAATGTGTTCGGAGTGCCGGAGATAAACAGCATTTTTCTCCGCCAAATTGCAGAATTGGCGTTCCAGCAGACCAAATTGGATTCCTTGAGGGGTTCAAAATGAGGCTGGTAAAGCTAAACCTGAGGGAAGAGCCACCAAAAGAGGACATCTATACCGATGAGGGCCTTTTCCAGAAAGCTGAGGATGATTCAATCTCCGGCTGCGAAGAGGCGTTCATGCAGGGCTATTGCCTCTATTGCGAGTAGATTATTTTTATTTTTTTCTTAAGCTACCCGCTTCCCATTCGGCACGTTTCTGTCTGGCTGCAGCAAAACAACCTCCTTGTTATCAAGAACAACACCCAGCACAAGAACTTCTGACATGAAGCTGCCAATCTGCCTTGGAGGGAAATTTGTTACAGCAATTATCTGCCTGCCAACCAAATCCTCTTTTTTGTAGAGTTTTGTCAGCTGGGCGCTTGTTTTTTTTATTCCGAGTTCGCCAAAGTCAATCCTCATTTTGTAGGACGGATTCTTTGCCTCTGGAAAATCCTCTGCCTCAAGAACTGTTCCAGTCCGCATTTCTGTTTTCTGGAAGTCCTCTATGGTTGCCATTCCTGCGTTTACAAAGGCAATATTTAAATATCTTCGGTTAAAAAAGCGAAAGTTATGCGAATCTACAAACTGACCGACAAAACAAGAAGAATAATCAAGGATGAAATAGAATCCGGCGCAGTATTTGTCTATCCAACAGATACAATCTACGGAATCGGATGCAATGCCCTTGATTCATTTGCAATAAAGCAAATTAGGAGAATAAAGGGTAGGGATGAAAAGCCGTTTTCTGTCATTGCCCCATCAAAGGAATGGATTGTTAATAACTGCATTGTTGAAAAATCCCATAAAAAATACATAGACAAACTGCCAGGCAAGTACACTCTGATATTCAAAATGAAAAACAAGGCAGTTTGCCCCGAGGTTTCAAAAATTAATCTGGGTGTCCGGATTCCGAAGCACTGGATTTCGGAGTTAGTTAAGGAGCTTGATTTTCCTGTTGTCACCACAAGCGTCAATCTGACTGGCCAAAAGCCAGTAATAGCTTTATCCCAAATTGGCAAAAAGATGCAAAAGCAAATAGACTTTGCAATTGACGAAGGAAAACTGAGAAGCAAGCCAAGCACTGTGGTTGATCTGACAGGGAAGAAAGCGAAGACCCTGCGATGATCTTATTTTTAGGGAATGACAGTCAAACAATCTAGAACTCAGTCAGCTTCTTTTCCTGGGGCAAACTTATCATGGTTGTTGTGCCCTCGGAGCCGCCCATTATTTTCTCTGCGCTTATGAACTTGTTCTCATCTAATTTGGCAATCTTCCTTTGGAAGGATTTGTACGACAGATTGCCGCCCTCATCCTGGTAGAGCTTGAACAGTTCACCTATCTTGCCACCGCTTTTCATCTTGACCAGTGTGAAAATCTTCTGGGTTTCATCATCAAGCTCCTCTGTTTTCTTGATTGAAAAATCAACCATTTTGGATGTCGCTTTCTCGGCATGGCCAATCATTACGCAGCCCTGCCCCGACTCCTCTGCAATCATTCCCGCTTCCCTCAGCATGTAAATCCCAGTCCTGACATCCCCGCCCATGTCTATTGTTCTCTTTGCAACAAAATCAAATACCGGCTCTTCAACGCATTGCGGGATAAAAGCATAGCCTGCCCTCTCTTTCAGGATTCCGTTTATTTCTTCCCTGTTGTATGCCCTGAACTCAAGCAGCTCAGGCACCAGCCTTGACTTAATCCGGTCATCAAGCTCAGCCACCCATGACTTGTAGTTTGTAATCAGTATTATTGTTTTCCTGTAGATGTCCTCCAGAAGCGTGTAAAGGAAGTCATAGTCCTCTGCCTTGTCAATTTCGTCAAACACAAAAACAGCAGACTTTCTGTTAAGCAGGTTCTTGATGATTGCAAACAGCTCTTCTGTTTTCTTGTTTTGGGTGAACTTGTAGTCCAGTATGTCGCATATCTCAATGGCAACCTTGTAGCTTGTGTTCTTGTTCCAGCAGTTTATGTACACCGGGACAATATCATCACTCTCTTCTTCCATCTCATTGAGAATGTGCCTCGTGGCAACGGTCTTGCCAACACCCGGCGGACCGAAAAGCACGATGTTCTTGCCGTTCCTGTTTGAGAACAGGGGCTTTATGCAGCTAGCTATGTATTTCTGCTGCATATCCCGGAACGGGATAAGCTTTGGTACGAAGTTATAGTCCAGCGCCAGTTCGTTTGCGAATATAGACCTCTGTTCCCCGCTTATATTGCTGAAAAACCCCATAATCATGCAATTAACAGCCACATATTTAAATATTTCTTTGTATTTATATAGCTCATGACCACCATTGAGGATGTAATTAAAAAGGTTAAATCCTACGACAAAACAGCAGATATCGAGCTAATCAAAAAGGCCTATGAATTTGCGGTTAAAACCCACAAGGAAGAGAAAAGGGCCTCTGGCGAGCCATTTATAATGCATCCCCTGGAGGTTGCAAACCTCTGCGCTGATTTCAGGATGGACACCGAGTCAATATGCGCTGCGCTTCTCCACGATACTGTTGAAAACACCGGCCAGGACATAGGCGTTCTCGAGAAAGAGTTTGGCAGGGAAATTGCAATGATTGTTGACGGCCTGACAAAGATAACCGCGCTTAAGTCCAGGAGCAGGGAGGAATACCAGTATGAGTCCATGAGAAAGATGCTTCTTGCAACTGCAAAGGACATCCGAATCATAATCATAAAGCTGCTCGACAAACTGCACAACATGCGGACTTTGGAGTACCTTTCAAGGGAGCAGCAGATAAGAATATCAAAGGAGGTTATGGGGATATACGCTCCCCTTGCCTACAGGCTTGGAATCCAGAGGGTCAAGAACCAGCTCGAGGACCTTGCCTTCAGGTATATTGAGCCTGAAAAATACAACGAGCTTAACAAAAAAGTAAAGGCTAAGATAAAGGAAAGGGAGAAGG
>CAIVED010000024.1 GCA_903904885.1 uncultured archaeon | reverse complement strand
GGTGATATATAAGGGTTATCTGTTGATATCATAAAATCAACAACATTCATGTATTTAGCCCAGGCAGTCATTCTGTCAATTAATGAACTTCTTTTGATTAAATACTCCAAATTTGTTTTTGCTTCCTTCATTTTGCTTTTTCTGGTCTAATTCTGATTTTACCCCCTGTAGCATAATTATAAACTTGAGTATTTAAATCTTTTGTTTATTACTACTATTAAAAGACTACAATATAGAAACCATTTTAATAAACGCTCGCCCGCCAACTTTCTCGTTCGCCTACGGCTCACTCGAACCCTGCCATCTCTGTTCGGCTCAGCTCTGAGATAACTCCGTTATCTCGAGGAGCCTCACGAGGGCAGGGGAAACTAACATCGTTATACGCAATTAAATTTAGTGGCACGAATGGATATGGGACAATTTTAACGAGAACGAACTAAACGGGGGGAGGGGGCGACTAAACGATTCTTAAATAGGAATATTTATAATATAAATAACTCATTATAATAAATATATGGTACTTCCAGATTACAAAAACAGCATTGTTAATGTTTCAAGTTCTATACTTAAATCTTTTGATGTAAAACCACTTTATACTCCACTAAAAGAACTTAAAAATTTAAATAAATATGAAAACGTAATACTCTTAATTATTGATGGGTTAGGATATGAATACTTTAAGAGATATGGCAAAAATTCTTTCTTACAAAAACATTTTGTCAAACCAATAACCTCTGTTTTTCCAAGCACAACTTCAGCCGCTACTACTGCTCTTGAAACAGGTGTCGCTCCTCAACAACATGGAGTTACAGGATGGTTTATGTTCTTGAAAGAACAGGGAATCATTTTTGCGCCTTGGTCTTTTCAACCCAGAATACCTAATAATGCAGGAGTTAAGAACATAAAAAGAAGTGATGTTTTTTTGGAAAGAAGAATAACTGATAAAATTAATCCATCTTTTTTGATTTACGGTAAAGATATGAGTGAAAGAAAAATAAATAAAGATTATAATAAATTAAAAGACTATACTTCTCTAGATGAAATGTTTAGTCAGATAAAAGAATCCGTTAACTCCTCTAATAAGCGAAAGTTAATCATTTCTCATTGGGGCGGTTTTGATGGCGTTTCTCATGAAAATGGATGCAAAAGTTTGAAAACAAAAAAGCATTTTATGGAATTAGATAAAAAGATATGTGCTTTTATCAATTCAATTAAAGAAACCAACACCACACTCATAATTACTTCTGACCATGGACAGATTGATACAACAAAGTCGAAAGCAATAGAATTAGATGACCATCCAAAATTAAAAGAAATGTTAGCCATGCCATTGTGCGGAGAGCATAGATTTACTTACTGCTATGTCAAACCGAATAAGAGAAAGCAATTTGAAAATTATGTTAAAACAAAGTTAAAATTCTGCTGCGATATTTACAAAAGCTCTGAACTCATAAAAAATAATTATTTTGGTTTATTTAAGCCAAACAAAAAGCTAAAATCCAGAATTGGAGATTATGTATTGATAATGAAAGATAACTACACATTCAAAGATTGGTTACCGCATGAAAATAAGTTTTATCTTCTAGGGATTCATGGAGGATTAAGTAAAGAAGAAATGCTTGTTCCATTAATTTGGATTAAATCATGATTAAATTGAAAAACGCCCCCTCCCCACGAAACGACTAACTAAAATTGTCCCTTTGATTCTTGTTCTTGGTGACTCACTTTGTTCGCTTGATTGAACTACTGCCACTAAAATTTAACTCTTCGAATTTGCTTCGCAAATTCTCGTTCTGTCAGCTCTGAAACGCCCAGCTCTGGCTCACTGCCGTTCGCCGAGGGGCGTTTCGAGGACAGAAGCGTATAACATCGTTATGTTCAATAATTTTTAGTGGCTTAACGATGGAGAGGGGGACATTTCTAAACGACGAAACGAGACGAGGGGAGTTCCTAACGATTTAAAAAGCAGAATTTTTAAATAGAAGTATATATCTATACTTATTATGGGCCTATTCACAATAAAGAACAATAAACTTGATAGAGTAAAACAAACGATTTTCAAATTAGAGAAAGACATTCAAAAATTAACAGAAGAAAATCTACAAACTATTTTTAATCTCCAATTTGTGAAACACGAATTTCCATTAAATAATTTGAGAATTGACACATTAGCATATGATGATGAAAATTCTTGTTTTGTAATTATAGAATATAAAAGAGACCAAAATTTTAGTGTTATAGATCAAGGATATGCTTATCTCTCGCTTATGCTAAATAATAAAGCAGACTTCATTCTTGAATATAACGAGAATTGTGGTAAGAACTTAAAGAAAGATAAGGTAGATTGGTCTCAATCAAGAGTTATTTTTATCTCGCCTACCTTTTCAAAATATCAACAACAAGCAATTAACTTTAAAGATTTACCAATTGAATTGTGGGAAGTTTCAAACTATGAAAATGGATTGGTTCAATATACCAAATTAAAGTCTCCGGAAACTTCTGAATCGATTAGAAAAATAAGTAAAAAAAGCGAAGTTGTTGAAAAAGTCAGTGAAGAAGTGAAAGTTTATACCGAAGAAGATTTTTTAGATGGTTGCCCAGAAGAGATAAAGGAGTTATATTATGAATTAAAAAGCAAAATTTTATCTCTTAGTAATACTATTGAAGTTATACCAAGAAAATTGTACATTGCTTTTAAATCTCAAAGTAACTTTGTGGATGTAAGACCACAAAAAAAACAAATTAAAGTGTGGTTAAACCTTAACAAGGGTCAATTAGATGATCCCAAGCAAATTGCTAAGCTAATGCTAAAAGATTCTGGCGAAAAGCAGGGTCATTGGGGAAATGGCGATTATGAAATATATTTATCTACTGGTGAAGAATTATCTTATTTATTGACTCTGATTAAACAGAGTTACGAGAAGAATTCTTAGTTTGGCTTATTGTTAGCAAGTAATTTTCCAAAAATTGTTCTAGTTAAAAGAAAAATATTTCCTGATGACATTGATAAATATGAGTTTAGATCTAAATTTAGTATTAATTTTGTGGCATTCCAGTTCACAGAACCACTTTTACTTATAGTATATCTGAATGTCACATAGGGGAACCTGGGGTCTGTGAGTATTATATCATTTCCATGTTTTTTTGGTTGAGTATTGAATAAATTAAATACATCTTTAAGGTAATCTTTCATAATTCCGAAGTCGATTTTTGGACTCGGATTTGAACTAAAATCAATCTCAGGTAAATCAATTACAAAATTTTGGTCTTTGATATTTATTTTATATCCTGTGGAATGAGTTATCGCGTGTCTTATTGTAGTGATTATAAACATTTGAATGGTAACATTTATTGATTTAAACCAATCATCAATATCAAATATATTCTTAACAACTTCTTCAAAATGTAATCTCCTGTTTAATCTGTTTGATTTTAAAAGATGATATTCAGTTATAATCAGTGAAAGTTCCGCAATAAGCGTGGCATATTCTTCGAATTTATTATTTAGCCAATCAAACATAATTGGAATTTTATTGAAATCATATCTCTTCACAATATATTTAATCTCATCTTCTAAATATTTTAAATAAATTAATCTTCGTCTAAAAGTTACAAGTTTATCAACATCTTTAGGAAATATTTTAATTAATTCAGTTATTTGATGATTTATAGGTGTAAATTCGGCTCCATTCTGATCTGATTGCATATGCCATGCAAAATCAGTCAAAAGACCATAATAAGTATCTTTATTAAACCCTCTTTTTACTTCTTTTAAGCCCAAATTTTTAAGATGTAAATCTATTTGTTCATTGATTGGTAAATCTTCGGGAATTTTTTCCTTTTCCTTCACTAAGTATACTGAATTAAGCAAATTTGAAAAATTTAATCCTGATTGTTTACGAATGGATTCTATTATTTCATTTTTAGCTGATTCTTTTTTATCAAATTCAGCCAATAATTTACTGCACGCATTGTCTATAAATCCTTTAAGATTCTGAAATCTTGTTTTATTCTGGTTTTCTTCAAGTTTCTTTAATATTTGTTCTTTTAATTCTTCACTTATGTTTGCGTTCCCCATAATACTCAAAAATACTTAACAAGTATTTAAAGTTTTTGTTTTACGGAACTCCCCCTAACGAAATGACTATTACGAAATGTCCCCCTTGATACTGGTTCTTAATTGCTCACCTTGTTCGCCTGATTGAACACGAGCCCCTAAAAATTACTCTTCGTCGGGCTAAAGCCCTCCTCGTCTCGGTCTCCCTCATTATCTCGCTCCGCTCGATATGGGTCGACCTCGAGAACATAACATCGTTAGGCAAAATTTGGGTTCGGGCGCACTGATAGAAAGATTTATAAATATGTTATTATTCTTGAGTAGTATGTCATTAGAAATATTAACTGCAAAAGAACTTCTGGATAAGAGAGAGATTGATTCTCTGGAATTTCAAGATCCCCATCTTTTTGGCAATAGAAGGGTTATGTGTTTTTCAGACCTGAAGGAAGGAATACAATTTGCTTATGCTTTTGTTCAGCAATATCTAATACCAAAATATGGTAAGGAAGAAGCAGCAAAATTCCCATTTCTAAAAACAGGTCCATCAAGAGAAAATTTACTTGCCGAAATGATGGGAGTGATACCTGAACCTTCTCCTAATCCAGTTTGGTTTGCAATTCCAGAAGAGAGATTTCCAGAAATTGAAGAATTCTTAAAACAATATAAATCACAATAAATGCGCCCGAACCCAAACTCAAAATTGCTTCGCAATTTTGCCCTCCAGCTCTCAACTCGCCACTCTGAAAATCGTCCCGATTTTCGAGGGCTCGTTGGAGGTCGGGTCGCCTAACATCATTAGGCAAAATTGGTGGCTGAGCTCAAGAATTCTCTTGTGTGAAGTATTCTTGAATTCTCTTTGCATCGAAAGGGTTCTTTAATTCCCAATATAATAAGTCAGGTCTGTTTATATTTGCTACCTGACCTTTAACAAATTTATATACCTCTCCAGAATATTTCTCATCAAATCTTATGGTTATATCTTCTTCGCTTGGATTTTCAAGTAATTCAACTAAAGTACAACACTTAGTTACTTTCCAATCTCCTTCATCCCAAAAATAAACTTTGTCGCCTTTTCTAAGTAATTTTATGCTATGGGAATTTAATCTAAAAAAATCATATCCATTAAAATATCTATGTTCATCGGATTCCATAATTAAAGAATCGTATATAAATATAAAAATTTATCGCTCAGCCACCAACTCTGCGGAAACCTTCGGTTTCCTTGCCTCGCACCTCTGAAAACTCCAGCCAGAACTCCCTATCGGTCGTTCAGGGAGTTTTCGAGGCTCGGTCGCCTAACATCGTTAGGCGAAATATTACTCGAGCGAAAAGAATTACTCTTCATGCGTATGTTCAATACCCCTTAAATGATAATACACATTTTTTATTACTTGTCCTAATCTATAAGGGATTTCTATAGGGCTCGCACACATATATGCAATATGACCTGTGTCATGATCGTAAACTTCTTTTGGGAGTTTATATGTATGAATAATTTTCTCAGTCCTAGACTCTAAATCGGGGTATTGAACACTCATAAAATGGTGTTTAATCTGATTCTTTATATTCTTTTCGCTCTGCGTCATACTCAAAATTGCTTCGCAATTTTGTCTCGCACCTCTGAAAACTCCAGCCAGAACTCCCTATCGGTCGTTCAGGGAGTTTTCGAGGCTCGGTCGCCTAACATCGTTATACTCAATTCCCAAATCAGCGAACAATCCTTCAGATAGATTTAAATAAACTCAAAAAAAGGCATGCTTATGGAAAAGAGGCATATAATCCTGATAACAACATTAGCATTAATCTGCATAATCGGGTTTTTTAGGTACAAAACCGGTTTTATCAAAGACTTATTTTTCACAGCTTTTCTGGCCATAGTTTTATTTTTGCTCTATAAACCGCTAAAACTTACTACGATAACTTATTCGCTGGTTTGCCTTTCTTTGATGGTTCATAACCTGGGCGCTTTTAGTTTTTATGCGCCGCTATTCGGAATACCCTATGACAATATAACGCATATTCTTGGCCTTTTTTCAGCAACGCTGGTTATTGCGAATTTCTTTTCTTTTGGCCTTGCAAAATCCAAAAAGTTTCATTCTAAGGACTTGCTGTTATTTCTAATGATATTTCTTGCCGGGCTGGGCGTCGGCGCTTTGATTGAGAGCATGGAATACGGAGGATATCTCCTCTGGGGCCGGGGTGACGGTGTTTTCCAGTTTGGGTCAGGCGATTATGACGGATTAAACACCACAGACAAGCTAACGCAAATAGTGGGTGGGGGTTATTTTGACACAATGGATGATTTGGTTCATAATATGCTGGGAGACCTATGCGCTGTTGCCTTGTTCGGGGTAAATTTCTTTGTTTTCAAGAAAGATTTTGTTTGAAACGTGCTTGCTTCCTATGCCCTTTTTTCTTTTCGATAAGAAAAGTGGCTATTGCCCCTCTTATAAAAGCAATTTCAAAAAGAACTGCAATTGCCAAAGAAGCAGGCGGGATTCCTCCCAGGACACCAGATTGCACAATTTTTTCTATTGGCCACAGAACCGCCATAATAACTGCTGCAACTCTGCTTTCCCGGTATATTCCATAGGTTAGAATAGCGAGAACAATCAAATCCACAAATCCCCAAGCATTTAATCCTAAAACTGGCTTATAAAATATTGTAACTATCAAGCCTATTAGCGTAATGGCAAGTACTATGACGCCCACTATAAATGCCATTCGAATATTATAATAGGCATTTTCCTTGTTAATCCCCAATGTTAAGAAATTATTTGATTCGGCCATAGCCCCATTTTAGCTAAATTCGTTTATATATTTATCGGGCTTTTGGCCGGAACAATTTTAGACCGCTATGAGCAATAACCCGGGCAAAGGTTTTTAAAAAAGATGCTTTTGCCTTATTTTATGGGCACTGTAACTCATTACAAAATAGGCAAACCGCCCCAGGAACCATTCCTGGTAGAGTTTTCAGACGGTTCTACGCTAAATGTTCCAGAAGGGACCACTTATTTGGGGATTCAGGAATTTCCTGAATTATTCACCGCTTATATCCGAGTTGGATCTAAGGGCAAAGGCGCATTTAATTTCAAGCCCGGATTGCTGGGAGAATTAGAAAAGAAAATAGAACCGCTTTGCCCTGAGCCTTTTTCTCCCTCGCCATAAAAACCTTTATAAACCCCTGCCTTTTCCTTCATGTTCACCCCGACAAAACTAGGGCCGCAGGGCAATAGAAGGGACTAAAAATGGAAAAGAAAACAGTTTTAGAAGCACTGAAAACACTGAGAGAATCTCAGAAAAAAAGGAATTTCTCGCAGAGCGCGGACCTCATAGTTAACCTCAGGGATTTGGACCTTAAGAAGCCCGAAGAGCAGGTTGACATTTTCGCAGTTCTCCATCACCATACAGGAAAAAAGAAGAAAATATGCGCCCTTGTGGGCCCTGAGCTGATGGACGAGGCCAAGGCAAACTGCGACAAGGCAATCATGGTTGATGATTTTGACACATACGCAAAGGACAAGAAGCTGACAAAAAACCTGGCAAGGCAGTTTGATTTCTTCATTGCCCAGGCAAACATCATGCCAAAGGTGGCCGCTGCATTTGGTAAGATTCTCGGCTCAAGGGGAAGGATGCCAAATCCAAAGGCAGGATGCGTTGTCCCGCCGAAAACAGCGTTAAAACCTTTGTATGAAAAGCTCCAGAACACCACAAGGATTTCTGCTAAACTATCACCGATGATTCAGGTTTTTGTCGGCAAGGACACCCTTAAAGATGAGGAAATCGCCGACAACATCATAGACATAGTGACCCAGCTGGAGGCAAAGCTTCCGAAGGGAAAGAACAACATAAGAAATGCCTTTGTGAAATTCACCATGAGCAAGGCAGAGAAGCTGGTATAATATGGCAGAGAGAAAACCGCACGTTTCAGAGAAAAAGAAAAAGCAGCTCAAGGCAGTTGAGAAGCTGCTAAAAGAGTATCCTGTAATCGGCGTGGTTGACATGTCCATGCTTCCCTGCGCCCAGCTCCAGAAGATGAGGACAAAGCTGAGCAAGGACCTCAAAATATGCATGGCAAAAAAGAGAGTGATGAAAATTGCCATGGATGCTGTCAAAAAGGACATTCCCGGGCTTGAAAAGCTTGAGAAATACCTCACAGGAGTTCCTGCATTAATCTTCGCAAAAGAAAACCCGTTCAAGATTTTCAATAAAATAAAGAAAAGCAAGACAGCTGCCTCTGCAAAGGCAGGGCAGATTGCCCCGATTGATCTGATAATCCCCGCAGGCCCAACGCCTTTCGGTCCCGGCCCGGTCATGGGAGAGCTTGGAAGCTTCGGAATCAAATGCGGGATTGAAGGCGGAAAAATTGCAATCAAAAATGATTTCATTGCAGCCAATAAAGGCGAGCCGATAAAAGCCAAGGTCATCGGGCTGCTTGCAAAATTCGGCATCAAGCCCATGGAAATCGGGCTGAATGTCAGGGCTGTTTTTGAGAAGGGAGAGGTTATGGAAGCGTCCCTGCTTGACATTGATGAGGCAAAATACATCAATGACATTGAAAATGCAGCAAGATGGGCGTTCAACCTGTCTGTTGAGTCAGCTTACATCACCAAAGAAAATGCAGAAATACTGCTATCAAAATCATTCAGGGAAGCGAGGGCCCTTGCGATTGAGCAGGGCATAATGGAAAAAGAGGTTGTTGACCAGATTATCGCAAAGGTCGCTGCCCAGGCAATGACACTAAAAAAGGAGTTTAATATTTGAATCGGAGGCAGCGCAAACTGCGGTTTGCTGGTCTCCGTTCGCGAAAAAAATATTAAATGCTCACGGAGGTAAAAATGGAATACGTATATGCAGCAATGTTGCTTCACAAAGCAGGAAAGAAAGTGGACGATGCATCCGTAAAGAAGGTGCTCGAAGCTGCAGGCATAAAGGCAGACGAATCAAGGGTAAAAGCCCTTGTGGCAGCACTTGACGGGGTTGACATAGACAAAGCAATCGAAAAGGCATCAGTTGCCCAGGTTGCAGTTGCAGCTCCGGCAGCGCACGCAGAAGCCAAGCCTGAAAAGAAGGCCGAAAAGAAAGAAGAGAAAGTGTCTGAAGAGCAGGCAGCAGCCGGCTTGGGATCGCTTTTCGGATAACTAAAACTCAAGGAGTTTTAGGGCCTGAAAATTGCCAGCAATTTTCAAGGAATTTTTTTCCTTTTTGTGAAAGTGAGAAAGCATGGAAGTAAAAGATGCGTTGAAGAGTTCAAGCGAAGTTTCTAGAGATGTATCTCTATTGAAAAACCAGCTCAATGAGCTAGACAGGGACAAGGAAAAAACATTTTCCGAGCTTAAGGCAGTAAGAAGCGAAATCAAGGAGAAAATCGCGCTTGTCAGGAAGCTCAAGGAAGCGAGAAATGCATTTACCGAAGAGGTAAAAATTCTCAAGGAAGAGCGAAAAAATCTCAATCAGGTTCTCAAGGATGCCATTGAAAAGGTCAGGGAAGTAAATGCTGAAAAAAAGAAGTCGCTTAAAAAATCAAACATCCGCATAGACCCGATTGCAATAAGGAATGAGATAGACGGGCTTGAGAGGAAAATGGAAACCCAGGTCATGTCGCTTTCAAAGGAAAAAGAGCTTATGAAACTGATAAAGGAAAAGAAAAAGCTTCTCGGCGAGATGGGGGAATCCAGGGAAATTGTAGAAAAAGCCCATAGCATATCTAAAGAGGCTGACGAGGCAAGAAAAAAAGCAGACGATGTCCATAAGGACATACAGAAAAAGGCAGATGAAAGCCAGAAAAAGCATGAGCAGATAGTTTCATTGTCAAAGGACTTGGATGAGTTGAGAAAAAAGGAAAACGAGCTTTCCCAGAGCGCAGGAGAGAAAAAGGAAAAGATAAGTGAAATAAACGAGCAGCTTGGCGAAAAGCTCACCGAGGTAAGCAGGGCTGCTGTTGAACTGCAGGAGCAGAGGAAGGAAAGAAACTACAAAAGGGACAATAAGAGGGAAAGGCCGGACCAGAGAAAAGAAAAGGAAATTGCCCAAAAAAAGATGCTGAAGGAAAAGGCATCAAAGGTTGAGGAAAAGTTCAAAAAGGGCGGAAAGCTCACTACAGAAGATTTGATTCTTATGCAGGGACAGTAGATAACTAATTCTGAAATTTTCATCAAATAAAACCGCAAAATTTATATAGAACTCCGTATTACATCTGTACTACGATGATGGAAGTTGCTCAGGTAAGGCTGCCGAAGGAGATTATGAAACAGATGGATATGCTAGTCAATACCGGAATTTATTCCAACAGGTCAGACGTCATGAGAGATGCAATAAGAAAGTTGGCTATGATGACGATGGTGGAGGAGCAAATCGGCTCTATACCAAACACAGGAGATTCTGTTAAAGAGGTACGAGAAATAAGGAAAAAATTGTCTAAAGAAATTAAAAGCTGGGAGGATGTTGATAAAATAAATAAATTATATCAATAAATTTTCCGGTTTGTTAACCGAAATATGATTTTTAGCAAACTCTATAAGCGCCCTGTCCCTTGTAACCAATAGCATGCCTAGCCTTTTGCAAATGGCGGTGTTCAAGCAATCACAAAAACTTATGGCACGTCCACATTCAATTTCAAATTTCCTGGCCAGCTCATAATCCTGCGGGGACATAATAAAAAATTTGAATTTTCTCTGCCGCTTCATAAAAAATAATTTTTGATTGAATTGATGCTTATTTTTGAGATTGAAATATATCTCTTTGAGCACAATGTTCGAATAAATAATTCCACAATCTTCTGAAAGAATAACTTTGTTTATAAAATCCTGCGCAATCTTCCAATAGGGAACGCCTTTTGAAGGGTCTCCTTCTTTCTTAAACAGATTCAGCCATATGCAGGTGTCAACATAAAACCGGGTTGTCATAGTTCATACTTTCCGTATCTCCTCTGCAACGAACTCCTTTTTGCCTTCATAATCCTGCACATTCCCGCTCATTTCAACAGAATCGCCCTCTGACAGCTGCAGGTATTCTTTCCCTATAACAACTGCGGTAAACGGCGCTGTCTGGTAAATCGTAAGAAAGGTGATGTTCTCCATTGCAGAAACCTTTGCGATTTTGCCGCTTACTACGGTGTAATCACCGTCCTGCACCAACTGAAAAGGCTTTTCTTCGCTGCCAACATTAAGTGAGATGACAAAAAGCAAAGCCACCCCCGCAATGCTGGTGATAAGCGATATTTTCAGCAGGGTTTTCTCGTCCATAAAATATTATGGGTTTGCTCTGTTTAAATAAAAACGCCGTGGTCATCGCCACGTCTAAAATTTATATACCTGCCCGCCAAATGGTTTTGCATGAAACGCATTAAAAAACTGATAATCTGCGCAGCTGCCGTTGCGATTCTCGGAACAGGCTATTGCGCCAAAATAACAAACTACCGGCATATGGGAGATGCAGCACGCATTATTGATGAGATTGTTGTTCATCAAAAGGACTACGAAGGAATGCTTTTGGAAGAACTGGGCTATACTGGCAATGAAAAAACAGCGAACGGGATGATAGAATTGGGAAGCCTTGCAAGGAAAAGGATAAACATCTGGAAAAAGCCTGCAGAGGATTTTGCGCAAAACCCCTATGATTTGGTTATAGCGGTTGAGCACACACCTGAAGGAGAAAAGGCCTATCTTATTGACCTGAAAGCAGAGCAGAAGCTTCCGGTTTACAGGGACAACCAGGTTGGTGATGTTGGCTACAGGGTTTCAGGGATGTACGAAGGGGCAAAAAGAGAGCTGAAGGATGGGTTGGGAAAATTAAAAACAAAAGCAGTACAGACAATTGACGGGATTATGGACAAATTGGAAGGGAAAGATGAGTGACATAAAAAAGCATTTTACCAAAAAATGGGAAGTCTCTGTGATTGAATTGCAGAATCATGAAGGAAGCAAGTTCAAGGTAACGAGAAGGCTGCCAGAAATTGCTGTTTCAGAAACAAAGGTATTCAGAACAAAAGACGATGCTAAAAAGCAATTTGAAGAATGGCTAAAATAGCTCTTTAACTCTCTTTTCGAGAAGAGTTATGAGAGATTTATCATTGCATCGGTAAGCGTCCGGTATGCTAAGTGAAACTATTTTTTTCTTGAGATATTGCTTTGGAAATCTCTTAGCTATTTCAGACCTTTGGAAATCTTCCATCACTGCCACCACATCTGCCCATTCAATTTGCTTTTCTGTAACCGGATTTGCATTGAAAAGACCTGCTGATTTAGTTTCAAACCTATCTTTAAACAGTTCCTCAGCAGTCTTGCTCCTGTGCTGGTTCTGGTTGCAGATGAATAATACTTTCATTTTAAACCATTAAGTTTATTTGGCATTAAACCCAACATTTATTCCTAAATTTAAATAACTATCCCAAATGCCATTAAGGGGAGGCGAATGCCCTCTTGGGAAATTTGAACTGGAACCTCATGCAGGGGCTTATACGGCTGATCCTGTCGAGGCCTGCCTTTATTGCAATTTCGCAGATACATCCCCTGAAGGATTCGACCTTGAGAAAATCTGCCAATGCCCTGCTGACATTAGCTGGAATGAATATGACCAGCTAAGAAAATCATATTCTTTGACTTCTGGAGACAGAACAAGACAGGGTTTCTGGGAATTTGTAGGCAAAAATTACAAGAGTGATGCAAAATAGCTGCAGAACTGATAACAAATCCGGAAGAGGTGCAGCGGTTATACAATTTTCTTAGGCAGTATCCCTTAGACTATCCTGATTATGCATTCTGGCTTGAGAAGTGCAGAAGAGAGCTGGAGATTGGCTATAAAAAGGCATTTGTCTGCAGGCAGGATGGAGCTGTTGCCGCGAATCTTATTTTCCAAAGGCACAAAGATGACCCGCTGGTTTTGGAAATCAAAAATAGCAGGGTAGAACCTCACTGCAGGAATCAGGGAATTTTCAGAAGCCTTATTGAATGCACTGAAACCTATGCAATAGGGCAAAGGTTTAAAAGAATAGTGTGCGACTGCCATATTGAAAATGCTGTAGTCATAGAAGCAATGAAAAGTTTGGGGTTTAGGATTGAATGCGCAGAGGAATTATATGAAAAAGGCAGGCTTGAGGCAGTATTGGTAAAGGAGATATAATGGAACACATCGCTATTTTGTCAAAAAAACTGAACCTGCTAGGCAAGATTGTTTCCGGGGAGAAAACGATAGAGTCAAGATGGTACAAATTCAGGAAGCCTCCGTTTGAGTGCATAAAGCCCGGCGAAACTGTTTATTTCAAGGAGTCCGGAGACCCTGTTTCCGCAAAAGCAATGGTTAAGGATGTTTTGTTCTACAGGGATTTAAACCCGGAAAAAATAAGAGAACTGCTGGTTAAATACGGGCCGCAAATAGGTGTTGGCGTCTCATACCTTAGCCAGATAATGGACAAGAGATTCTGCACGCTGGTATTTTTAGAGAATGCCAAGAAAATAGCGCCTTTTGGAATAGACAAAAACAAGTATGGCATTATGTGCGCCTGGATAACCCTGGAGGATATCCGCAAAATTAAGAAGGTTTAAAAACAATTCTTTTTTATTGAAATGCATGAAAACAGTCTTCCTTTCGGCAGAGTCGGACGTTGACATAATGCCAGTTCTAAGCAAGGCACTCAAGGTTTTGCCAGAGAAAATTGGACTGGTTACAACTGCCCAGCATCTGAACAAATTAGCCGAGGCAAAGAAGTTTTTAGAAAAAAACGGCAAAAAAGCAACAATAGGAGGGCAGGTTCTTGGCTGCAATGTTTTGAATGCTGAAAAAATAGTAGATAAAGTTGACTGCATACTGTTTATCGGCTCCGGCAAATTCCATCCTATTGAAATTGGAAAGGTAAAGAAGATAATAGTTGCAAATCCATTCACAAATGAGGTTTCTGAGATTGGGGAAATTGAGATGAAGAAGATTGAGATAAAAAGAAAGGTTGCTGTATCAAAATTCCTTTCTGCGGACAAGATTGGGGTGATAATGTCAACAAAAAAAGGCCAATGTGTCAATGTTGACAGGAAACAGCTGCAGAAAAAATATCCAAATAAGCAATTCTTCTACTTCGCCTGCGACACATTGAACATGAACGACTTGGAAAACTTCCCATTCGTCCAATGCTGGATAAACACGATGTGCCCGAGGATTGCCTATGAGGATTATTCACAGAAAGCGGTTGTTAATTTGGAGGATGTTTGATTATTTCTTAATCGTATCCGCGAACAAAACAGAATAATCCCTCTCCGACTTCACGTTTCCGATTCCGTTCTCGACAGCGCCGTTTATCTGCCTGAACTCCCAGGGATTCTTTTTGCCTAATTTGTTGCCTGGGAACTCCTGTATTACTCTTATTGCCTCAACATCAATTGCAATCCTGTCGCCGGATGCCATAATAAGATTTGGCTCCCTAACAGTTCCTGTCGCAGGCCCGCCGGTGATGAAGCATTTCCTTGCATCCATTATTATCAAACCAGGCGCAGGAACAGCTAGATTCAAATCAGCCAGTTTGTCTTCCAGCCCCCAGAGATGCATCGCCTGCCTGTCGCTTCCTTTAAGCATCCCCATCGGCAGTTTCAATGACAACGTGAACCTTGCCTGCTTGTGGGTTTTCATGCACGGAAGCCATATGGTTTTCTTTGCATCGAGATAGGTTTTTGAGATATGGAATTTCTTCATCTTCCTTCCCTTTACCTCAACCAGCTGCCAGTCCTTTTTCTCGTCGAGAAGGATTATTTCCGCCTTTGCTTTCTTTGCAATAGGCAAAAAATGGGACATCATCATGCAGGTCTTCATGTAAAAGCAGGAAGATTCTGCGATTATTACTTTCCTGGCTCCTGCTTCGTAAAGCAATTCCGCAACGGCTTTTATGAACTCAGGGTCGCTTGAACCAGGATAGGTGTCGTTCGTGTTAAAATTCGGCTTCACAACAATAGTGTCCCCTTTTTCAACGAATTTCATAAATCCGCCGAGAAGGATGACTGCCTTTTTTACCGAAGCTTTCAAATCATCTCCAGCGATAACCTTTGAAACAAGTTCCTTTCCGTTCTTTGTGAAACTGCTCATGGGGACATTAATTTGCTGCGCTTTTTAAAGTTAGCTGTTCCAACAAAATCCCGCTTGCTGGTTCTTGCATTACTCTGGATGTTTGTTCCACTTCTTGTGCGCGATTGCCATGCAAGAAAAAATAACCTGCTTGACGAGCGCAGAGAAGCCCAAGAAAAGCAAAGCTTTTCTGGGCACAGAAAATCAGAATGATTTTCTTGTGCGAGTCAAGCTAAGGCAGGCCTGGCAATAGAGCATGACAGGAAAAGCAAGAATCTAAATTAAGGCCTGCCCAGAAAACGGGATTTTGGTTTGGCAAACACGGTCAGCATTCATATCTCAATCTTAGAGAACAGCCAGCTGCCGATGAAAAGCAAAACAGCTACGACTATTGCCAGCACAAGGAAATCCATTTGGAGGCCAAGTGCACCCATGCCTGTCAGCAGATAGTGCAGCCCGTCGACTCCGTATGAGAGCGGGTCAAGTTTTGCAACCAGAAGAAGGGCGGGAGGCATCTGATTTAGCGGGAATAACGCCCCCGACAGGAAGAATAGAGGCATTATCAGGAAATTCATAATCAGCTGGAATCCCTGCATGTCATCAAGCTTTGAAGCTATTGCGGTGCCAAGCGCAGTGAATAACAATGCTATCAGCGCCATTACCACAAGCGAAACCGGGACAAGAACCCAGCTGACCGGCCTGAAACCCACAATTAATGAAATTGCAAGAACAATAATTCCCTGCATTATTGCGACAGTTGCCCCACCAAGAGTCCTGCCAATCATTATTTTTAGACGAGAAACAGGCGCAACAAGGGTTTCCTTCAAAAACCCGAACTGCTTATCCCAGATTATTTCAATTCCTGAGAAAAGCGCTGTGAAAATAATGCTCATTGCCACAATTCCCGGAGCAAGGAACTGTATGTAGCTTCCCTGGCCGGCTTTTTCAAATATCGGTCCAAAACCGTAGCCCAAGGCAAGCAAAAACAAAAGCGGCTGGCCTAGAGAACCGACTATCCTCGCCTTTGAGCGAAAATACCTTTTCAGCTGCCTCAGCCAGAGAATGTAAATCGCGCCCATTATCTCCTCCACAGCCTCCTGTTCATTCTCATCAGGTCCTTGCTGCCTGCGTCCTCATCCCTTATTTTGTGGCCTGTAAGCTTGAGGAATGCCTCTTCAAGGGATTTTTTCCTGGCCTTTTTCTTAAGGTCCGAGGACTTTCCCTGGGCAATGATTTTCCCATGGTCAATTATTGCTATCTTGTCAGCAACCCTGTCCGCTTCTTCCATGTAATGGGTTGTGAAAAAAACAGTCAGCCCGTGCTTTTTGTTAAGGTTCTTAATGTAGGACCAGATATGATTTCTGGTTTGCGGATCCAGCCCCAAAGTCGGCTCATCAAGGAACAGTATTTCCGGGCGGTGAATCAGTCCTCTTGCGATTTCCAGGCGCCTCTTCATTCCGCCGGAGAAATGCTTGACCAAATCGTTTCTCCTGTCCCACAGTTCAATGAATTTGAGAAGCTCCTCTATTTTGGCTTTCAGAATTTTCTTCGGGACACGGTAAAGCACGCCGTGAAATTCAAGATTTTCATAGGCGGTTAATTCATCGTCCAAGCTTGGGTCCTGGAAAACAATTCCGAAAGATTCCCTTACCTCATTTTTATTTTTTACAGGGTCAAAATTGTTGACAGCCATGACTCCGCTTGTTGGCTTAAGAAGCGTCGTGAGAATCTTGATTGTTGTGGTTTTCCCTGCGCCGTTGGGACCGAGGAATGCAAAAATCTGCCCCTTGGGAACGCTGAAAGAAATATTGTCAACTGCGGTGAAACTGCCAAACTTCTTTGTCAGGTTCCTGACCTCAATCGCATACTCTTTTTTCGATGCCACACCTTTGGGAGGCTATTTCCTGTTTTTAAAGTTAATGGATTAGGAAATCCAATTTCAGGCATAGAAAACTTTAAATATTTTTTTACTTTCAGGAATTTATGAGTCTGGGTTCAATTGTAAAATTTCGCAGCGATACTGACCTAAGGTTTCTTAGGGATGCCCCCGCACTTAGGCAAATTTCAAGATATTTTGGAACTATAGGGGCAGACTCTTACCTTTGTGGTGAGATTGCTGAAGCAATAGATAATGTCAGAGGCATTTGCGCAAACGCCAGAATATCTGGCAGGAACATAACTCTAATCCCCCCGCAAATCGCCGTAAAATACTCAAAAATAGAGCTTATTGCTGCAGCAGACGAAGTGCAAGCGGTAAATAAGCAATTGGAAATTGCACCCTCACCGTTTGATTCTGGTGAAAATATTTTTACATTGATACCCGCCAATAACAAAAAATTTCCTTTTGCCTACAGGATAGACTGTAAAAATTTGGGTTTCCGGGCAAAACTATATGTTGGTGCCAAAAAAGAACTTGAAGAAAAGTATTGCTTGGTCAGTCTTATTTCCTAATCTTCGACCTCAATCCAGGCAACCCAGTCCCTATCGGAATCGGCTGGTTGAGCATGACATTCTCAATCACGCTTGTAAGCATGTCTTCTTCGCCGACAACAGCTGCCCTGATGATGTGCTTCAAAGGAGTTTCAAATGACGCCCTTGCAAGGACGCTTGATTTCTCGCTGACAACGCCGTATCTTGTTATTCCCTTAACCTTGCCGGAAACGCACATCGTATCTGCAACAAGCATTATGTGCCTTATGTCAACCTTTAGGCCCTGGCTGTCAATAACCTTCTTGACTTCGTTTATTATCGCTTCCCTGGCTGCCTCTATTCCGAGAACATCAGCTATTTCTGCAATGTCATTTGTTATTGTCCTTTCTGCATCAACATATTCCAGCTGGAGAATTGTCTTGATGTTTGAGCCGGCGGTTAGAATTATGTACTCGTCGCCCCTCCTTACTGGAAGCACCTGCTTTATGCCTTTCATGCCGCTTATGCTGACTTCCTTTATTTTTTCCTTTACCTTGTAAAGCGTGTTTATGCTCTCGCCCTTCTGGCTTACTTTTGCGACTATTACGTTCTTCTCGGTCTTGATGTCAAGGTTCTTGGAGAATTTCCCTATGGCCTTGCCAACCTGGGAAACCGTCAGGCTGAGGTTTTTTATTTTCTCCTCGTCAACGGTTATTGTTATTGTGAAATCCGCTATGTTTATTGAGAATTCTGTTGCCACATCCTTTAGCTTTATCTCTTTTATTGACAGTGCGATTTTCTTTATTTCCTCGCCGCCGTCGCAGTAGGGCTTCTTCAGGTAAATCTCCATCATCGGAGTGCTTATGTTTTTTGTTGCATCAAGGACCTCAATTATTCTCGGAAGGCCCATGGTGACGTTCATTTCAGCAACACCTGCGAAGTGGAATGTGTTAAGGACCATCTGTGTGCCCGGCTCGCCTATTGACTGGGCAGCTATCAGGCCTATGCACTCGCCGGGGCTTACCTTTGAGCCGTCGTATATTTCCACTGCCTTGTCAAGTATCTGCTTCAGCTTTTCATGGGAAATCTTCTCTGGAACATTGGCCCTTATTTCCTGGAGCATTGCCGGGTTCAGTTTGTCTTCATACTCTTTGTAAATCTCTTCCATCTTACATGACCTCCAGCGCTGCCCTTATTATTTTTCGGACGTCAATCTTGCCGCCGACAGATTTTGAAACATCAACCCCATCCTCTCCGTAGTTAAACTGTATTATCTTGTTGCTTGCGTCTCTCACGGTATTGTCATAGTCAACCTTGAGGTCCTGCATCGCATTTGAAAGCCTTCTGTAAAGATAACCGGATTTGGGAGTTCTAAGCGCAGTGTCCATTAATGAGTCCCTTCCGGTCATTGCCTGGAAGAAAAACTCCGAAGGGCTCATTCCTGCCTTGTAGCCGTCACTGATGAAACCCCTTGCCTTCGGCATCAGGTCATTTTTCTGGAAATAAGGCAATGTCCTTCCGGTGAATCCTATGTCTACTCGCCTTCCTCTCAATGCCTGCTGGCCAACTGTGGCAGCAATCTGCGCCAGCTGAAGCAGGCTTCCCCTTGCGCCGGATTTTGCCATGATGATTGTATCAGTGTCCCTTTTTGTTGAGTATTCTGTAACAATGCTTATTGACTTGTTTCTTGCCTTGTTTAAAGTTTCAAGAATCTTCAGCTCAAGAGTTTCCTTTCTTGTCTTGCCCGGAAATGTTTCAAGAGTCTCTTCCTCGTAGGATTTTATCAAATCAGCAACAAGGATATGGGCCTCGTCAATAACCTGCTTTATCTTCTGCTTTGCAACCTCTGGAAGGTCTGTGTCTGAAATTGCAGCCGAGAACCCATGGTTCAGCAGAACATTAATCCCGAGCTTTGAAACCTTTGAAATGAAATCAGCAGCAAACTCCTCGCCGTATTTCTGGTGCAAATCCCTCAGCATCCATCCGGAGCCCTTTCCGAGATTTGCGCCGTCAATTACTCCCTGCCTGAGCTTGCCCTTTTCTATTATGACATGGGCAGGGTCTTCGCACCCCTCTACTTTCTTCTTGCAGAGATTGGAATGCCCTGAGTAGGAGAAATCATCAGGAATCAGCACGCTGAATATTTCCTTTCCGTTAATCATTTCCTTGTTTGGCAGTTTTGAAAAGTCATCAACGCCTGCGGAAAGCAGAATCTTTACCGCATCCTTCCTGCTGAATGAAAGCTCCTTTGTAAGAAGGAAATTTCCCGATATGCTGTCATGGATGCATCCCATGACGCTGAGGCCGTAGCCAGGGGATATCAACTGCATGTGGACATCCATTATGACCTCTGCCTCTGCCCTTGCCTCCTCTGTCTGCGGAATGTGAAGGTTCATCTCGTCTCCGTCGAAATCTGCATTGTACGGGTTGCATACAGAAGGGTTCATCCTGAATGTCCTTCCGGGCAGGACCCTAACCCTGTGGCACATCATTGACATCCTGTGCAGCGAAGGCTGCCTGTTGTAGATTGCAATGTCACCGTCCATGAGATGCCTTTCAACAATGAATCCAGGCTGAAGCTCCTCAAGAAGCTGCTCCTTTGTCTCGTCGGTTATTTTCTTTTTTCTTCCATCAGGCCTTATTATGTAATTGGCACCAGGATATTTCTTCGGTCCTGTTGTGACAAATTTCTTAAGGTAATCCATGTTCCAGGAAGTTACCCTCTCGGGAACAGTCAGTTTTGTGGCCATGACAAATGGAACTCCGACTTCGTTCAGGCGCAGCATCGGGTCAGGGCTGATGACAGTCCTTGCGGAGAAGTTTGTCCTCTTTCCTGCGAGATTGTATCTTATCCTGCCTTCCTTGCTTTTGATTCTTTCAGTAAGGGTCTTCAGCGGCTGTCCGCTCCTGTGCCTTGCCGGCGGAAGCTGGGCAACCTCGTTGTTGAAATATGTGGTAACATGATACTTCAGCAAATCCCACAAATCTTCTATTATGATCTCAGGCGCACCTGCATTTATGTTTTCAAACAGTCTCTGGTTTATCCTGACAATATCGCCAAGCTTGTGGGTCAAATCATCCTCTGACCTTTCCCCGGATTCAAGGGTGATGCTCGGCCTCATGGTCAATGGAGGAATCGGCAAAATTGTAAGCACAGCCCATTCAGGCCTCATTGTTTTTGCGTTTATGCCGAAGAGCTCGCAGTCATCGTCGGAAAGCCTCTCCAGCCTTGCCCTTGTTTCAATTGCAGTGAGCCTCTTGTCATTCTCAAAGAATGTTGAAGGCTTTTCTATTGTAATCTTCTGCTGCCTTGCCTTGCAGTGGGGGCACTTGTTTGTGGTCTTCAGCGAGGTCATCATGCTTTTGATAAGCTTTCTTCTTGCCTCGGGGCCAACGTCCTTTCCTGCGGCATCAAGCCTCTCTTTCAGCTTCTCTGCCTTTGCCTGCGGAAGCAGAATCCTGCCGCAGTCCCTGCAGGTTGATTTGAGAAGATTGAATATTAGCGAAACAAAATTAATGTGAATTACCGGCCTTGCAAGCTCGATGTAGCCGAAATGGCCCGGGCATTCCTTAAGCTTTGAGCCGCAGGTCTTGCATCTCAGCCCCGGATCAATGACGCCCATCTTAAGGTCCATCAGCCCGCCGTCGACAGGATAGCCTTCCTTGTCGTAAAGCTCAGGCGTTACAACCTTTACAGCGGACATTTTCTTGATTTGCCTGGGGTTAAGCATTCCAAAAACGATGCTCCTTACCTGCTTGTAGATGTATTCTTCGCTCATTTTAGTATTTGGTCCTCAGCAATAGTTTTGGATAGATGCACATTGCCTTCAGCTCGTCAACCAATAGCTTGAAAGCATAGGCAATCTCTATGTTTGTTATCTCGCTGTCCCCGCAGACAGGGCAGAAAGATTTTTTCTTGTATTCATTATGAACCGCAATCATTCCGCAGGTTTCGCAAACAGGGATTACTGTCCTGTCGGCGTCAAATCTTTCCTTGAGCAGCAAAGAAGCTCCGTGGGAAACGAAGGTGTCCTTCTCCATCTCTCCAAGCCTCATTCCGCCTTCCTTTGCCCTTCCCTCTGTAGGCTGCCTTGTCAAAAGCTGTATCGGGCCCCTTGCCCTGGATTGTATCTTGTTTGCAACCATATATTTTAGCTTCAGATAATACATGTTTCCTATGAAAATCCTTGCAATCATCTGCTCCCCTGTTTCGCCGTTGTACATTGTCTCGACGCCGTTTTCCCTGAAGCCCAGCTTTTTCAGCTCGCTTCTCAGCCCTGCCTCTGTTTCAGTGGTGCTGAATGTTGTGCCGTCAATTAAACGCCCGGATAGGGCGCCGACTTTCCCGCCAATCATCTCAATAAGATGGGACATTGACTGCCTTGACGGAATTCCGTGGGGTGAAAATATTATGTCAGGCGTTATGCCTGATGCTGTGAAAGGCATGTCTGCCTGCTCAAGTATCATGCCGATGATTCCTTTCTGTCCGTGCCTTGAGGTGAACTTGTCCCCAATCTCAGGGATTCTCTGGTCCCTTACCCTGACCTGCACAAGCTTGTTTCCCTCTTCGCTTTCTGTGACAACAACAAAATCAATTATGCCCTCTTCTCCGTGGGGAACTGAAAGCGAGCTCTCGCGCCTTACATTGGACGCAAGGCTGTATTCCTCTGCCCCGCTGAGGAATCTCGGAGGGCTTGTCTTTCCTATGATGACATCTGCCTCCTCAATCTTTGCCTCGGGATAAATTATGCCGTCCTCTTCAAGAAGCCGGTAATCATGCTCGCTCCTGTAGCCCTTTACATCCTTGTCAGGAATGCACAGAGTATCTCTAAGCCCGCCTGCGTAACTTAATTCTTCGGTTATCGCAGGCCTGAAATAGGTTGACCTTCCAACGCCCCTGTCAACGGAGCCCCTGTTAAGTATTATTGCATCCTCCATGTTGTATCCCTTGTAGCTCATTACTGCTATGACAAGGTTCTGCCCCGACGGATGCTTTCCGTATTCTATAAGGTCGTGCATTATTGTTTTCACGACCGGGAACTGCGCATAGTGAAGTATGTTAACGTCCATGTCCATCCTGACAAGATAGTTTGCGGCATAGATGCCGATGCCCTGCTTCTGGTGCTTTGAGCCCATGTTTATTCTTGCGGAAGGGGTGTGATTTGCAAACGGCACAAGCGATGTAATCAGGCCGAACATTGTGATTGGGGAAATCTCAAGATGAGTGTGCTCCCTTGCAAGGTCTTTTTCAAAGAATGCAACCATTGCCATTTCCTCCTCGAGAGGATCAAGGTATTCAACAACGCCCTGCTTAACCAGGTCAGACCAGGAAATTTCATTTTTCTCAAGCTGCTGGATGTGCTTATCTGTCAATAATGACTTTCCCTCTTTCACGACAATCAGCGGCCTCCTGACCCTCCCCTTGGAATTTTCAATGAAAACCTCATCGTCCTTTTCAGAGTAAAAAACATTGACATTGTTGTCTATAACGCCCTTTCTCCGGTCATAGATTATTTTCTGCACGAATTCTGAGGGATTCTCTATTGTTCCCACAAACTTGTTGTTGAGGTAGACGTCTGTCATTTTATCGCACTACCTCCATCCCGTATGATTTTATCTGCTTCAGAACCTCATCGTCAGGCATGTCCTTCGTAACACTTGCCAGCATTGCCAGGTTTTTCCTGAGGCCGATGTTTGTTCCTTCCGGGGTTTCAATTGGGCAGAGCCTGCCTATGTGAGTCGGATGAAGGCTCCTTGCAGCGAAATTCTCCTGGCTTGATGCCAGCGGGGAAACAACCCTCTGTGCATGGCTTATCAGTTCAAGGAAATTTGTCCTCTGGACTCTCTGGGAAATTCCCTCCCTTCCGCCAATCCATGAACCGGTTGCCATTGAGGAATAAACCCTCTGGGTCAAGAGCTTGTCCCTTATTATTACCTTGATTGAAGGGAACTTTCCCCTCTTTACGATTCTCTGGAAATTGTAAAGCAAATCACCGATAAGCACTTTGATGTTTGTCCTCATCAAATCAGCCATCAAATCGCCCGAAAGCTTTAGCCTCTTGTTCATGTAATGGTCCTTGTCGTCGGCTGCCACTGCGCCTGTTGAGACCTCTATGAACTTCTTTACCATCTTGCAGAGATTTCTCGCCTTGAACATCCGGTCATGGCTCGATATGCCAAGGTTCGGGAAAAGATATTTGTCCAGGATTTCCCTTATCTTCTCAACCCTTATCTCCTTTGACTGGGTGATTCCTACCTTCTTCGCGATTATGTCCTGGGCCTCCTCCTCTGACTTCACGTCGGCAAATTCAAAGAGGTTTATTATTATTTCATCATAATTCTTCTCGAAGGAAACTGATTTCATTATCTCCTCGTCCTTTACCATGCCGAGCGATTTCAGGATTACAACCACAGGAACCCTTTTTACCCTTGTGAATGAGATGTAGAACACGCCGTCTTTCAGCTTCTCAATAAGATGGGGAATCTTGTAGGATTCTTTTTCGCAGAATATTTTTCCTGTGAATTCGGATATTCCCGAGTTTGCCTTTTCAACAATGAACCTGTTCGGGGCCAGGTCCTCCACGCTGATTAAAACCTTCTCTGTGCCGTTGATTATGAAATAGCCGCCAATGTCCTCGGGGTCCTCGTTGCTCTGCACCAGCTCTTCCCTTGACATCTTGTAGAGGTTGCAGTATTTTGATTTCAGCATTATCGGTATGCTTCCTATCTGGGTTGTGAATGTCTCGCGCTGGACACCGTTGATGTGCGAAGAAACTTCAATGTAGCAGGGCGCTGCGTAGGTTATTTTTCTTAATCTCGCTTCGCAGGGCATCAGCTTTCGCTTTGAGCCGTCCGCCTCTGTGATTTCCGGCTTTGTAACCCAGATTTTGTCAAGCTTTATCTTGAATTCGTCAACATTATGGGGGATTATTGTCGGCTCGATTTCCTTGTTTTCTATTATTATCTTCTGGAGCTCTGTCTCGATGAAGTTATTGAAAGACTCGAGGTTTGCATCTACTATGCTCTGCTCCTCGAAATATTTCTTTATGACAACCTTATGGTCAGCCATTGACGACACCCCTGTAGTAGGAAGACTCGCCTGCTGTCCTGCTTTTCCTGAGAATTTTCACCACGTCGCCTTCCTTCACGTCAAGCTCTGCAAGCGCAGGGTCCTTGGCAAGGATTTTCGGCAGGTCTTTCAGCGTGATATTGTATTTCTTAAGAAGTTCTTCTTTCTCTTTTTCTGAGAGTTTCTTATGGGCCGGAACAAGGATGTGCTGTTTTTTTTCTGCCATTCTTTCTTCCTCGCCTCCACTTGAATATAATGAGCCGGACGGGATTCGAACCCGCGACCCCCTGATTAAAAGTCAGATGCGCTATTGCCCAAATTGCTTTTCCAGGCTGCGCTACCGGCCCAAATCCTATAGCAAGACGGCAGCCCGTCCCTGGTTGGGCTCAATCTTGCCGTAGGAGCGTGAATTTAAACGCCCTGGCCGGGATTTTCTTGATTATCATTTCGAACCCGGGTCGAAGCCTCGACAGGGCTTCATCCTAGGCCACTAGACTACCAGGGCGTCATTTTGGCCTATGAACGTGATTTCTTCCTTTTTGGACAGCTAAAGCTGATTTTCGTCGTTTATTTCCAAAAAGAAAGGATTTGTGGCATATCCCAGAAATTTAAGTTGTCCTTTATAAAGATTTCTATTTTTTACAGCCATTGTTTAAGACTTCCTGGGTTGCTGCAGGATCGTCGGAAATCACAACAGAATTTGCATATTTCTGAACACACCCCTTCAAGTTTAAGCCGTTTAGGTCAATAATCGCAGGGAAAAGCCCGAATTTTGCATCAGTCATAGAAGGCTCCCTGTAATGGCCATTGTCCAGCAAAAATGAAAATGTCTTCCGGGAACTGGGACTATGGTAAAAAACAACAGGAGGCTTTTCTTTCTCCTTTTCAAGCAATGCTTCTACAATGTACAGCAGATGGCCGTCACAATATCCTGATCCGCATCGAAGTATTCTTACATTCATTTTGAAAAAAATAGTCCCCGCTCCCGGATTTGAACCGGGAACCTTCCGGTTTCAGCTGAATGCATATCATCCAGTGTCCCATGCGGGATTGTCTTGCATTTTCTACAGCCGAACGCTCTGCCGGTTGAGCTAAGCGGGGTTGAATAAGAAGGAAAATTGGTTGTTTATAAAGTTTTAGATGTTTGCCAATTGTGAAACAACCAGAACAAAAATAACCTGTTTTCTGGGCAGGCCCTAGTACTTCTTCTTGCTTTTTATGTTGCATCAATTGCCAGGCCTGCCATAAATTGCTTTCAGCAAATAATATTAAAATTCTTGCATGGCACTCCGGCAGAAGAAGAGATAATAACCGTAAGGATAATACAAGAACCAGCAAACGGAATTTTATTAGAATCTAAAACAACATCAAGGCGTATACGCATCCACCGCATTCGAATATGACTTCTTGCCGTTCTCGTACTGCACAATCACCGGCTTCAGCCTGATTCCGCCGACAACAGCAAGCTTTGTTTTCAGGTGATAACTTATGAATCTTATCTCGCCGGGCTCCAGTTTCCCAAGATGGTATTCCATGACCATTCCATCCTCATAGCCATAGGTTTTCGTCGGCCTAAGTGTTTCAGACTCCTTAATCTGAACCTTGCCTATGCTAGGAACCCTCTCAATTATCTTGACCTGCTTGACTTCCCTGCCGCTCCTGTTCTTCAGCTTTATCAGCACATTCAGCTTTGTTATGCCACCTTCCTCAACTGCAATTTCGCTTACCTCTTTTGCGATTATCACCGGATTTCTGAAAGCAAAATACAGGATGCAGATAACTAGGATTATTATTACAGCATAAACAATTGGGGCGTAGTCTGTCCTGACAACAATCGACTGGGACTGATTCGGGCCTAGCTTAAGCTCCTTTGAATAGTATGCAACGTTGTTGATTTTTGTGACACTTGCTTCAGGGTTTGTTGAGCTGAAAAGCCGCTTCCAGCCCTCGCCTGCATCAATCAGGATTTGCTCTGTCTGGTCGGAATTGCCGTTGTTTGAGAATGTTACTGTTTTCTCCTCGGAAAGAAGCTGCTTCACAACGGACTCTGTTGATGAGAATTTGCCGTAGGCTGCAACTGAGTACGGTCTGCTCATTGTTGAAATTGTCTCGTTGCCGCGCATAATTGTCAGTGTTGCGGTCCCCTTCTGCGGCGGAACCTTGTCAAGGGTTATTGAGAAATCAACCACCTTTTCTGACTTCGGCCCGAGATCTATGGACGCGCTCTTTTCAAACAATTCGCTTTTGAGGGTTATATTAAGCCCTGTTATGTTCAGGAGATTTGAATTTTTCAGCATTATTTTTGCAGAATTCGCCTTCAAAGGGAAAAGCTCTTCCGGCATTATCAGGCTGGCATTGATGTTCAGGGGATAGTTAATCAGGTCCCTTCTGACATCAATGTTTACTATTGCGCTCAAATCCTCGCCGGTTTTTTCTGATTTTAATCTTATCTCCAGGCTGTGCTTTTTGAATACCTTTTCTGTTTCAACCAGCGGCTTTGCAAGAAGGGTTGTTGAATAGTCTTTCCCCGGCTCCACGAAAAGCCCGGTGGTGTAATCAGTAAGCGGGTCTGTTTGCACAGTCCAGTCCAGGTCGCTGTAGGACAGAACATACTTGTCTGACAGGTTATTGCCGGTTAATGTAATAATGAATTTTGCAGTGTCATAGGGAGAAATCGCATCGGTTATGGGCGTTATCTTAAGCGTGCTTGCGAATGAAACAGGTATAAGCAGCAGAACCAGCGCCAAAAGCATTATTTTGTTGATTTTAGCCATGCCTTCCACAGGGTATTTACTTATTTATAAATGTTATGGGAATTGATTAAATGCTGACCGTTCCGGGGGAAAGGAAAACAAAAAAATTTATATACCACCTTAGGATAGCAAAAATATGAGTCAAGTAATAATGCAATTTGAGCCCGAAGGCAAAAATCTTGAAAAAAGCACAAGATATTTGCTGGAAGACCTTAACCGGGAGGATAACCTGGATTTTGTTTTTCCTTCATTGCAGGAAATTCTCGCAGTGAATCACCCCGGTTGGAGATATAAGCCTGATTTCAGCAGGCATGTAAAACTGGCAGACGTTGAAGATTCTCATGCCATAATCTGGTTCCCAAGCCCGCTGGAAGAGGGCTATGACTGGTTCAGGAGACTGGTCGAGGGAGGGTACCAAGGCAAGAAAATATTAATTCATACAGGGAAGATAGATGAAGATTTTGACATGGGTAAAATATTCGGAAAGCACGCTGACCATAGCTTTGATTTGCACCGAATGGAAACGGCAGATCTCTATAAGGTTTTGAAATCCTAAAACATTTCTTTTTACGCCATCACCCTGCTAACATGGTGGCTTTTGTCCACCCGGATTATGCTCTGGACAAAGGACTCCAGCTTGGCCTCGTGGGAAACTATAATCACCTGGGCAATGTCCAGCTGCTCAAGCACGTCCCTCAGCTTGTCCAGCTGCTCGGATGAAAAGCCGTCTGTGGGCTCGTCGAGAATAAGCAAATCCTTTGTTTTTATGGCAGAAAGAACGTCGTTGATAACCTTGTTCAATGCCAGTCTATAAGCAAGCGCAAACGATGTCTTTTCCCCGCCTGAAAAATCAGAAACCTCCATTTCAAACCCATTCTGCTCGATTTTGGGTGTGAATCCCTCATCAAGCCTTGCGTTCACGGATTCGTCCTCCAAAAGCACAGAAACCCACTGCCGGAAATAGCTGTCAAACTCCTCATGCAGCCTCTGCATGATGTGTGACTCAACCAGCTTGATAAAATGGGCAAATTTGTCTCTAAGCCAGGCCTGCTTTTCCGAAAGCTGCAGGACATAATCCTTTGTTTTCATTTTTTCCTTAATCTCAGAATCAACTGTCTTCATTATTTTCCGGGAATTCTCAATGTCCTTTTCAACAGAAAGCCTTCGCATCTCAGACTGCTTGAGCATTTCATTGCAGCTTTCCATCTCCTTTCTTGAATTTTCAAGCTCCCTATCGCAGTTCCTGTAGCCGTCAAGCCTCAGCATCATTGTTTTTTCAGAGTCAAGTATTGCCAGAATGTCCTTTGCTATTGCTGTTACCTCAGTTTCAAGCTTTTTCCTTGTTTCATTCTTGCCTTCCAGCGTCTTTCTCGCAGCCTCGATGTCCCGGGCTTTTTTGAGAACCTCTTTCCTGCCTTTAATCTGCCCGTGGAGCTTTTCCATGCCAGACATTTCCTTTATTTTAGCGGCGATTTCATCCCGCTGCTTTGAAATTTCAGTTATCTTGATTTTCTTTTCATTATGGCTTTCGTTCAGGAACGCCTGGGCTGACAGTTCTCCCTCTATTTTCTTTGCCTCTTTCTCAAGCTCGGCTATTTCCCTGACCTTCTTTTCAATTTCCTTTGCCTCGGATTCGGCAGATGTTTTTTTTGACAAAAACCCTGCGATATCGCTGTTCAGCCCGGCCAGCATTTTCTCCTGCTCCTCCTTTATGCCGATTTTCTGGCCCTCAAAAATAGGCTGGCAGCAGAGGGGGCACTTTTCCAGTGCAAGGATTTTGTCTTTCAATTCCGCGCTTATTTTCCTGACCGCATCCTTTGCAGATATTTCTGCGCTTAGTTTAAGCAGCTCTTCCTTGGCGGAATTAAACTTTCCCTCGAGAATTTCTTTCTGGGAAATTATTTTTCTCATTTCATACAGTTTTGAAGAGCCGGAGGAATTGTCCTTTATTTTTTTGTCCAATGCAGCAATTTCCTCGTTGAGGTTCCTTGCCCTTTCATCTATCTCCGCTTCCTTTGACCTCAGCACAGACAGGCTTGTAAGCATTTCATTGTATTTTTTCTCGTCCGCTTCCAGCCCCTGCTCAAGCCCCTCAAGCGAAACAAGAATGTCGATTTCCTGGGCCTTTTTTGAAATTATTTCCATCTCCTTTTTCAGCGATTCAAACTCTATTTCAATCCTGCTCTTCTGGGCATCCTTTTCAAAGAGCCTGACCTTGATAACCTCAAGCTCGTTTCGGAGCGTGACAAACTCTGTGAACCTTTTTTCCTTCAGGGAGAGCTCCTGCTTTTTTGACTCTGCATTGGATGCTACGTTTTTTATCTCGAGAGACAATGCGGCAAGTTTTTCATTCAGGGCTTTTATTTCACTTCCATAGCTGTCCCTCTGCTTTATCTTTTCGTCCAAATCAATAATTCTTTCCGAAAGCACCCGCTTCTCCTCCCCAAGCTTTCTTGCGACTATCTCAGAATTTGAAACAATTGTCTTGTACTTGTCCACTCCGAATATTTTTCTTATGTTGTTTAATCTCTCGGAAGAATCGTCAAAGATTATTTTTTTCATCTCTTCCTGGGGTGTGTAAACAGTATATCGGAAAATCAGTGATTTTGCCGCGGTGAGCACATCCGGATAGCCGATTAGCGAGATTATTTTTGATTTCAATTCCTGGGGGGTTAAATCAGATTGGATTCCGTCGATGATTATTGAACCTGCCTCCTGCTTGACCCCCTCTTTTTGCCTTTTCAGCATTCTTTTGATTGTGATTTCCTTTCCTTCGACATTCATCGAAAGCTGTACATAGCCTGAATTTTTTCCGTTTCTCAGCAAAGACGCCCCTGAGAATTCCGCCCGCATTATTCCGAAAAGGGCAAACTCGATCGCCATGAGGATTGTTGACTTTCCGGCGCCGATGTCGCCTGACAATAAAACAGAGCCCTCGGGGAAATGGATTTCCTCGTCTATGTAGCTTCGAATGTTGTTCAGCTTGAGGGATTTGAGAATCATGCATTAATAATTGAAAAATTGGTTTAAATAATTATTGTATATGGTAAATCTTTTTGCCAATCTCGTGCGGCCTAACCGACCTCAACCTGATTGCCTCAACCAAATCCTCCTCTGTTCTGACCCAATAGGGAAACAGCGTTATGAAATGGCCGATGTGCTCCTCCTTGTGAACGTCGTCAGAGCCGAATAGCGCAAAGTTTGGCCTGTAGCGTGCTGTCAGCTGCTTCATAACCGGATTTTGCTGGTTCTGGCTGTAGAACTCTGCGCCGTCTGCGGGATATTCCCAGAATCTTTCTATCTGCCTGCCGCTGTTTCGGCAGGGATGGGCCAGAACGATTACCCCATTCCTATCATGAACATAATTGCATAGCGCCGTCAAATCCATCCCAACAGGAATGTTCCCGTTATAGCCAAAAACAAGGGCATGGGCTGTTTTTCCTCCTGCTGTTGCTGTAACTTCCCTTCCTGCAAATAGCAGGAAATCAGGAGGGCATAGCTTTTCCCTCACAGCCCTTTGCTTAAGCTGGCTAAGTTCTTCAGAATCCCAGAGGTGGTTGTGCTCTGTTACAATCAATCCGTGAAGCCCTGCCTGCGCACTGCCTGCAATAAGGTTTAGGGGGGATATTTCGGAGCAGCCGGAGTAGGCAGCAGTATGATTATGCGGCGAAATCCTCTTCCATTCTTTTTCCGGATTCATTTTGAAATCAGGGTTCAATTATCTCCAAACGGTCAAGATGAACGTCCCTGCTCCAGCCATCGTTCGAATAAACAATGTTAATCATTCTTTTTCCGGCAGGTATGTCTGCCTGAATAGAGTAGTCATGCCATCCTTCTACGGGGTGCTTTCTCCTACCGGCTTCATCCAGAGGGTCCACTGGGACATGCCACTGATAGGAATTGTAATAGTCAAGGTAAACATAAAGGTCCAGAACTCCCTGACCCTCTCCCCAGGTTGCAGCCCTTAAGTTAAATGTTGTAGGCCCTCCCTTGAAGTCATATTCCGCATTTACGCCGGCACCATCCCATGAGAAGTTTACAAAGCCCCCTGGCCCTCCACCGTCTATAAAAGCCCTGTTGAAAAGGCTCCAGTCAGTTGTTGCCAGCATATTTTTGGTCGTTGGATAAAGATACTCAGTAGAATAGGGTCCGAAGTCTTCAACGCAGCCTTCCTCTGTCTTGGGCACAAGCGCAAGATAGTGCCTTTTTCCAATCTCCAGCCCAAGCTTGTTTATGTCTAAGGTTGCAACCAGAACCTCTCTGGGGCTGTTAAAGCTCCCGTCTTTCGGGAGGAAATTGCCGCAGAATCTTGAATCAATGTACAAAGCTCCGCCCCTTGAATCTCCCGAGCCAAGAATAGTTATGTCCCACTCAAGTTTAACGATATTTTCTCCCTTCGTAGGATTCGGCGTCAGGGTTAGGCTGTTTTCGTCAAAGCCCATAGTTCCTTCCTTGTCGCATTTGTCGTCCTTTCTGCAGCCAAAAATTCCCGACCCAAGAATCTGCGCAGCAGCTAAGCCTCCTGCAGCCCTGCCCAGCCCTGATAAAAACATCCGTCTATGAACTCTCGCCACTTCTTCATCTAGACTTCTCATGTTCATTTCCTCACCCCCAATCTTCCCGCAAACAGCGGGCTGTAAATTTCCCGCTCAAGATTCCCGCAGCATTTCAAATCATGGACTATTTTTGAAACCGCAAACGTTGCCGCGACTTCCGGACAGTCCTTTATAGGCGTTGATGCAAAAAGGGTTTCTGCGGACCTTGCCTGCAGGTCTGCTTTGTAGGCAGAAAAACAGCAGCTTCCAACGCCGTTTTTTGACTCAACCTGCTGGATTATGTAAATGCCAGCGGCTTCTGCCTTGACTGTGTGGAGTATGTGCTCTCCATTGCCAAGATGGCAATGGTAAACAGTGTCTTCGCATATTTCCTCAGAATACTCATCATTCTTGCCCTTTCTCCTGACTTGCAGGAACAGCTTGCCAATTATCTCCACAAGCGCAGGCACATCAGAAAGCTTCAGCACGTCCATTCAGCTAGTTTATCCGGGCAAAGATATAGAATTTCTCCATATTGAAAATAGAGCGCAATAATACGCACATTCATGAATAGTTTATATATTGAGATATATTTTTGTATATTGAGATATATTTTTACCCCAAACAATAGTATTAACGTTAAATTTATATAGTTCATCAACATTACCCTTTCATAATCAGGCTTAAACTATGGCTGCTGAAAACGGCGCAAGAAAAGTCATAAAACAGGGGAACAATACTCTGACGATAACGCTGCCGAAGAAGTGGACTGAAAAGTTCAACATCAACGCCGGCGACGAAATCGATCTCTTTGAGAGAGACGGCACTTTAGTTCTAAAGGGAACCCAGCGGGAAAAGGAAAAATACGCTGAATTTGACATAACAAATCTGACAGTCCCTATGTTCTGGAGATTTTTCCAGTCGGCATACAGGTCAGGATGCAATGAAATAAAAGTGACCTTTGACCCGTCGAAAAAATACGAGGATGCATACCATTATTACACGACACTTTTTGATTATTCTAAATTGGGGGAAAAGATTCTTCCCAAGCCCGCAGTTGTGATTGTCCAGGAAATCGTCAACAGGTTCATAGGATTTGAGCTGGTTGAGGCAAGCGAGAACTACTGCATCATCCGGGAAATGGGAGAGATTTCCATGAAAGAGTTTGACAATTCCATGAGAAGAATATTTCTTGTCATAATGCAGATGTTTGACCGGCTCAGGGAAGCAATAGAAAAAAACCAGATAAAGGACTCTTCCCTCTGCAAGGAGATTCATACAATTGACCTGACTGTTGACAAATTTGTTGACTATTGCTCCAGGATAATGAACAAGGCAAACAATTTTCCGAACGAATCAAAGAAGCCGCTTATTTTTTCAACCCTTTTTCTTTTGGAGCTTATCGGGGATGAATGCAAATACGTAGGAAAGCATATTGCGCTTTCAAAAAAGCCAGTGAAGGACATTCTTGGGTTTTTGAAAGAGGTAAAAGGGCACTTTGAGCTTTACTACCATATGTATTACAAATTCAGCCACGCCCTTGCAGTAGAGTTCGGAAACAGGGACGTCCAGCTTTATGAAAAGCACGTTGAAATGAGAACACGGCTGACAGATGAAAGCTTCAGCATACTGAGGCATTTGATGATGATTAGCAAGTTCACGCTTGCGCTGGTTGAGCTGAGGACGGAGATGGAGTATTAAAACTCAGCTTCCGCATTCTCCAGGGGCTTTTATGGCAGTAAGAGCATACTGGTTGCCGTTATTCTGGTAGCAATAGATATTTCTTCCGGTGGTGTCGCTAACCCCGCCACCCATAAATTTATTCAGGTAAACCAGGTTTCCATATATTGCGTTATTTGTGCTCGCTATCACGAAATCAGGAGCACCTGCAGAGGAATACAAGTAATTTCCCCCTATGGTGTTGTTGGTTATTACATGCCCCTGAGGCGCTTTTACATTATTTTTTCCTGTCAGAGCCTTGCTCATCCCCGCGGCTATAAGGGCAAAAAGGTTTGCCAGCGTGCCGTCACGGAATTCAATGCCTGATTTTGAATTTTCCAGCATTATGTTGTTTATGAAAATATTTTCCCTTGACGGCCCCGGAGAAAAGAGGCCGGAAAGCACAGCACCAACGTCATTGTAATTTATTGCGTTTTCTTTTATTGAATTGTATGATACCTCATAAAGAGCTAGTCCAGTTCCCGAGTTTCCATTTATGGTATTGTTGTATATTGAATTATTGTCCGACCATAGCAAACCCAATCCAGTTCCCTGGTTGTCGGAGATGTTATTGTCATTTATTTTGCTGTCAAAGGTTGTAATTGCTGTGGCCCCGAAATTATTATTGCCGAAAATCGTGTTGTTTGACAGCTCATTGCCCATTCCTACCAGCCCGATTCCTCCCGCTTCGCAGCCAGAAACCTCATTGCCCCTTAAAGCAAGATCTTTCCATCCTGCAATTATCCCAATTCCGGATATGTCCTGGCCAAGGAAGGAAACGTTCCCTTTGGTTATGTTATAGATTATGTTGCCCTTTGCAACAGAATTTTTACTGAGGAGCAACAATGCGGAGTTGACATCATGGATAGTGTTATTTTCAAAAGAAAGGTTCCTGACCGCAGTCATGTTAAATGCTATGCCATAATTGCTTACCTCGCAGTTTTTAATCACCACATTATCTATAAACTTTGAAGAGTTAGTGAGCCTTTGGTTATACTCATTCCTCCTGCTAATGTTTGTAGAATTAATAATCTGCTGCACATAGGACCAGTTCAAGGCCCCTCCTGAAACAAAGGCCACTCCTCTGCCAGAGCCGTTTATGATTGAATTTCTGCAGTCGATTGTTATGTTGCTTGCGTTGACAACCACCAGGCCGCTTCCATTGGAATCATTTAGCTGGTACGACCTTCCGCAGATTGTTAAGTTTGAATTTGCAACCAACCTCCCCTGAAGGATTTTGCATATGGAGCATCCGCTTAAATCCACCATGTCTCCTGAAGGCGTGGAAAGGCACTTATCGCAGGAGTTGCCAACCTTGTCAGAGTCCCCGTCCGCCTGGTCGGCATTGTTTACAGAAATGCAGTTGTCGCAAGCATCTCCAACCCAGTCGCCAAGATAGCCGTAGCCAGAGACGCTTTTCTTGTACATGTTAAGAATTTCTGTGCTTGAATAGGCAGTATTTGCTATCATAACCTCGTCTATTGTGCCGTTGAAATAAGTATGCTCGGTGCTGCTGGACCTTAAGCCGCCTCCAATCATAACCGGGGACCCGGCCATAACCTTAAGATGATAGTTCGACAAAATACCTGATCCCGTCTTTCTTGCCACCTCAACACCATTTATGTATCCTATTGCTGTTCTTTCAGAAAAGGTCAATGCAAGATTGTACCACTGATTTTTGCTTACGCTCCCTCCGGCAAACCAGACTTCTACGTCCCCAAGCATAGGTGAATTATAATTAACCCCCCAGATAACAGTTCCATTGCTTATTGATATTTTAAAAACATAATTGTGATCCCACAAATTTGCCCCCTTGTATACTACTGGGTTGCTGTCCGGGAAAGTGAAAGAATCAGGCTTCACCCAGGCGCTAACTGTTAGTGTATTACCAAATGAGTCAAGGCTTGAAGTGTCAGGGATTGTGACATTGTCATTTATGCCGTCGAAATGCAATGCTGAGCCTATTATGCCCGAAGCCCACTGGGCTCCATTGACTGTACCATTGTTCCCATTTTTCGTTGCATCATAAGCATAGTTTCCCGAATTTTCATTGAACTTCCAGTTTGCAATTGTAGAATCTGCAATATCGCTGTCATTCTGGTCAGGATTGGGGACAATTTTGCAGTTGTCGCAGGCATCCCCTATCCTGTCTGCGTCAATGTCGCTTTGATTGGTATTTGATACAAGCCTGCAGTTGTCGCAGGCGTCTCCAGTCCAGTCACTATCATAGTCCAGCTGATCAATGTTAGGAACAAGCCCGCAGTTATCACAGTAATCCCCCACTCCGTCTTTGTCATAATCTTTTTGATTGGGATTGAATAAGGCCTTGCAGTTATCGCAGGAATCCCCGACGCTGTCATTATCCATATCTGTCTGATTCTGGTTGCTAGTGAATTTGCAGTTATCGCAGGCATCACCAAAAGTGTCATTGTCCGAATTTAACTGGTCAAGGTTGGGAACAATCTTGCAGTTATCGCAGGCATCACCAAGCCCATCTCCATCAGAATCATTTTGATCTGGATTGTATGTGCTTGGACAGTTATCGCAGGCATCGCCGATTCCATCGCCATCAGAATCATTCTGATCAGGATTGGCCACTAAAGGACAATTATCATTGTAGACAGAGTCATAATCAAAATCGCAGGTTATCTTTGTGTAATATATTTGAGCTGGGGAAGTTTGGTAATGGGAGCTCATCAGGTGCAAAACATTTTTTGAATCCAAGATTGCTGAGCTAAAACCTGGGTCCCAGGCATAATCGTTGTTGTTATTTACCCTCAGGCTGTCGATAACCAGATTCATATCTTTGTCCAGCAGATTATAAAAATATCTGGAACCATTACTTGCAAGTATGTAAGAATAATAATTTTTGTTTTTTGCAGTACCTGTAATCCAGGTTATTTTTTCTGTTGTGACTATCTTATCGTAATCAGATAAAATCGTTCCGTTCCTGTCCAATGTTGTATGATAAATTGTGGAACCATTTTGGGAATAGAGGTACCAAACCAGGTCAATATTCCTATCATTGCTCATTGAAAGATAAGGCGTTCCGCTTTTTTCGTTAACAGGCAGTTTCTTTTCTATCAGCACATTTCCATTTTTATCTAATTTTCTGTAGGAAATATTTCTTTCATGGTTCTCCACGAACGTGCTGGTATAAGCCCAGGCAATATGAACATTCTCTTCAGGGTCTATTGCCAAAGAAGGGCTAAAAAAATGATTGATAAGATCATGGGTAAACTTTACATTTTTTTCAACATTCCCGTTGCTGTCAAGCCTAAAATAACGGATATCGCCGTATTCATCACTAAAAACAAGATTGGGTTTATCATTTAAGTCTAAAACCATTCCCCCAGGGGTAAGCATCGTCCTGCTAGTTGAGAATAGGGTTTTCGCATTAATAATTATGCTTCCTGAACTGCCATTCAACTTCATGTACAATAAATTTGTTGAACCGTCTGAACTCATCTCGGTCCATAACAGATGCAGATTATTATTTGAGTCCGTTTCTAGCGATCCATGGTACAATTCAACTGAATTGGTTGCCTTTCTAAGAATCTTTTCTGCAGACAAGCTCCCATTTTTGTATAATTTGACATAGGTAATATTCTGATAAGACGCGCCGGAAGGCACATCATTAAAAACTATGTGAACGTTCCCGAACAAGTCCATAGCTTCAAGCGCATCGTAATGGGTTGAATAATTATCGCGGGTTATTTGCTTATCCTCCCAAATGCACTGAGGGTTTTTTGAGCGGGATACTGTTACAGTTACATTTTTGGAAGCATTGGAGCTGCCATCTGATGCTGTCACCAAAAAACTATAGGCCCCATAATCTCCAACTTTCGTCGCCCATGTAAAAACATTTCCTGACTGGTTGAACCTGGAATCGTTTATGAAATAGGTCACATTGCCAGTTGCATTCTCAACCATCACGTTTACAATGACGAGGCTGCCCTCTTCAACAGAAATAGCAGGAATTTCTTTTATGGCCAAATAAGTCTGATTTGTTGCGTTTGCTTCGCTTTCATTTTCAAACAAAAATAGCGAGAGGGTGTAATCAGTGCCATTGTCAGAAGACCGCAGATCCATTGTCCAGTTGCCGATGTCGGGATTTTCTATTTCATAATATTTGTAAGTGTCATTTTCAACATAGGTTATTCCCTGACCCGATACATTTGGGCCTATCTCAGTTCCATTTGGGTACTTTATGGTAAACCCGGGATTGTCCCCTGCCCATTCAAGATACATGATTGCCTTTGTAACGCTTTTGTTTATCACCGCAGGAACGCTAACAGTAGTTTTGTTCGATGTGTTGCCTGAATTTTGCTGGGTTGATGAATAAGGGCTATTGCAATCATAATAATTGCCTACACCCAGGTAAATGCAAGGATGCCTGAACCCTGGTTTAGCAACGCAATACTTCCCGTTATAAACCGCAAAATGGAGATGCGGTGTTCCTCCATAGTCTCCGCTAATACCCGTGTTACCGATTAATTGCCCTCTGCAAACCGTCTGGCTATCATTAAAATAATCATTTTTGCTAAGATGAGCATAGACTGTGGAATAATTACCTGTGTGACCCACACATACATAATAACCAAGATCGTTTAAGTAACTGTGAGAAGATACAAATCCTTCCTCTGTTGCGAAAACCGGTGTTCCAAAAGATGCTCTGATGTCAATCCCGGTATGATTCTGCCAGGAATTGTTTCTCCACCTCCACCCATACAGCCCATTCGGCACTATCAGGCTTCCAGGTATTGTCATGCCGGCTAAAGGCATCCCTACTCCAGGTGTGCAAATGTTTTCAATAGTCACATTAATATCAGATTTCCCATCATTCATCGACGTATCCCAGGCGTGGACTGTAATTTTGTAGTCCCCATCGCTAACATTTGTTGAATCCCAGGAACAGCCAAGCGAACTCGCATTATACCTGAGGTCGCAAATCTGAGTTGTATTTCCTAAGCTGTTTGTAAGAAAAACCTTCATGTAGGCGACGGCAACATTGTCAGTTGCTGTTGCAGTTATAGGAACAATTGCTGAAACAGTCTGAAGGTTCAAGGGAGACATTATGGTAACCGCAGGAGATACATTGTCTGAAACATTTTGCTGGTTGTTTACGGTTATGCTGACCTGCGCCTTTCCATCGTTCGTAGCTACATCCCATGCGTGAACAGTTAAAGTATAACTTCCATTCGGAGTTGCAGTAGAATCCCAGCTGCACGCAAGAGAACTTGCATTATACTTGAGGTCGCAAATCTGAGTTGTATTTCCTGAACTGTTTGTAAGAAAAACCTTCATGTAAGCCACAGCAACATTGTCAGTTGCAGATGCGATTATTGAAGCAGAACCAGAAACCGTCTGGCCATTTGAAGGCTGCTGTATTGAAACAATTGGTGCTGTTGTGTCCGCATTCCTAACTGTAACCGATACGTAACTACTTCCATCATTTGCCGGAGTTGCAGTGTCCCAGGCATGGACCGTAATTCTGTAACTGCCGTCGGGCATAGTTGTTGAATCCCAGCTACATGAAAGCGAGCTCCCACCATAACTAGGGTTGCATATCTGAACAGTATTGCCTGAACTGTTTGTAAGAAAAACTTTCATATAACTAACTGCCTCATTATCCGTTGCAGAAGCCATTATTGAAACCGAATTTGACAAAACTGCCCCATTGCTTGGCTGCTGGATGGTAACCGTCGGGGGTGTCAGATCTGCATTCTGAACATTTATTGAAACATATGTGGACCCGTCGTTTCCCACGGCATCCCATGCGTGAACAGTAATCCTGTAACTCCCATCTGACACTGATGTAGAGTTCCAATAGCAATTGGCAGAGCTTGCATCATACCTTGAATTGCAAATCTGGTTTGTAATTCCTGTGGCAGTATTTGTCAGGAATATTTTCATGTAGCTTACAGCATTATTATCTGAGGCATAGGAATATATGTTAACGCTTGAACCGCTGACAGTCCCTCCGTTAGGCGGGGCTGATATGTAGACGCTTGGCGCGGTGTTATCCACGGAAATTGTTACATGGCTGCTTCCGTCATTTGCAGGTGTTGCATTATCCCAGGCATGAACAGTAATTGTGTAGCTTCCATCTGACACAGAGGTAGAAACCCAGTTACATGAAAGTGAACTTCCACCATAACTAGGATTGCAGATTTGACTCGTTGAGCCCCCGCTATTTGTTAAGAACACTTTCATGGAAGAAACCATGACATTATCTGTTGCAGAAGCTGAGACAGAAACACTGTTTCCTCCCACAATCGAACCTGTTGAAGGGCTGCCTATGGTAACATTTGGGGCGGTTGTGTCTGCAGCCAGGATAGCTGTTGCTTCGATTAGTGCGATAAAAATCAATACTAACCCAACTGCCCATTTCTTCATTAACCCGAACCCCCACCTAGGCTCTCTTTGTTCAATAGTATTTATATACTTTTTCAATATTGATTATATCCAAAGAACTAATCCCCTTCAAACTCTGCCTGTGCGTAATATTTCAATCCTGCAGATTTCAGCTTCTCTCCGCCTTTGAGGTCTGGCAGATTAACAATGAATGCTAGTTCGACAATTTCTCCGCCAAGTTTTTTCACAAGTTTTGCTGCTGCCAATGAAGTACCGCCTGTTGCCAGTAAATCATCAACAATCAAAACCTTCTGCCCGTTTTCAATTGCATCTTTATGAATTTCAATCGTATCTGTTCCGTATTCAAGTTCATAGGTTTCTGAAACAGTTTCAGCAGGAAGCTTTCCTTTCTTTCTCACAGGCACAAAGCCCTTGCCCATCAAATATGCAAGAGCGCCGCCGATGATGAAACCGCGGGAATCAATTCCAACCACAACATCAATGTCTCTGTCTTTGTATCTCTTCAGGAAATCGTCAAGAACAAGCTTCCATCCAATTGGGTCTTTTATCAAAGTTGTAATGTCCCTGAACATGACGCCCTTCTTGGGCCAGTCAGGAACTGTTCGGATTCGGGATTTTATTGGCATGCTGCGTAACCTTCTTTTGGTTTAGAAGTCTGTCTTGTAGCCTGGAGCCTAACATTGATGATAGCATGGGGTGAACATAAAGGGTCGCCGGCTTTTCTATATTTTGCAGCAACTGCGTCTGGGGAAAAATAAACAGAAAACCCCCTGTTCCGGGCGTTGTTTACAAGCGCCTCCATTTCCCTGGAAGGAGAGTCTGATTTAAACTGGTGAAAATAAACAATGCTTCCGAATGGCTCGTCATGTATCTCAGCAAATATGCCTTGTTCATCAACCCCAAAATCATTTATAGAAAATGCTGAAGAACCAGCTCGCTTAAGATCAGCTAAAAGCTCAACCAAAGGATTGGTTTCGCGAACAAAAAATTCTCTTAAAATTGCCTTTATGTATCCTATCCTAACCACCCAGATTATTGTTTTCTTTCGATTTTATATATTTTTTGGTAAAAATTGACAATTAAATCCTGCAACCACAATTCTCTTCTTTAATCTTCGGTATCACCGCCAGTATCAGCCTCTTCACATTCTCAGAATTAAGTTTCATCCTGTCAATAATCATTTCCCAGGTAACCGGCTCTTCTCCTTCTTTCCAGCAATCATAATCGGTTGACATGGCAATTGCCTGATAGCAGATTTTGGCTTCCCTTGCGAGAATTACTTCCGGAACTGTGCTCATGTTAATTACATCTGCTCCAAGTGTACGAAACATGTAGCTTTCAGCTTTTGTCGAGAATCTCGGGCCTTCGATTGTTACAACCGTCCCGCCATCGTGGAATTTCAGCTTCAATTCAATGGAAGCCTCTGCCAATATTTTCCTCAAGCATTCGCAGAACGGCTCTGCCATCGGAGTGTGGATTACATCCTTGTCGTGGAAAGTCAATGTCCTGTGTTTTGTGAAATCAATGAACTGGTCGACGAAGACAAAATCATTTGGCTTGATTTGCTCCCTCAACGAACCGCAGGCAGTTGTTGCGATAATGTGAGTGCAGCCCTGCTCTTTCAATGCATGGATATTTGCCCTGAAATTAACACCAGTCGGGTAAATCGAATGCTTTTTCCCGTGGCGAGCCAAAAGGACAACATCAATTCCGCCAATCTTCCCGCAGGTCAAGACAGAAGACGGCTTTCCATAGGGTGTATCAACTTCAACTTCTTTCTTGTCCTTCAGAATGTCCGGGTCATCAAACCCCGAGCCGCCGATGATGCCGATTTTGAGCATGAGAAGAAAAAAGTTAAAGGTTATTTAAGTTTTTGGAAATTCAGGCCTTATCTCAGGATTAACCTGGATAATGACTTTGTTTTTTCTTAGAATCTGTTCAGCCAGCTCAAAACTGTATAACCTGCTGCCGGTTAATTCCGGGACAAGAATGAACTTTTTCTGGTTGGAATAAATCCTGTCAGGCGTTACAATCGCTCTTATGCCCGCCTCAACAATTGCCTCTGCGCAGGCCGCGCACGGAAACCAGGAACTCATGTAAAGCGTGGCATCCAAAAGTCTCATGCTTTTTCTTGCTGCCCTTGCAATCGCCCTTCCTTCTGCGTGAACAGGATGGCAAAGAACATCTATGCCCTGCATGGGAACATCATCATGAATGCATTTGCCGTCAATTACGCAGGTATTTGAGCCGTTCCAGCCGGTAACATAGCCAATGTCTAAGGCTTCTATTACAACTGCCAAAGGATGCGCCCTGCAGGTTTGCTCGCGCATTAAAACCCGCTCCAGTATTTTTTTTACCTGCTCCATAAAGCTTCGAAAAACAGGTAGAATATAAACATTTCCAGAAACCTTTATAAATATCCACTTAATGGTAGTTACAATATGAATGGAACAATTGAAGAACCTGAACTGGCTGAAAGAATAAGAAAGTACGGATTTGCTGCGGTTATAGAGGTAGCTTCTGACACCCACAAAAACTCCAGGTCAAGAAGCTTTCCTGGGAGAAAAATACAGGCCTCAAGATCGAGGAATTATGTTCGTAAAATCGCGAGGGAAAACGAGATTATAGGTGGGTTTTGCTACTATTCATCTTATTTTAGCGGAATAGGCCCCCATCCTGCGGACTTTGTTGTAAGGCTTTCTTGGCTTAAAAAGGAAATCATGGAACAGGCATATGAGAGGATGATAGAAACCTGCGGAAAACTGCGCGATGATGAACGGGCATTTGCCACAGCACTGTATGATAACCGGGAGAAAATTCTCCTTGCATCATTGCATGAGCGAGATTCCCCGCGCGAGAGATTCATTGCCCGCGAGGCCACCCGCCTGTCTGGGGACAATTTTGTCAGGCAAATGGGTGCAATAAAGGGTGCTGCTACCGAGAGCTACGTTGCAATCCTGCTTAAACAGCATCTTGAAACAGCGGACATCATATCTAGTTTTGAATACATACAACATGAACCGGGAAATGCTTTTTCAAAGCAGACCCATAAATTTGAGATTGACCTGATTGTTGCCTGCCCAGAGGAAGATTTTTACAGCGCACTTTCTAGCTTAAACAAACAAGAACACATTCATGTGGGGATTAGCCCTGGCCTGCACGGAAAAATCCTAAAATACGATTGACGCCGCTCCCAGAATGCCCGCATCCTCTGTCTTTGAGTGGATTATCGGAACTTTTCTTGGCAGTATCTTCATGTGGTTCAGCGCTTCCTTCTCTGCCATGCTGACGAAGTTCTTTATTTTTGCAACCCCGCCGTCAACGACAATGATTTCCGGGCTCAGTGTTACTGCCACATTTGCAAGGCCCCTGCCAAGATACATCGCAGCGGTTTCTATTGCCTTTCTTGCTTTTGCGTTTGTTTTTGAAAGCTCGGCAATCTCCTCAGTGGATAATTTCTTTTTTGTCATTTCAAAGAACATTCTTTCGATGGCCCTTCCGGAAGCGTACTGCTCCAGGCATCCGCTATTCCCACAGCCGCATTTTGCCCCGTCGTCAACAATTTTCATGTGGCCGATTTCGCCTGCAGAATCAGCGCTTCCTCTGTAAAGCTTTCCGTTGATAATTATCCCAGAACCTATTCCTGTGCCGACTGTTATGCCCACAAGATTCTGGACTTTCTTTTCATAGCCGCACTTATACTCTGCCAGTGCAAAGCACTTGGCATCATTTTCAACCGCAACATTGAGATGCAGTTTTTCTTCAAGAATTTTCTTTAAAGGAACCTCTTTCCAGCCGGGCAGGTTCGGGGGATTCATCGCAACCCCTCTCCTGAAATCAGTAGGCCCTGGAATCCCAACGCCAACGCCCAATATTGTGTCCTTTCTTAGCTTGTTAACGCAAAAAACAATGTTTTGTATGACCTGCGCCTTGCCCTTGCTGGCCTCTGTGGGCATGACAATTTTTTTAACAACTTTTCCGTTCAGGTCAACAAGGCCTGCCTCTATTTTCGTGCCGCCAAGATCGACACCGATCAAATACTCTTTTTCCATTTTCGCCTCCTGTTTAGATTGTGATTTTGTTTTTTTGTGGTTTGATAAGGAAAAAATATTTTTCAGGATTTTTTGTGAAATCTGAGTAAATTGGAGACCTCAGTTTCCTGCCGTTTGGCTCGCTGAACCTGATTTTCGGGGCATATCCGTAGTGCGGGTTTACCACAAATGCGATTTTGTTGTTTCTCTCGACAACATAGTATGCCGCCCCGTGCTTTTTCTCCATTCCCTTGTACTGCGATTTGAATTTTGAGTAAACAATGTTTGCCATAACAAGTGTTTGCTTTGAAGGGTTAACTGTTATGTGGCCGTAATTTGGGGGGACAATCACTATATTCCCCGGCTTTGCCTCAACCGCCACCACATCTGTTATTTTACTTCCCGATTTTTTCTGCAAAATGTAAAGCGCAGTTCCGTGGATTACCTGATAGACTTCCGGATAGGTCAAATCTGACTTTCTCAGATGCGCATGATAGTGCCCTGATGTCTTGATTTCCTCCTTGCCGATTTCGTGATGGGGAATTACAGTTATGTCGAACCTCAGTTTGTATTTTTTGAGAGCAGCATTTTGGGCTACATTCCGGTACATATAATAGAATTTCCTCAGCTTGGTTTTTGGGCGGAAAAGGACCTTTTTTATCTGTGAAAATGTCCTTATGTCAGCTTTGGGCAGTTTTATGGCTTTTGAGCCCAAACTGCCTCCTTTTTCAAGAAATATCGCTAATCCTAATCGCCTCTCCAGATTAATCATTCAAACCCCCTTAAATATGGAAAATAAAGCTTATTTATATAGTTTGTTGAAAAAGTTTTTTATTGGAAAGTGGTTAAAATGATAAAATTTATATAGCACCATTTGATTAGTGTTAAAATGGACGAAATAAAAATTAAACTACCCAAAGATTATGACGAGGCACTTAAGCTTACGAGAGGAGATGTCGTGGTTTTTGTTGATCCAACAGAGACCAGCCTGTATGTTGTGGATAGCACTGACCAAGAAAAAAGAACAATGATGATTGCAAGCAGATGTACTGAAAATAGTGTTTTGAGTATGTTAGTCATGGAGAGAGGATGTTGGGGTCATTTTCTTCCTTCTGCTAAAATAGGAAGCATACGCACTGACCAATACAAGAAAGGTTCTGCAGAGTATCAAACGATTGATGAACTGCTCCGGCAGGCAGGCCTCTAAACATGAGAGATTTGACAATTAAATTACTGAAAAACGTAGCTGACCTTGCCCTGCTTCAGCCAGGCGATGTTATTTGTGATAAAAGATATGGAATGAAAGTTGTCATGAATAATGAAAAAGGAAAGATAACTGTGCTCGGGAGAAGAATATCGGAACCTACGGTTATAGATGAAGAGCTATTGAAACCCCACACTAATCATGCAGTTCCTTATCATTTCTATAACGATGTTGACCTGGTCCAAGACATTTTCACTGCCTACCGAGCAGAACCCCCAAATCCAGAATACCAAGCAAGAGACAAAATATTAAGAGATGCTGGGCTTTGACACCATCACCTTTATAAATAACCTCTAAATTCCTTCTGTCTGTAGAAATGTGGGAATGCTTCCTCTCGAAGGCAGCGCAAACTGCGGTTTGCTGACCTCTTTTCGCGAGAAAATGCCTAAGGCTCAAAGAGGGCACCTGAATCTCAAACTTGAGATACTTCTACACTGTTAAAATGGGAATGTACAAATACATCAAGGAAGCCTGGAAGAAAAATGCAGACAGCATAGTAAAAGCTAATACTCTCATATGGAGAGGAGAAACTGCAACAGTAAGAATAGAAAGGCCATCAAGATTAGACAGGGCGAGGGCCCTTGGCTACAAGCCGAAACTAGGAATAATTCTTGTCCGCCAGAGAGTCGAAAGAGGCGGGCGTATGAGACCCAAAATAAGAAAAGGCAGAAGGTCAAGACACTCCAGGAGAAAGAAAATCCTTGACATGAGTTACCAGACAGTTGCCGAGCAGAGGGCAGCTTCAAAATATTCCAATTGCGAAGTTTTGAATTCATACTACGCCGGCGAGGACGGCAGAAGCTACTGGTATGAAATCATTCTTGTTGACAGGGCACATCCTGAAACCCTGAAAAATGAGCACCTAAGATGGATTGCAAATGAAAAGGGAAGATCCTCAAGAGGGCTGACAGCTTCTGCAAAGAAATCAAGAGGGCTGACCCGCAAGGGCAAGGGCGCAGAGCAGCTAAGGCCAAGCAAGCAGGCAAACTTCAACAGGAAGAGAAAAACGCAAATGAATTAGCAGTGCGATTCTATATATTCTCTTCTTTGGCGGTATTTGTCAAGATAGCCCTCGCCTGGAACAAATATTCTTAGATTTGATGGTCTCATAAGTTCTATATCGCAAGCGGGATGTATGATTATTGATTTTTTAGATGAAACCTCATAATCCCTTGAGTTGCAGCAGCTAAGGAGCATCGCAAGGCAATTGCCGTCATTTCTGTCAATCCAATTTTGCATTAACAGCCTTCTTTCCCCGTCATGGAAAAACCAGTTTCCATTGCCGTTCACCTCCCCGTGGGCGAACAAAAGAAGGTATCCGCAAAGTCCTGTCTCCTTGTGGTGAGCTGACAATACCTCCCTGAATGTTTTGCTTCTAATAAAATCATGGGCATGCCCGTATGCTCTTTCCTTCATCTCCCTGCCCTCAAACAGCCCGTCAAATCTGGCAGACTGGCATAATGTCAGGTTCTGGTAATTGAAGACTCTCATATGCTTGAGATTTTGCGGGTATATAAATAACTAAGTAAAGTTTTTTATAGTCTTAATCAAACAACAGTTTGCATGGAGCTGGGATCAACTTCAATAATTCTGGCAGCAAACGTAATCAGCATAGCGACAGGGATTATAATGCTGGCTTTGTTTTTCTACAACCTTAAGAAAACCGACTTCAAAACAAGCAGGAACTACCTCATCGGCGCATTTGTTTTTATTGTCGCTGACCCGCTGCTTATCTGGCTTCTGGGACAGAGTTTGGCAGCCTACGCCGGGCAGAATGCCTTGAATGTTAGCAATCTGTCGGGGATTTTCCAATAATCCCGGCACAGGCTGCTTCAAACCGCAACATTTAAATATTAGAATATTATTACTATTTAAAGGTGATTTAGATGGTTTTCCAGTGCAAGAAATGCAAATACCGGTTTGAGAACAAGGACAAGAACAAAAAAGACCCTCCAAAGGTCTGTCCCTGGTGCAACGCCCCAAACAGCGTTTCTACAGTAAGGTCAGCCGACGAGCTTCTTAAGAATGTTGATGACATGCTGGTGTAAGTTTTTCCGATTAATAAATAACGTTTGCTGGTTCTTACCTAATGTTTGTTGCTTTAGAATAATTTATTAACAAAATCCCGCGTATCTACTTCTTGCATTAATCATTAAGTTATTTGGCTTCTTCTGCCACGCAAGAAAACCTGCGGGTTTTCTGCGCGCAGAAAATGGCTTTGCCATTTTCTTGCGGATTGCCATGCGCAAGAAATAGCTATTAACTGCTGAAAGCAGTTTAAAAGCGATTCTGGCAATAACGCAGAATATCAGAACAAACAAGCGATTTTAAGACTCGCCCAGAAAAAAAGATTTTATTGCAAAAGATTCAAAATGCCTATTGAAGCTCAAACTCAAACTTCTTTGCCCGGTTAACAGTGTCGAGGTAGCCCATGGCAGATCTCATCTGCTTTACCTCTTTTATCTTGTCCTTGACCCGTTCAAAGAACCGCTGCATCTTTTTCACAGAATCGTCCTCGTTTTCGAAGTTTACCACAAGAATCTCGCCGTAGTCTTCGCTGTCGGGCTTGTGGCTGCTTTTCACCAGCTTCCGCATTTCCATAATCATCTGCTCTGCCAGCTCTTCTGAATTGCCCACTCTCCTGTTTAAAGCCAGCTTGTGCTCATGATTGCCGTCGGAAAACCAGATGTTCATCTCTGCAGATTCATCCTTAACTGAGAAATCTATGAGCTCTGCCTTGACGGGCTTGACAGTGACTATTATCATGGGCTATGGCAGTAAAAGGTAATTTATAAAGATTATGCTGAATGCTCTGGATCCGTTACACTCTCCACCACAGAGGCGATATGATATGCCAAAATTTATAACCTTTCCTGCATAGTTTATAAATAGAAAAAGACTAAGGCTTCAAAATGGTCAAAAAAGAAGAGATTGAGGGGCTGATTGCGGCCATAGAAAAGAGAAGGATTGCCATTGAATCAAAGAGGACCATGTTCCAGTTTGAGACGGCTTTCTTCATCCCGCTTATCGCACTTTTGTTTCTTGTCACCTATTTCTCAGCAAGCAAGCTTGTTAAAGTCTGCTTTTTTGCCCTGACAATACTACTGATAGTGGCAGACCTCATTTATTCTGTTTTCATGTACTTTGACCTTACCAAAAAGCAGAAAAAGCTGGAAAAGCTCATACATGAGAAGATAGGACTTAGCTAAACTTCTGCGAAAGCAATATAAACATTACTGCCACCAGTCCCCCATGAACAAGGTGTTTTTAAAAAAAGGAGTTGCGGTTGTGGCAATTGCCACACTCTTCCTGAACCTTCTTTTTATCGGACTGGGTTTGTACTCGCACATTGTTTTCTGGGCAATAATAGTCCTGGTTGCGGTTGTTTCTCTGGGAATCATAAAGCTTGTAAAATGAAAATAAAAACAAGGAACTTTGACCTGAAGCACACGCTGGAGTGCGGGCAGCTTTTCAGGCAGGAGAAAAAAGCAGGATTTTACTATTTAATTGCCGGGGGCAAAATAATAAAACTGAGGCAGGAAGGTGATGACTTGCTTTTTAACGGCGCATCTGAGAAATTCATAAAAAACTATTTTGCGCTTGATGAGAATTATGAAAAAATAATTTCAGAATTGAAAAAGGACAAATTCGTCGCTTCTGCAATCAAAAAATATCCCGGGCTGAGAATCTGCAGGCAAAATTCGTGGGAGTGCCTGATTTCATTCATACTCTCCTCTGCATCAAATATCCCGAAAATAAAAAGAAACATAGATGAGATTTCAAGATGCTTCGGGAGAAAAATAAAATCTGGGGATTATGTTTCGTACAGTTTCCCTGAAAAAAGCGAGATTAAAAATCTTTGCACAATCCGAAACTGCGGCTGCGGCTTCCGTTCGCCCTTTGTCTATGAGACAGCAAAGAAAGCCGATGAAAAATGGCTCAGTTCCCTGAGAAAATTAAGCTATGAAGCGGCAAAAAAAGAGCTGATGAAGCTGAAAGGCGTCGGCGAGAAGGTTGCTGACTGCGTCCTATTGTTCTCTTTGGGATTCGGAGAGGCTTTTCCAGTTGACGTCTGGGTGAAGAGAGTGATGGAAGAGCTTTATTTCAACGGCAAAAAAACCAGCGAGAAGAAAATCAGGGAGTTTGCGCAGAAAAAATGGGGAAAAAATGCGGGATATGCCCAGGAGTTCTTATATCATTACAGGCGAAACAGGCAAGTTTTATAATTTTTTCTATCCTTTGCCTGCCCATGAAAATAACTTTGCAAGGCAGGATTGAAAGCGAAGCAAAAAGGCTAATAGAAATGTCCTCACGAAGAGACAATATAGTCTATCTCTTAGAACACAGCGGACTGGGGATGCGAAAGTTTGCTGGCAAGTCATACGCATATGCAAACAGGATGAGCAATTGCCACGGAACAACGCTTTTTGCCCTTGGCTTGACAAAACTGGAAAGGCCCGCCTACGTGCCCCCGGAGTACATGAGAAAGTTTATATCACAGTTTTGCATTGAGGAAAAAACAAATGACGGGATTGTTGCATTATACCATGAAGAAGGGCCGCTTTGCCACACAGCAATATACCTCGGAAGCGGCTATTGCAAAGATGAAATCATATTTCACCAGCCAAACTATGGGCTGAAGTTCGAGGTAAGTGATTTGGAATCTGCCATCAGTCATTTCTCAACGACTGACGCCCGGATTGTAACGAAGTTTTTTGGATTGAAACATCAGGAGATTGTTATCCCAAGGGCCATAAGGGGAAATTAAAAAAATAAAATACGCTTCCTGCGAATCAGGAAGCAACCAGGTTCAAATCACTGTCAAGCGAGTCGAGGCTGTTTGTGTCCACATCCGAGCCCAGGCTGTCAAGCGAGTCTATCTGGTTTCCTATGGTTGACAAGGTCTGGTCTGAAGCTGACACAACAGGTGCTGCTGCTGAAGGCGCAGCCGGTGCTGCAGCCGGAGCCGACGGCACAGATGCCGCTGGCTGGGCAGGTGCAACCGGACCTATTGTTTTCGTTGTCCTTTTTTCAACAGCTCCGCATCCGGCTACCAAAACCGCAAGCAAAACCATTGAAACCAAAAAAACAATTTCCTTTCTCATGAATCTTCACCTATTGCTGTCGATGTCCTGTTAAGTTCCGTGTCAATCGGAGTGTTCAGCGCCCGGAATTCCTTGACAATCTGCACGAGAATTCCCTGGGCATCCTTAAGGTCCTGGTGGGCACTCCTCAACAGCTCCATTCCCTGCTGCATGACCTTGTTCTCATCCTGGCTGTCAGATATTGCCTGGAATTTCGCATTTGCCGCATTATAATCCTGCGTTGCGAGGCTTAGCTTCTCATCGAATTTGTCTATTAGAGGCTGGATTTTTGAAATATCCTTGTTGTCTGCCTTTAGTGCATCCACCCTGCTTTGCAGCCTGTTTGACAATGTGGAAAGCTGGTTTGTCACAAGAGCGGTCCTCGCGCTTATTGCAAGGCCGACAGACTTCTTTATGGTTTTCTTTGCATACTGCCATTCGCTCCTTATCTTTCTTGCCGCGTCAACTGCCTGGATCTTTATTACAATATCATCTACATCCCTTTTCAGGCTGTTAAGGTTTGCTATGTGCTGGTCAAGCTCCAGGGTAAGCGTGTCCTTCTGGTCCTGGCTTATGTTAACTTTCTCAATCCATGCCTTGACCGTTTCAAGGTTGCTTACGCCCTTGTCTATTGAATTGTAAAGGAAATCCTTTGTCTTGTTCATCAGCTCAGGAGTCAGGTTAGCGCTCCCGAAATTGTTTGCCTTTCCCTCTGCTGCCAGGAAATCCTTCTTTGCGCTTTCATATTTATCTATCGCATTTTTGTATTTGCCCAGTGCGTCCTGGTATCTTTCAACGGCAAGCTGGATTTTTTCTTTAACCAGGCCAAGCCGTGCTGTTCCTGTTGCGTTGCCTGTATCATTGTCTGCAAGCGCCATGGGCACAACTGCAGCGACAAGAAGCAACATCGCCAACAATGCAATAATCCTTTTCATTGTAAATTACCTCCGAACATTTTCAGTGTTCATGATTTATAATTGTTTTGCTTGCTTATAAAGAAACTTTCGGATTAGGCTTTTTGAAGTTTCAAAACACAGGCATAAAGCTTTACAAAGCTTTATTCTGCTTTATCCGGCTTAAAGAAGGCCAAATCCACAAGATTTTTAAATTAAAAGGGGTTAAAACAGGCCAATGAAAAAAATGCTTTTGTTGGGGCTAATGATAATCCTCTTTTCATCCATTTGCCATGCTGCAGCAATATCCGGAATCGTGTACGATGAATCGCTGAATACAGCAAAAAATGCCATCGTTGAAATCAACACCGTTCCAAAGCAGACATTTGTTGCCAAAGACGGGAGCTATTCGTTTGAAGTGCCTGTGGGGAGTTATGTTATAAGCGCAAAACTTGGTGAGTTGCAGGCAGCTGAAAACCTGACTGTTGAAAAAGAAGGGAACTACATAATAGACCTGATAATGTTCCCTGATTTGGATGAGATGCCTCCCATTGAGGAGGATATTGGCGGAAGCGTTGCTGAAGAAAAAACCTCGTTTAATTACCTCTTTGTTATAGTTGGAATCCTGCTAATCCTGTTCTTTGCTTTCTACATAATAATAAAAAGAGGGAAAAAGCCGGCCCAGGGGCTGGATGAAGACATTGACAATTTGGTTAGGATAATAAAAAAGCAGGGCGGAAGGGCAACGCAGAAAGAGATAAGAAAAGAGATTCCCCTTTCAGAGGCAAAGATAAGCTTAATGATTGCCGAACTGGAGCACAAAGGGATTGTTGAGAAGATAAAGAAAGGGAGGGGGAATATAATTATACTGAAAAAATGAAAAGAGCGATTATTCTTTTGCTTGCTTCCTTTTTATTATTCGGATGCGCAATTAATACAAACAAAATGATAGAAAAAGCCTGTTTAGCTGGAAGCTGCTTTAATGTTGATATTGCAGATACAGGCATAGAGCGGGAACGGGGTCTGATGTTTGTTGAAAAAATGGACATGGACAGGGGAATGCTTTTTGTTTTTGAAAACGAGGGAGTTTATCCTTTCTGGATGAAAAACACACTAATCCCGCTTGATATGATCTGGATTGACAGCAATAAGAGAGTTGTTTTTATTGCCCACAATGTCCAGCCCTGCAGGAATGACACCTGCCCTACGATGAGCCCCGACAAGAGTGCAATGTACGTTCTTGAGATAAACGACGGGCTGGCTGACAGGCTAGGAATTAAGGAAGGGGATTGGTTAGTAACTAAATAAGGACTAAGGCAATGCTTAAATATTTTTCTTGTTTTATTATTCGGATGGATAGAGCAGAGAAAAACATCGCAATAATGATTGAAGAGTCATACCCTGAGGGTGTTGTATGGACCAGGCCTGATATAAAATATGCTATAGCGCAATATCCTGGGGTAAACGCAGAAGATTTCGATGATCCTGATGATTTTGTGGGCCCAGATTGGGACGGACCTGCATTCCATAAAGAATATGATTTGCTTATCACCGGGATAAAATTGCCATCGTCAATGGCAGGAAAAAAAGCTGTGGCAAAAGACCCTGAACTAGATGATAGATTTACTGGATTAGCTATCATGAAAAAAATAAGGGAAATTAAAGGCCCCAACCGGGATATACCTTTTTTAATTCTCTCAACAAACGGCGACTATGAAGGTGCGCCCAATTCAAAGATTATTCTTCCAAGATTACGCAGTTTAAACAGGGGAGGAAAGGACAGATACATTTTCATGCCATCTGACCTAGAAAAAATAATTGTACCTGCCATATTGGAGATGATTGGTTATAAAATAAAAGGATAGGCATTCTTATCAGAAAAACGCCAGTATTCCCAGAACAGCATGAACCGCCGCAACTGCAAATGAAATCTTCACCATCATAAGATGCCTCTTGACTGTTCCCCTGCCGGTCAATGCCCTCCAGCCGAAATAGGCGGTTGTGGAGAATAGTGTGAGAACAATTATCCCAAGGTACATCATCAGCGGCTTGCCGAAGATAAGGAAATAGCTTATGTTGTTTAGCATTTTATTTCACAATTATCTGCCCTTTCATTGACGGGTGGATTCCGCAGTTGTAATCATAAATCCCAGGAGTTACGAACCGAAATTCATAGCTGTCCCCGCTGCTTAATGTGCCGGATTTAAAGTTCTCTGATTTTATTGAATGCGGAGCAGAATCTTCATTTGTCCATTTCACAGTTGTGCCTGCATTGATTGCAAGGTTTGCTGGGTTGAAGGCAAAACCTCTGATTGATACTGCCTCAGCAGTTTTTTCAATCCCTACTGCCACCTGGCCCTGCTGCTGAACAGGCTGCTTTTGAGTTTGCTGCGACTCATTTAGAGTTTTTTGGGCAGGCTGCTGCTGTGCGCATCCAACTAAGGAAACGATCAGAATCAAAGCAGCAAATATTACTATTTTGTTCATTTGCTGTTTTTAATAATTTAGAGTATTTAAATATTGCTAAAAAACAAACTTTAAAAACTTCCTATGAAAAAGAATGCCATGGCAAACCCTTCAGACATTCCGGCAGTGATAAGGAAACTAAAAACATTCTACGAGAAATACAGGCCTCCTATTCTGACTGAGATTGGGATGAGAAGCAACCCTTTCCGGGTTTTGATATCATGTATTCTTAGCTTGAGAACCCAGGATATTACCACTGAGAGGGTTTCAAAGGATTTGTTCAAAGTAGCTGATACGCCCAAGAAATTAGCATGTTTGCCTCTTGACAGAATTAAAAAAATAATCAGGCCGGTCAATTTTTACAAGACCAAGGCCTTGAGAATAAGAGACATAGCCAAAACACTGATAAAAAAATATCATTCAAAGGTTCCGCATACATTTGAAGAATTGCTGACGCTGAAAGGCGTCGGAAGGAAAACCGCCAACATCGTCATGATGCACGGCCACAGGAGCAAGGAAGCGCTTGCGGTTGACGTCCATGTTCATGTGATTTCCAACAGATTGGGTTTGGTGAAAACAAAGAATGCCGACGAGACAGAAAAACAGCTGAGGAAAGTCCTTCCAAAGAGATACTGGCCTGTCTACAATGATTATCTTGTTATTTATGGACAGAACATCTGCACGACAGCGTATCCGAAGTGCGGTTCCTGCTTGATTGAGAAGTATTGTGTTTATAAATACAAAGATTTGAAGAGGAAAGTTAAATGAAGCTAACTCATAGGCATCAGCTATTGCGGGGCAGCAGCAATTTCCAGAAGCTTACATTTGAATTCCTTTTCTATTCTTTGGCAAGCAACATCAATTACATCTTTCTTGTTCTTCAGCTTCTAAACTTCTTTGCGATTGTGAACTTCAACCCTAATCCGGACCATTTCCCCCCATTGACAATCCTTGGCGAGCTGGCAAAATTCCAGAGCTTCGGCTTCAACCCGTTTCTTGTTTACTGGCACTTCATCGCTGTCTTTTTCCTTGTAGCCAAGTCAGTAACATTGACATTCATTGACCATATCAGGACAAGCCCGTTTACTGCAGGAATTGTCGCAATATTGCTGTCAAACATGTTCCTGCTTTACAGGAGCTTCAGCTACGGCTCTGCAAGGGAGCACTGGAACAAGAGAAGCATATTCAAATGGATGTTCAGCGACATAATGAAAGGCGGCAATCTGCTTGAGGATGCTCTTTTCATGATGTTTGTCATTGACATAATTGTATTTGTGGTAACGCCTGAAAGAAACCACCTCTACCTTTTGATAGCATTTTATCTTGTAATGCTCAGCATAAAAGTCACGCCTGTTCTTGCCAATATGGTTTCCAATGCCTCTATTGCGCTGGAGCAGTCATTTTTCCACAATGAGAAGGTTTTGTTTGTTGTGGCAATTCTTGATGTTTTTGCAGTCTATCTGAACGGCCAAAGCATGCTTACCCTGTTTTTGCTGATACTGGCTTACACTGCAATAGCAACGCTTATTCTTCGGTTTACCAAGAAATATGAGAAAGCAAATGAAGTACTATATTATGTTCTATACGCCGGGCTTCTGGTGTTCTACCTCAGCATAGCCGCCATACTGGCGGTTTCCCTGGCAGTTATGGCCCTTGTCCAACTGCCTATATTACTATACTATGCCTTTGCCAGGAAGAAGCTGGCTCCTGCCTGGCTGATGCAGCTTGTTAATGGAATTCTGCTGGTTGTTTTGCTGTTTTTGATGCGCTAAAGCCTCCATTCTGCGGTTTTCGGGGTTCTGGACATTTTGTCACTATCTAGTTACTACAAAACGAAAGGTTTATATATTAGTGCCTTATTTACTACCTTTAGGTGTCAAAAATGGCACTAAAGAGGGTGGAAAAAATGAAAAATAAAATAGGAATTTTAATGATTGTAGCGGCACTGGTTTTGGTAGTTTCTACTGCATTTGCAGCAGCGGAATGCGCCGGTGTAATGGGTGACTTGAACAAAGACGGCCTAGTTAACAATTATGATGTTGAAGCAATCCAGAAAATGATTGCAGGACAGGATGCACCGGATCTTTGCGGAGACCTTGACGGCGACAGCATAATCGCACCGGGAGACTATGCAAAACTAAGGATTCTAGTATCACAAAATCAAAATAATGATGTTGCCCAGACAGCAGTTTCATTTTCACAGTATGATGGAATTGCAAAAAAGGGCGATCCAAACAATGACAATAAAATAAATTACCAGGATTTGGGAATAGTGAAAGAAATGGTTGCAGGCATAATTTCACCAAGCCAGGCAGCAGATGTCGATGGTGACGGATATGTTGCACCGGGAGACGTTGCTAAAATAAAGCTAATGATAATTTCAGAAGCCCAGGCAAGTGCAGAAGCAGTTCCAACTGTGGAGCAAACTGTAGTTGAGCAGGAAGCCCCGGCATGTCCAGGCATAATGGGAGACCTGAACAAAGACGGCCTAGTTAACAATTATGATGTTGAAGCAATCCAGAAAATGATTGCAGGACAGGATGCACCGGATCTTTGCGGAGACCTTGACGGCGACAGCATAATCGCACCAGGTGATTACGCAAAATTGAGACTGCTGATCGCTTCCGGCTCACAGGCTAGTGAGGCAGGAACAGCATCAGCTTTGCCTGCCGCAGACAGCGGAATCTCAGGCGATGCAAATAATGACGGAAAGCTCGACTACAAGGATGTAAGCTTGGTCAAGGAAATGGTTGCAGGAATAATTCCTTCAAACCAGAATGCAGACGTTGACGGCGACGGAATTGTCGCACCTGGAGATGTTGCAAAAATAAGGCTAATGGCTTACCAACAGTCTCATAAAACAGAGAATGCTCCTATTGCAACAGAAACAGAACCAACAATTACATCTGCTGCAATTGAAACAAACGAAACAACAAATGATACTAATCAGACAGTTGCTGAAAACCAGACTGTTGGCAATTCAACAGACAATCCAACTGTTGATGCATCAGCACCGGTTTACACATATCAGTTGCCTAGCAATCCAAATTGCAAGGGAATGACCGGAGATTTGAACAAGGACGGAGTAATCGACGAGCTTGACTTTGAGGTCATAAAGAACATGATCTCAGGGCAGGAAACACCTGACATGTGCGGAGACCTAGACCTAGACGGAATAGTCTCACCAGGAGACTACGCAAAACTAAAGATAACAGTCTTCATGGACATACCAAGGAACAACATAACATTCCAGCCAAGCGCTTCTTTGCTTGCAAGCGCAGGATGCGGCCTATTCGGTGATGTCAACGGCGACGGCAAAGCAGACTACCGGGATGTCGGGATAATGAAAAAAATGGTTGCAGGACAATATCCTTCATCCAAATGCGGCGACCTTGACGGAGACGGATATGTGGCACCAGGAGACATATCACTGATAAAACTGATCTCGGCAGGAGTGCAATTGTCATGCTATGTGACACATAACTGCACGATAACAAATGACAACGGCACTAATCAGTCTGCTGTTGAAAACCAGACAGTTGAAACAAACTCAACAATCAATGATACAAACTCTACTGGAGACAACTCAACAAATGAGACTGCTGATAACAGCACAGGCGATACAAATTATGGTTATCCCTCAGACTACGTTTACCATCTTCCATACAATCCAAATTGCATAGGATTGACAGGAGATCTTAACAAGGACGGAGTAATCGACGAACTTGACCTTGAGGTTATGAAGAAAATGGTTGCAGGAGTTGAAGCTCCGGACATGTGCGGAGACCTAGACCTAGACGGCTACGTGTCACCGGGAGACATTGCAAACCTAAAGATAACCGTCTTCATGAACATACCAAGATGGAACATAACATTTGATGCGCAGTCATTCGTGAACTCGCAGGTCAGTGCAGACGGCTCAATCCAATGCGGACTGCCTGGCGATGTTAACCATGACGGAAGCATAGACTACAAGGACGTTGGCATAATAGTCAAGATAGTGGCTGGAGTTTACCCATCTTCAATATGGGCTGACATTGACGGAGACGGCATTCCGGCACCAGGCGACGTGGCAAGGGCCAAGTTAATTGCAGTAGGTGCCCAGTCATACCCTTCAATAGTATGCTATGGGACAAACGACACAAACGAAACTGGCAATGATACAAATCAGACAAACCAGACAAATACAACAAATATGACAGTAACTTTGACAGCAGACCTGGTTAATGGAACAGAGCCATTGCTGGTAAATTTCAATTGCTCTGTGCAGAATGGAACAGCACCTTATGGCTATGGTTATTCAATAACTGATGGGAATGGCAGCTTAATTTTTGGAGTAATAGCCCCAATAACTGAAAGCTACTATTCATTTAATGAAACTTTAGCTGCTGGAAACTGGACAGTCAGCTGCGCTGTAACAGATTATTCACAGAACAGGACAGCAATAGCCTGGACCGCAGTGAATGTTTATGCAAACAGCACAAACCAGACAGGAAACAGTACCGGCAATAACCAAACCAACAGCACTGGAAACCAGACTAACACTACAAACGATAACAGCGGAAGCGGGCACAGCCACGGAGGCAGCGGACACAGCGGCGGCGGAAGCTCAGTTGGAACTATTTTGGTTAACCCAAACTATTCAAACATAACTGAAGTGCCGGAACAGCCAAAGGCAAACGTAACTGTTATTCAAACAACAAACAGCACAGTTGCTGCTAATCCGGTTGAAGACAAAAACGAAACAGTTGAACCGGCAGTTATAGCATCAAACAACGACAACAGCTACAAGCCAAGCATATTGGTGATTGGCGCGGTAATCGCACTTGCTGCTGCAGCCCTCGGAACAACAACTCTCTACTTCGCAAGAAGGCAGAGGCACGCTGTAAAGGCGTGATTCGCAAGAAAAGGCTATGCCTTTTCTGCGCGCAGAAAATTACCGGGTAATTTTCTTGCGTTATTTTTTTATATTATTTGTATTTTTAGGGGGATCTAGCAAATGACTCCGGAAGAAATAAACGAGATTGAAGTTGGGCAATTTGAATTCAAAAAAGCATATTCTCCTGATGTTTTATCCTCCGGCGGTTTAGGCCCGTGCATAGCTGTAGGAGTATTCGATCCTCTGACAAGAAGCGGATATATAATGCACTCTCCTGGCTTCAAGATTTGTGAACCTGAAATGGAATTTAACCTATTCAGGATAATAGAGGATTACCTAGGTTCGTCCAGGGATTTATCAAAGCTTAAGGTTTTTGCAGCTGGCTGCGCTTTTGAGCGCGATGATGACCTTGATTTCAGAAAATTTAAAATTGATGAGAGAGCACATGCTGAGCGAATATTAAGAAACTACTTCAACGATTCTCAGCTTACAATAAAATGGACGCCTAACAACCACATTGCAGCATTATCTCTGTATACCTCAACAGGAAAATTTGAAGTAGATTATATTGATCTAGACGACTTTTGGGAAGAATAAATGTTTCTTAGAAATTCTGATTAATGAAATTGACCATCGTCTGGTTGCCTGCCAGCTCGTAGGCCATTCTCGCGTTTGCCTTTTGGCCTTCCTTGAGCCAGAAATCGCCAAGCTTGCTTAAATTATCTACATCCCCTGACTTGTGGAATGCCGTTGCCGCAAGTGCGAACCTGCTGTCCTTGAAGCACTTTTCGCCTATCTCCGACAGCTTTGCCTTGTTTCCAAGTGTGGAAAAGACCTCTATTGCTATGTCAAACTTGCCCTTGACGATGCATTCCTCACCGACAACCGCAAGCTTTACTGAATCGCCAAGCGCCTTGAATGCCTTAACAGCTGTTGCAAGCACACCCTCTTTGATGCACTTTTCACCCATCTCCTTCAGCCTCTCTGTATCCCCGGCAAGCACATAGGCATCCACGGCGCTGCTTATATTGCTCATTCTCCTGAACTCATCACCAAGCGAAACAAGCATCTGCCTGTTCCTTGTTGTTGTGAATATCTTCAAAGCCTCGGCAAGCCTGCCCTTTTTAAGGAACTCCTTGCCCACATCGTTAAGAATCCTGTCCCTGGTCTCTAAATCAAACATAGAAAGGTCAACATGCTCGACACCCTTCTCAATTATCGTTGGTATTAGATTGCTAAAATCAGGCATAGTATTTTGAAGTAGTGAACTGATATAAATAGTTTTCTGTTAATCAGGAGTTATTTAAAAAAGTCCAAAACAAAAATTCTTTCTGGCGCAAGCCCTGGCCCCGAAGCTGCTTTCCGAAGTTTTGCGTTATTGCCAGGCCTGCAGGAAAAGAGATTGCAGAAGGCAATCAGTTGCATTCGGCAATCAAATATACATTCTTGCATGGCACTCCTGCCGAAGAATCCAAACAAATAAAGATGCCAATGCAAGAACCAGCAGATGGGATTCTAATTAAGTGCCTTTTCGAGGATTAAAAATCAAAACACAAGAAAGAGAGTTGAAAAAAAACACTGCCTCTCACGAGGCAGCTCAAATGTTCACACAAACTTATTTCTTCTTTGCTTTTTTCTTCTTTGCCATTATTATTCACCTCTTTGAATTCATTGAGTTGGATATGTTATTCTTTTTATATTTAAAAAGGTTTCTATTTTATGATAAAATTCGTTGACATGAAACTATGAAATTTATTCCAAAAGAGCGCCAACGAATTTTAGCAGACTAAAGACACTGTCTTTATCATGAAAAAATTCAGCAAAAAATCGTCAGATAACCAATTGCCCGTATTCCCCATCGCATCCTTCTTTTATTTTTATTCTTCCAAAACGGTTTTTTATTATCAAATCGCAGAGCTTCTCTCCGACGAGGTTTTTCAGTTTTTGCTCATCTGCATTCAAAAGCACGTTCATTTCATTTCCAAATTCACCTATCAGCCGGTTGTAAACCTCCCAGACTTTTTTTGTTGCGATGCCTGCGTTCAGGATTTTTGCAATTATTTCGGATAATGGTATCAATTTCCTGAAAGCCGGCGCATTTTTCAAAACAAAACCCTCCGGCCGGTCAGCAAGCTCCTCAACCCTCTGCAAAACCCCGACTGTCAGCGGTTTTCCGCATTTCGGGCAGATATTTTTCATTTTACGCGATTCCTGCGGGGAAATGCATATTCCGCAGTTCCTGTGGCCGGTGAAATGGTATTTTCCATAGCCCGGGTCCACTTCAACGGTCGAATTCAGCCCTTTTCCTGTCCTTATTGCATTCAAAATGCTTTCATATTCCAGTTTTGTGTCAAAAACAGTCGCTTCCCTGCCCATTCTCCAGGGCCAGAAGCTGTGGGCGTCTGAAAATGAGACAAGATTCACCGAATCAAGCTTTGAAATCCTCCAGTTCATCTCTGGATCGCTTGACATTCCTGTTTCAATTGCATGGATATGCTTTGTTTTTTCCCCAAAACATTCCTGAAGAGAATCAAAACCTGACATGCTGCCAAAAATTCCAAACCAGGGGGTCCAGGCGTGGGCAGGTATTAGTTCAATGTCTTTGTCAATCCCCTGCATCAAATCCGCAAATTCTGCTGCCGTCGCACCGAAAATGGGCCTGCCGTCATAGTCTATTCGCCATTTTTTGCCCAAAACGTCATTGATTTGCCCCACAACATCAGTATTTTTGGCCAAAACAACCAAATGAACCCTTCTCCCCCTGCCTTCCTGGGAAAAAATCAAAGAAACCTCTGTTGTAAGCATAAATCTCTGCCCTGTCTTTGTTTCGTAGATTCCTGAACTGCCAATTTCATTAAGGCTTTCCTTTATGTGGGCAAACCATTTTGGGTGGGTAAAATCCCCTGTGCCGAGCAAATCTACCCCCTTTATTTTTGCATACTTCTCAAGATTTTGTATTGTCAGATCCTTGCTGCATCCCCTGGAATAGCTGCCATGTATGTGAAGGTCAGATATTATCATATTATGCGTGATTTCATGCGTTTTTATATAACTTTTGCTGGCTAATCGGGGATAAACACATAATCAGCAGGCTTTACGCCTGCCTTTAGCTCTTCTGCAATGCGGGAAACTAAAAATGTCCAGGCAAAATTTTCAGTTGGCTGGTGCACCCTTGTGGCCGCCTCAATTATTGCATCTGCTTTCGGACTGCCGCGCACTTTGTCAACGGCCTGGCATGCCTTAGTGAGATTCCCCCGCTGAAGATTGAACAGCCCAAGATTAATTGACGCCTGCTCTGTCTTGCTGGCTGAAAGGCAAGGGATTGCCTCAGCATCATCTGCTATTGCAAACGCTGCACCCAGGTTGTTAAGCAAAGCATCGCTCAGCTGCTGCTTTCCTGCAAGCTTTCTGAAAATTCCTATGGCATATTGGGGATCGCAGCTGATGGCTGCTGATATTGCAAGATTATTTGACAAAAGGCCTTTCCTTTTGAAATGGCTATAGTTTCCGGGATTTGCTAAAACCACTGCATCGCAGAGTTCACTTATCTCAGAATTTCTTATGGCATGCCTCCTCAGGTTGCCTTTTCCCAGGGCAATGACCATTTTAAGGCACTCTTCCTTTAAATCACCAAAATCGGAATCCCTGACCAGCTGATAGGCCCCTGAAAAATCACCATGCCTCAGCTTTGATTCTGCAATTCCCCTCAGGTTAAGAGCGCATCCGTCATTCTCTGCCAAAACCTGCAGGAAAAGCGATTCAAGTCCCCCTATGTCAACCCTTTTTTCAGGGTCTTTATCAAGCCCGCCTTCGAAAAATTTCTGAAAAGCTCTACGAGGATGATTTCTGTTCAAAAAATAAGCCCGCGGGTCTGTTTCACCGTGAATCAGCTGGGCTGCGCAGAGGGAAAGAGCATAGACATCCGCTTTTTCAGATGGGGTTGCATAGGGATCGCTCAGCTGCTCAGGCGCAGCATAAAGCGGCTTCATCACCCGCCCCGAGTCAGGATGCATGGAATCCTGGGGCAATGGCTCCTGCACAGCCCCGAAATCAGTAATCTTAACATGCAGGTTTGGGGGATTTTCTCCGGAACATAAAACCAGAATGTCAAGAGGGCTCAGGTCGCCGTGAAGGATTCCCCTTGAATGGGCATGGCTGATGGGCGCTATCATCTCACCAATAAGCTGAAGCTTTTGCGAAAGGGGCAACTGGCTCCCGTCGGGAATAACATCTTTCAGGGTTTTTCCGTCCACCCAGTCCATTACAACAAAGGGCTCGCCATTTCTCATGTAATTGCACGCCCTGACAGAAACCACATTCGGATGGGCTGCGGCCCTCTGTATCGCCGCGCTTTGGCGAAGCCTGGCGTGGCTGCCTTTTGCGGTTTTGATTGCATATAAGTTTCCATCCGCATTGCCAAGCGCTTTGTAAATTATCGAATTGTCTGTTTCACTTGAACCAACCACCCTATAACCTTCAAACTCCATGAAACCAGTTTAACAGCAAAATATAAATAGCTTGCCATTAATTTATAAATGAAAATGTCAATATACCTGCCAAGGGAAGACTCTTTTCTGATTCAGATTGCTGTAAAGGATTTTGCAAAGGGCAAAGTGCTGGATATGGGCACCGGCTCGGGAATCCAGGCAGTTACTGCTGCTTCCAATAAAAATGTTAAAAGTGTTCTCGGGATTGATGTGAATAAAAAGGCAATAGAATACTGCAGAAGAGAGGTTAAAAACAAGAAGATAAAATTTGCTGTTTCTGATTTGTTTTCCAAGGTAAAAGGGGAGTTTGATACAATAATCTTTAATCCGCCATATTTGCCTGCTGACGAATATGCGCCGGACATTGCGCTGATTGGCGGCAAAAAAGGCTATGAAACGGTTGAAAGGTTTCTGGATGGCGCAGGCAAGCATTTGAATGAGACCGGGGTAATTATATTGCTGTTCAGCTCGCTTACTGGACGGGAAAAGATTGATGAACTAATTGGCAATAACGCATTTGTTTTTGAGCAGGTCCAGCAGAAAGGAGTCGGGCTTATGGAAACGCTTCATGTTTATTTGATTAGGAAAAACGATTTGCTGAAAAAACTCGAGAAGCTTGGGCTGAGCGATGTTAGAAAACTAACAAAAGGCCATCGGGGGGTTATTTACACTGCGAAATATAAAAACAAAAAGGTTGCTGTTAAAGTTCAAAGACCAGATATTCAGGTAAAAAGCCTGTTCAGGGAGATTGCCTGCCTGAAGAAACTGCAAAAATATAAAATCGGGCCGAAATTGCTGCTTGCTGAAAAGGATTTTTTTGTTTACGAGTTTGTTGAAGGAAAGTTTATTGAACAGTTTATCGAGAAAGCGAGCAAAACAAAAATAATTGCTGTTTTGAGGAATGTTATGCTGCAGTGCAGGCAGCTGGACAAGCTGCATCTCACGAAAGAGGAGATGCAAAATCCATACAAGCATGTGATTGTCGGCAAAAAACCGGTTCTTATTGACTTTGAGAGATGCAAATACTCGCCGGACCCCAAGAACGTGACGCAGTTCTGCCAGTATCTGATTTCGGGGAAGATTGGCAGGCTGCTGGCAAAGAAGGGCATTAAGATTGATAAAACAAAAGTGATAAAACTGGCGAGGGAGTATAAACATAAATCCGATGAGAAAAACTTCAGGGAGATCTTGAGGGAGATATGAAAGAAATAAAACCAGGAATATACAAGCACTACAAGGGCAAATTGTATGAAGTTATAGGAATTGCAAGGCACAGCGAGACGCTTGAAGAGTTGGTTGTTTACAAAGCGCTTTACGAGTCAAAAGAATTCGGCAGGAATGCGGTCTGGGTAAGGCCAAAGGCAATGTTCGCAGAGAAGGTGGTTGTTGATGGAAACGAGGTTCCGAGATTTGAATTTATAAGGGAAAAATAATGTTGTTCTGCAGTAGATAAATGTTTATATAGTTAGTCAATACTCCTTATTTATGCTTCAAAGGTTTGATATTTTAAGCAGAGAACCTTATCCAATAATCAGCAGGAGGGTTAATGTTGTTGAAGGTCCTTACACGCATCCCGGTTCTAATAACCCCCTTGATTTTGGGTACTATGAGGACTCGCTTCTGGCTTTCTGCGATGTGGTTTTTCCAACAGACATAAAAGATTATATGCCCTACCGGCGCAGGGATGTTCCTCTTCTTTTTGAGGGAGAATTAGCTGGCCTGTACAAAATGAAAACAGAAGATCCTAACATAATTGCCATTAGCTATATTGACCCCAAAAAATTTGGTTATCCAATCAATCGTATAGAGAATGAACACTTTCGAGAAACGCTTAGGATTCCTCGCACAATGCTAATTCTTGAGCAAAATCCCGATTCGGGATATAGATGCAGTTTGCCCGTTGACAAGGTTTTCATACAGTTTCCGATGTCAACTTTGCCAAGACCGGACTTTGGCGGATGGAGCCCTCTTGCACCGATATTTGATTACATAGAACCAAAGATAGCAGCAGTTATCAGAGACGTTGAATCACGCGAAAGTTATGACCCCGAACGAAGCCCGAGAACCGGGAGCAAACGAAGTGCAGCAGTAGAACTCGCGCAGAGGTTATGAACTTCAACCAACGCGTCTGGAACATCTGCAAACAAATTCCGAAAGGAAAGGTTTCTACATACAAGATTATTGCCAACAAATTGGGAACAAAAGCTTACCGTGCTGTCGGAAATGCTTTGAACAGGAATCCATACTCGCCTGTTGTGCCGTGCCACAGGGTTGTGAATTCTGACGGAAGGGTTGGCGGATTCGCAAAGGGAACGAAAAAGAAAATTGAAATGCTGGGAAAAGAGGGAATCGAGATTAAAAATGGAAAAATTGTTGATTTTGGGAAGGTTCTTCTAAGGTTTTAGTTCTCAGCTCAAACTTTGAATATGCCCGCCGGTCAGATAAAAAAGTTCAGGGCATCTATATCCAACAGTAATCCTAAAAGCGAGTTGCATTTGGTAAACAGTGAGCGGGCTTTTAAGGATTATTCTTTCCGGAACGCCTGATCCATTGCTTTCCTCTTCGCTAACCCCTATTCCCATTGCCCCCAAGGACGCCAATGCCTCTGCAAGCGTTTGCTCAACACTCACCCTATTACGAAGATATGGAATTTCTATCCTTTCCTGCAAAACAAATTCCTGGCGGTTTAGCATTTATCTTCTTCGCCAGCTTTTTTAAATAATACTGATTTCAGATTATTTTGTACTCAAGTGTTCCCTTTCTTGCCATTTGATTTAGAGCAAACCCTGCCCGGGATTCAAACGTTATTTGTGCCCTGTCATGGCCATCAAAGAGTTCAGCGGTAACAGCACGTACACGATTATTGCCTTCATAAGCTGCTTGAGTCAGAGCATATAGCTCGCTAATAGTCACTTCCCTTCTAAAAATATCTCCATGCAGAATGAGTTCCCCTCTTCGTTTCATTTGATCTTCCTGGAAACCTTCCTTTGATTCAAATGCTATTATCACAGGACTTTGCCCATCAATAAGAGTAACGCTCACCGATCTTACATGATTGTTTCGCTCATAGCTTCCCATAAGCAGTTCTTGAAATCTGTCAAATGTTACATTATTTTCAGTTAATGGCATCTATTCTCCTTCGCCGCTTCTTTAAGAAATTATAAAAACAAAAAAATATTTATTCCTTCTTTCCCTTCTTCTGCTTCTTGATTTCTTTTTCCAAATCAAGCTCGTCAAGAAGTTCCTTGTACCTGTTTCGGATTGTTACTTCTGTTACACCGGCAACATCGGCAACTTCCCTCTGGGTTCTCTTCTCTCCGTGTATTAACGCAGATACGTAAAGTGCAGCTGCTGCAATTCCGGTAGGGCCCCTTCCTGAAGTGAGCTCGCCCCTCTGAGCAGATTCAAGTATTTCAATTGCCTTTGACTGCGTTTCCGGCTTTAGCCTCAATGAGGATGCGAACCTTGCAATGTAATCAACAGGATTGCTTGGCAAAATCTTTATTCCAAGTTCCCTTGTCACAAACCTGTAGGTCCTTCCGATTTCTTTCTTTTCAATTCCGGATGCCTCGCTCAGTTCGTCAAGTGTCCTTGGCACGTCATGCCTTCTGCATGCAGCGTACAATGAGCCTGCAACAACAGATTCCATAGAACGGCCTCTCACGAGCCCTCTCTGGACTGCAAGAGTGTAAATCCTTGCGGATTCCTCCTCAACCTGCTTTGGCAGTTTCAAGTAAGATGAAACTCTCTTCAGTTCTGCAAGCGCAAGCTTAAGATTTCTCTCGATTGCTGTGCTGATTCTGTACTGCCACTTTCTCAGCCTGAAGAATTTGTTCTTGTTTTTTGTCCCGAGCTTGAACAAATCAGCTTTCTGGCCGACTTCTGTTCCCAAACCCTGGTCATATTGAGTGTAAGTTGACGGCGCTCCTGCTCTCCTTCTCTTTTCAGAGCCTTCGCTGTCGAATTCCCTCCATTCCTGGGAAGTGTCTACCATCTTCTCTTCTACAACCAGACCGCAGTCCCTGCAGATTATTTCGCCTTTCTCTGTGTTGTAAAAAAGGTTTATTCCGCCGCATTCCGGGCATTTCTTTACATAGTGCTGCTGCATCATTTTGTCACCTAGTATGGATTAGTTTGTCTAATTTACTCAACTAATACCCCCCAAACTCAATAACTTTATATACAAGAGACAGAAGTGGTATATAAAGGTTTCGTTTTTAGTGGCTGTGCCCGTAAATTGACCCTTTTCAAAAAGGCCGTTTTGGCCTCGGTTTGGCTAAATAAGGGTCTAAACCTAGCCCAAATACTGCGTCAATAACTACTGAAATATTGTGACAAATGACCCTAATGAGAAGCTCGTTGTTCTGGGAAACCTCCGTTTTAGAGCTAATTCCATCCAAAAGGTTTGTCTTCATCATGGAGAAAACATTCTCAACCGAACTTCTAAGGTGATAGTTTTTTAGAAAACTGGCAAAGTGATTTTGGAACATGTACATCATCTTATGCCAAGCAGGATAACCTCTTGATAGGGGCCTGCATCCTTTCTTTGGCATTATGAAAGGTATTGCCATAAGATCAGAAACTGCCTGGACATTCGGCCTGCTCAAATAACCCGCATCCGCGCAGATACGCTTGATCCTGAATCTTGGAACTATTCCTCCGAGAAGCTCCTTAAAGAGAGGAGAATCCGCAGCTTGACCCTTGGTAATTCTAACTTCAGCAATTATCTTGGTATGCGTACCGCAAATAATATGCAGTTTATTGTAAGCTTTATGTTTCTGGAACTCCAATCTTACCTGAACCCATCGGGAATTATACCTATTTGAAAACCCTGTCGAGTCGACGGCAAAACTATTCTCAAAAGGAACCATAAAATCCGCAAGATTCCTGTAAATCCTTTCAAGATATTTAGTATATTGTGGATCTATGAAAACCTTATTTATTGATGTTCTCTTCAAAAGTTTTTTTGTGTACCCTGAATTTGAATATATAAAATTGAAAGAAAACTGGCGCCGGAAAGATTGTTTATTATAAATTTTCAGAATAGCAAATTTAAGCTGATCTGAAATGTTGGCTGAAGGCCTCCCAACTCTCTTGATTGGTTGAGGAATGTTGAGAGAATCCACTATGAATGCTATCAAATCCCAAGCATACATATCCTGCTTTGACTGTTTTTCATACGTTAACGCCCAGTCCCTAACCTTGTTTCTTATCCTCTTTTTCTTCTCATATGGAACTGCATCAGGAGATTCGTTTCCCGGAGGGAGAAGTATCACATTCTGTTCTCCCACATACTTCGGATTTGGGTCCAGCGTGTCGAATGCTATTTTCAATAGATCTTCAGAGTCCAGGGAGGGATAACCCTCCCTGGCTCGAATTAATTCGAGTTTTGACTTCAAATTGGTTGGAATTTCTATTGTCTTTTTCATGTGTTTTACCTCAGATGGTTTAATACTTTCGTCCGATTTTATTAAAAAATGGAGCTAGTATTTAAGTCTTTCGTCCCTTTTAGCTGATAAAAAGACGAAAAAAAGAAAGATTTATAAATATATTCGTCTTTTTTAAAGTTGAAAATGAGTGAATTTGGAGATAAAGAGGTTTTAGAAGCAGTAGAAAAAGTATTGGGATTGAACGAGACAGGAGATCGTGATGTAAAGATTGTCAAAATAATCCAAGACAAAAAACATTTCACAATAAGAATCCCAAAAAAATATGCAGAGATTATGAAACTAGAGGATAAAAAAGACAAATTTGAATTTCATTTAATACCTGACAAGGAAATTCAGGAAAAATTTCATTTAGTTGGGGTACTGAAAAAATGACTGAAAAAAAAATTTTTACATTAATCGAAGAGAAAATTATGAGAATCCTATATTATCGTAGAATTCCCTTCACATATTATGAAATTGCTAAACGAACTGGAGTGAGCTATCCAACTGCAAAAATACACACAGACAATTTAATTAAAATGGGAATTCTTAAAAAAATAACGTCTGGGAGATCTTCAACTAGTTCGGCTAACCCACAAATTTTGGCTTTTACGACCCTATCACACATTTCCTCCCCTAAACCAAAAATCCAAATTCAATTCAATTTTTCAATACTTAAAAAACGGGAAGCCAAGCAGGAAAATGATAAAAAAGATTAAAAATTAATAGTAAGACTGTGTATTCCTGATTTTCCTCGCAAGTGTTTTTTGAGAGACTTCCTGAAGAAATTTAGAAATGGGCATTGTTATTTTCTGTTCTGAACTTTTTTCTTCTATGGACTTAAGAAGCTTTGTGCTATTTTCATAATACCACAACAAAAACTCCAATTCCGTTTTAACATCATCAAGCAGTCCTTCTACCATTTTAATATTCTCAAATTTTTCCCTTCCGAATGTTATTTGTATAATTGATGAAGTTCTTAAATCTTTCGTAGTCTTCTTTTGTTATATTGTATGTTGATATGTCTATTCCGATTTCATATTCATTATTTGCAATCTTATTGTCCAAAACTGAATTGTACATTGTTTCAAGTTCAGAAGAATTGTAAAATTCTCCTGTGCTCCAATTCTTGACCATAAATAAATCTATTTTTTTACAATGGATTTTTAAAACTGTGTTGTCCCAAGAACCATCTATGCAATAGCTTATTTCTGGAGTTATGCTGATATTTTTTCCTTTCCATTCATCATCTTTAGGAACAATAAATGATATTTTCTTGTTGGTTGAGAGGGTAAAATTTCTAATGAACTCTTCAGACAAATAATCGGTATTGGTTATAATCCCAATATCAATATTTGACAAATTTTTAAAAAATTCTTCGCTACTCTGGCTTAGTTTTATGTGGTCAGATTCTATTGTTAATACCGTGCTTATGTTTCTTTTTTGCAACTCATTTATCATTTTTTCAACTAATAGTGTATTTTTGATATTCTCCTCCAAATCAAAAGAAAGAACTATTCTGAAGAATGTATTTGTTTCGGGAGGTTTAGACTCAAGATAATCCATTCTAATTTTATTCAGACATTCTATTTTTGACATACCAGAACTCTCTTTTGTCAATATTATTATTCTGGTGCCATGCAAATACCCACAATCCAAAATATTGTTATTATCAATAATACGCATGAGTCTATTGTTAAATGTCTCCATGCAACTATAATTATCCTGTTCGCAAAAGAAACTGTCAGGATCTATAATTAACCAATTATAATTTGGATCTGTTTTATATGTTAAATAAAGAATACCCAGATTTGGGGTGGGTATAAGGTTAACTTTAGATGAAGAATAAATTATTGGAAATGCGGTATTTGTGATAATATTTGTTTTATTAGTTGTTATCACATCTTTTATGGAATTGTCATTTTTTATAGGCACTTTGTAATAAATGATTGATGTAGTGAATCCCAATAACAAGATAAATAGAACCAATAGCACTTTAAGATAATTTTTTTTATTCTTCAAAATGATATTAATCCCTGCTCCACTCAGAACTGCTATAAAAGGAATCATTGAAGTAACATAACGCGGGTCAAATCTAAATACCTTGAAATAAAAGTAAAATAAAAATGTAAGCGCACAAGCCCAAAAGCAAACAATTTTTACTTTCTCTTTTTTAAAATAAGACCAAGATGCAAAGAGCGCAAAGATTAATGGTATTATTTCAACTTTTATGAGTTCTTCCAAGTACAAAAAAATGCTTGTTTTTTGATAGATAAATGTTTCAATTTGTACTATTGATGAAGCATCTACTAAGGGAACAAAAAGTCTTTGAACTAATGAACCATTATAATATAAGAAATTGAATAGAAAATAAGGTGCAGATGCTATTGCAAATCCAAAAGCAAGTTTTATTGAAGGAATTAAAAATCCTTTTCTTTCTTTTAAAAAGATGCAAAATATTAATGGCAAAATGACTATCGGTACTGGAAATTTAAACAGAAATCCTATCCCCACAGCAATTCCACCAAAAAGATATTTTTTATCAAGGACAAAACTAAGTGCCAAAAGGGCAAATATGAATGCCGGCAAATCAGTCAGAATATAACCTCCAAATGTTATTACTGATATACTTGTAGCAAATATAAATGCTGCCCATAAAGCCGCTTTCTTCCCAAAATGTCTATTTGTAACATAATATACTATAAGAATGCACATAAACATTAACAATAATCCAATTATGCGACCAGTTATCAAGGAGCTAAAAGGAAGCCATTGAAATGGAGTTAGGATTGTAGAAAGCGCAAGAGGCCGTATATACTCAAAATAACCAATTTGGCCTCCAGAAGCAAAATATTTAGCTATACCCAAATAAACGCCTTCGTCAAAGAAAACTACCCCCTTTATATAAAAAATTAGTTTGAAAATAAAATAAATTATAAAAGTGCCTAAAAGAATAAACCAACTTTTATCTTTAAATTTCTTGATTAATTTGATCATTAAAAATTAATATCTAGACCCTATACCACCATTTGACCTGGCCTGTCCATTGCTGATAAGCTGTTGCGTATTTTGTCACAGGCCTTTCTTTTGTAACCCCTTGGTATCGAGTGACTGTTCTGTAACGCGTGCATTTGCAAGAATCACAAGAACCCAATCCACCCCAGCTGTAATGATAGCAATAACAACCAGATTCATAATTGCAATTATTTGAACTTACCCACTCAGTATATGATTCTGATGCAGAATAGGGTACCTGGTCTATATAAGCTTCCGTAGCTGTATAAGGAAATGGGATTGCAAAAATCAACACAACTGCTGAGATAATAGCAACTAAAATGACCCAGAATAATGGTTTTGCTAATAACTCATGTGGTTGAGGGATATTAGAAGATTTATTATTAGATTTATTGCTGTATTTTCTTTCAAGCCATTTCTTATGCTTCTCAGCCAATTGTTCAATTTCTTCTTTTGATAATTGTGTCATGAAAGCCTCATTTTCGCTTTTTTGAACCAGTTATCCCAATAATGATCATAATAATCCCTCCAATCACCAAGGGTATCATGAATGCCGCGTATGGCGTCGATGTTGTCTGATAAGCGCCCCATAAATGGGACTGCGACACAGTAATTGATCCAAGAACTATTCCCAATACCAAAGCAATTATCCCCCCATAAACCAGTGATTTGTTCATTTTTTACCTCCCCTAGCAATTACTGACTTGCCTTGCACACTCGCAACTATCACATGATCCTAAGCCTCCCCAGCTCTGATGGAGACATCTGCAATTTTCCATTTTATCACAGCCCGTTGCAGATGAGGTATATGTTTCGGTGTGTGTGCCACAAACTGTTGATGTTGAAGAACATCCTGTTAGAAATACTGCAGATAAAATAGCTGCAAAGACTAAAAGCCCAATTACCATTTTTTTCATCCCAAACACCTCCCAAATACTACAATATTGTAGCGTAGTCATTTATAAAGCTTTCTACCATATCGTAGTATGAAGCGGAAGTCGCGCCAGCTGCAGAAAACCATCCTGGAAGCCATCAAAAAGGCTCCAGGAATAACCATGAGCAGCCTGGAACGCAAAATAGGCACCAACCCTGCCTCACTGCGCGAACACTGCGAAAGCCTGGAAGAACTGGGACTAATCAAGATAGAACGGACTGAGAAGACAACAAAATTAAGTATTAAAAAGCACTGAGAAAAAGCTTATAAATATATATGTAATAATAAGAATATTTAAGGAGGATATGAGATGCTGCCAGAAACTACCGAACAACCAATTAAAATAAATCCTACCGATGAGCCTAGAAGAGACAAACAATTAGACGTAGTTAGAGCAACCCAAGTAGCAAGAGATTATCTACGGTCCATTATTGGTAATTTATCAAGCCATGAATTTAAACTAGAACAAATCAGAATGAATGGCGCTGAGAATAAATACATTGTTATCTGTAGCATAATTCCAGATATAGGTAAAGATAAAGATTTTTATTTGATTAAAGTTAATGTTGATACAAACAAGATACTTCCCCCCATAGGAAAAGGAAAACTAAATGAAGGTAATCTTGAACTGACAGAAATATCTATTGATTCGAAGTGGGAAGAGTAAAATGTGGTTTAATTCATATGATTATGTTAGTAACAGATACTCTGGTAACGAACATAGCAAAGACATTCAACTCATAAGACGAGGTATTCTTCTTGACACTGCCCCATTATTTATACTTGTCATGGGCCATTATGATAATACACATAACACCAAATTTATCAAGGAGTTTAATTCAAAAAGTAAGGGCAAAAACCGCACATATGAAAAGTTTGATTATTGCTATCTTTTAGCATTTCTTAACGCCTTAGGATTAGGCAGGAAATACCGATTATTAATTACACCCCATATATTTACTGAACTAATCAAACATATATGGGACTGTGTGAAGGATCCAAAGCATTTTGAAGAAATACTATGCTTATTTAAAAATAAAAATTATTTTGAAGAAACATATGTTGGATTTATAAATATCTTAAGACACGAAGATTTTCTAAAAAAGAAAATAGAGATAGGTGACGTGTCCATAACAATTCTTAAGGATATTCATGAAAAACAGCCACGGGCTATCCTAACAGATGATGGTGGATATGATGGCGGTTATGCTCACATAGCTCATCAAAAATATGATATGTTAGTCATATCCTACAATGAGGTGAGGAATGGAACTATATCTCTTCTTGAACATAAAAAAATCCCAAAGGAATTTCTTAAAGAACCTATTTGTACTTGTTCCTAAAATATTTAGACACAAAATGCATTCTCAAAGCTTAAACCTCCAAAATCAGGGTTCTGAGGATTTTTATGCTCACGGATGAAAAAAGTGTTCTAATTTACGGATGTCCTGATAAATGTAAAGCATTAATCAATAAAACCTTATAAACGAGAAATTAGGTTATGTATTGCTGCCAAGTATGTATCATAAGATGTTTCTGGAACTACCGTTGTTTTTTCATGCACTTCATATGGTTTTCCTGGTTTTAGAGAAGATATTGGAAGTCCATTATGAGAGCAGATTATAGATAGCGTATGGTTATCAGGTATATCCACAAAAAGATTGGCATTTTTAGAAAAAGATACTGATTGAGTTGCAGCTAAAGCGGTGGTTCTTCGCTTTATCTCATCAAACATTGCGCTAAATCCTTTTGAAGCTTTAGAACCATATTGTGTGCTTCTGTTTAATGAAATCAAATGTATCTCTGGAAACTTAAAACCCCAAAGCTTAGCGTTGGTAAAGAAATTAGCTTTTTGATATTGACTTGGAACATTAACACCATATATCAATCTGCCTATGTTATCAATAGCCCTTGCCGAGGAGCCATCTGCACTGCATGGCACCATTAATCTCTCAGATGCGAGTATTGCCAATTCAGTATAAGATGCAAAACTAGGATTGCAATCTATGAAAAACATAGTATCATCACCTAGTTCCTTCTTGATTGCTCCTATTAAATCGATTACCCAAGAATGAACTGCTTTCCATGCATCCTGTGGTTGTGGCAAAATGCTGATTTGATTTATTACTTGCGCTTGTAATTCAAGAGATGGGTCACCTGCAATGAGATAAAGATTTTTTGGCAGGTTTGTATTATAGTTCATAGAAAATGGGTTTATCGAATAAAATTTTTCATTATTTGTGATTTTATAGGGGGATATAATCCTTTCATCAAAATAACCTCCTATTGTTTGTCTTGGCTTCTGACTGAGTAATGCATCGAGAACCTTGGACCCCTTGCCATTTCCACCCAAAACAATTTCACTGACATTGGCTTGAGGGCATAAATCTATTATAACTACATTTTTCTGTGGGTTATCTTGTGCATATTCTCCTGCCATCATAAAAGTCAGGAAGGTTTTGCCTACGCCACCTTTGTTGTTCCAAATAGCATAAATCATACCGGGGGGTATATTATTTGGATATTTAAGTCTTTTCATAATCTTGAATTTTCTATTCTCCTACCCAATAATCTTATGCTAAACGGCGTTCCTACAGCTTTAAATGCCCAAATTTAAGATTCTGACCTAATTTACGGTCAAACCGAGTTTACGGGCACCACCGTTTTTAGTAAAGTGGCTATATAGAATATAGTGAAGGTTGATTTATTTACAATATAGAAAATATAATAAAAGTGATTGTTTTAAAAATCAGCCCAAAACTTCTAAATTAATGGCCGCTGAAACAGACCTTGAAACAAGAGCAGATTCTGAAAAGAAAAAGGGAAGCAACGTTCAAACTGCACTTACAGTAGTTGGTTTCTGCCTAGGAGACATTATATCAAGTGCTCTTATGGAACACTACTTCCCCGGTTCTAAGTACATGGCTCCAACCCTGGTAGTAGGCACCCTCACCGGAGGGGCAATAGGATATTTTGGCTACAAAGCTTACAGGATGTTAAAATCATAACTCTCCAACAAAATCCCGTTTTCTGGTTCTTGCATTAACCCTCTTGTTAGTCAGCTTCCTCTGCCTGATTGCCATGCAAGAATTTATATTAACTGCCACAGGCAGTTTAAAGCAGTTCTGGCAATTGAGGCAAACCTCAAAAGCTTGAAGCAGAAATAAGAACTGCGTGTCTTAAACGGGTTGGTATTTTAACCATCCCAGTTAATATAAACCTTTATAAAATAGCAATTTTTACTTTCACCCATGCCGCGGTGGCACAACCTGGTAATGCGCTGGTCTTGAAAACCAGTTTCCGCAAGGAAGTCCCGGTTCAAATCCGGGCCGCGGCGCTTTATTTTCAAAATGACCAAAGTATATCACTCAACGGAGCTAAACCACCTATTCTTAAGTAAACTTAAAACAGAGATTCAAGACATATTTAATGGCTGCAAAATAATTGCAATAAAAATTCATTTTGGAGAGCCAGGAAACAACACTGCGTTCAAGCCAGAACAAATAAAACCAATAACTGATTTATTAAAATCATTAAATATTAACTATTTCTTCTATGATTCTTCTGTGGACTATGAAAGCCCAAGAAACAACCCTGAAACACATAAAAAAATTGCAATTGAAAAAGGATGGGGTAAGCTAGGAGAAATAAGAACCGATGACAATTTCATATCAGTAAAAGGCAAAAATATGACTTATCAGGTATGCAAATCCCTTGCGGATGCCGATGGAGTTCTTGTAATCAGCCACTTTAAAGGTCACTATTGTTCGGGTTTTGGAGGGGCAATTAAAAATCTTGGAATGGGGGCAGTATCTAAAAAAACAAAGAATGATATACACTCGGGAGGCAGACCAAAGATTATCGGAAATTGCATTCAATGCAAGAAATGTGAAAAAGCCTGCCCAATAGGGGGAATAACCGTCACAGACAAGCCAGAAATAAGCAAATGCTATGGCTGCTCAAACTGCATCTATGTTTGCCCTCAAAAGGTTTTTGAGCCAAAATTAAATTTCTTTGATATTCTTCTGGCAGAAGGAGCAAGCATTGCGCAGTCAAAATTCAAGAAAAAGTATTTTATTTCATTTTTGACTAACATAACCAAAGAATGCGATTGCGAGAGTGATCCAAAAGAAATTATTTGTGAAGGTTGTGGTTTCCTTTTCAGCTACGACGCTGTTGCAATTGATAGGGCAGCTTATGATTTGGTTGCCAAAAAGATTGGAGAAAACCCATTTTTAAAATACAATTTTAAAGATGGGATAGAACAGATAAATGCTGCAGAAGAATTTGGCATGGGTGGCCAGTATTATGAATCAATAGAATTTAGCTAAAGAATTTATTTCACATCAATCCCGTCAATCTCCTTCAATATTTCAACCGCGAACTTAAGCTTCTGCTGGTTCTCTGCATAGATTGTGAATATCTTCTCGCCCTTTGCAACCCGGTCGTCTTTGTGCTTGTACAAATATATCCCCGCACCCTTGTCGATTGGCGCCCCGGCAATTCTTGCGATTTTTGAGATGGAAATGTTGTCAATTCGCGATATCCTGCCGGCCTTGGCTGCAGTAAAATCATATTTGCATTTTCCCGGCTTCAGAAGGGCAGGGAGTATGCATTTCTCTCCCTGGGCTTTTATTATTTCAACCATCTTTTCATAGGCCTTGCCGGAGTCCAGCATCTCTGACGCAATCTTTCTGCTTTTCCCCGCCATAACCAGCATTTCCTCTGCCAGCCTCAGGCATTTTTTCCGCAGGTCCTGGGGCGCAGACGGCGAATTCATCAAAACAAGAAGAACATCCTTCGCCTCCAATACCGGCCCAATGCCGTTTCCGATGGGCTGGCTTCCGTCGGTAATAACTGTCCGTATCTTCATTCCCAACCCTTTTCCGATTTTCTCAAATTCCCTCTTCAGGTGAAGCGCCTCTTTTTTGCTCCGGATTTTTGCGCCCCTGCCGATAGGAATGTCAATCAAAACATGGGTGCTTGAAACAGAGCCTTTTTTCGCCAGGATAGAGGCAAGAAGATTTCCCTCGGAGTCTATGCTCAATGGATTTTCAACCTTTATGATTTTGTCATCGGCAGGCGCAAGATTGACAGCCCCGCCCCAAACTATGCAGCCATTTGTTTTCTCAACTATTTTTTTTATTTTTGAGAGCGGCAGTGAAACATCAGCCAGCACTTCCATGGTGTCTGCTGTTCCTGCAGGGCTTGTGATGGACCTTGAAGATGTTTTTGGGATTGTCAATCCCGCTGCAGCAAGTATGGGCACCACAACCATTGTTGTCCTGTTGCCTGCAACGCCGCCAATGCAGTGCTTGTCAAAAATGGGATATCTCTCAAGCTTCAAAACATCCCCTGTCTCTATCATTGCCTTTGTCAATGCTATGGTTTCCTTTTCAGAAAGGCCCTTTGTGTAGCTTGCAGAAATAAAGTATGTTGTTTCTATTGCAGTAAGCTTATTCTTAACTATGTCCTCAACAATTGTGAGAATCTCCGGCGAGGTAAGCTCCTTTCCCTCCAGCTTTTTCTTTATGAATTTTACAGACTCAGGCTTTTTTTCCATTTTTATGTCAACAATGTCTTTGTCAACTGCCCTGAGCGCATCAAGGCTTTCCTCAAAAAGCCCAACCTTTCCTATGGGCACAGCCTTTTCCGATTCAGCGATGTCAACAACGGCAACGGTTTCCCTGCTGCCTTTCTTTACCCTTATTCTGTCCTCGTGATGAAGGTCAAACTTTTCAGCATCAACTTCGTTAAGAATTGCTATCAGAATTCCGCCGGTGGCTATGTCCATGTCCTTAACCACTAGCTTCATGGTTAAGTCTCTCCTCCCGGTAAATGTCTATGAAAATGACAAAAAGCGTTATTATTATCGGGCCCAGGAGAATCCCCACAATCCCGAATGCGGCAACGCCCCCCAAAATCCCAAGCAAAACAAGCACCGGGTGCACCTTTGCCTTATCCCCTATAAGCTTAGGCCTTATGAAATTATCAAGGGTTGAGACAGGGAATATGCAGTATGCCAGCAGCCCAAGCGCCATTACTACGCCCAGGCTGTTGTTTGAAAGAAGGGAATCAACAAAATAGACAGCAACAGTCGGCCCCCAGACAATTGCTGTCCCTACAATAGGAAGCAGCGCCGCAAGCATGGTCAATATGCCCAGAAGAACCGGCGATTTCACACCGAAAATGTAAAAACCAAACCCGGCCAATGCTCCCTGCATTATTGCCATAAGTATCATCCCGTAGAGGGTGGAGCTTATCATCGCCTTTGTCTTGCTGACAATGGCGGAGTAATGCTTCGGCTTAAGCGGGAGGATTGCAATAACCTTTCCAAGGATTTTCTCGCCATCCTTGAAAGTATAGTACATAACAAAAACCATCACGAAAAGCTGCAAAATGATTTCAGGTATGCTGACTATTATCGAATTTGTTTTAGCCACGGCCCATTGGGCAAGCTTGCTCGTTGCATCTTCAATGTAGAATTTTGCCTGGGGGCCGGATATCATCCCATGAATCCAGTTTATCATGGCGCATCCCGTGCTGTTGTCAGCGCAGGGCTGGCCCGTGAACATCATTGCAGAAGCCTTCTGCTTTATGACAATGTAGGAAACATAGGCGTCCTTCGTGAATGCCTGCAAAAGGAAAAGAAAAGGCACTGTGAAAATGAGTATTATAAGGATTGACACGATAAATGCTGACCAGCCCCTGCTTTTCATTCTTTTCATCAGCCATTTATAGACTGGATAGAAAATGTAGGCCACTATTATTCCTGCCAAAATGCTAAGGATAAACGGCTTTACAACCCATATGGCAAGAACTGCCAAAATAGCAAAAACAACAGAATACATTATGAAATTGACTTTTGTTGATTCCATTTTTACCCTGAAAACTGCTGGCTCATCTCCTGGGCCCTGGCTGAGGAATAGCTCTGAATCAGCTGGTTTAAGTAATTTTGTATTTGAGAATAGTCCCGGACATTTGCTATCTTAAAATTCTTTGAAAGGACAATTGTCCCGGTTCCTGAAAAGCTGTCAAAAATAGTTCTGCTGAGCCTTACCTGGGGTATCTCAGAGTAAAGTATGCTTTTTAATTTTTCCCCGTAAAACTCAATCCTGTTTGAAAAAAAGTCATAGTGGTATTTTCCCGCCCTTGATTTTGTAATCAAGAGCTGTGCAATCATCAGGACGATGAGGGCTGCTATAACCCCTCCTGCAATCCACAATGGCATGGCCATTTTCAAAAGGAAGAAATTCAGCCAAACCCCGCCATAGAATATTGCGCAGAGAACAATCAGCTTGAAAAACTGCGGAACAAGAATGCTGCCTACGCTTGGCTTTATGCTGTATTGTGATAGTTCCATTTAAACGCCTCTTATTATGCTTCTTATTCAAAAATTGTTTAAATAACTTTCTAAAGAAAAGACGTGGGCCCGGCCGGATTCGAACCGGCGACATTCACCACGTCAAAGTGACGTCATACCGCTAGACCACGGGCCCATGGAACAAAAAATAAATAGTTTGTTTATAAAGATTTCTAGTCAGTTGCAATCCCTGAACAGATTGGGCTGTTTGTAATTAGGCACATGGTCTCTCACCAGGATTTTGCCCTTTTCCCTGGTAAATTGCTTTGAACAATTTTCATAAATAGGGCAGGCATTTGCGCAATATCCAACTTTCATATTTGCGCAAACCTCCGAACCGAGAATCCACAAAGCTTCGTCCAGGAGCATCGCATCCATTCCGGTGTCAATGCAGAAATCAGAAAGCTCTGTTGCAAATTTCGTTGTCAAGACATCCCTCACCTTGGTTGGAGTCATTCCCCTGGAAGAATATTTCAAAATTCCCATCATCTCAAGTATCCTCATTTTATGGACATCAATTGCAAGCAAAACCCGCTCAGGGTGCTCGAAATCGGCAAATCCATGTTTTCTGGCATAGAGCGTGAACAGCGAAGCAGTTTTATGGGCATAGCCAAACATCTCCTTCGCCATTGCAGCAATTGCTTCCCTTGGATCCTTGTGTACAGCAAAAATTTTTCTTGGGTCATTGCCATAATCTTTTTTCAGGACCTCTCGCCGGTCAACAATCCCCTTTGCATGGCGCTCAACAAATCCCGAGCCGATTTCATCCCTAAGAATCCTCTCAAGCTCTTTTTTATTGCTTTTGTCAAGGAAATCAGGATGCCGCCGGAAGCAGGTTTTGAAATAGTCATATAAGTTGTTTGATGTTGTTCTCGCAGTCAGGGGCGCATAGGTGAAAAGAAACAATGCATGCCTCCTCGAACCGGCACGCACATTTTCCGGAAGCCGCTCATCAGGCAGGAATATCTTATCTTTTGAAAAGATGTATGTTTCATTTTCATAGTGCTCCAATAAAACAGGCAGTACCTCCAGCGCCTTCTTCCGATTGAACCTGTACATTACTTTAGACAAAGCAACCTCCGATAAAAACAACCAAAAAAACGCCCCAAAAAGCCGGTTTGCCGCTAATAAAAAAGTATAAAAATTTAAAGCTTTGTAATTGAGGATAAAATTTAAATACTGCCTGTTTATTAATAGGCTATGGCATTCAAAATAATACTTCTTTCAGAACAGGCCATCAGGCGGATAAACAAAGACAGGTTTGTGAGGCAGAACCTTTCGAAGTATGTCAATGTTATAAAGGGCATATTCCAATCAGGCAGGGACTATCCGACAGAGATCATAGGAAAATTCTTCATATCCCCAAGAGGCAGAACCCCAATACGGGTTGCCTGGATACAGGATGGCGATGTCCTGAAGATATGCGACCTGCTTTATGAGGAGAAAGCAGGCACCTATGTTGACAGATTTAATGACAAGGCGCGAGAGAAAAAGCTAACCCCCGAGAGCTACTCCCAATTTCGTCCAGTATCTGAATTTCCTGAACTCACTGCAATGTAGCTTGCTTTCCCGACCCATTGCCTGTGAAAAGATAAAGAATCTCAGCCATTTCTTCCTGGCTGCTGCAGTCGTGCTGCAAATTTACCATCGCATTGCCATGTCTGCTCGCTTCTTCAGTCTTTTGAGCCAATTCCCTTAGGAAAACATTGCCCGGGTTCTGGGCAATCATCTCGCCAGGGAAAGTTTTTCTGCTTTGCTGGAAAGTTAAAGACAAATATTCAACTACGCATTCTGCGGGCATTAAAGCAAGCTCTTCATAGCCTAAGCTGTATTGATTTCTTATAATTCTAACATAATTGCTGCGATTTTCAACAGCCAGCCCTGCGTTTCTAGCAGTCTCAATCATTGTTTCCAGATTATAGACCGGTTTCATTTTAAAAGAAAAAATCAAAGCTTCGGCTTCTTCCTTCTCAGTGCGAAGTATCCGCCAAGGCCGACTGCGATTATTCCTGCAGTTATTGCCGAGCCCACGACAGGGGATGCCTTGTTGGAAGGCGTTATGTTGCCGATAACATCAAGCACACCGGTCTTTATCTCGTCAATTGCTTCCTTGACTGCCTCAACAGGCGCCTTTGGAGTCTCGACTGTCTGGCAGTTGACAAGCTTCAAAGTCATGTTTATCCTGTGCCTTACAAAACTGGCTGCGTCAACTTCCCTGACTATGTCGTTAAGTATGATGCTTACATCGTCGGTTCCGTCATCGTTTACATCAACTATTGTGCTTCCCTTGGTCAGCAATGTCACCGGTATCTTGAGAGGGTAAACCATGAGGTCTACGCTCTTGTTGGTAACAGCTGTGAACTTGATTGTGTACTCTGTTCCGTTGTACTTGAAGCTTATGACATCCTCTGAGTCCACATAGGAAGTCTGAGGCGACTTGCACTGCGATGCTATGTTTACATTTACGTTCTTGCCCTGGTACTTCAATATGCCGGAATTGGTAGGCCCTGCTGACCCGCCGCCGCTTCCGCTGTGGCCGCTATCAGGAGGTGAGCTTGCGCTTGTTATTGTTATTGTGCTGTGTGCTGTAGCGGAAACATTGTATTTGTTCAAAACCCTCAGCGAAACATCATAGGTTCCTGTTGAAGCATATGATTTTGTCTGGTAGTCTGAAGTTTCGTTTTTAGGGCCTGAAGTGGCTCCTGTGCTGTCCCCATAGCCCCATACATAAGTGTAATTAGGCTGGTTGTTTGATATTGTCCCGCTCATCCCCACATTTGTGCTGACATGGGCTGACGAAGGCACGCTAAGTGTTATCACCGGTTTCTTGACGCAGATGCCTCCAAGATTGACACCGTTAACAATGCCGTAGCAGACATCTGTGTCGTTTACTGTTGCATTTATGATTGTGTCGTCTTCGCATTCTGCATTGCTGAAGTTTGAATTCAGGATTGTGCAGTTGGTTATGTTTGAATCATCAATGTCCGAATTGTTTATGTCAGAGTCATTGATGACTGAATCATTTATTGTCGAATTAATCGCAGTTGAGTTGATTATCTGGCAGTTTGCAACAACAGAGCCTCCAAGGTCCGAGTTTACAATGCTGCATCTTATTACAATTGACTGAAGTATGTCCGAGTTGGTCACGTTTGAAAACATTATGGTTGAAAAGTTAATCCATGAGTTTTTAACAACACTGTGGTCTATTATGCTGTTGAAGTAAACCCTTGAATTGTTTACAGTTGAGTATGTTATTGTTGAACCTGATATTATGAGGTTGTATGTTGCATTAGAGTATGATATGTTTGAGCTGATTATCTGCAATGTCCCGTTTGTGTTGCTGTTAACAATGTTTGAAGGGTCTATGTACTGGTTTACACATGCAGTATTGGTCAGTATTGTGGGGCTTGAAGGCGTTCCTATTGCTGTGCAGTTTTCTATCCTGTTCACATTTGTGAATATGACATACTGAAGGACATTTGTTCCCTTAATCTGCACAATCGGCGTTCCCTGTATCAGAGCGGTTAGCATCGATGTTGTGTTTGAAACCGGAGTCTGTGTAACATCCGAAGGGCTGTTGTTTGCGTAATACCCGCCGTAGATTGTTGAGTTTATTATTGAGCCGCCGGTGATATTAACCGGAGGTATCACAATGCCGTTTGCCAAAGTTGTGAAGCTCTGGGTTCCGAAAGTTGCGCAGTTCCCGCTTGCATCGCAGCTGGTTACATTGTAGTAGTATGTTGTATTCGGCTGCAATCCTGACAATGGAACTGTGTGGGAAAGCGCGAAATTGATGTTGGGGACAATTGTTCCAAGAGCTGCTGAGGTTGTTCCGTAATTTACTGAGGCATTTGCATTCTCGTTTGTGTTCCAGATTACTGTTGCCGAAGTGTTTGTTATGGAATTAACACCAACGCCAGAGATTACCGGAGCTGTTGTGTCCCCCGGAGCGGAAGTGAATGTGGTAGGGACAGTTACTGATGCGTTAATTGCCGCATTTGTATTTGAAACAACAGTGACAATAACATTGTATGTTCCATTCTGTGAAGAGTTGATTTTAAAAGATACTGCTTTTGAACCCCAACCACTTATATTTAACGTTATATTGGATGCTATAAGGTTTGCTCCATCAACATTATTGAAAAAGAGACTATAGCTGTCCCCCAGAGACCCAAGGTTGTCAATAGTTACGGAATAGCTTGCAGTAGTATTTACCTGCAATGTCTGGCTTGCAGGGTTTGCTGAAATTGAAACATTGTATGTTCCCATGGGCGAGACATTGATGAAGTACGGACAGGAGGGCATGGCTCCGTGAGTGTCATTAACCTGCACATTTACTGCGTTCAATCCCAGATTTGCGTTTGTCGGAGTCCAGCTCATAACGCCTGTTGCAGCTATGATTGACAGTCCTGCCGGCGAAGGCGCTCTTAGAGTGAAAACATCCCCAACACCCTCATCGGTTGAGTTCAAATCGTAAGTGAAAAGCGAGCCTGCCGTTGCCTGCTGGTAGGTTGCAGGACAGTTAAGTGTCTGAGTTGGATTATTTGTTACTGTGATTGTGAAATTCCTCTGGGTTGTTGCATTCCCGTCGGTAACATAGACAGTTATGCTGTGGCTTCCCACATCCAGGTTGTTCGGAGTCCAGTTAATCCATCCTGTTGAGTTTATTGTCATTCCCGCAGGAGCGCTTATCAAATAGCTCAATATGTCAGTTGTGTCGTTATCCATTGCGATCACATGATAGCTGAAGTTTGAATCCTCAATTACCAGCGGTGAAAGTATTGAGTTAACTTCTGGGATGTCATTTACTGAAACGACAACTACAGTTGTAATCACTGAAACTTTTGCGTCCTTATTGCCAACTATGAAAGCGCAATCTTCATTTCCGTTCCAATTCGGAGTTGCACTGAATGTTATATTGAACGTGCTATTATCAAGTTTAGTTATAACACTGTTAACATTAGCTCCGCATGAACCAGTCAATGTTATTGGATAGTCTGCAGCGACATCTGAAACAGTCACAGTGATAGTATCTGAGGAATCTTCATTCATTATTATCCCTAGCGGAATATTATGTAAAGGTGCTACGTCAGCCACTGAAACACCTGCGTATGAAGGCAGGCTGATTGCGCCCCTTGAGTCAATGACTCTCAATACTGCAAGGTAGCTTGCATTGTCTGCGTAAGTGTGTGTTGTTGTTGAAACCGTAGTATTCTGAGTTGTCCCGTCGCCAAAGTCCCACATCCATGTGACAACTGTGTCATCGGTGTCAAAGCTTCCTGAGCCGTTAAATGCTATCGGGACCCCTTCCTGGCCTGCGTATGCAATCACAACTGCAGTCGGAGGTATGTTTGGCTGTGTGACATTGATTATGAAATTTCTTGTTGAGCAATTGTTCGGATAGCCTGAATTATCGCATGCTGTCAGGGCAACCATTACAAGGCCCGGAGTAGCTGGAAGGTATGTGAGATTTGCTGTCAATATTCCGCCAGCCTGCGCAACAGTCTGTGCCAATGAAGCATTGTTTGAAAGCGCTATTGAATCCCCATCAGAGTCAAATGCAAGTACCGGTATTGTCAGCGGCGTTGCAACCGCTGCTGCAATCATCTGGCCTTCTGAAGGCGAAACTATTGTCGGAGGATTGTTCCCTGTGCCGTTTGTAACGCTGATTATTGAGGATGTTATTCCAGCTCCGTGATCGTCATCCTTGACATTAAGTGTGACATTGTAAAGGCCAAGAGGCTTTCCTCCGCAGTTGAATGTTATGTTTGCATTCCTGCTCGGGCTTCCGACCTGGAAGTACTGCTCGATTGTTACCCCGCTTGAATTTGAGATGTTCCATAGGTAGTCCCATGTGTCTGCTCCGGGGTCATTTACATTTGCAAGAATCATCAGTGTTGAGCTGTTGCTCAAACTGTCGTTGTTGCATACGTAGAACGGCAGGTTCAATGCCGGAACAGGAGGAACATTGTTTATTTTAACCAATGCTGTTGAAACATTTCCTGCAAGTCCGTAGCTGTCAACTCCCCTCACGGCAACCATGAAAGGTATGCTGAAGTCGTCAGGCCATGTGTGCACTGTTGTGTTAACTAAAGTTGATTCGTCTATTGTGAAGGTTCCGTTGTAATCCCAGTCCCACTGGTATGTTATAGCATCAAACCCGTCTCCAGGGTCTGAGCCTGTTGCTGCGAATGTTACATTCTCTGACTCGTTTGCTGTGTATGATGCAGGCACGAAAGCCACTGTCGGAGGCAGATTGATTACATTGACAACAAGCGTTGCAGGCAGTGAAACTGAATCAGTGTCAACAACCCTTACTGCTACTGTGAATGTGCCCGGTATGTAGAATGTGTGGTTCATAACAGGAGTTATTGAAGTCTGGTCAGCATTGAAAGCTCCGGTGTAGTCCCAGTCCCACTCGTATCCTGCTATTGAATCAGGGTATGATGTTGAATTGGAAGCATTGAATATTCCTGTCTGACCCTCATAAAGTGTTGTGTTTCCTGCCAATGATGCGTTTGGTGAAAGGTCGTTGACAACAACTGTTGTTGGCAATGAAACTGTGTCCCCGTCATTGTCAACCACGGTGCATCGAGTATTATAAGTTCCGTTAAGGTACTGCTTTGTTGCAGAAATCCCTGTGTTTGAATTTGCAGTCAGATTTGTGCCGTCGCCGAACTCAAGCACGAATGTGAACGGATTGTTCCCTGCTGCAGTGCAGTTGAACAGTACAGTCAAAAGCTCGTTCCCGCTTGATGGCACAAGGCTAAATGCCATCGGCGAAATATAATTGGCAACTGTTATCTGCCTTGTCAGGTTTGTCCAGACGGAATCATCAAAGTCCTTTACGTACAATGTCACATTGTAGGTTCCGTTGTACTTGTAAGTATGAGTTGCATTCTGGATGTTGCTTGTGTTGCCGTCTCCGAAATCCCATAACCATGCAGTTATGTTATCGAATGCAGGGATTGTTGAAAGGTCTGTGAAATTTACCTGTGTTCCCTCGAATGGAATTGGAGGCACCCAATTGAAGTTTACAGTTGGAACTGTGTCCAGTACATTAACATTAAGGTAAGCGTCATCCGTGCTGCCGTCAGCATCTGTAACAACAAGCCTTACAAGGTATGTTGCATTCTGCACATAAACATGGGTTATTGCCGTGAAGGATGTTGTTGTAACATTGCCGTCCCCGAAGTACCATGTGTAGTTCATTGGCAAATCAAGCGCTGTTGAGAAGCTTGAATCAAATGTTACAACATCCCCTTCGTAGATAGGATTAGGTGTGACAAGTGTTGCATTTGCGGTTGGAACTGAGTCAAGCACAACTACAATTATTGTAGCATTGTCCGTGCTGCCGTCAGCATCTGTTACAGTAAGCACAACAGGAACTATTACTGGGTTGTTTGTAAGGTATGTTGGGAATGTGTAGTTAATAACAACTCCATATATTATTGTTCCGTTTATGTTCCACTGGTAAGTAAGCGGCTGGTCGTAGCCTGTTGACTGGCTTGCATTCAGTGTTGCCTGGCTTCCTTCCATTACAGGGTTTGGCGAGACAAATCCGACTGCATCAGGGACAGTATCATACACAACAACTGTCAGGTTGTCTGATGCCCTGCTTCCGTCAGAGTCTATTGCTGTGAAAGTGACAAAGTACGTTCCATTCTGGCTGAAATTATGGTAAGTAAGCTGGCCTGTCTGGACAGGGGTTCCGTCCCCGAAGTTCCATTCATAGCCGGTTATGTTGTCGCACACCCTTATTGCGCTTCCGACAAACGTAAGGTTGTTGCCCTCTGTGACATTCCTGTCAGGGCCTGCTTCAACAAGAGGGACTGTGTCCTGGACATTTACAAGATGGTTGAAAAATGCCGGGCTGTTGTCCATGTCACTGACTGTCAAAGCCACATTGTAGTTTCCGTTCTGCGTGAAATTATGGGCAGGGTTCTGCAGTGTTGAGTTGCCCCCGTCCATGAAACTCCAGAAGTATGACAATATTCCGTCGTAGGCTGTTACATTGCTTGTGAAGTAAACATTGGTGCATTCAAGAGGATTCTGCGGTGTGAAGTTGTAGTCTCCCTGGGGGATTGTGTCAATTACGGTTATTGGCTGTGTTGCATTTCCAAGATCGCCGTCAACATCAGTAACAGAGCATACTGCATTGTAGGTTCCATTCTGAGGATAGTTTATTGTGAAATTAACAGATGTTTCATTTCCTGTGTAAACATCAGTTACGCCATTTCCGAAATTAAATGCGTATGAGTAAGGCTTGTTTCCACTGGTTACAGAGCATGTGAACAAAACGCTCAATGGCTCTATGCCTGTTGTGACATTTGATGTTAGCGTTACAACAGGGGCGTTGTTCTGCACTGTTATAGGCACTATCAAAGTTGTCTGATTCAGGTCATCATCCTGGACTGTAAGTGAAACATTGTATGTTCCGTTTATCAGGTAAGGGTAAGGAACATTGAAAGTATTGTTGCTGAATATCGGCCCGTAGAAATTTGCAACAGACCAGACCCAGCTTGTTATGTTTCCGTCGGTATCATTTGCATTTGCGATGCATGTTATCGGCTCAAGCTCGTTCAAAACATTTCCGCCTGTTGAATTGTAGCAAACTATTGAGTTTATTACAGGAGGAATGTTTGGTATTGCAAGTATGTTGATTGTCACGAAATCTGTGTCAAACAGCCCGAGTGTGTCGTCAGTTCTTGCGACAACTGTGTGCTGGCCTATTGAAAGGTTGCTGATTGTAAATGAGCTCAAATTGCTCATTGGAATTCCAAGCTCTGACCATTCATAGCTCAGGTTAACAGGGCAGACATCATTGGCCACTGCATTTGCTGTGAATGTTACAGGCGCACCTGCTGAAAAGTTTGTGCCATTTGCAGGCGCTGTTATTGTGATTGTAGGCGCAACATGCGCAATTACCATGAAATTAACTGTTGCTGACGAAACGCCGTTCCTGTTGTCCCTCACCTGCAATCTTACTGTCTGGTTGCCGTTTCCGAAATATGAGGCAGGCAAAGTGAAATTGGCTGAATCATTGATTATGTTGCTGTTCCATATCCACTGGTACTCTGTTACATTGCCGTCGGTATCATTTGCATTTGAAGTGAATGTTATTGACTGGCAAGGGTTGATGTAAACGCTTCCGTTTACAGGAGAGGTTATCTGGACTGTTGGAAGGATATTTGGAATTGTTAGTATGTGGATAACTATTTCATCGAATGCAGGCGCAGCATAATCATCAGTAATGTAGGCTGTGATTGTGTGGTTTCCTGCTGTAAGATTGTCTGAGCTGAAGCTTGAGGAAGTGTTCCAGATTGCAACTCCATTGTCTCTCCATATCCAGCTGAAATTTGTAGGGCAGATGTCTGTTGGTGTTGCTGCTGCGCTGAAGTTCAGAAGAGTCCCAAGGTTCCATGCCGAATTATTGGCAGGCATTGTTATTGCCACTGTTGGCGCTGTGTGCCCCGCTACCTCAAATGAAACAGAGGTTAGATTCTGATGCCCGTTTGTGTCAACAACCCTGAAAAGGACTGTATGATTCCCAATCCCGAACTGGGATGCAGGAACATTTACTGTTGAAGTATAGGCTTTTGTTGCGTTTGCGAAAATTGTCTGGTTGTTGAAGCTTGTGGACTCCCAGCTTACTGAAGCCAGCCCTTCTGCGTCAGCGGCTGTTGCATTGAATGTTATAACCTGGCAGTTTATGAACCTTGAAGCGTTAACAGGGGATATTATTGTCCCGTTAGGCAATGTGTCAGTGGTCATATTTGGAAGGATGTTAATCAAGATTGAATCAGATGCGTATCCTCCCCTTCCGTCGCTTGCTGTGAAATTAATAAGATGAGTTGCGCTGCAGTTCAGTGATGCGAAGTTTGTGAGGTTGCCTGTTCCAAGCAACCCGTTTATTCCTGAGAACCATCGCAGGTCCAATGAGTCATTGTCAATGTCAAATGCGCTTCCCTCAAATGTTATCTGCTGGCCGCAGGTGAAGTTTGTGTTGTTTGCAGGCCGGATTATTGTCACATTCGGATTGTGGTTTGTTGCATTGATAGTTATTGTGATTGATGCGCTTCCTGAATTTCCTGTCATGTCCCAGGCGGTAAGTGTGATTATGTGGACTCCGGGGGTCAGGTTGTCAAAGGTGAATATCTCGCCATTTCCTATTAGGCCCTGCCTGTTTGATGTCCAGTTCAGCCTTGAAAGCGCTATGATTGCGCCTTCCTCAGGGTCTGTTGCGTTTCCCTGGAAGAATATCGGGAAGCTCTGGTTGAAGGAGCTGCCGTTTGCCGGCAATATTATATATACCACCGGAGCGCCGTTTGTTGCGTTGATTATTACAGTGATTGAATCTACGGCAGTTGCATTCTGGCTGTCTGTCCCGTTCAAAGTGATTGTGTGCGTGCCTATTGTAAGCCCGCTCAGGTTTGCGGATGTTCCATTTGCGAAATTTGTGATTCCGTCAAGGAACCATCTCAGCGAATTTCCTGTCAAAGTCCCGTCTTCAGGGTCAAAGCCGTAGCCGGTCAGCACTATTGTGCCGTTGGTTAAAGCAACTGTTCCGTTAGGAGGGGCAAGTATGTCCACGAAAGGAACCTGGTTTGTTCCGTTTGCCAAAACAGCAACAATTTCTGTGTCGTTTCCTGTAAGATTGGCAGCATCAGTCACGCTGCAACTGGCGGTCCAGTTTCCTATGGCATTCAATATGTGTGAGAACTGTATTGAGGTGCTGTTTGTTACAGTTCCAAAAGCAGAACCGCTTGAAGGGCCAATCAAACCAAATGTGTAATTGAACGGCGCAGTTCCGTTAATGACTGAGCAATTGAATGTTACGTTCAAAGGAGAGTTTCCTGCAATTGGATTTGCAGTAAGCAAGACTGCAAGTGTGCCGTTGGTCCCATTGGTAAGGTTTGTCCCGTTAGTTGTTGAATTAATATTGATTGTTATTGAAGCTGTGCCAGTCAAGCTTGTGCTGTCTATTACATTAAGCAATATATTGTGTGTTCCGGCAGCAAAACCGCTGTAGCTGAATGAGGAGCCATTAAACATGTTAATTCCGTCAAGATACCATCTCAGGGAAGTCCCCAAGAGAATTCCGTCCTCTAAGTCAAATCCTGTTCCTGTGAAAAGAATATTTGTTCCGTTAAGGAATGAAGTTCCATTGGTAGGTGCAGTTATGTTTGCAACAGGAGCAGAGACATTAATTGCACTTGTTGAATTAATATTGATTGTTATTGAAGCTGTGCCAGTCAAGCTTGTGCTGTCTATTACATTCAGGGTGATTGTATGAGCGCCGACAGAAAGGCCGTTGTAATTGGCAAATGTCCCATTGAAAAGATTAACACCATCAAAAAGCCACCTCAAAGAATTACCTGACAAAACACCATCCTCAACATCAACACCAGTACCAGTAAAAGAAATCATTGTTCCGTTAAAGAACCATGAACCATTGGCAGGTGCAGTTATGTTTGCAACAGGAGCTGTTCCATTGATAGTCCCATTTGTTGAATTAATATGAATAGTTATCAAAGCAGTTCCAGTCAAACCCTGACTGTCAATTCCATTAAGAGTGATTGTATGATTACCAACTGACAAACCATTGTAATTAACAGAAGTCCCATTAAAACGATTAACACCATCAAAAAGCCACCTCAAAGAATTACCTGACAAAACACCATCCTCAACATCAACACCAGTACCAGTAAAAGAAATCATTGTTCCGTTAAAGAACCATGTGCCATTAGCAGGTGCTGTAATATTCACAACAGGAGGATTATTCACCACAACAGGAGTTATTGTGATTGTTATTGAAGCAGTTCCAGTCAAACCCTGACTGTCAATTCCATTAAGAGTGATTGTATGAGTTCCCACCGACAAACCATTATAGTTAACCGAATTTCCATTAAAAAGATTAACTCCGTCAACGAACCATCTCAAGGAATTGCCAGACAAAGCCCCATCTTCGGGGTCGCTGCCAGTTCCTGCAAAATTGATGTTTGTCCCGAAAATAAAAGAAGCGCCGTTTGCCGGGCTTGTAATCTGAACAGTAGGGGGATTGTTCACTGGCACTGGATTTATTACCACCATTATTGCCGTGCTCCCTGAAAGGCCCCCTGAATCAGTTGCAATCAATGTAATCTGATGCTGGCCTACAGAAAGGCCTGCGTAATTAAATGAATTTCCACTGCCGAAATTAACTCCATCAACGTACCACTGCAATGATGCGCCTGAAAGCACCCCATCCTCAGAATCCCATCCAGAGCCTACAAAATTTATGCTTGTGCCAACAGTGAAAGCCGCCCAGTTTGCAGGGCTTGTAATCTGCGCAGATGGAGGATTATTCACCGGGATGGCATTTATGTATCTTGAATCAGAACCAATTGTAACCCAGCCAATTCCGCCAGGGTAATATTTTGTAACCTTGCATGTCCAGGTATCTCCGGCATACAGGTATCCGGGCTGGACATATGCGCCGGTGATTCCTGTGGCTGCACCGTTCCTGCTCCAGGCATAGGTGTATCCTGAACCTCCCACGGTAACCGTGCATGTGAGGGTGCTCTGCGTATTTGCCGGATTAGGCGTTATTACGACAGACCCGGATGCCATTGCCAAAGGCGCAGCTATCAAAACCAAAATTGCAAAAATAAAAAATAAATTCAGTTTGTTCATGGTGTTGGCATTTTATCGTATGCTCCAACCTGAAGCATAAACCCTGTGCCGTTTGACTTGGCTCCGGTTGTGCTTTCTGTTGAGGTCACGTATGAAGGAACCACATACCAGTGATTTCCCTCAATTCTCACGCCAAAGACAAGATTAGTCTGGGCGTAACCGCCAGCTTCCTCATGCCTGTTTATGTTCTGCACAGATATCTGAGGTCCTATCCCAATAACGTCATTTGCGAAAGGAATCCAGTATGCAGTTGCGTCAACCTCTGTTAATGAAAAGTTTCCACCGTGAGACCTGTCTTTAAGGCCCGGGATTTTTATTGTGTAACCGCTGTCTCCATTTCCTGCGAAAAGCTGAACAGCGCCCCCAATCCTTGAATTCCCTTCTCCATAGGCCTTGTCAACAACAGCCGTAAGGTCAACTCCCTGGGCAGATCTTTTTCTTGTTATAGATATTGCCTTGTCATCAAGCTTAACAGTCTCATTCATCATTCCGTAACCGATTGTGGCAAGCCAGCTCTGTCCGCCAAATGCAACGCCTGCGGAACCCATGAAATTGCTTCCTCTCTGCTGTCCGCCAAACTGATTGTAGGCAGCTCTTCCTGAGAAACCAATTCCGTTGTCAAAAAGATACGTAAGCAGAACGCCTGCATTTGTTTGTGCGTCATTTACTGTTTCTGTGTGTGTCTTCTTTTTGCCTGAAGGGCCGGTTGTTTCTGTTTCAGCTGCCCTTGCAATCTGAAGGTAGTTTACACGGCCGCCAATATTAAACCCTATTGCCCTTGGGCCTGAAGGAGTTCCGTTTCCGCCAGGAATGCATGTTCCTGCTGATCCGCATATGCCTGAAGGGCAATCGCTATTTGAAGTACAGCTCTGGCCTGCTAGTCCTGCTGGACCCCGAGGTCCTGGAATTTGCGGAACGCATACTATAATGCCTGTAACAGGGTCATGACCCCTTGAAACCTCTCCTTCAGGGCACAACCCCAATGGCAGAGGTGGAATCTGGCCGGATACTCTTCCGCGTATATAATTCATGTTGATAAGCCTAACAAGTTCCATCGGATACCTTACTGTTGCATCTTCATCATTGGCACTTTTTCCCGGATGCCACAAAATGTGACCGTCCCTGACGCCTGTTATTCCTGCAGCATTAACCGGGTTGCCAGTCTGGTCAACTAAAAGTATGTCGCCAATCAGGCCTTCTGGAGAAATAATTGTTTTTACATTCTCGCCGCCTATAACCCTTCCATGGTCATTTATCCTTGTTGCTCTGCCATAGCTGTCTCTTTCAAGAACAACAACACCAGGATGAGTTCTTGCAATCTGCTCAAGAACCATCAGGTCATTTGCTGCATCAATGGCCTCAAAATTCCCTGGGTCCACACGGCCAAGCAGGGCTGCTTCTCCATCCCTAAGCTGGTACTCCTTTCCCTTGAGAATATCCTGACCATTAGCAATGACAGCCTCAGCCGGGTAAAGTGTATTAGTCAAAGGCCAAAGCTTATCAGGGCCAATTCTCAAATCAGCGGCATTCGCCTGAAGAGTTGCATCATTATTAGCAATAAATTCCAAATCTGCCCTGTTCGCAGGGTCCATAGCTTTTGCAGAATGAGGCGATAACAATCCCAGACCTACTGCAGCAGCACCGATTAAAACGACATTTCTTAGTTTTGACATATTTCCCACCGTGGTATTTTCTTCATCAAACCTTTTTTTGCTAGCAATATTATCCACTCAAATACTCAAAACACCCCAACTCGCTACTCAATAATTTGCAGCTTGTATTTAAACCTTTTGTTTTTGACTATGATTGAGTGGTAAAACACTCACCATCATAGCAAAAACAACAACATTGGGGGTGTTGAATATTATAGGATAGAGAGAAAATAGATATATTCTGCCCCTGGAACAATCGTTCCAAATCAAAAAAAGAAGCTTAAAAACGGTTCCGTTTGGCCATATATCGTTCCGGAACGATTATTGGGGTGAAGGCATACTTACGATTTTCAAAAATAAAACGATTTCTGGTGCAGCTCTTAGGCACTATTTTATTATCTGATATCTGGCTCGATTGCCAGAGCTGCAATAAATAATATGTGCAGAGAGCAATCAACTGCAGTTCATACATATTATTTATTTCTTGCATGACACTAGAGCAGAAGAAGCGGATGGAACATCAGGACTAATGCGAGAAGTAGATACTCGGAATTTTATTTACGAGAAATGAATCAAAAACAACTACCTCAGAAAAACCATATTCTTCTTCCCGCGCTTTTCCTTGGATATTATATTCCTTTCCTCAAGTTCCTTCAGAATCCTGCTTAATGATGACTTTGGCATTCCTGAAACAACTCTCAAAGTCCCCTGCTCGCACTTGCCTTCCCTGGCTTTCATGATGTTGACAATCTGCTTCTCATCCTCCTTCAGATGCTTGTCAGGAACATATTCCGGCCACGGTTCCACAGTTCCAACAGTTCCTGGAACTGTTCCAGTCTTTGGCTCTTCCTTTTTCTCAAGCTTTTTTGTCTCAATTGTTTTTTTCCTTTTCTCGCTTATCTCCTGCTTCCTCATCTGGGAGTATTCATGGGCAACCTCAGCGCGCATAATCATATCCTTCTCAAATCCTGATTTCCTGAAAAACCGGTATAGCAAATAGAGAACAACTACAAGACCGAAAAGAGTAACCCCCAGAATAACCCCGATTATGGTGTCACCTGATGGAACCCTGCTTGCTGTTATTGTTATCCCATCCCCCACCAAAACCGGAATCATGGAATGGGAAAGATAGGAGGATTTAAAAAAATAGTGAAAAAAGCCCCCAGGGAGACTTGCACTCCCGACCTGCTGCTTTCTTTTCGCCTTCCGGCAATACTAGGCAGCCGCAATGGCTACTATGCTACGGGGGCAGACTTTAATTACCTGGATTTTTCGCCTCATTTAAAAACATTTTCACAAAGTATAAAAAGAACAGCCGAAAATTGGGTAATATGGGGCGAATCAAGTATGAACCGGTTGTCCAGCTGAAGAAGACGTTATCAGACCTTCTGCAAAGATGGCCCTTGATGCTTCTTGTTGTTCTCGTTGATTTTGTCTTCCTGACATTCTTCGGATTCATCTACAAGCTGTATTTTGACAGGATTATCGCCCATGCAACAATAATAATGCAGCAGACTCCGACAATGGTCTCTGCTGTCCAGGACCAGGGGATTTATGCCTCTGCTCCGGTTGTGCAGCAAATTGCCCAGGAACTTTTTGAGATAAAGAAGCTCGCATTTTTTCTTGTGATTTCCATTCTGGTTGTCTGGGTTGCCTTCCAGGCATTCAACTGGTGGAACGCATTCAGGATTTCCGGGAGAAAAACCAGTTACCTGCAGTACCTCAAAACATTCGCTGTCACAAGTGTCATCTGGGCAGCAATTGTTTCCCTGATACTTTATGTTTCGATACAGATGTTTTTCGCAGAGGCATTTTCATCCATGGGAGCGAGCCCAAACGGGATGATACTGAACCTCGGCATGGCCCTCACGTTCATAGTTGTCGGCTACTTCGCGATTGTCTCCTACTCCCTGACTGGCAGAATAAGGGATGTTCTCAAGAAGACTGTTTTGTTTTCATTCCTGAAATCAAGGGTTATTGCCGCATACCTTATCGTGATTGCCTGCGCTATCGTTATAAACTTGATAATATTCGGCCTGTTCACGCTTAATGCGGTCCTTGGTATGATAATGGGAATTATTCTTTTGATGCTATTCTTTGTATCTGCAAGAGTCTACATGATAAATGTAGTTCAGGAATTAGAACTTAAAAAAAGAAAAAATTAATTTTTTCCGTAAAGCTGCCTGGCAGCCACTGCGAAATATTCTGCAACCGGCTTCCCGCCCATGCTGGCAAGATTTTTAGGCGCATCTTTTCCAAATGCTTCCTTGATTATGTCCTTTGCCGCCTTAAGTGAGTCCTGGTTGTTTTCAATCGCATGCATAGCCTCTGCACCTGCCTGGCTTACTTCTGTGTTAGAGTATGGCTCAGTAACCGCTTCAGTTATTGCTCCCGCACCATTCTCCATAAGGAACTTTGTTCCTCCCTGAGCTGCCTGGGCAACAAGATGCTCAAGAGTTCCTGGCTTTATCCCATGGTCACCCATAAGCAACCCGCCCATGGTTGTTCCCATTGCGTTTGCCTTTTTCTTCAGGAATTCCTGAGTTTCCTTATCATATTTCCAGCCAAGAGCTGAAACAATATGCTCCATTAGGTAATTTGATAATTCGGCAGTTGTGCCCTTTGCATCTGCACCTTCGGTTGTAGGCTTTCCGTCCTTGCCTGTTTTAACAAGGCCAGTGTAAAGCTTATGGAACAGCGCTTCATTGAATCCTGCAAACCGCTTAGGCACTGAGGCCATAGCTTTTGCTCCTTTTTGAACAACTTCAACTTCCTTTGGAATTTTGTTTTCTGCCATTTTAATCATCCTCCTCTTTTAACCATCCCAATGGGTGTTTTTGTCACCCAATAGTGAATAAGAAAGTAGAGGTACTATATAAAGGTTTCGGTTTTTACTACTATTATTGCACTATTCCCCTCTTTCCAAAGCCAAATAGGCTGCTTTCAAAGGAGGGCCGTAGGACGGGTCTTCAGCCATTTCTCTGCCATCCCTGCGGTAAATATCTGCCATGCTCTGCAGGGATGCGTGGATAGCGTCCACATCCTCCTGATGCAGGGGAAGGTTTTGATTAATTGCTCTCAGTATAAGCGGAAGAACTACAACCGTGGCAGGACTGCCGTTCAGGCCGCGTTCATGTCTTGAAGTAAAATCCGTAACGAGCTGCCGGGTAATCTGCACTAGTTCCCTGGGAACATTGGCAGGATTAATATAGCCATTTTCACCGGCCTTTCCCTTCAGCATTTCCATGCACTGCTCTATTATCTCTTCCATTTTATCCCTTGTAGATTTGCTGTGCCAGCCCCCGGATATTTTCCCTCTCGATCGGAAGTTTGCCTGTTCTGGCGTATACTCGTTCAGACCATTCCAAGGCAACGCATTTCATCGCCAATAAATCAAAGATTGGCACATCTCCTGCGCTCATGCAGAATCTCTCTAAAAACTTCATTGCGCCAACGACTTCCGGGCGGTAATGGTTGCCGAAAACAGCCTTCGCCACTTCCTGATAGATTATGCCACCCAGCTCGCGCAGGGACTCCGGAATGTCCTCTGACCTTATCCTTCCGTTCTCTGCGTTTTCCGCGAGCCGCCTGACTGTCTCGTCGATAACTCCTAGCATAGACCGCGGGAGCAAGGCGGTCATTTAAATAGCTTATGGTTGATGGTTCTACCTGAAAAATCACGAATCTCCCTGAAAAACTTTAAATACTCATCATCACCCCAGACAGCTATGCCCGCAAAAAAGGACGAAAAAGAGAACCTGCTTGGGATTACAGCAAAGAAAGATGCGGATTTTTCTGAGTGGTACCAGCAGGTTTTGCTGAAATCTGAATTCGTCGACTATTCCTCTGTTTCGGGATGCATTGTCCTTAGGCCTGCGGCATATGCAGTCTGGGAGAAAATACAAAGCTATGTTGACATCCGACTGAAAAAAATGGGAATTAAAAATGCATACTTCCCATTGTTCATTCCGGAATCGTTGCTGAAAAAAGAGGCAACACATCTCACTGGATTCTCCCCGGAAGTTGCATGGGTTGATTATGGGGGCAACACAAAACTCGGAGAGCGTCTGGCAGTAAGGCCAACTTCCGAGACTATAATGTATGATTCCTATTCAAAATGGATCCGCTCATGGAGGGATTTGCCTCTAAGATTAAACCAGTGGAACAATGTTGTAAGATGGGAGTTCAAGAATCCCGTCCCATTCATAAGGACAAGGGAATTTTTGTGGAACGAGGGCCACACAGCTTTTGCAACAAAACCCGAGGCTGAAAAAGAAATCAAAGACATAATGAATTTGTGGGTTGACACCTGCGAAAATGTTCTTGCTCTCGCCGGAATCCATGGGAAAAAGACAGAGAAGGAGAAATTCGCAGGCGCAGAATACACCCATGCGCTTGAGTTTGTGACGCCTAACGGAAGGCTTGTCCAGGGGCCTGACGCCCACCATGACGGGCAGATATTCGCAAAGGCATTCAATCTCAAATTTGTAGACAAGGATGAAAAGGAAAAATATGTTTACCAAAACACCTGGGCAATAACCACAAGGATGATTGGTGTCATGATAATGGCCCATTCAGACGACAAAGGACTGGTTTTGCCTCCGAAAGTCGCGCCGGTTCAGATAGCAATTGTTCCTATTTTATTTGACGCAACAAAAGACAAGGTTGTTGCAGAATGCAGCAAACTGAAAAAAGAGCTGGAAAAGGAATTTTCTGTCATAATCGACGACCGGGAAGGCTACACCCCCGGCCGGAAATTCAACGAATGGGAACTAAAAGGCGTTCCGATAAGAATTGAATTTGGGCCAAAGGACCTTGAAAAATCCCAGGCAGTTTTAGTAAGGAGAGACAGCGGGGAGAAAAAAACAGTGAAACTTTCTGATGTGAAAAAAGAGGTTGAAAAAGAGCTGGAAGCGATGCAGATATCCCTCCTTGAAAAATCAAGAAAAATGCTGAAAGATTCGACAGTCAATGCCAAAACATTTGACGAGCTGAAAAAAGCCATTGACAGCAAAAAGATAGTCAGGGCAATGTGGTGCAGCGATTCAACTTGCGAAGATGAGATAAAGGACAAGACAGGCGGCGCAAAGCTTGTTGCAATTCCTGTTGACGAGAAGCCATCCGGAAAATGCGTATACTGCGGGAAGAAAGCAGAGCATGAGGTTTATGTTTCTAAAAGCTATTGAAAAACCCCGCTAATTTCCTAAGTTCATCTGAAGTCTTTTTGTACCTGTGCTTAAATTTTTCAGCCTTCCTGAACACTTCGGCAAATTGTTCTCTTTTAATGGCATAAACCATCGGCTCAAGAAAATTGCATAATTCCCTAACACCAATACTGTCATATCCTTTTGAACTGATAAGCAGATGCATCTCCCCTGCAGAGATTCTCACCTCACGGGCCATGGCAGGGGAAACTTTGCCATTTGCTATTACTCCCAGCGCTCTTCTGGCTATTTCTTCATATTGCATCTGTGAAAAAATGTCAATGCACCCGCGCAGGTTTTCAGACCAGAAAAGCTCGATGTCCAGTCTGGTTTCCTCCTCTGCTATTCTACCCACTGCTTTGCAAAGTTTTCTTTGCGCAGGGAATAGCCGGACATTTTTCATGCAGTCCAAAGAATGATATCCTTCAATGTCAACGTGCCCATCTTCAATTGCTGTAAACGGGAATTCAAGGCATCCAAGCGGCCTTGAGTTATAGATGTTGCATTTGTTTTGCTCAGACAAATACGGACAAGGATTGTGAAACAAAGCCAAGGCTGCAAGCGCAGCAATTCCCTCCCTGTCCTGTAAAGGAACAACCGCAACGTTGCCGCTCTCGAGCCAGATGTCTGTTGCAGTTTTGCCTAAATGCTGGCCTATCCTGAGAAAATCCCCAAAAGTCATAACCGGCTTTGTTGAAATGCTTCTGCAACATTCAGCGTTGCAGGCTACAGGGTCACAGCTGAAATATTTTTCTTCCATTTTTTTATTTTCCAGCGCAGGAGATTTATAAAACTTTCCAATTGTAACTACTATTAAATAATTAAAATAATAAGATTTAAATAGTTGCGTTAAGAGCCAACGATATGAAATTCAATCACCATCACGTGCCTGCAAGAAAGGATCTTCTGCACTTTATAGAAGAGCACCTAACCAAGGGGGTGTACAAAGCGCTGGGAAAAAATCCAAAAAGATGGATTGAGGAGCTTGCGCTAATAACCGGGGCATTAACCGGCGAAGGGCTCTGCGCAGGAGTAGGAATATATGATCCTCCTGTAGGCAGCCCGGATTTTCAGCAGCTTGGGAAAAATGTTTTTCTTTACAGGGGAGAGCCAACGGTATTAAGGGGGCTATGGACCTGCCGGGAAACAGCAACCTATGACTTTAAAACAAATCAGAAAGTTCCACATACAGAATGGACAAATTATCGCCTGGGAGGAGTTGCGCACCTGGCGATAAACGAAGAGTTTGGCGACATAGAGCCGAAACTTCTTGTGCCCGAGAATTTTGAGCCCATAGGCAGGAAAGCCGAATCAAAGGGAAAAAGGCCTGTAATGTTTTTTGAGCTTCAGAGACAGGGCGGAAATATTACTGTCTATGCAAAGGGCGCAGACACATCCATTAGCTGTCTATACGAACCGCCGAGCTACAGGCTTACAAATCTTGCGCATGTTCAAAAAACAAAATCAAAGACCGAGCTGGAAATGACCATTGAACTAGCTGAAAAGGGAGTTAAAACCCCGCCGGTAATCGGATACTATGAAGGGGATGTCGAGGAATTTTTATTCCTGCAGAAAGTTGAGGGAAAGAGTCCGTCAGAATTCCTGCCACAATGCAGGGATGAAATAATCAGGCAGGACGCGGAAATGCTGGCTGTGCTTTGCCTGCTGGGCTACAGGAAACAGGGGTTCCAGGACTTTGACGACAAGGTTTTTGACGGAAGGGATTTGCACCTTATTGACGTTGACGAGGTGGTTGATTTGTATTCCCATTTTAAGCGGGGTGACTTCAGAAAACTGCTTGTTAACCCTATTGATTCTTCCTTGAGAGAAGGATTCCAGCGGGAAATGATGCAGATGTTTAAGAGCTCCTTAAGGGATGCAATTTTCCACTATCAGCACAATCTCACGCCAACATTTAAAGACAAAGAAAATTACATAAGGACATTCTGCCAAAAGGTCGGGTTGGACGCGCCAGCAAAAGCGCAGATCAGGAAAATAGTAACATTCCCAAAGTACTACCAGACAACAGACAGCTTTATGTCAATGATGTGCGACGGAGATTAGCTGAAGCATATACACCATATACAAACCATTTATAAACTCCGTCGGAATAATTATTTACCAGTATCGTTGGGGGAAATGCCGGTTAAATGCACATATTGCGGAAGGGCAGCCATGCAGATAGGCAAGGAGTTATTCTACTGTAAGGACTGCGATGTAATCGTTACTGTTTCTGAGGAAGAGAAGGAGAAGCTGCCGGAGATTTATTGATTTCTAACAACAAATCTGTCTTTTAATAACCTTTCAAGTATTTCCTTGTTTTGCGGATCGATTATTGTTCTAAGGAACAACGCATATTCAAGATTTTTGGCCTGTTCCAAGCCCACGACTCCTGACAAGTCCGCTTCCTCGAATGATGCCCTCATAAAATCTGTCCCCGAGACATTGGCATTCTTAAGGATGGATTTACGAAAACCAGAATGAGACATGTCAGCAAAGGATATATCCGCACCTTGCAGGTCTGCAGCGTAAAAACTGGAGCTATAAATCCTTGTTCTTGTAAGAATTGCTCCTCTTAAATTTGAATTTCCAAGCCTTGCATCACGAAAATAAGAATCACTGAGATTTGCTTTTTCAAGATTCGCATTGCCCAATCTCGAATTTGGATAATTTAGCTTAATGCCAACAAGGAAAGGCATTTGCAATCCTTTAAGGTCCACATCTTCAGAGATGTTTGAATTTGACAGTATGACTGGATTTGCCTGCAAATCCTGCGTTAGGAGATATTCGCTCAGAACTCTTAACATTTTTGCTTTGTCAGGAGAGGAGAGTTGTTTTTTATTCCTTCTTATTTCCATACCAGAAAAATCCCTCTTCCCTTCCATTAGCTGGGCGGCGAAATCCTCAAAATACAAAAGTTTGCTTTCCATTCAATTGGGGAGAATAAATAAATTTATTAACCTTTCCATTATTGCCACTTTAAAATAAAAACAAAAATGAAAGAAAAACCATACCTGGGGATTACCGGATTCAAGACCGAACGGGACGTCAAAGAAGTGACAGACATTTTGATGGCAAATGGTTTTCCGAATGAAGACTATCTCCCAATGTTTGGGTTCATTGTTTCCAAAAACAGGCTAAACAATCTCGCTGTTGGGGGAACGAGAAGCCCTCCTGCAAAAGAACTTCCGTTTCTTTCAGAGTGCACCACCAGGTGGACATTGCCCATGATGCACTATTTCACAGAAAAAAATGAAACGCTTGCAGAGCAGGTAAGGCAGCTTTTTTCGATTGGCAAAATGTATGACGACAGCCTTTGCCGCGCGATACAGCTGAACGTTGCCTGGCCGCAACTTGAACAGATAGGGAAGATTCTCCAGGAATACCAAAGAATGAGGATTGTAATGCAAATACCTGCAATCGCCATGGAAGGGCTGTCCGTTGATGATATTGCAAGACGGGCATCAGGATATGACCAGTTAGTAAAATGGGCATTGATAGACCCTTCAGGCGGGACTTCCAAAGATTTTGATATCAAAAGAGGGCTTGAGTTGATGAATGCACTAAGAGAGAGCATGCCAAATACAAGGATAGGCATCGCCGGAGGGTTAAGCGGCGATAATGTTAAGGCGAGAATAATTCAAATAAGAAACGGATATCCCGAAAAATTCTGCATAGATGCCCAGGGCAAACTGATGAGAGACAACCAGATTATTATGGGCGAAGCAGCACGTTACTTGCAGCAATCCACATCAGCGCTTTTGACACAATAAAAACAACTGATATTTTCAAACCGGCACTGCTGGGGCCTTTGGGCCCATGTATTTTCCCTTTGCTTTGCTGGTGTGATATGGCTCTATTCTTGTCGGGGAAGTCTTGATTAAAACTGTGTATTTCCATCCTTCCCTTCCCTCGAATACTCCTTCGCCTGTGAAATACTGCCTTATGAAGATTTTATATCCCTGCATATTCCTGAACCGCTCGGATAACAGCTCCCTCCAGTGGCCGGATACAGGATGCGCGGGATTGGACTCTTTCGAATTTTCAAGTATGAAATCCTTAAGCTCTCTTGCGGTCAGGAACATATAGTGAGGCCTTGCAACTGTCTTCCGAAGGCCATTGCCATTCTGCTTTCCTTTCTTAGACCTCGCGCGCTCATCCTCAATAAGGCTTATTTTGTTTTCCTTTTTTATCACAAAATTAGAAGGGTCCATTATGTAGACAAGTTCTGATATGAATGACGTGGTTGCCTGGGCAACGTCCTTTGCGCTGTCCAATGTACCCGAAGTACATGCATCCAGAGAAAGAGCATCAACTTCATTCTGATGCATATACGCGGAATAATGAACCGGATTTACAACAACAGGAAGTGTTCTTTGTTTGGTCATCCTGCCGTCAATCAGGACATTTGCTATCATCAGATGAGAAAGTTGGCTGAAGTCCTTTGCCTTCTTGGCGTCATTGCCGCAGGAAGTAACTACATAGCGGCCTGTTTCCCTTCCGTCAGGCCCGAGAACCTTGTCAAGAAAAACAACAGTCTCCAGGTCTTCTATGGCTGTGAGCTTGAACGGGGTTATAAGCCTGCAGTTGTTCTTCTCTGAAAGCCGGAAATAGTCATTTATGTAATTGGACAGATTTGCATCCTGCTGCAGAACTTCACTTATTGAATGAGAGCTGAAAGGAAACTCAAAAAGCGCCGCCCTCTGGACCAGCTTTTCAAGATAGTCCGCCACTCCAACAATATTCCTTCCCGGAACCAGCATGTCATTTTCCAGAGAGCCTGTCTTCCCTTTCCTTGCAGCATACAATATTTCAATAAGTGTGTCAAAATGCTTTCCCATGGGATTTTGGGAAAACTGATTGCTTATAAATGTTTGTATTTGTAACTACTTCTCAATTACTATAAAAATCAGAATAATCAGATATAATCCCGCAGGACAGAGCCAACCTCGAGAAGAAAAGTTCTTGAGGCCTCTCGAGTTTTCTCATCCCGGAAATGGCTTTCCATGGATACTGCCTCCAGGCGTGATAAAATCATCTGAGCATCTTCCACCCCCTTGGTTCTTCGCGCCTTTTCTATAACACCCATTGAAAGTATCTCATCAATTTTTCCTGTTATTCCGTAGGCAGGTTTAACTGAGGATATTCCAATACCGATTATTGGAGGAGAGTTCTGACTTACGTGATTAAGGTCAAAAAATCCCCATTCCCGGTAGCTTGTAACCCGGAAATCCTTGAATGCTTTCCGCAGAACTTCCAACGGAGATTCAGTGCAATAACCCAACAGCTCTGAGCGGGTTTTTGTTATGTGCGGCCATGAAATATGATGTTCATCAAGTGAAACCAAGGAGTATTCATTAGTGCTTGGAGCCTGGCTTTCCCTTCTCAGGTATGGGGGAAGAGGAGCGTATGGAATAATTAAGGGGTGCTCACAACCTTCGAGAAAAGCTTTCTCCTTTGTCTTTTCTCTGTTGCCTTCGGAAGCTATTACTTTGCATTCCGGGGCAAGAGGGTCAAGGGCAATAAAAAAACCCACGTTCCCTCCGCCTTGCCTGAATTCTTCAACAGAGTCATCAAGTTTCTGGGAGCCTATCATGGAGCATTAATCGCAGCATAAAATATATAAACCTATTTTTTAGCCCACTAAATTTATATATCCAAGAGCACTATTTCTCCCATGCGGGCACAATACAAAAAGAAGCGAAACTTCTCAGAAACGCCTGAGCCAAAACCCAGGAAACCAAAATCCAAGCAATTGATTTACTCAATCCAAAAGCATTCAGCCAGCCATCTCCACTATGACCTTCGCCTGGAAAGAAACGGAGTCCTGAAAAGCTGGGCAATCCCGAAGGAACCGCCAGCCAAGGCCGGCGAAAAGCGCTTGGCAGTTGAGACCGAGGACCATCCGGTGGGTTATGCGTTCTTTGAGGGAGAAATCCCAAAAGGAAACTATGGCGCAGGAAAAGTGGAGGTCTGGGACAGGGGCAGCTATGAAATTATTGAGGAGCATGCCAATGACCTAGTAATCAAAATCAGCGGAAAGAGGCTGAAAGGCGAATATGTCCTTGTGAAAACCAAAATGGGCAACAACCCGAAGAACTGGCTTTTCTTCAAAAGATAATTCACTTATTGGATATGACAAAAACATTTTTAAGTTTTCGCATTATAATAATTTCATGTCGGATAAACTAAGACAGCAGGTTCAAAACCCCTTTTCTCTTGAAAATTTCAGGTTTTTGGACGAGGCGGAAGGCAGAAAGCAGGAGGTTGCATCCCATATTGAAAAGCTGTTATCCAATTATGTCCTGGGAGGTTCCCGCCAGGAGGCAGTTATTTGCGCGGCCCACCATCGCAAGAAAGGTGAAACCACAGACGATGCATTGAGAGATTCAAAAATCATAAACCTGGAAATTTTCCCCAAAATCCCATATGAGATAATGAGTGTTGCGAGGCAGAACAGGAATCCTGATGAAGTTGGCTGGATTTCTTCCCAAAATGGGGTGATGATAGAAACAATGGATACAAACGGATTTACAGCCCCTGTGCCGGTGCTTTACATAATCTACTTCGGCCCCCAGCCGCTGATAATGGCACGATACCGGACCGCAGACTGATTCTTGCCGCAAGTTTTTTAAGCCCTCGTTTAGGATAGCTTTTTAATTTTTTACATCCTTACAGATACATGACTGATGGTCTTATCGTCGGAGTTGCAGGAATCGGGGCTGTTGGCTGGAGGATTGCCCAGGAGATTGCAGTGCTGAAGCCAACAGTGCCCTACAGAATAAGCCAGCTTGTCCTGTTTTCCAGGGATGAGAGAAAATTAGAGGTTAATACAAATATTCTAAAAGGGCTTGAGCCGGAAATGAAAATTGCCGGCGGCCTGATAGGCAGAATCGGGGATTTTCATCCGGACGTATTAATCCAGTGCGCAAGCAATCCTGAGGTGAAGACCAGGGGGATTACTGACCGGAGGGAGATGGGATTGTACAATCTCAAAATCCAGGAATCGGTTTGCAGTCAGGCTCTCCCTGATGCAGCCATTATAACCGAAACCAACGGCCTTGAAACACTCTGCCAGTTTAATGTAAACAGCCTGGGAAAAAACCCCAAAAGAGTTATCGGCTGCGCAGAGATTGATGCAATCAGGGCAAGGATTGCGATTAAAAACATTCTGATGAAATATGTTCCGCCGGGCGGGAAGCTTGACCTTAGCGGGGTGTGCACAATGGGCACGCACAACGACGGGGAAATCATCCTGCCGGACACCATAACGGTAAACGGCCTGTATCTGAAAGAATGGCTGGTAAATCATGAAATCTCCATAGAAGATTTTGCGTCCCAGTTCGCCCACGAGCAGGTTGCTGTTAACAGGGATACGAGCGAGCTTGCTGCAAGGGCCATGATACTGACCCTGAACGCTCTGCTAACGCAAAGCGGCTCTGTCTCTGCGGCAACTTACTGCAATTTTGAAGATGATTTTTTCAGGGTGGACATTCCAAAAGGGGAGGACCCTAAAAAATATTATGAACTGGTTAATCTTGCCCCGAAAATTCCAGTTTACCTGGTTATGCCTGTGCGCTTCAAAGAGCTTGATGCTGAATTCGCTGACCCTGAATTTTTCAGGGCACAGTCTTTTGAAACAAAGAAAAGATTCCTGCAGATTGCAAAAAAGCAGGAAGATTATATTGAAAAACTTATTCTGACTGAAAAAATAAAGCCCCCGCAAAGGCGGGTTGAGATTCCGCCGGCAGCCCCCGCAAAAATAGAACGCGGCGCAGAACAGAACTATGCAATGTTTGTTGCAGTGAATCACATCCTGCAAAGAGGAGGCATTATTTATGATATTAACAGCGCAAACCCGGAAAAAAGGAGTGTTTTCATGCAAACAAAAAAGCCCGTAAAAAGGATAGGCTTTCTTGATGACGGGGATTTTTACGCAGCAATGACAAACGCTGTTCAGCTTGAAGGCAGTGAAATTGTCTACCCCTACTACCGAGGGAACGAAAGCATAAATTCTTTGGTAGTCCATGAAGAGAAGCTTTTTGCTGCCCATTCTGACAGGGAGCTTGGCATTCTTGTCTCCAGCAATGACACTTTTTCGCTGAGATGGAAAGGCAATGCAAAATCGCTTGTGATTTTCAACGGGCTGCCTTTATTTGCCTCTGGCACAACAGTCATTGATGCCAGCAAATGCGAATGGTTCAGGCAGATTGAAACAGAGGAGGAAATAGTAGCACTAGTTCCGACAGAAAACCATTTGTACATTGCTGACCAAGGGAATCTCTACAGCATAACCGATACATCTTTTGCGCTGAAAAAACTGCAGATTCCGGGAATAGGCAACATTGTTTCAGCTGCAGAATATCAAGGGAAAATTGCACTGCTAACCGGCCAAAAGGTTGTTGTTGTGAATCCGCTCGAGGGAAGAATAGAAATGGAATTCAGCGGGCTTGAGGGCTACAGGAAACTCGCGTCAAAGGGAACGCGGCTTGTATGCTATGACCCCTACAGGATTGCCGCCTGCGAAGGAAACAGCAGCAGGATAATCTGGCAGCCCCCCCATGACATGGAGATAGCTTCAGTTATTCTCTTTTAACTTCAAGCTTTCCACAAATCCGGGAGGGAGCCCTGATCCGACTTTAGAAGCATATGAAGAACTTCTCTTGACATCATAAACATTTCCTTGAAGCATGTTATTTTCAAACAGGATTCTGTGCGCTTCCTCTATTTCCGAAGCTGTGCCGAGCTCTGCTTTTATCACATGGGCAAAGAGCTTTGCCACCCTCAAAATTGTGGCCACTGCCTTAAGGCCGTAAAAATCAAGATGATCGTCAATGTAAGGCCGGCTGTTTGTGAATATTATCTCTCTCATCTTTGGCATCTCATTGCATATCCTCATCTGAACCTGCGGAAATGCCTGCCCGCTGAGGACTGGGTGCGTAAAGCCAAAATAATATCCTGCAGGCTTTCCAAGCTTGTGGCCGGAATAATTCTCCTCTATCCACCGGTAAATTTTTCCAAGGCCGGAACCGGTGTCAAGAATATCATCCCAGGAAACCACGCATTTGCCTTCCAGAACCCCTTCAGGATAGTCCTCGCACAGGTCAATCTCAACCATATCCGGCCTGTTAGGCACGCCCCTTGCCTTGTTGAACCTCACTCTTCTTGCATTTGGCATGTCCATAACATCCGCAAGATTGTCCATAAACGTGCGGATTCCCCTATCGAATGAAAGAAATATAAGATTTTCTCCCCCATTTTCCAGCGCCCCCGAACTCCTCAGCCCGGAATGTTTCGCCAGGTAATCAGCATACATGTAAACAGGGTTTATGCCAACAAATGCATTCGGGCATCCAAAAACCTTTTCAAAGATTTTCTCAATCTCCGGGCTGTGGGGATGCAAGCTAATTACCTTGTCAACTCCGCAGGACTTCCACATTTGGGCCATGGGCATTACCTTGTTCATGTAGCCGGAAACTTTTCTGTCCTCTGCAGGCCCTCTCTCAGCCCTGCCGTTGTCAAGGTCAGTGGCAATTACAGTAACCCTTTCAGCACCGTATTGCTTGAAAGCCGAGGCAGTAAAGCCAACCCGCGCAACCATTTTTTCAGGGTCCTGGTATGGCCCGGAGGTTTTTATCAAAAAAACCTTTTTCCCCTCAAGAACCCTGGTCGGGTCAAAGGTTTTGCCTGCCTTCTGGGCTTCTCTCAAAAAAGGGATTGTTGGCATATATTCCATGCCGCTGAATGTGTCAGGAATCATAAAACTCTGTATGTCAAAATCCTGCCCCGCCTCCTTTGCGACTTTCTGGCAAAAGGGCAGATGCGTCTTAGAAACCGGCGCAATGATCACATCATCAATGTATCCTTCACCCATTAAACCACCTGAAAAAGCAGGAAAAACCCGCTGCTTTTTAACCATTTGGGAAGTCAAAGATATATAATCCAATAAAATATATTCTCATTCGCAACCTTTTTAAATGCCTATCCCCCCGGATAAAACCATGGCCAAAAAAGCTAAGAGCGGGGTGGTAAAGAGAACTTCATCAAAGCCAGAGGCAAAATCGCAGAAAGGGCCGAAAAGGGAGCTGGATTTCAAAGACACCAGCCAGATTAATGTTTCTAAAAAAATATCAGATCAGGTTATCGGCCAGGAAGATGCTGTCCATATCATAAAAAAAGCAGCGCTCCAGAGGAGGCATGTCCTTCTTATCGGCGAGCCAGGAACAGGGAAGTCAATGCTTGGGCTTGCACTTGCAGAACTGCTGCCGAAGGAAAATCTTGTTGACATAATATCGCTCCCTAACCCAAATGATGAAAACCAGCCACTGATACAAACAGTGACTGCCGGCAAGGGAAGGGAGATTGTCAACGCCGCCAGGATGGAATCATTCTCCGGGCTGAGGGGGCAGAATATTCTGATACTTATTCTTGCAATCGCATCAATGATAGTTCCCTGGTGGATAAGGGAGAAATACCATTCAGACATAATGTTTGCAGCATTCTTTCTTGGAGGAATTGTGTTTTTTGTGGGCGCAATACTTTTCATAAACTTTGGAAGGAAGTCTATGGAAAAGATTAGGGCGCCTACGGTTATTGTTGACAATTACAAGAAGCAGAACGCGCCTTTCCTGGACGCCACCGGCGCCCATGCAGGGGCTCTGCTCGGCGATGTGCTTCACGACCCGTTCCAGACAGGAGGGCTTGGAACCCCTGCCCACGAAAGGGTTGTTGCAGGCATGATTCACAAGGCGCACATGGGAGTATTGTTTGTGGATGAAATTGCAATACTTGCGCCGGCAACCCAGCAGGAACTGCTTACTGCACTACAGGAAGGCAGATACGCGATAACAGGCCAGAGCGAGAGAAGCGCAGGGGCAATGGTAAGGACAGAACCGGTGCCCTGCAAATTTGTTCTCGTAGCTGCAGGGAATCTTGAGACAATAAAGCACATGCATCCCGCACTTCGCTCAAGGATACGGGGCTATGGCTATGAGGTTTACATGAAGGAAACAATGCTTGACACTGCTTCAAACAGGGAGAAAATCGCTGTGTTCGCCGCCCAGGAAATTGTGAAGGACGGAAGGATTCCCCACTTCAGCAGGGATGCGATATTGAGGCTGATACAGGAATCAAGGAAGAGGGCAAACAGGAAAGGGCATTTGACATTGAGGTTAAGAGAGCTCGGCGGGTTAATCAGGGCAGCGGGAGACATCGCAATTGAGAAAAAGGCAAAGGTTGTGGAGCCAAATCACATTGAAGATGCATTGAAGGTTGCAAGGACCCTTGAGCAGCAGCTGGCTGACAGGTACATTGAACTGAAAAAAGAATATGAGGTCATAAGAGTCACTGGCCACCAGGTCGGAAGGGTTAACGGCCTTGCTGTTATCGGAGGCGAGGGCGCCTACTCAGGAATAATTCTGCCGATTGAGGCAGAGGTCACTCCCGGCGGGAGGGAGAGCAAGATTACAGCAACCGGAAAGCTCGGGACAATCGCAAAGGAGGCAATAAAGAACGTGACTGCCATAATAGGCAAGTTTTTCGGCGAGGACATCCAGGGCAAATATGACATTTTCGTGCAGTTCCTGCAAACCTATGAGGGGGTTGAGGGGGATTCCGCTTCAATAGCAGTTGCAACTGCGATAATAAGCGCATTGAAAAAAATTCCGGTAAAGCAGGATTTCGCAATGACCGGCAGTTTGTCTGTCCGGGGAGAGGTTTTGCCGATTGGCGGAGTTTCCGCAAAAGTAGAGGCTGCGATTGAGGCAGGGATAAAAAACATAATCGTTCCGAAGTCAAACCTGAAAGACATTGTTGCCGAGGAAAGCAAGCTCAGGAAAGTCAGGATAATCCCCGTTGAGAAGATTTCTCAGGTTCTGAAAGAGGTTCTTGTCTGGAAAGGAAAGGAGAGCATTCTGCGGGATATTCTAAAGATTAACGGGCATTGAATTATTCTAAATTATCAGTTCACTAAGAACCCGCGTGTAACGTATATACCCCTCGCCCTCCCAACCTAGGGGCAACAAAAGATTTAAAAAGCCGTAAAATATAACATTCTACATGAAGGGAAAACTCAAGAAACTGTGCGCAGAATGCGGTTCTGATAATGTGATTTACGACAGGGAAAAGGACCAGCTCATCTGCCAGGACTGCGGGATGATATTCGAGGAACTGGCCCCTGATGAGGAGGACGACTTTGAAGAGGTTCTTGAGGAAGATGTCCCAAGGCACGCCAAGGTAAAGGCGAAAGCAAAAAAGAAAAAGTAAGGTTTTTAATTCTTTTTAAATTACATCGTAAAATGCCGCCATCTAAAGAAATTGACAGAAAAAAATCCTATGAATGCCCTTTTTGCTGCTACAGAACCGATAAGACAATAAATTCTGGGATTATTAGCGTGCGAATGGAAGTGGACATGGAACCGCCCACTTTGGATTTAGGAAGAGAATACGAAGTGCAATACAAGCAAAATGGCGGCAGGGAGATTAAAACGGTTTTTGAATGCGCGAAGAGCATGAGAAACTGCTCTATCTTAAAAATCATAGGCGCTCTTGATTTGGAAGGGAAACTGTAGGATGGTTTTACAGTCCCAAAATAGCATCTGCATCCAGTCCTGCCTGATAATTCTTCTGCAAAACCTCTCCGGTAGAAATATCTCTCATTACATAGCCCATTAAATTATCAAGCTCTGCGGGAGTAATCTGATATTTGTTTTTGCTGTTCATCAATCTCACAACATGCCCAAACGCTTCCCTAAGCGCAGGCTCAAGCAATTGTTCGGGCGGGGCATATATTGCAATTTGGCCGTCTCTAAAAAAAGATGCCCCCACTGTGGACTGGAATCCTATCTGGAATTCATAGGGACCGATGAGCATCTTTTCAAATAATCCCCTGCAGGCCTGCCATTTCTTATCCTCTGCAGGTTTTGGTGCAAAGCGCAGATAATAGGCCCTGTCTTTCTCCCAATCGGTCTGCCAGTCCTGCCCATTTATTTTCTTAGTCCCTCTTGCCTTATGAAAATAAATCCCTGAATCTGCAACAGGGCGGTCAAATAAGTCAACGTCAACGCTGTCCAACAAATCCGGCCACCCGCTCATCATTGCCGGGCGGCCAAGAATCAGCCTGCCTGTTTTATCAGTGTTTATTCTGCCCTTTACCTTATCCAGATTTTCCGGGGTTATAACGACATATTCTTGCATGGCAATCAAAAGAAACAGCTTCCTTAAAAATATTAAGTATATACAGTCAGCGCCAGGTCACCTTAACATCATCAGTCCTCAGATAAGGGTCAACCTTCGCTTTCTCAATCTTTAATCTGTCGCCGGCGTTGTACTGCAGTATTCCCTGCCAGGCAATCATGGCTGCATTGTCAACCAGAAACTCGTTTGGCGGAATAAAGCATTTTGCACCCCTTTCTTCGCACATTATTTTTGCCATCTCCTGCAAACGCTTATTGCACGCAACCCCGCCTCCAAGAAGCAGCTCCTCTTTTCCTGTGTGGGCCATTGCCCTTTCTGCAACCTCAACCAGCATTGCAAAAACGGTTTCCTGCATGGAAAATGCTAAATCCTCTTTTGAGAATTTTCCTGACCTGAATTTCTGCTCAAGATTTGTCAAAATGCCTGAGAAAGCAACATCCATTCCTTTTACAGTGTATGGCAGGGGTATGAAATTCTTCCCTTTCAGGGAAAGCTCGTAAATCTTCGGCCCGCCGGGAAATCCCAGTCCCAAAATCCTTGCAAATGTGTCGATGAAATTGCCTGTTCCCATGTCAAGGGTTTCTCCGAAAATCCTGTACTTGCCGCCCTCGTAGGCAATCACCTGCGTATTTGCGCCGGAAGCATAGAGCAGGACCGGGTCTTTTGCTTTTGTCGCCAATCTCCCGATTTCAAGATGGGCGATGCAGTGATTTACGCCAATCAAATCTTTCTTGTGGATTGATGCCAAACTTCTTGCGACCATTCCCCCTATTCTTAAGCAGTGGCCCAAACCCGGCGACTGGGAAAAAGAAACCAGCTTAATATCCTTGATTGATTTCTTCGCTTTTTCCAGCGCAGATTGGATTATTTCCTCGCAGATTTGAACATGATGCTCTGCTGCCTGCTGGGGAACAATCCCTCCTGTTTCTGTTGTGAAAAGCTTCCGCTCATTGGAAAGAACATTCCCATCACCTGAAACAACAGAGGCTCCAAAAGTGTGGGCTGTTGACTCAATTCCCAGGCAGAGATATGGCTTTGTTTGCTTCATAATTAAAATAGAAAAGAAAAGAGTTTAAAAATGTTTATTCGCCTATCTTGCTTATCTCAGGATTCGCCTCAATTTCGGCAGCAGGAGCTGCTGATGAGAGCTCTGTTTCCAGCTTCATCTTCTGCTCGGTCATCTCGTTGTACATTCCAAGCTTCCCTGAGTTCAGCTGGTTGTGGTTCTTGTCCCATTGCATGACCATCAGCTTTCGCTTGATGCTCTCAAGTGTTTCCCTTAGTTGATTTTCATCTGCCATGAAAAACAGTAATGCAAGAAGGTTTATAAAGATTGTTGTTGAAGGTCAGAGAAAGAAAACAATCAGACCCCCCTCAATCAGGCCCAAAACATAGCCGGCAACCACATCCTTCCAGTAATGCCTTTCCAGGTAAATTCTTGAGTATGAAACCAGCAGGCTCATTGCAAACATGAATACTGCAAAAAAAATGCCGTTGAAATAAAAGGACATTATTATGAAAATCATTGCAGCCCTGTTGGCATGCATGCTCGGGAACGAGGCGGCGTCTATTTTCTCCATCAGATTTGAGAAGCGCCTTCGTCTTGGCCTGTCCCTGTAAAAAAGCAGCTTTATCGGAACAGCAACCGCAAAAACAAGCAAAAGCCCGATAAAAAGCTCAAAAGACAATCTCGTCTTGCCGAGGAAAAAATAAAACAGAACTAAAATAATCATGAATGCTGCAGAACCGAGGGCAGATATGTGAAACATCACCCTTTCTGTTACAAATTTCACGGGTTTCATTTTACATAAAGCAGTATTATTGCGATTATTATAAAGATTATGCTCGCGAAAAGCAGCAGACAGTCTGAAAACGCCTTCTCGGGATTTGCTGCGATTTTCGGGTTTCGGACTGCGAGGTAAATGTATCTTGCGACAAGAAAAACAAACAGCGGCAGGGCATAAAGAAGATTTTTGTGCTCAGCCCAGCTGAATAATGCAAAGCAAACTGAAAGGATGGCTGCAGTAACATACATGATTATTTTTGACAGTTTTTTGCTGTAATATTTCAGGACGCTCCTGTGAAGGACGGCATTTTTGCCCAAAATTGCAGTTTCCCCGTATCTCTTGCCGGCGACCAGGAAAAATGCAAACAGGAAAATCCCCCCGATGAGCCAGCTGCTGGCATAAACACCTATGACAAATGCCCCTGCAGCAGCCCTCAATGAAAAATTTGCTGAGATTGTTGTTATGTCCAGCAGGAATATTTTTTTTAGCAAAAGTGAATAAACCAGGGTCAGCAGGAAAATTGCAGCAACGCATAAGAAAAAATAAATATTCAGGGCAAGGGAGAAATAAAAAGCTGCCAAAACCAAAACAGCTGCAAAGATGCCTGCCTGCCATTTTTTGATTCTGCCCGCAGCTATCGGACGGTTTTTCTTTTCTGCGAAAAGCCTGTCTTTTTTTGCGTCAATTATGTCGTTGATGGCATAGTTTGCCGATGAAACCAGTATCAAAACAAGAAATGCATATGCTGACAACAGCAAAAGGGACGAATTGAAAAGATTGCCCGAGAAAAACAGCGCAAGGAAGACTAAAAGATTCTTGTACCACTGGTGCGGCCGGCAGAGCCGGAGGTAATCAGCTATTTTCGTAGATAAGGTATTCGCAGCCATTTTCCTCTTTTTTGCCATAAACAAGCGTCCTCTTGTTTTTAATTATATTCAAAAATGCCTTGCGGTTTTCTGTGCAGCTGGCATCGCTGCAGAAAAAGTCGCAGGTGTAAAAAAGGTAATAGTTGGAGGACATGTTGACATATTTGTAGAAAACTTCAGGCTCCATAAGGGTAAGTTTCAAATCCATGTATGCAGCAGGCACAGGAGATGATGAAATTACATCCTTGCCAACCAGCGCTGCTGAATTGTAAAAGTTGTTCATAACATCGCCGGTTTCAGGCCTGTAGAACTGGTCCTGCAGGGATTTTGCAGCGAAAAAAGAGGAAACTGCAAACAAAACAACAAGCGAAATTATAACATATTTGGCAACGTGCTTCCCGAACAGCCGCTTGTAATAGAGGTTTTCAAGCGCATAGGCGACAGGTATGTAAAGCATCGGAAGAACAACCATGAGGTATCTTATCTCTTTCCGGTCGACAGTGGAATAGTATATGAAGAAAACAAGGAAAATTATGCCCATCAGCCAGATGTTCCTGTTTTTTTCCTTCCAGGCGAGGTATTTTGAATAGAAAAACAGGACAGAGAGGAAGCATTCAGCCATTATTGCCGAGAAATAATAAAACCAGGGCTCAGGGAAAAATGCCCCTGCCTGGGCAATTGCTTTCTGGGCTTCTGTGAACTGGTAAAAAACATTTCCGAATGAGATAAGGTTGTACAAAAGCAGGGCAAATATTGGGATTACAAAGCCCTCTGCGATTCTGAAAGAATCTTTCAGCTTGAATTTCCATCCGCCCCTGCCGAAAATAAGCACAAATAAAATCAGCGAAGGAAGCATCAGGCCATTGGGATATCTGGCGAGCACAGAAATGCCCGCGAAAAGCCCTGCATGGACATATTTTTTTTCAATCATGAAATATACAGACAATAAAATGAGCACAATCGCCAGGTTTTCTGTCAACGCTTTTGAGCTGTAAAACACCAAAGCCGGGCTGATTGCCATCAGGATTGCTGCGAACATCGCAGCTTTCCTGTTAATTATCTTTTTTGCAATTATGTAAACAAGATAAATTGACGCCAGATTCAGGATTAGGTCAAAAACCATCCCGAAAATCAGCGGGTTAATTCCTATTTTCCAGACAAAACCAAGAATCAACGGCCAGAGAATCGGCCTGAACGCTTCATTAACACCGACAGCTCCTCCGGAGAAGATGTATTTCCCCAATCCAATGTAAACAGATGAATCCCACCATGCAATTCCGTGGTAAACCAGGAAATACAATCTGGCAAGGAACGCTGCCAGGATTATGTACAGGAGCGGGTGCTTGAAAAAGTCGGCTAGTTTGTTTACCATAGACCAGAATTGTTAGGATAGGTTTTTAAATGTAATTATTGTTTTTCGGCCATCTTCCTCATTGCTTCCTCTATCTTGGCGCTCATGTTGTAGCCGTGTTCCCTGCAGAATTTCTGAAACTGCGAAGCAACTGACCTATCGATTGTGAAATTCAGCCGTATTTTTGTCCTTATTTTCTTTGTTTTCTCAAATTCCATAAGCGAGTCAAACAGCGGCTTGTTCTTCATTCTTATGTTTCTCGCTATTGACAAAAGTTTAGTGGATTGCATCTTTTATCATCTCCTCGATTTTGCTGATGTCTGTTATGTTCTTTAGCAGTATTTCCTTTATCATTTTTACAATCTTGTCATCATATGTCCTGTGCCCCTCAAATTCAACATAGCTTTTTAGCAAAAGCGCGGCTGTTCTCTTGTTGCCCTCCTCAAAAACATGGTCAATCAGGATTGCCCTGATTAGCCAAGCCAGCGCCTTGTGCCAGTTCTCGGTCCGTTTGGCATAGCTTAGCGCAAAATCCAGGCTTGCCTCATTGTGGACAGCACCGTCCTCAAATTCCTGGTTCAGTGCAATAATGTCTTTCCGGGTTAGTGCGAATTTCATTTTCAATACACATTTGTGTGTATAAATGTGTATAGATATTTAAAGGTTTCGGTTGAGCGTATCCTTGTTTAGCTGGCAAAACCTTTATATACCTCCTAACCCTTCAAATAGGCAAAGGGGTGAAATATTAGAATCACTCCAAGATTTCTTGGGGTTTTATGGATGATAAAATGGTACAAGACATGAGAGACGTTTTTTCCAGAACATCTGCTGATCTAGAGAAAAAACTTGCTAAAACTAACTTAACCGCAGAACAAAAGGCTTTGGTACAAACTGCAATGGAATTTGGTTATTCAGCAGCTTATTGCGCAAGAACCTGCGATATGAATGATAATTTTTCTGGGGCAGAAAGATATCAAACAGGGTATGAATCTATGAAAAAATTAGTCGGATAAAGCGCTCTTTTTATTTTTCTTTTATTCAATTCACCCGCCAAACCTTCTGTTCCTCTCCCTGAACTGCTTTATTACCTCGACCAAATCCGCTTTCTCGAACTCCGGCCAGAACTTTTTCACGAAAAACAGCTCTGAATAGGCGCCCTGGAAGTTCAGGAAGTTGGAAAGCCGGGATTCCCCGCTGGTTCGGATTATCAGGTCCGGCTGGGAAGAATTATAGAGATATTTTTCGAACAAATTCTCATCAATGTCCTCAACTTTTATTTCGCCTTTCTTCACCCTCTCTGCTATTTTCTTGGCAGCGTCAACAATCTCCTCCCTTCCCCCGTAACCCAGGGCAAAATTCACAATCAAGTCTTTGTTGTTTTTTGTCTTCTCCATAAGTTTTTTCGCGCCGTCCTGCACCCCTTTCGGGAACATGAACAATCTGCCGACAAAATTTATTCTTATCCCTTTTTCATTCAGCTTGCCGCTTTTCAGCAGTTCATTGAATTTCTTTTCAAACAAATCAAACAGGTAATCAACCTCTTCCTTCGGCCTGCTGAAATTCTGCATTGAGAAAACATAAAGCGTCAGCTCCTTTATGCCGAGCTCCTTTGCCCAGTCGATGAGCAGGTCTATCTTTTTTGCTCCCTCGTCATGGCCCTTGAAAGGGTGATTGAGGATTTTTTTTGCAAATCTCCTGTTGCCGTCAACTATGATTGCTATGTGCCTTGGCGCTTCCATAACTGATTGTTTCAGCCAGGGATTTTTAAATGTTAGGGATTAAACGGCAAAAGGCTTAAAAACAGAGATTGACAGCATTAAACAATCAGGGAGGTGATAAATGGCTGATTTTGTTAACTTGCTCGGACCGCAGTTTCTTGCTTTGGTTGGGATAACAATTGTTATAGCGATTATTGTAGCAATTATACTGGCTATCGCAATTTATGTCTATTTCGCGCTTGCCCTGATGGCAATAGCAAACAAGAGAAAAATTGCCAATCCGTGGCTGGCATTTGTCCCGATTGGAAATGTTTATCTGATGACACAGATCGGGAAAGTCTCGCCATATTTTACTCTTGGCCTTCTGGCAGCAGCTATACCTTTTGTGGGCGCAGTTGCGATTGCAGTTTTGATGGCATTCATATGGTGGAAAATTGCAGAAGTTATGGGCAGGCCCGGCTGGTGGGGAATACTGATGGTGGCACCAATAGTAAATCTGGTAATAATCGGAAAAATAGCATGGGGGAAACAAAAATGAAGAATATTGAAGACATAAGAAACAAAATGCCAAAAATTGGGGTCTTGCAGGAATTCAAGGATTTCTTGAAAGAATACAAAGTTGTGGGCGTTGCGGTTGCTTTCATAATGGCTGCTGCTGCAACAACATTGGTCCAGTCTTTGGTAAACAACATCATAATGCCTTTAGTAACTCCGTTCATCCCGAAGGGAGACTGGCAGACAGCAACATTGGCTCTTGGGCCTTTTAAATTCGGCTGGGGCTCTTTCCTAAGTGCCGTGATAAACTTTGTGATACTGGCATTCGCAGTATTCATGATTGCGAAGATGATACTCAAGGAAGATAAAGTCAGCAAGAAGTAAAAAGGCGACTGACTATTCTCTTTTAAACTGGTCTTGAACAAAATAGGAACTAGATTGCCCTGCAGGAGCTAATTTTTTGATTCTTGATATTGCATCTAGAGCCTGCTTCCAACTTACTGAAGTAAAATACTTGAGCTGAACCCTTACAAGCTCGTCATAGTGAAAGAAATCATCATTGTCCATATCTCCCGGATACTCTGCTCTTGCTTTTGGATGATTTCTTATTTTTTCAAACAACATTGTACCGGGCCAGGGTACCGGAAGGCTTGCAAAAACCATAAAATCATTAAACATACCTGAAACGCGGCGAGCGAATTCTACCTTTTTCTCAAGGTTTTCCCTTGTCTCACCAGGCAATCCAACCAATATACTTATTTGAATTGTGGGTTGTGGAATGATGCCGGACAATAATTCAACAGCATTGTGAATTTCTTCATTGCTGTTCGCCCTGCCCAGTGCTCTTAACTTTGTCTCATCTATTTCATCAACACCAAGGTATGGCCAATGCACATTAAGGCTGCTTAAAGTGTTTATTGCGCCTTTAGTTACATGTTCCGGATTTAGATACGCCCTGAATTTTGTATCCCTGAGTTCTTCAGGCCTTGCGCTAAGGAGTCTGTCAGGAAAATCCCCCACATAAAATGAATCACCGCTTTCAATCATAAACTTATAACCATATTTTTCCCTGAGCAATCTGATTTGCTGCCATACAAGATTGACTTCCATTGTCCTTAGTTTATCCCTCATTATGCACCAGTCGCATCTCCTATAATTTTCTGCTTTCACACAACCCCGTATGGAAGAAATTATTACCGCTTTCTCAGGGTCTGGCTTAAAATCAACGACTTTGTCAAAATCAAACAGCAAATCGAGAGGAACGCTTATTTCCCGGTTACTTACTGGTTCACCGTTTTTTCGGTACACAAGATTAGGTATGCTTTCAGGATGTGCTCCCCCGACAATAAGCGGCAACGCTATCTCACCGTCACCTACAACAGCATAGTCAACATAGTCATGATTTCTCAATATTCTCTTGGCTATCGGCCTAACATTTTGTCCACCAATTACCGTAATTGCATTTTTTTCTTTTGCTTTTCTCAGAATTTCCAGTGCATTAAGGTGAACAGCGTAAATGTCAGTTACCCCAACAATATCCCCATCAATTTTCCCAATGCAATAGTCAAGAGTCTTCCCAAAACCATCAATTATTTCAGTGTCCTGAAACCCGCCCTTCCTTAAAGCGGCATCAAGAATCGCAAGATTTGTGGGAGGACTCTGCAAGGTCTCAAGCTGCCGGTCATGACTATACCAGTTGTCAAATGGAGGTCGGAATAGCTGGACTTTCATTTTAATTATGTTGTTTTCCCATCAGAATACTTCCAATGCTGCGAGGGAGTTAAAGCAGTTCTCTTTTTCCTTTTTTTAGCAATAATAGTTTCCTGTATTTTTCCAGAACAGATGTTTGCGCTGAGTTGGCCTATAGGAACCACCTGCGTATTATAAGCAAATGTTTTAGGATTAACCAGGCCTTCCAAGCAATATGCGGCAACAGGCTCCAAAAGAAAAATCGGCCTTTCTGATTCCGGGATGTCAATCATTCTTATTAATTTATATTCAATCCATGACATTGCTTCTGCAATCCTGGGCACACTTAATTTAAAAGAATCTTCCAGGGTAAATCCGCTATCCCGGATTTTATTATTGCCCAGCTCATAACTCCCGTCAGAAAGCACGTACATCCCGTCCACATCTCTCTGTCTTGGCCAGAGGAAATTTGCAACTGCCTCTCCGGTCTCAAGCAGGTTCCTGTAAGTTTTCCTTGTGCCTGTAATTGATACCAGATGAACAGGCGACCCTGCATTCTCAAAAGGCCCGGTATGCCCCGGGGGTCTTTTGCCTTGCAATGTCAACGTGGACATAGGCGCAGCATCATAGTCTACCCTGGGATTATATGAAAGTCCTCTCCTGGCAGAGAAGTACTCATTACGGACACCATGTTCCATCCAATGGATTGTGGTCAAGACTGCGATAGGCCTTGGAGCGCACAGGTTAAAGGATGCGTATAGGGGGACTTCAAGGAGTTGTTTTGGTTTAGGTTTCATTTTAACTGCACAAACATAAATAAAAAATTACTGGAACATGCCTGACAAATAGGCACCAATCAGCACTACTCTCGGATTTACTGGTGACTTCGGTCCGTTCTGGAAATTATTAACATCCAAACCCAGGCCCCCTGAGATTACCGCTTTGGTGCTGGGGATTTCCCAAGTCGCCCCAAGCCTTAATCTTGTTATATTTGTTGCAGGGCCATTATATGGAAGAGTAAATGCCTGTTCCAAATTTATCCTCCCTCCAAATCCTGCGCTCATAGGCCCAGTATATCCAACATCATATTTTATTTTGGCAGTTGGATTTGGGTTAAGGCTGTATGTTCCACAACCATAAAATAAGAATCCTTTATCGGCAAAAGTGAACTGCGCGCCAACTCTTGGATCCAGAGGCCTGCCTGAAATAAACTCTGCTCCCGCAAGAACATCAAGCTTGCTCCTTTCATTCCCGAGAACCTCGTAATTAAGGTTTCCCCATCCATAAGTCGGGCTGACAGCATTTTCATTGTTCAAATCCGCAGTATTTATGATCCTGCCAAACCCGTCAAGCCTTTTGGTTAGCGACACCCAGCCTTTTGCATCTGTAACAGCAACGCTTTGAGCAACCCCTTGATTACTACCTGCCCCAAAAAATTCTTCAATGGACACTCTTGCTGCATTTGCAGGGCCTGCAAGGCATAAAGTTGCAAGTGCTGTAAGCGCTAAATTTCTTGGGCTTATTTCTGATGCCAAGAATCCTCCAATAATTGGTATTTTTTCAATTGTTTGGTTTAACTTTGTTCTTATTGACATTTTCTCTCCTAAAATAGAGGCAATTTGCCACTATTTAAAAGTAATAATCGTTTGATGGTTGTATTTAAATATTACCTACCCCATAGGGGGGAGTAATAGAAAGATTTTTATACTAAACTGCCTAAGTTAGCTCTATGAGAGAAGATATATTGGAGGAAATTGGGCTTACAAAAACAGAAACAAAGGTCTATCTGGCACTTCTTGAGCTGGGAAGCTCATCAACAGGCCATATCGTAGAAAAGTCAAAGGCATCTTCATCAAAGATTTATGAGATACTCGAAAAGCTTATGCAAAAGGGCCTGGTCAGCTTTATAGTCAAATCAGGGATAAAATATTTTGAAGCCGCTCCCCCTGAGAGAATCATGGATTATATGAAAGAAAAAGAAACTGAATTCAGCAGGCAAAAAGACGAGCTTACAAAAATTCTTCCGGAACTTGAGCTTAGGCAAAAGCTTTCAAAATACAAATCAGAGGCTACAATTTTCAAGGGAATAAAGGGCGGGGAAACTGCATTCAGGCAAATGATAAATGCAATGAAAAAAGATGATGAATGGATTGGTTTCGTTGTTTCCTTTGCAAATGAGCAATATTTTGACCTGCTGACAAAGCTCCATACCTGGAGGGCAAAAAAGGGCATAAGGTCCAGGGTAATAATGAATGAAAAACACAAAGACCAGGGGGAAATAAGGGAAAAGCTCCCGAATACAACGGTAAAGTACGTTTCCGATGAAATGCAGACGCCAGCAATAATCAACGTTGCTGGCAATATTACTCTCCTGAACATAATGGCTGAGGATGTAACCGTATTCATGATAGATAACAAGGATGTTGCTGATTCGTTCAGAAACCAGTTTGAGAAGTTGTGGAACCAACGAGTGTATACTTATCAGGGGGTTGAGCAGATAAAAGATTTAATCAGGCAGACTCTGGATTTCGGGGACTATGAGGTCTTCGCAGAGGGCATGAAAATCATTGATGTGCTTGGCAGGGATTTCTTTCTCTGGTGGCAGAATGAAAAGAAAAAAAGACATATCAAATCAAGGGGCATAATGGGCGAAAAATACATGGATATGCCTACCGTAAGAGATTCTACAACTCAGTTCAGATTCCTGCCTGAGTTCGAGAACCCGGGACTGGTTTTTGTCTTCAACGACAAAGTTGCCAATGTGATACTCTCAAAGGACCCTGTTGCTTTTCTGATTGATAACAAGGATGTGGCAGACAATCAGCGTAATTATTTTGATTTACTATGGAACGAAAGCACAAGAACATACAAGGGCTATGATGCATTCAAAAGGGTATGGAGGGAAAGCCTGGATATGGGAGACACCTTGTATTGGATCGGAGCAAAAGGTTATTTCTTCGACAATCGGCTAAAAGACGCCATGGAAATAGTTGACATTGCCAGAAAAAAAGGAATGAGATGGAAGAATGTTGTTGACGAATCCACAAGAGGCCATGCAATCACAAAGCTTGACATTGTGGAAACCAGGTACTTCAAGGAAAAAATCACTGCACCGGGAGTCTTTTGGATTATTGGCAGCAGAATAATGATTTCAAACTGGGCAAAGGAAGAACCAATACTGGTTGTGATTGATAACAAAGAAATTGCAGACAGCTATAAAAACTATTTTGATATTTTATGGAAGATGGCAAAGGCATAGACGATGGAAAATATCAAAAAAATCTACAACTGCCTCCTTTCGGAATACGGTCCCCAGGGCTGGTGGCCTCTTCTGGATTTCAGGGGCAGGAATCCGACCAAAACCGGCAGCATAAAAGGATATCATCCAAGAGATTATTCTTTTCCAAAAAATGACAGGCAGAGGTTTGAAATCTGCTGCGGTGCCATACTGACCCAATCAGTAGCCTGGTCCTCAGTTGAGAAAGCATTAATGAATTTAAAAAAAATAAAAGCCATTGAAGCAACTGCGATAAACAAAATTAATATTGAGAAATTAAAATCTGCAATAAAACCTGCTGGCTATTTCAACCAGAAGGCAAAAAAGCTGAAAGAGTTTGCAAAGTTTTACATTTCTTTGAAGGGCAAAACTCCGACAAGAGAGCAATTGTTGTCTGTCTGGGGCGTCGGAAGGGAAACTGCGGATTCAATTTTGCTGTATGCCTACAAAGTCCCAATCTTTGTTGTTGACGCCTACACCAAAAGAATATTCTCAAAACTTGGTTTCTTCAAAGAAAGCGCGGACTACGATGAAATCAGGGAATTATTCGAAAAAAACCTGCCAAAGGATTTCAAAATCTACCAGGAATTCCACGCCCTGATTGTTGAGCATGCAAAGAGACATTATACAAAGAAATTATGCGGTATAAATTGCCCGCTGAAAAAAATTGTAAAATAACGCATCAGAGGGTTTTTCTCTGATAGCATTTTCCGGCTACCAGGCCTATTATCTCCTTGCTTTGGCCTATGTAGGCCAGCGGGTCTGTAATCTTTCTAAGTATTTCTTCGTCAAACCTGCTCATAATCTCAGGACTGCGCAATAAAACATCAATAAACGGCACTTTATTATCCCAGGATTCTGTTGCCAAAGCCGCGGTCAGGTTATGTGCCTCATCTCTCGTCAAGGGATTTGATGTTCTTCTATGGTCCGTCAGGTATGCCATGACCTGCTGCGCGGTCACAATTCCCCTTGTTCTTAAAACCCTCTCAAGAGCCCTATCACTATTAATTCCCAGATGGTACACAACAGAGGCTAGGCTTCTTATGCCATGGTCAGCAAATTTGAAGCCGTCTTCAAAATCAATGCGCCCGTTTGCCGAGGCATAAAGCGCCCTTGCATAGGGCATCTCGCAATTTGCCAAAGCAGTTGTCATCCATCCCATAAGCTTATTCGCCATTGAAACATCCTGCTCCTCCGTAGTCCTGTTGCCCCCTTTTACATCCTTATGGGGCATTGCTGACGAACCCTTCCTTTTCTTTGGATTTGTGTCAATGAATATTTCCACGTCATTGCCAAACCCCTCTGCAATGTACTTTGCAAGATTGTTAACAGTCATTGCAATCCTCGCCACGGAATAGACTATATCCGCTTCAAATTCCAGCCCCGGAAGTTGCGCAGCAGCGTCCATCCATCCAACACCGAGGCTTTTGCAGAATTCCTCCTGCAGTTTTATGCCATTCACCCCATAGGTAGTTGCCTGATGATGGTTTCCTGTTGCATCGCCCCATTTCCCTTTTATTGAATGGTCATAAAAAAATTTTAAAATGTCAAGACCGCTTTGCAGCATTTCAGCATAATGCGCTAGAGGCCTGCCCGCAACAGTAGGGAGCGCATCATACCGATGCGTCTGGTCCATATGAGGAATGTCAATCCACTCCACTGCTTTTTCGATCAGGATATCCCTAAGATTGTCTGTTGAACCGGCGATTATTTCAAGACTTCTCTTCAGCTGCAATGCGCGCGCTGGCTGGGTTTTGTCTGCGCTGGTTTTCAGCTTGTTTACATGGGTTGCGGCAGCATGGCTTAAAACCTCTTCCAGAGATCTGTTTATAGCAATCACATCATGGCCGGTTTTTTCTTCCAAATCCCTAATCCTGTCCGGACGGATAAACGTTAAAGAAGCCTTTTGCGCAATTTCCTGGGCCTCTGCTAAAGGGATAATGTCTGGGTGCATCGCTGACAAAACCAGCGCTGATTTGCCCTCTGCCTGCAAGCTGATTTCAAATGTTTGCTCAGCTCCCCAGACTTTGCACATTTCAAAAGTCCCGTATCTTTTCGCAGCAAGCTCATTTGGGTCGGGTTTAAATCCTTCCGGGAATCTTGCTCTCGGATTTGTTGTTTTAGGAATTATTTTCGGCATTTTATGCCCCCTTCTCAATTATTCCATAAGGCATGAGCGCTTCCAATATCTCTGCCCTTGCATTTTCTACCTGGGGCAGGGGTTTCCCGGTTATTTGCTCTGCCAGCCTTCTGTATAGTTTGCTGGTTTCCATAAATACCCTGTCAGGAACCCGGTAAGTTTTTGCCAGCTCAGTTCTTTCATCCATTCTAGCTTTGTTCAGCAAAACATCTCTTTCCGGAACATTATCAAGAAGCTCCTGCCTGAACTTCTCCTTTGATTCCTCCACTGTTTTACCTCTTTTGTATGCTTCTCTGTCCCATTTTCTTGAAGAATCTGGGGTTCCAACTTCGTCCATGTAAACCATAAAAGGCCGTCCGTCAGTATCGTAAAAATATCCAAACTCGAACTTTGTATCAACGAATATTTTTCCAATAGGGCCTAGTTCCCTGCTTATAACTGCAAAACCAGCTCTTAACAGCCTTTCATAAACAGCCACATCGTCTCTTGTTTTGAAACCGAATGCCTGATAATTATCCAGAATCTGCTGCCTGCTTATGTTGACATCATCTTTTTCAGGAATTCCTGGGACTCCTCGGATAATTCCTTTTGTTGTTGGTGTGATTAATAACTCGTCCAGTCTTTGGTCTTTTTTCAATCCTTCTGGCAAGGATATGCCGCAAAATTCCCTGGCTCCCTTTTCATGGTAATCTCTCCACATGCTCCCTGTGATGTACTGCCTTGCAACAGCTTCCACCAGTATAGGATCTGCTTTTTGGACAATCCAAACCAGTGGATGCGGTGAAGCCAGAATATGGTTGCCCGCCAATCCTTCCCTCTCAAACATATTAAACCAGTATTGCGAAATTGCGTTAAGGGCTGCGCCCTTTCCAGGCACGCCTTTCAATCCGCTTTCACTCTCCCATGTGCACTCAAAAGCAGAAATCCTGTCGCTTATAATCATCGCACCCAACGGAGATTGTGACTTTCTCAAGCCTATTATCCCTGCAACAAACTCGCTATCTTCCCGGCCAAACCAGTAAACAGAGCGGACTTTTCCATTATGAACATCCCCTTCCTGCCGTATTGGCAAATCATTTGTTTTTACAATAGCTTGGCTTTCTGAACTCATTTTTCACACCTCATAATCCTCACCCTCAGTAAAATTTTCAAAGGAAGCTCACTTATATAATTTTCTCTTTTTGTTACTTTAGAATAGAATAAATACGCGGCAGGAATACTAGAAATCATTAAAAACCTTTTGAGAACGAAACGTGTTATGTACATCCCTAAGCGGTACGGACAGAGCAAGGTTGACAGGTGCCCATTCTGCAGCCAGCAGGCAACAACAAAAAACAAGCAGCAGATTCCTGTTTGCGCCCGGCACAAAGACTCTGTTCTTAATGACATGAAATGCGCCTGCGGAAGCTGGCTTGAGATGAGGAACGGCAAATACGGGATTTTCTTCAGCTGCCTGAAATGCGGCAACATGAACCTGAGAAAAGTTCTTGAGATGAATGAAGCCAGGGATGCGAACAGCAAAAACACGACTGAAAAAAAAGAGCGGGTTGTTGAAACAGTGGACTGCTACGACCCCAGGTATTTTTAGATGGCAATATAATCAAAAATTCCTTCCAAAGAGGATATCTTTTCCGGAAAATCCAATTTTCCTGTCCTGTCAAGAAGAACAGAATTCATTTCAGCAGTCCTTGGCCCTAGGACATCGCATTCTATACTGTCCCCAACCATAAGAATTTCCTGAGGAGCAACCCGCATAATCTGTGCAGTAACCTGATAAATTTGCTTTTCGGGCTTTTTCATTCCACATTCACACGAAAAAGAGCAGTCTAAGCGGTTCATAAACCTATCCAACCCCAGATCGGAAAATGCCTTTACATACGGCATGGCCACATTTGAAATAAGCCCAAGAGGGAATCTCCCGCGCAATCTTTCAAGCACATCAAAAGTTTCAGGATAAGGCACAACGGACCCTAGCTCTTTTAGCAAATCTAGTTGATATGCACGGAAATCAATTTTACGGTCAGGGCTTATCATTTGTGCAAGTTGCGCGAAACTAATCATTTTGGTTAAAACCAAATGGCCAAGCTCCTCTGCATTTGCTGATTTTTCTATAAGCCGATGATAAACATGAGTTTTGTTCCTTATCTCAACTAAGGTCCCATACAAATCAAAAACTACTGCCTTGATTTTGTCTGCCATCAAAAGATATATACAAGAAAAAATTATAAACCTTCTTAATCAACCAGCACCGCATTAACTGTTCCGTCCTGTCCTGGCCTTGATGTTATCCTTGCCTTGCCCTTGTCTGTTTCGACAATTGCGCCCTTTGTGATTATGTTTCGCCTGACATAGTTCCTGTTTGCAGGATTTTCAACAACGGTTTTTATCTTTGCCTTTGTGAATTTCTTTGTTTTCTTGTCGAGAATGTTTGCAAAATCAGCAGCAAGTGTCCTGTATTTCCTGTTGTTGCCCATGCCCCTCACATTGATGGTTCTATTCTCCCCTATCCCTGTAAAGGAAGGCTCCCTGCCAAGCTCGTGGGCTTTCTTAGCTACCCTCTGCTTGAACCTTGTTCCTGTTTTTCCTCTCTTTGAACGTGCCTGGTATATTGCCATTTTCAGTCAACCTTTGTCTGCCATTTGTATTTTCGCATTTTCGCTGTGGCGCCGTAGCCGCAGGATGCGCAGACTTTTCTTGAAACGTGATATGACTTGCTTCCGCATCTCCTGCAGTAGATATGAGATGTCTTGCCTGAGCGCTTTCCCTGAGAAGCTGTTCCTTTTGTCATTTTACTCTGGGAATATGACCGTTATGGTGTCTCCCCTTATGAAAACAGTGCCTACTTTTCTTTTCAGCTCGTTGTTTTCCCTCTCCTCAGCCTCGTTAAGAACAACATTGACATGGATGTCGAATGCATTCAAACTACCTACGAACTGTCTTCCGCCTTTCAGCTCTACTACTACTCTTTTGCCCTTCGATTTATTAAGGGCGTCCAAAGGTCTCGATTGTTCCATTGTAAAATCCCCCATGGTTTTGATTTGAAAACAGCCTGTATTTAAAGGTTTCGGGAAAACAAAGGGATTTGCCTGCCTGAACGCCCTTGAAGGCAGGATATTCAAAAAATCAGATTCAATTTAAGCCGGATTTGGCTACGCCAGACAGATTACTATTAGTAAGTGGTAAAAATAGAAAGATTTAAATAGGAGCGTTTCCTAACGACTCTAAAAAGAGTTCATACGAGGTAAAAATGCCAACAATTGCAGATGAAATAAAAGCAGTTTACATGAATCTGACCCCCGCAGGGGTTCACGCAGTAGAGAGCAAATCAAAAGATGCCATCAATGGCATAAACGCTTACGCTGAAAAGGGGAATTTCCAGGGCGCACTTGATGTTGTTTATGAAACTTCCAGAGCAGGCACAATACGATCACTAAGGCAGCTTACAGGTGCAGACTATACGCAGCGCCCATTGGCAAGCATAAATTGCACCAGAGACCTTCTTGCAAGAACCAAGAAAAATTTTAAAGATCTTGAAACAATGGCAGCCAATACAAATAATAATAATGAACGGAAAGAAAAGCTGCTTAAAAAAGCAGAGCAAGTAACTGCTGCGCTAATTGGAGCATTTGATGACCTTAGCAAAGATGCACTTGATTTAATCGCAGGACTGGAGGTATTGACTACAGTTGATGAAAAATCAAGGAATCAAAACACCAGAACTGAGTATGCCCCACGAGCAGGGGAAGCTAACCCTGATTTAAGCGGGGGCCTTGAAACAATTGACCCTAACGGAGATTTAATGGGGAGATATGTCCTGATGTACAGGGATGTAAGAATTAAACTTGAATCCGCAAAACAGGTGTATAAGCTGGCTAAGACGGCAAATGCGAAGGCTAACGAAATGCAAAAAGCCCTTTACGGCATTGACCTTGGCGATACACTGATGCCATCAAACAAGTATTTCGAATTTGCTGCCTCAAGAGATAGAAATGCCAGCGGACAGATTCCGTCAGGAAGCGGCTTTACGCCTGAAGAGTTTTATGCTGAGACACCAGCAACAGGAGCAAGCGGAGCACCAACAACTATTCCAACAACAGCAACAGGCGGAGCAGCGCCAACAACAGCGCCTCCAGCACCAGCAACTCCTCCAGCAGCAGGCGGGACACCAGCAGCTGCAGCTTAATTATTTTTTTAAACTTTATTTTTAACTTTCTATATCCGCAATTCTTATAAACTCACCAGTAAAAACTATTTTCATGGGGAGTGGAAAGGAAGAGATTCTTGAAGAGCTCGGACTGAGCAAAAACGAGGTGAAGGTTTACCTCACGCTTCTCGAGGCTGGCTCTGCCACATCCTGGGAAATCTCAAAGAGAATAAAGATTCACAGGACAAACACCTATGATGCATTAAACAGGCTGGTCAGGAAAGGCCTTGTCTCATACATTTCGAAGAGTGACAAAAAGCTGTACCAGATTCTGGAGCCCTCGCAGCTGAGAAATGTCCTCAAGGAAAAGGAAATCGCGCTTGAAAAGGTGCTGCCTGAGCTGATGATGTCAAGGAAGTTTGCAGGCGAGCGCAACGATGCAGAGATTCTTGAGGGAATCCACGCATTCCAGAAAATCCTCCTGGGCTGGCTTGATTTTGAGGAGCCGATTCTATGCTACGGCATTCCGAAAAACGCCCCTGAAATGATGAAGAATTTCATAGGCCATTTCCATGATAATAGGCTTACCAAGAAAATCGTGATGAAGCACATCTACAATTTCAATGCAATGGAGAGGATAAAATACCTTAATACCCTTGCTTTCACAGAGGCAAGATACCTGCCGCAGCAGTTCTATTCAACAGTCTCAACAAACATCTGCGGCGATGAGATTGCTCTCGTCATGTGGAACGAAAACCCCATAACAATAAGAATAAAAAACAGGCAGGTGGCAGATTCTTACAAACAGTATTTTGAAGTTTTGTGGCAGGGTGCAAGGATATAATTTATTTAATTCCTACGCAGTGGTTAAAATAGAAAGATTTAAAAATGAACGAATTTCTTTTAAACTATGGCATTAGAGGAAAATGTAGGCTTAATTTCAAGATGCAAAGAAAATTCAGAAAGAGCATTCTACAAATATTGCGTAGATGTTGGCAGCGGATGGATATATTATACCCTCACCTATGCACTGCAGGAGTTAGCTTCTGGAAAAGATACTGAATCAGTTATAAAAACTAGGGCAATAGGGCTGTTAGCCCACGCAGTAGTCATGCGCCCGGTGGGGATGCTTCGTAATTACGTTGCAGAAAGATGGAAAGTTACAGATGAGAGTTCAATTGCGGATAAGATTAAGGTTAATCTTGTTACAGTAACACCGCCGCAGGCAATCACCTATGGAGCCATGCTTATGGGAGGAATGGCTTGGTCAGGCCATTACGATTGGAAATCCTCAGCCATAGCCTGGGGCGTTGGTGTAGCCTTGGGTACATTGCATTCTGCGCCATACGGCTGGTTTCAGGATAAATTTAGAAAAGCTTTTGGGGTCCAGCCGGCAATCAAAGAAGTGTCCATTGAGGATTCTATCGACAAAGAAATAAAGGACCAGGCAAATACCGACCTGCCTACAAAACCTTTATAAATAACCCCCTTTCTTTTTCACTCATGAACGGCGTGGTTGTTAATTTCAGGGGATCCAAGCATAGGCAGAAGGGAAACTACATGGTTATAATTCCTGAGGGCTGTGACAAGAAGGAAAAGGCAGAGAAATTCGTAGGCAAAACAGTGGTCTGGGAAAGCCCTGCCAAAAAGCAGATAAAAGGAAAAATAACTGCAGCCCACGGAAAAAAGGGCGCTGTGCGGGCTATTTTCGAAAGAGGAATGCCGGGCCAGGCCGTTGGCGCCAAGATTAAGATTGAGTGATTCTATTAGTTTCTTTGAACAAAAACACGGTTGCTGGTTCTTGCATTAAGCTTGATGTCTAATTTGCTTCTTCTGCATTATTGCCATGCAAGAAAAGATTATTACTTGCAGAATGCAAGTTAAAAGCAAGCCTGGCAATCATGCGCAACTTTGAATAAAAAGAAGAAATTTTAATGCTTGCCCAGAAAAAATATTTTTATTTGTTAAGATAAAGAAATTACTTCTTAACTGGGATTGACCCGCCGGCCCACTGGGGAATCATTGGGGCGATGAAAGGCCAAACGTAGGGCGCAAGAATAACAAGCGCTGCGACAATCAGGCTGTGCATCCATGTTTCCCTCATTCCGTGGGAAGACATTCCTGCACCCTTCAGCGCAGCAGAAACTCCGTGGATTTTCCCCATCATTATCAATCCTATTATGATTCTGAATCCCAGGACACTGCCAACATAGGGAATTTTAGCCAACTGAGGGAACATGTTGAAAACAAAAGGAACGTTGAAAACCGCCAGCGCCGCAATAACCGCAATTATCAGCGCATGCAGTGCATGGCCGAACCTGTGTGTAGGTATTGTAACGTCCCTGTGGACGAGAAGTATCTCATAGATTCCGATTACAAGCCCTGAAACAATCGCGGGCATAATCATCAATGCGGGCTGTACAACTGTTGCCATAAACTGATAATTTTACTCCGGAGTTTTTAAATGTTTCTTATAATTGGAGAGTTAAGATTAAAAATGGATTTTTTAACGATTTAATATATAAAATATCAAAACCTTTATATATAGAAAAAAAATAAAGTTTTAAGTACCTAAATGGGTGTCTGGATGAACAAAAAAAATTGGGCGATTGCGTTATTTATAGTTCTGCTGGTATCTCCCTTATTTGCGAACTTCGCGGCTGCGCAGGCTACAAGCGCGCAACCGGGGGTTATTGAATCTGTCCTTCTGACATTTGTTCAAAACTTCGGGTTTCTTCTGGACCCACACAATGCCAACATGGTGCTGTATACCAAAGTGCTTTTCGCCCTGATAGTAATACTCCCGATTTTCTACCTGCTTTCATTTGTATTCAAAGGGAAGAGCAAGGCGATACCGGGCATAATCTCATTCGCCATTGGAATGATTTCAATAATGGCAATTCCCCCTTCCACAATCGCAAACCTGACAGCAACATACTCCGGAATTGCGACAGTAATACTCTACATACTTCCAATTGCTGCAATATTTGCGATATACAATTTCATAGACAAGACTGTCGAGGAAAAAAGCAAGGTTGGGGCAATTATAGCCAAGATTGTGGTCTGCGCTGTCGGCTTTTATTACACCATAAATGCCAGGACTGTCCTAAGCCAGGCAGCAGATTTTAACAAAGTTCTCGGAACAACATGGATAAACTGGGTTCTTTTCATATTCGCAGCACTTTTGTTCTTCGCAGCCATGGCCCTGTTCGGCCTCGGGAAAAACAACAGCTGGAACCCTACAAACTGGGGTAGCAGAGGAGATGGAGGAAACGGAAAACCGCCAAAAGGCGGCCTTGGCATTCCCGGAATAGGGAATCCAATACAGCCAACAGGAGGAAATGCGCCGCCAGCGACCGAACCAGAAAAAAAGAATATAGCAAAGGCTCTTGGAGATTTTTTGGATGCTCAGCAAAAGCTTTCGACAAGCCTCAGAGAATTAAACGCCATTGGCTCTCAGGAACCCGCTCATATGGCTGAATTGCAGAAGTGGCTTCAGAAATTTTCTGAATCAATCGGGCCGCTTAAGGCGGTTTGCGTGGCAACTAAGAATTATGCCCTGCTTGCTTCGGCTGCCTCAGCTGAAGAAATGATGCACCTTGAGAATATGAAGAAAAACAGAGATGACGCATTAGTTGAAGTGCAGACAATACTCAACAAGATTACAGAACAATTCACGGCAATAGACAACCTGGAAAATGAAAAAATTGTGAATATCACAAATGAAAAAGAGAACACTGCAAACATAATCAACGACATCAATCAGCTGGCAGCATATTTTAGCAAAATAAGAGAATCACTTTCCAGGAAGGAAGCAGATTATAATAGACTGAGACAGCAATTAATAGATCTGGGCCCTACAAAAGAAGGCACCCCTGAGAAGAACATAGTGCAAAAAGAGTTTGACGAATTGGTAAAGATTTTAGAGCCGGTAAAGGAAGCCAAAGAAGAGGCGGATATTCTGGTAACACAGATCATCCAGCTAAAGCAAAATTTTAACATTATTGATGTAGAAATCACAAAAAAAATAGCAGGCATAGAAAACTTTAAAAATGAATTAAACAATGAAGTCCTAAAGCGGCTGAGAACTGCCACAGGACTGCTAAGCCCAGAAGCTGAGGCAGAAAAATTCGATTCAGCAGGCAAAGAGATAAAAACTGCTGAAGGGAAAGTACCCGAACTGGAAAAGACAATAGAGAAAAACAACACAGACGTAATCGAAATCATGGCACAGCTTAATGCCGTAAGCATACAACTCAACAACATTGGAATGGAAATTCAAAAAATCCTGGCAAACCCAACACTTAGATGAGCGACAGAAATGAAAAATAAAAAAATACTGATTCCGATTTTTGCATTGATTCTGGCTATTTTTATGGTGAGCTGTGTCTTGGCTGCCGAGGCTAACACTGGTGCAACCACAGCAGCCAATACAGGGATTTCCGGCTCAGCCGGAGGGTCTACGTCTGCAACCCGCGCCGCAGGAGCCCAGGCTGGGGCAGCAAGTCCTCCGGCAACGACAACACCGCCTGCAGCTCCAAAAATACCTGTTGACCTTTCAAGAAATATTGGAACCACTGGAACACCGACAACCGGAGCGCTGACAAGCACCACGCTTGCGCCACTGACAAATGCACTGGGTGTTTTCGTCAATTTCATATTTGTTGATGTTTCAAAAACTATCGGGGATTTATTATTCACCAGAGTGCTTTTGTGGATACTTCTTTTCACTGTTTTTTACGCAGTTCTGATGAATTTCGGTTCTAAAGGCGGAAAATCTCCTTTTGCAAAAAAGAATACTGCGCTTCCAATAGCTGCAATTGTCGCCTTAATTTCCGTTTACTTCATGCCTGATGCATTTGTGCTTTCAATAGGCACTTCCTACGGGCTGGCGGTCTCATTTTTGCTGATGACAATCCCTGTTGTCGCAATTATTTTTCTTGCAAATTCTGTTTTCCCGACGTCTGAAACAAAGGAGCCGGATGCAGGCAAGAGAAGGATAAACCACGGCGGTAAGGCGGTAATCTACTATTTCCTTTCAACTTTGATAACAAATTACATGAGCGTCATGTCCGTGAAAGATGTGAAGCTTAATGTTGCATCCTTTTCAACAAGCTGGATTGAAATGAGCAATCTTGCAATTGCCGCATTGATGGTTCTGTTCATGTACCATTTGATTATGGCTATCTTCACCGGAGGCGGTGGCAAGTATGAGTACGGAGAAAAAGAGGGATGGTTCGAGAGCCTGCTGAAAGGAGGAGAGGGTGCAGCACAAAAGCCTTTGGACGCAAGCAAGCCAAAAGAGGGAGAAAAAGAGCCTGACCTGTCGCAGATAATCGGCAAGATAGGCGACTTCAGAAAAAAAGTTCAGAATTACGACGCAGCTGTAACGCAGTTTGAGCAGCAGGCAGAGGCGGTAAGAACTGCTGACGAAACGAAACTGGCAGAGGAAATGGATGGTTTCCTTCAAATAGGAAGAGAGATGAGAAGGCGTGCAGCCGATGCAGACGCTGCAGCAAGCTCAGTTTCAGACATGTCCGATCTTTTCAGGAAACTGAAAAACGAGCAGATTGTTCACCTGGTTGACATTATAAGAACATACAGAAATGCGCACAGCAGGGTGATTGATGCAATAAACCATGCAACTAGCTAAAAATGAATGACGATGAAAAAAAACAGTTGAAAGAGAAAATAGTGCGGGATAGCGGAATTGCAAACATAGCCGCAGGGCAGGGAAGCTTCTTTAAGATTTGCAACACATACCACATGCTCACTCCTAACCAGGATTTCCAGAGGATACTCAAGGAGGAAGCCTATGCTATGCAAAAAAAGGCAAGTGAGTTGAACCTTGCTGCAAGTCCGGAAACCATGAGCGCCGGAACCCTGACTCCTGAACAGAAGACTGCTGAAGCCTGGGAAGCGAACTGCAGGAGCATAAGCTCAACAATTGGAGAAATCAAAGGAGCAAGACTGGAGTCGGAATATGCTTCAATACTGAGCCTGGGGGAAGCACTTAAAGAATTTGAAAATGAGTTTTCAATGTTGAGCAACGCAACCCCTCCCGCAACTGCGGAGATGTTTAAGGATGGGCTCGAACCGATTGTTAAAAATAAACTTATGAGGCATGCAGATTCGATACAAAAATCATCTGACCTCATCGGCAAGCTTGGGGAGATTGAGAAAAAAATTAAGGATTATACTGCATGGATTAACAGCCTTTCAAGCAAAAACCTAAAATGGTGGCGCCCAGCAACCCATCTTGGAGGGAAAAATTATCCTGAAGAGATTAACCAGCTTGCCAAACTGTTTAGCGAACGGCTTAGAGTTGTAAATGAAATTGATATTGAAAGCGCAAAGAACAAAATTCAAAGAGACATTGCTGCAATTGCAGCAGCCCTCGAACAAAACGACCCCAAAGCAGGCATTCCTAACCCTCTTGCAAGGCTCAGGCAAGATTTTGGCCCGCATCCTGCAAATGGATGGAGCAAGGTTGATTTAAGAAATCCAAACGTAAGGACGGCAGTGTTTCTAAAAGCGTGGGAACTTAAGAATATTGAAGATTCACAGAAAACTGCAGCGGAAATTATAGAAAAAATTGAAAAACTAAGCATTATAATAAGGAACAGCGCCTACGGATGATGCCTTAGCAGTTCCATTATTTTGTTTTCTTCAAACGGCGATTTCGCCTGGCTGAAATAATCCATAAGAAAATTCTGCGCATCTTTCAGGCGTATAGCTCCCTCAAGCCCTGTGCAGTGGGCAACTGCTGTCTCATTCATCATTGATGCATAGTTTCTGAAGGACAGGAACTCTCCTGCCTTAAGCATTTCAACCCTGCAGCCCATTGGAACCTCAGTTTTCATGATACCCTCTGCAATTTTCTCTGCTTCTGCACGCTGCGCTGGAGAATACCTGTCCCACAGCTGGGCGATTATCTGGAGCTCTGCAACATAAACAGGATTGGCAAGATTATACACGCAATGCCTAAGGCCAACTGCCATTTCAGGCATGATTGAAATGCTGCCTTTGCAGGAAAACGCAGACGCAAGCTCTTCTGCAGCAGCCCTGCCCGGCTGCCAAAATTTGGACCTTGGTTCGGCAACAGCGGGGAATTTTTCCAGCGCCAAATCCATCCTTTCCAGCTCCTTTCCCTCAAAGCCATAGGCTTCCAGAAGGTAGCTGAATCCTTTCCCATCCAGATGATTGAAATTCAGTTCAACCATTTTTCTTGGAGAAACAAAATTTGCAAGCCCAATAAAAAAATCATGGCACATCCTGTTGTTGCCCATGAATTCCATGGCGGCGTATTGATGGACCAGATTGTCTACTGAGGCTGCAAATGCCAGCAGAAGCGCTTCCCTTTCCGGAATCTTAAAAATCTGAGGGATTTCTGCTTTTTGGATTTTTTTTGCAGGCCCGGCAAGATAGAGCGCCGCCTTGTCAAGGAATGACAAACCGGAGCAGGGTGATGATAAAATATGGCAAACCAATTCGGGCGAAATGCTTTCTGCAACAGGCGAACTGCCGGTGCCAAGCCACAGAATGGAATTTCTTATGGCTGTTTTTGATTTTTGATTTGCAGACAGCTCCAAAACCCAAAGCGCATTTTTCAGGCGGTCTAAGCTTGCCTGCCCAAGCCCTGCAACGGCATCATCAATTCCTGACGAAAGGGCATCCTTATAACCGCCATGGTCGTAGACAGTCCTCAGGCCGTCTAAAAGCCGGGTTATTCCTTCTGACTTGGGGGAAACTGCAGATTCATACTCATCAAATATGTTCACTGATGCAACATCCGGAGGCTCTATGTTCTCCCCTGTAAGGAAGTCCATGGCTGCAAAGAATCCTCCATAGTCTTCATTTTTCGCCAGCCTCACAATGCCATCTATGGCAAGTGCTGCTGCCATGTTCGTTTCGAAATTTATTCCCATTTTTCAGTAGATAACAGGAGAATGAAAAACTATTTAAACATATTCAAAAACATAACTCCATGGACATAGAGATGACAAAGAGGCCGAAGAACCCCATAATAATCGAGGGTTTCCCGGGATTCGGGCTGGTTGGCAACATAAGCACAGAGTTTCTTATTGAGCATCTTGGCGCAGAGCAGATTGGCTCCATAAGGCTTGAAGAGACAACTCCCATGATAGCAATACACAATGGCAAGGTTGTGCATCCCGTGGGGCTTTTCTATGACAAAAAAACAAACATATTGATTGTCCACGTTATCGCAAGCGCTCAGGGAATCGAATGGAAAATGGCAGAGATAATAAAGCAGCTTGCAAAGGACCTGCAGGCAAAGGAAATAATCTGCCTTGAGGGCGTTGTCGGAGGGGATGACAGCACCAGAAGCTTCTATTTTTCAAACCAGAAAACGGCTGACAAGAAATTTGAAACAATCAAGGTTGACAAGCTGAAGGAAGGAATTGTAGTGGGCGTGACAGGAGCGCTGCTGCTTGAAGCGGGGCTTCCTGTTTCATCAATATTTGTTGAAACCCATTCCGCAATGCCAGACAGCAAGGCTGCTGCAAAGGTGATTGAGGTGCTTGACAGGTATCTGGGCCTTGAGGTCGACTACAAGCCGCTGCTGAAGCAGGCCGAGGAATTCGAGAAAAAGCTGAAGACAATCATGGCGCAGAAAAGCGCAGTTACCGACGAGCAGGAAAAGAAAAAGATGAGCTATATAAGTTAGTTCTTTATTTCCCCGTACAAAATTCCGTTTGCTGGTTCTTGCATTAACATCCATACTTATCCCGCTTCTTATGCTCGCCTGCCATGCGCAAGAAATTAGTAATGCCTGCCGAAGGCTGGTTAACGCAAGCCCGGCAATCGCGGCAAACAACTTAAACTAACATCCGAATTAAGGCCTGCCCAGCAAATGGTTTATTTTTGTAATAGAAAAATAATTTTATGATGATTTAAACAAACTCACTGCACCGGCGTCTGAAGAGTGTCGTCATCATCATCTTTGGAACTTTCCTTTTCCGCCTTTTTGGGAGCCTTGGCTTTTTTGCCCGGTTTCTTGGGTGCTTCCTTTGGTTTCTTTTTAGAACTTTCCTTGGCGGCTTCCTTCACACTCTCTTTTGCGGATTTTTTCGCCGCAATTTTTTCCTTCAACGCCTTGATTTTCATCTTCTGCTTTTCATAAAAGCCAAACGCTGCGACCGCTGCCGCAATTATTGAGGAAATAAGCAGGGCATTATTTTTTAGCTTATCAGTGAAAGTCTGCTTTGTTTTCAGCGCATTCTGAAGGCCGTTGTCTATGTCATCAAGCGAAAGCTCGAGCAGCGCAAGCTTGACCTTTGCTTCCCCGAATTTTTCCTCACCTATAAGAAGCTGGATTGTGGCAACATAGTCCTTTGCATCCTTTATGGAATCATAAACAGTAGAAACAAGATATCCGTCAGCCTGCTTCTGCTGGTATTGGCCCTCATACCCCCTCAGAGTTTCCTTGTCGCTGTTGAACTGGGCAATTACCTCGGTTGAATTGACCGACTTCGGCTCATTTCCCGGCTTTGGCAGGACATTTATCCTATAGGAGTATATGGAGCTGTAAAGATTCTTTGCCCCTTTCCAGTTTACCCTGACGACAACATCCTTCTGCCCGTCGCCGCTCGCATTGAGCATTACAGGTATTATTGCCATCCTGCCGGGCTCAAGCCTGTCAAAGGACTCTGCATAGGCCGCCGAGGCTCCCCCGCCGATTATGCTGGCATTTATGTAAACTATTGCCTCTGTTCCGTTGTTTGTGAGGAACAGATTAACCTGGGAGACTCCCTCGTTTATGGTTGAGGGAAGCATCTTTTCCAGCATCAGCGAGGAGAATGTTGCCGCTTTCTGGGCCTTGACATTTATCTTGTCCTCCGGGTTTTTTGTTGATTTTGAATCTGTGCTCTCAAAAAGAACTGTGGCATTGGATGAGGTTTCAAGCGAATACTTCTCAATCTGGGCATCTGAAGGCTGGTTGAATGAAGGCATCGGATATGAGCAGGAATCCTCGCATTCAATGTCTATGACAACTGTTTTTTCCCAGGGAGACTCAACCTGCGACTCTCCTGTAACTGTCTGATTTATGCAATCGGTAAGGTTTGTTTCTGTATTCAGAGTGCAATTCTCAATTATTGTCTCGTTTTGGACTGTCTTTGTGACTGTACCCTCTGCTTTCACAGAGAACTCTACTGAAACTGCCATTGCAGAGGCAAAAAATGCCATTAGCAAAAACAGTGCAAGAACCAGCAATATTTGTTTTTTGAGCATTTTTTTGTTGTGTTCCAATCCTGACCCGGTCTTATTTAAAAATCTTTTGAGATTGCCGCCCAATTAGCGGCATTATCTGCCCGGGAAGGAATAAAAACCAAAAACATAAAGAACTAGGAAATGGCAGGATTACTCTTCGTAATCGCCTTCATCTGAGTCGTCATCCTGATCGTCAAAATCGTCTTCAGGGGTTTCACTGTCAGAGTCAGGCTTTTCATCATCAGCTCCGTCATCGTCTTCCATAACCATCAATCTTTTCATTTTGACCTCCTATAAACTATAGTTTACGTGAATTATCAAAAAATGCGCCACCCAATTTCCCAGTCAGGTTTAACCAAGTTATATTTAAATCTTAGCATTATTAATAATTACCCCCCAGTAATAAAAATGGAAAGGCTTAAATATGGCCAACTCTCACTTTTGGCTATTCGGGGCGAAGCAGGAGGGAAAAATGTTTTTCAAAACAAAGGTTAAAAATGCATTCAGGAAGGCAAAAACAGACATCGGCGGCCTGAGAACCAGCACAAACGACTGGGTTCTGTTCCTTAACGGCAACCAGAATGACATCAAGGTCAAACTTAGGGAGTTGGACCAAAGATTGAGGAAACTCGAATCCGAGAAGGAAATTGAGGTTTACAGGTAAAATGATAAGGATATTATTCATAGACGATGACCGGGATTTTCTGAAGCTAGTCAAGCGGATGAACGAGAGAACACCGGAGTTGGCCAGATTCAAAATAGAACCTATCCATTACAAGGGGATTCAATACGGCCCTGATGGCGGTTCAATAGCAGATTCACTAAGCGGAAATAATGTGGTGATATCTGAGCAGGATAATATCATTTGCGACGGGTTAAACTGGGCGTGGAAATTGGTGTATGAGGCAGTACATAACCCTTCAAGGTTTACCGTGTACTCATCAAATGAGAATATGGTTACAGAAGCTCAAGCAAGGGGGATTCCTGCAAAATTAAAAAATCCTGGCACATTTGTAAAAGACTTGGCAGAAATTTGCGGCAGGTATGCGAATCAGCAAAACCAACAGTAAATCCTAAATCAGTATACCTTTCAGCTATTTTCCCTTACAAACCCAGGTGAACTTGATTTCTATTGATTTGACACAAAAGGATTCATTCTGGCAAAATGCACTAATTTGTTTGGATAATGCCGACGTGTAAAGGATTATGCCGACAAAAAAGTTCAACCCTTTGTTGTTCTGAAAGCAGGGTGGACAGGCTGAAAAAGGGCATTTGCTGGCCTATTTGGAGAAAATGCCTTTATGACTGGGATTTTCCCGACAGATTTCAAGCGAGGGTTAGATTAAGGCAAAATACCCTAAAATCAGCCCCCGCTTTTTAAACTAGGTATATGCTTGGCATTATTTTGGCTATCAGAGGCTGTTTTCCTTGTTTTAATCAAAAATTTTAATTAAAAATTAAATAGTTTACACTATTCACTGGACATTTTGTTGTGAACTATTTAAACAAATGTCTGAATAATACATTACAGTGATCGAAATGATCGGAGGCTGAACATGACTAAGATTATACTTACCAACAAGGAAACAGGGCTTAATCCGACAGGGGAAGAGCTTGCAAGGGTTATCCTGGCAAGAATGGGCCTGGAGCCGAGGAAGACAGGATCTACCGAGAACATGCACAAGGTTTTCCTCGAGCTGTACGAGAGAATGAAGATGTCCAACAGGGAGAAGAAGCCGGAATCATCTGTGATGACCGTCGAGGAAATGGGTGTTTTTGCGGGCATTACAAGGCAAACCATGTATGACTACCTTAAGCGATGGCTGGCGCTGAATGTAATCGTAAAAACGAGTTATATCAAAGACAGCAAGGTAATCATCGGCTACAAGCTAAACGGAGCCACTGTTGAGACTGCTTTTGAAAAAGCAGTGCTAAACATCCAGAATCACCTGGAAATAACCAAGAAATACGTCCAGGAGCTCCAACGGGTGCTGAAAAACGAGAAAATAAGCCAAAAACAGCGGGAAAACGCTGTTTCCGGAGAGTTTGGAGAGCAAAATATGATAAATGATTAAATATTTTGATTATTTTTAGTTGGTTTAATTTTGACAACTGTCGCTAAAATGGCATTTTACCGAATTTATTCTGGAAAATGATTAACTAAGATTTTACAGACAAATGTCGTCGTTATTGTATCCTGACGAATTTTTTCGGCATTTTCTCAGCAGGAGATTGTTTGGACAATTGTCGGGATTCTTTCGCTTTTCAGGGCCAAAGTGAGAGATAGAAAGGCCAGGCAGGCGCATTACAACAGCAAAAAAGGAAAGATTTATATAGTAGCTTTAATTTTTTATTCACTAATAAGTGACAAATCAAAATAACACAGAGGAAAAATGAGCATACGAAGCCTGTTAAGGAATTATTTGGGAATGGAGCAAAGAGAAATAGATGTGAATTACGGAATGATGCGCCTGGCTAGCCAAGCTGCTACCAATTCTTCAGCAATAGTTGATTTGAATAATAGGTCGACAGAATTGGATGGGAGGGTAACTGGCCAAATTAACGATCTTGTTACAAGAGTAACCAACGAAATTAGAAGGGTAAACGGCAGAATACAACGTTCAGAGCGGAGAACCGAAAACTGCGAAGCAGGAATTGGCCAAATGAATTACATGCTTCTAGCTCAACGCCCAAATGCATCTGGAAGTGAGGGCCAGGAATCTTTAGAAGACGGGGATGCGTTTAAACAGGCAAACGAAAACCTAAACCAGGCCGGCATCGGCTCCCCCGATGGAATATACAGGGACCCAGGGAAAATGCTCCCTCCAACTCCGGGTTACAGGCCAACAAAATGGAGAAAAGCAGTCAAAAGAATAGAAGACCTTCCAGTAATTGGAGATGCTCTTATCGGGCTTGCTACTCCGTTTGCGATTCCAACAGCAGCAGCGACTGCGATTGATGGTTCTAAAATAAAATCATTATATGAAGAACGAAAAGGAACTGTGGGAAAAGTGATAGGCGGGCTGGCATGCGCAGGAATTTTGGGAGCATTGCATGTTTATTGCAATGTTGACCTGAAAACAATGGCAGAAGCAGCTTTGGCTACCAATTTCTTAAGCGCAGCAGGAGAAATGTTAGACTACCAGTTTAACGCTGTGAAGCCAGACCAGGATGGAAACATAGACAATACAGAATACATCCTTAAAAAGAACCGGACACCTCCTGCGGGCAAAAAGGAAAAGAAAGGGAATTCAACCCAAAGTTAAGATAAAAAATCAGAACTCGGCAAGCTGGTGATTTTTCACCGTGCAGAGTTCAAGTTTTTTCTTTTCTGATTCAAGCGCGAAGTAGGACTGGTCGTCTATGACCTTTTCTTTCAGCGGAACGCCCTTGCAAATCATGCTGAATAGATGCGCCTTTACAAAAAGTTCACTGACGCTTGCTGAAACCGCAACATCCCGGCAGGACAGGAAAGTAAGGCTGCTGTCCAGCACATGAAGTATTTTTTTCTCGTTTTCATTAAGAGAAGAGCCCATGGCCTGCATAAGGGTAAGATGCAGCGATTCTATCCGTTCACCGATGACTTCTATCTTCCTGTCAAGCTCATTCATTGAATCAGAATGGCTTTTCAGCTCATCGGTATTCTCATTGATTGCCACAAGATGGTCTTCCATCTCCTCCCTTACGGCAGAAAATGACTTCCTTACTCTCCCCTCGACCTCGACGAGAGAGTTGCTTTTCAACCCCAACAAACTCATATCAAACACCCCCCAAAACTTTAGTTGTAATTTTCAAATGCTTTAAATAGATTGCTGTTCTTCAAAAATCTACTTTGGGAAATATAGGTTAAAGAAGATAGATGAAAACGTTTAAAAACAGAAATATTTTCCATAGGTAAAAATAACTGCAAAATGATTACAAAATCAAAACTCGCAATTGAACTGTCGAAGCTGAGGCCCTTTGAAAATCCGAAACTAAAGGCAGAGCAGTACATGACAGATTCTGAAAATGCAGCCGAGGCCCTTTGGCTTGCAAAAATGCGGGGGGACATCGACGGAAGAACCATTGCTGACCTGGGCTGCGGCACAGGAATCCTCGGAATCGGCGCGATTCTTCTCGGCGCTGACAAAGTTTATTTCGTTGACAGCGATAAAACTGCACTGAGAATCTGCAGGGAGAATCTGGAAAAGCTCGGAATAGAAAAAAATGCAGAGATAGTTTTAAGCGATGTAACTAAGTTTAACATAAAGGTCTCGACAGTAATCCAGAATCCTCCGTTTGGAACAAAAACAAAGCATGCTGACCGGGAGTTTCTTGAAAAGGCATTTGAAATATCGCAGGATGCTGTCCACACATTTCACAAGCTTGAAACAAGGGAATTTGTCGAGACATTTGCCAGGCAGAGAGGTTTTGTCCCAACCAATTTGATAAAGTTTGAAATGCCGCTGAAGGCAACCCAGAAGTTTCACAGGAGCAGAATAAGACGGATATCTGTGGGCTGCTGGAGATTTGAGAAGATAGCTATTGAAAATTAATCTCGACACTAAGCATAGCACCCTCTCCAGGGTTAGTCACACTCATATCGCCTGTTCCAACAAGCTTTTTTAAAAAACTCAATGATTGATTATTTTTGGCATCAACATCTGCATAAATCCTCCGATAACCAGTAGTTCTTGCATAATTTGCTAGTTCCTGCGCAATATGAGAGCCAATTCCTTGACGCTGATAATTATCGGACACGACCAAGGCTATTTCGCAAGTTTGTTCTCCCAAATCTTGGAGATTACCTAGCCCAATTATTTTCTCCGCACCAGGCTCATCTTCGATTGCCGCCAGAGAGCAGTCTGCTTTTAACAGCCTCTCCACGAACCGGCTGCTGCAAATATGTTGAGTGGTAAGAAATCTTTTTAGCTTTGTTTCTGCAGATAACCCCCGGATAAATGCCAACAAAAAGGGCTCGTCTGCGCTATCCAATACCCGATAGCTAATGCTCATGATATATTAAGTTCACAGCAAGGTTTATAAATAGTATGCTATCCCACTAAAACATGGAAGTAAAAATTCTTGAGGAAACAAAGAAGAAGGTTATCATAGAATTGGACAACCAGACTATTGCAGGGCTTGTCGAGAGAGAGCTCTGGAATGATGAGCATGTCAGGATTTCAGGCCTCAAGGCAAAGCATCCTTTAATCGGCAAGCCAACTCTTGTTGTTGAAACAGACGGCAAGGAAGACGCCAAGAAGGCTGTCAAGGAAGCAATCGCAAGGTCCAAAAAGGATTTGGAAAAGTTCAAGAAGGCATTTAAGTAAAATCTTTTTTCTTGCATTTACCATTGATAAAATATTTTCTGCGCAGTCCTTAACTCCGACTCTTGCTTTTTCTGCCGGCATTGATTGCCAGGCCTGCATTAAGCTGTCTGCGCTGCGCTTGACAGCTAATACTTTCTCCTTGCATGGCACTCCTGCAGAAGAAGCAGATAAAACTTGAAGCCTAATGCAAGAACCGGCAAACGGAATTTTATTTAATAAAAATTTATAAAGAGCAGAGAGAATAAGAGAATATGTTCACACTTGAGCAGGGGGCGAAGCTGGTAAGGCTGGCAAGGCATGCGATTGATACAATTCTGTTCAACAAGCCATTGGCTCTTGAGCCGTTCAGGGAATTCAGCCAAAAAACAGGGATCTATGTTACCCTGAGAAAAAAAGGGAAACTTAGGGGGCAGATGGGCACTGTTGAAACAAAAGACGAGCTGTACCAGGCAGTCCTGAAGGCAGCGAGGGATGCTGCATTCAATGACAAAAGATTTGACCCCGTTTCCAGGGAAGAGTTTAATGAAATTGAAATTGAAGTTGCAGTTTTGACCGGCTCAAAGTTACTGAGGGTTTCGAGGCCAGAAGAATATTTCAGCCAGATTAATGTCGGAACCGATGGCCTGATGATAAAATCAGGGCTTTACCACGCAGTCCTGCTCCCCAGCAAAGACATGACCTACGAATGGGACGCAGAAAAGTTATTAAGATACTTGTGCGAATCAGCAGGCATGACGATGGACGCCTGGAAAGATTTGAGCCCGGACATCTATGTTTTCCAGTGCCAGATATTTGCGGATAAGAATGGGAAAGTGGTTGAAGTTATATGAGCGAGGAAATAAAGAAAAGGTCGCTTGAACTGCACAACAAGCACAAGGGAAAGATTTGCATACGTTCAAAAGTGCCCATTGAAACGGCAGATGACCTGGCGCTTGCTTACACTCCCGGTGTTGCAGAGCCGTCATTGCAGATTGCAAAAGACAAAAATAAAGTTTATGATTACACAGCAAAGGGAAATCTTGTTGCGGTTGTTTCAAACGGAACAGCAGTTCTTGGCCTGGGAGACATCGGGCCGGAAGCGGCGATTCCTGTAATGGAAGGAAAAGCAGTTTTGTTCCGCCGTTTTGGGGGAATTGACGCATTTCCGATATGCATTGACGAGAAAGACCCCTACAAGCTTGCCGAAATAATAAAAAAAATCTCGCCTGTTTTCGGCGGGATAAATCTTGAGGACATCAAGGCGCCGGAATGCTTTATTGTTGAGAAAATTGTAAAGGAACTGAACATGCCAGTCATGCATGATGACCAGCACGGAACAGCAATTGTTGTTTTGGCTGCGCTGATTAATGCAATCAAGGTTGTTGGAAAGGATAAGAATGTTAAAATAATAATCAGCGGCGCAGGGGCTGCGGGCATTGCCATTTCAAAGCTGCTTCTTGACTATGGCTTCAAAAACATAATCTTGTGCGACACAAAGGGGGCAATTTACTCCGGAAGAACAGAGGGAATGAATTTCGCAAAGGAAGAGATTGCGAAAATAACAAACAAAGCAAAAGAAAAGGGCAAACTCGTTGAGGTTATTTCAGGCAAGGATGTTTTCATCGGGGTTTCCTCCCCAAATTTGCTGAAAAAGGAAGACATTAAAAAAATGAATCCAAAATCAATTGTTTTTGCCATGGCAAATCCTGTTCCCGAGATAATGCCCGAAGAGGCAAAGGCAGGCGGGGCGATGGTTATTGCAACGGGAAGAAGCGATTTTCCAAACCAGGTTAATAATGTTCTTGCTTTCCCCGGGGTTTTCAAGGGCGCATTGGAACTAAGGGTGAAGATAACAGAAAAAATGAAGCTCGCGGCAGCAGAGGCGCTTGCAGGAATGATAAAAAAACCAACTGCTGAGATGATTATTCCCTCTGTTTTTGATGAGGGCGTTGCCGATGCTGTTGCGGAAGCTGTTAAGAAGGCTGCCCGTTAGGAAGTTGCAATTTCTTTTTTGCAGGCGAAAAATCAAAAGTCTGAATTAAATAGCAGGCATATTCCTTAAGCTGCGCTGTTGACATTCCTTGATAATAGGGCAAATCTGCAAACGCCAGTTTATAGAGCGGGTCTTCGAAATCGCCTGCAGCAAGCACGAGGACCTTGTCCAGGGTTGGCCTTCTGCGTTCATGGGGGATTTGTTCAATTATACCCTTTGCCTCTTCCACAAGCGCTGGATGCTCCGGAGTGTTCCTTAGACTATACCAAAAACGCACGCTTTCGAGAAACTCCCACCTTATCATTTTACTACTCTAAAAAAGCAAAAGGTATTAAAATGCTTTCTTTTTTAAAAGTTCGATGAGGAGGAGAATTCCAGAACAGGTCATTGGTGAGATAAGAGACAGGGTTAGCCTTCAGGAAGTTGTTGAGGATTATGTCCATCTTTTAAAGGACGGTCAGAATTACAAGGGCCTTTGCCCATTTCACAAGGAAAAAACGCCTTCTTTCAAGATTCATCCTGGACAGGGATATTTCAAGTGCTTTGGCTGCGGCGAAAGCGGCAATGCAATCAGTTTCGTGATGAAGATGGAAGGACTGTCTTTCGTAGAGGCCGCTGAAAGGCTTGCCGCAAGGGCAGGCATAAATTTTGAAAGGGAATGGTCAGGGACAACAGAAAAAAAGCAGAATTATTACGATGCCTACAAACTCGCATCAGAATTCTACAGGAGGAATCTTACAGGGGAAGCAATTGAATATCTCAAAGGGCCAAAAAGAGGGCTGAAGGATGAAACCATAGAAAGCTGGGGAATAGGATATTCCCCTTTTTCAGGAGACTGGGACCCCCTCACAAGATATCTTTCAAATCAGGGATTAACAAGGGAGCAGCTGATATCATTCGGGCTTTCCCAGGAAAGCAGTAGGGGAACGCTGATTGACCGGTTCAGGGAAAGGATAATGATTCCTGTCCGGGACAGGAGGGGCCAGACTGTCGGATTCTCAGGCAGGATGTTTCCTGACCAGAAAGATGCTCCAAAATTTCTGACCATAAACACCCCATTTTACAATAAAGAAAAAACGCTATTCGGGCTTTACGAGGCCACAAGAGCAATAAGTAAACAGAGGTTTGCGGTTTTTGTTGAGGGATATTTTGATGCAATTGTCGCGCACCAGGAAGGGTTCAAAAATGTTGTTGCCTTTGCCGGTGTTGAGCTGACAGACAGCTATGTCGACGCGATTGCAAGGCTGACCAGCAGATGCGTAATCTGCCTTGACCCGGATAATGCAGGGAGGGAAAAAACAGTAACCTGCGGGAGAAAACTTCTTGAGCACGGGCTTCAGGCCCTTGTGGCCCAGCTGCCCGAGGGAAATGATCCTGATGTTTTTATTATTTCGGACAGGGAAAGATTCCGCGAAATAATATCGGACCCGGGATTTCTCATTGATTTCCAGCTGGATATGGCTGGCAATTCAAGGCAGCCGGATGAGGTTACTGAAACCATAAGGACTTTTCTGTATCCTACAGTTTATTCTGCGCAATCATTGCTGCTAAAGGACAGATACCTGAACAGCATAGCCAACAGATTTGGAATAGAAGAAAGGATTGTGAGAGCAGACTTCAGGTCATGGCGAATGTCCAAATCCCCCCAGCGTTCCCGCGACCAGGCAGACATTGAGCTTGCGGTCCTCTCGCACCTTGCCCGCAACCCGACACAAAGAAGATCTGCAGGAAGCCGGCTAAGACCTGATCAGTTCAGCGCAATTGAAAGGGAGCTGTTTTTTGAATTCTTAACAGGAAGCAATGATATCGACAATATTCTCCTGCGGCCGGAGGATGCAATAAGCGACCTTCCTTTATGGCAGGGCGTAACCTGCGATGATTTGGAGAAATCATTTTTGGGCTACTGCTCTTCAATGAGTGTGGAGATGAACCCTGAAAATTCCGCCAGGCTTTTTGCGCAGATTGCAAGAAGACGCAGCGATGACAGCCATTGCATCAGCGCCCTGAGAAAAAGCTTTTTTGAAAAGCAAGCACATGATTTGGAGATGAGAATAATATCTGCAGAAAAATCAGGCAATGGCCAGCTGGCGCTAGAGCTTACTGCACAGAGGATTGTGCTTGACAAAGAGGGTGCTGAAAGTGGGTGAAGAGGGAAAGCTTGAGGATATTGTCCTAAAAGAAGTAGATGAACTTATGCTTAAAGCGGGTTTCGCAGATAAAACCAAATCTGTCTGCGTTACAACCAAAACAAGAAAAGAAGGGAAATGGGGCATATCAACCCGCCTGGAAAAACTTGCAGTTAAAAACGGCTTTGGCCACAATGTAACAAATCTTCTTGCAGCTGCGGGATGGAAATCAGGCTATGTTACAACAACACAGGAAACTTTTCAAGAATCTCTCAGGAAAGCCTACCCATTGAATAAAGTTATAGGGCTGTATGGAGGCCAGAATATCAAACTGCCTGCAATATCCGAGCTGAGGAAACAGGAATGGCACAGGAAGGAGCATGATGCATACACAAGAAAAATCAACAGAAACAGCCTGCCTTCTGTAAGAGAATTAGTAAACGGGCTGTACCCCGAACTTCATGAAATGTTCCCTGGCTCCCCGCCGCTTTATGACCTCATATCGCGCAAGGTTTCTGTAAAATCAACAAACACAGAAAAAATAAAGAGCGACCTGCTCCAAATATACCGCGAAGAGGGTGACATCTCCCCCGCAGGGGGATTGAGAGAAAATCACAGGCTGCTGTTTAGATTCGTGGACCTGCTGCGGAAAAATGACAAAATCTACCATCTTGGCACCACTAAAACAGAGGTAATATCAAATTTAACAGGCATAAACTCCTCTGAGTTTGTAACCTCCACCCAGAGAAAGGTCAAAAAAATAGGCACATTGGGTGAGCAGCTTACAAGAATGCTTCTCATGATGACCATGAAACTGGATCCTGAGGGAAAAAGACAGACCGAAAAGTTCAGGGAAACGTTTCCCCTGCCTATTTTAAAAGTTACAAGCTCGAACGGGTCCTGTGTTGAGGACGACCGCGGGGAATACTTCCTCCCAGACATAATAGTAAATGATTCTGTTGCTGAAGTGAAGGTTGCAAAAACAAAAAGAAAAGCAACTGTTGAAAAGATAAAAAAACAGCTTGGGGGAGGCAGGAATCTTTATCTGGTAAAAGGAAATGAGAGGAGAATAGTCAGTTCCAGGATTGCTGTTATCCACGGCCATGAAAAAATTGTCAGGGGCATGGAAGACAGCCTTCTTGAGGAGGGCATAGGCACATTCAACAGCAGGGATTTTGAAGACAGCCTTGAAACAGGCCTGGAACTCTGCGAGGGCAGGATAAAACTGCCATTGGCGCCAAAACAGCTGGCTGACCTCTACCAGAAAATGGCATACTCAAGCCATCTCCTGCTGAAAGACTGCCAGAGAAAGCAGCTGGAATATGCCCTGCACATAATCCGCGAAATAAACAGAATGCTGTGCGGTGAAAGCGAGATTAAGATAAAAACCCCAAAAGTTTTCGGGAATAAAGGGAAGACAGAAAGCAATGAAAAAGGACTTTTCTCGCTCTACCGCATTCCAATAACTGATTTAGGCGAATCAAAAACACTGGAGTATGTCCTGAAAAACATGGCATCGGCGTGGCAGAGAGACAAACTGTTCCTTGACCTGGAAACGGCAGGGCTTGGCATGAATGACCAAATAATATCCGCAGGCCTGGCCTACAGGGATAACCGCAGCCTCAGGATAGACATTGCCTTTGCAAGAAACCCTCTCGAGGAAGCCGCTCTTCTGCAACACCTAAACGATAAAATCAACGGCCATCATATTATTGTAACATACAACGGAAGGTCATTTGATTTGAAAAGGATAAAAAGCAGATGCACAGCGCATCTTTTGGAAATTCCCAAAATGGAGCCAAATATAGATGTTTATACACAGTGCTTTATCAGCGCAAGAAAAAAACTTAGGCTACGCAACTCAAAACTCGGACAGATAGACCTTCTCTGCGGCTCAGAAAGAGAGGACATAGCGGGAAAGCAGGTGCCGGTCATATACCGACAGTATATTTTCTGTGATGCAGACATCTCCCCTGTTCTCGAGCACAATGCATTGGACATGGTCTCGCTTATTGCGGCATTCATATTCGCAAAGAAGGAACTGGGGTATAGGCTGTAGGTGACCACAAAATACAAATATTTATAAATGTGGACACCTTTAATAGTATATGTTCATAGAAAAAAGAAGGCACGGAAAAGGAGTAAAGTATTACCTCGTTTATTCTTATAGAGAAAAGGGAGTTGTCAAAAAAATAAGAAGATACCTGGGGTTAAATCTTTCTTTGGATGAACTTAAAAAAGCAGAGCTTGAAGCAAAGCAAGCCATATCCGGAGAATTGGAAGAATTAAACACAGAAATATTCAATTTCTCACTGACAAAAAAACAATTACAATTTCTTAACCTATTTGACAAAGAGATAAAAATACATCATCTTGACAAAAAAGAGTGGCACAGATTTACAGAGGAATTTGTTTACAACACAAATGCCATAGAAGGCTCAACAGTCCAGCAGGGAGAAGTAAAAGAAATAATAGAAAAACAAAAAACCCCAAAAAACCATGATGAGCATGAATCAGAAAATGTTGCAAAAGCAGTAGAATTCATAAGAAAAACAAAGCATGATTTGTCTCTTGAACTGATAAAGAGCGTACATAAACTCTGCTTTGATGGAACAAAAAGCTTTGCAGGGCAATTAAGAAATGTTGAAGTTGTAATAAAAAATGGCAGAGGAGAAATTGTACACGCAGGCATTCCCTCAAACCAGCTAAAAAGTGCTTTGGAGGATATGATTTCATGGTACAAGAAAAACAAGAGAAAATTCAAGCCATTAATCCTCGCAGCAATCATTCACAACCAATTTGAGCATATACATCCATTTCAGGACGGAAACGGCAGGGTTGGACGGCTTTTGTTAAATTTTATATTACTAAGAAACAAATATCCCCCAATAAACATACTTCTGGAAGATAGAGCAGAATATTATTACACCTTAAATGAATATTCAGGAAGTCATAATCTGAAACCAACAGCAAAGTTCCTAATAAAACAATACAAGAAAATGATAAAACAGGTGACTACAAAAAGAAAATAAGTCAAATTGTGGTCACCCAGATACGTCAGGCGGGAAGGCATCGGTTTTCCGATAAGCCTGCGTATCAAACTTCCGAAGAAAACCTATGAAACAGGTAATATCCTCGACTATATAATCCTTTCTGAACCCCTAAATTCGGGCCAGGATTAACGATCTTGAAGGTTACTTAGTTAAGGCTCCCGACGACCCTCCATGACCTCCTAGTCCTTACCTTTTGAATTTCTTGATTTTACAATTTTAATTTTCATATATCCACAGATATACTTATCAGACTTGCAGGAAAACTCTCAATAATCTCTCAAAAAATATCTCGAATCGAACTCAATTTGAACATTTTTTTCGTACCGAAATGTTGTACGAGATAGTTTTCCCCATATAGCAAGATTTTTATACCACTAAATCAAACCTGACTTCATGACCATCTCAGAAAAAAAGCTGGAAAAGATTGCAGAACTCAAAAAACAAGGGTATTCCACAGGCAAAATCGCCAAAGAAGTAGGGGTATCCTGGGACACTGTTCGGAACAATTTAGAGCAAGCCGGCAATGAGGACAACATGAACGAAAAGAAAACCATTAGCGGAGAAACAAGCAGCAAAATGTTCAAGATGTTCAGCGAAGGCAAGACTCCTGTTGAAGCAGTGATTGAACTAAGCATAACTCCTGAAGAAGCAGAGCAGAACTATGATATGTTTAAAAAATTGCAATCTGATAGTATTCTTAGTTCTCAACAGGTTTCAACTATCTTTTATGTATGTGGTGGTTTAAAAAGAATATATTGCGGGCATTTTGATTTTGACATTAATAGTTGTTTGCTTAATTGGGACGAGTTGTCTAGCTGGAAAGAATTTAAATTCAAAATAGTTAATGACAAATCATATTTATGCCCAACAGACCATTTTTGTGTGATGTGCCCGTTTTTTAAGAGCGTGTACAAGGATGAGAAGAAGAGATAGTCAAACTATTTTTTGTCCTCCTTTTTATTCAGTTTCTTCTAAGATCAAAGAAACCCCGCTTCCGGAGAGTGGAAAAACTCCGTTCCCTGCGTAGTGGGTTTAATTATTTAAAAGTGAGTTAAAATTTACTCTATGGCTACGCCAAATCCCAGTTGGAGAATTAATGAAATACAGATAAATATTAATGTTGCTATAAAGAATGTAGCAAACACAACCACTAAAGATAACAATAAGAATTTTAAAATATTGCCAATTTTAATTTCTTTACGCGTATAGCAGGTAAAAAGGTAGGTGATAAATGCTGAACAGATTGCTGAGAAGAATCCTGTGAATATTATCCAAAATATTTCTTCGCTGATTATCATTTTCCTTTAGTTCCCTTTTTTATGTAAACCCATTACATTCATTTCTTGCATCAACTTCTGCATTATATCTATCAATGGTGCATATAGGATTATCAGAATCACTTATACAATCAATACAACCACAATCAATACAATCACCATATCCTTGAGTTTTTAATTTGGTAAATGGACAAGCATCAAAATAATCGTTACAATCGTGAACACATTCCATTGTTTGATAATTTATATAATCTTTTGTAAGATTATTAGTATCTGTGCAATTTGGACAATCTTTTGTTCCATACTCTCCTTTTTCGCATTTGTTGTTTCCTTCGCAAGGAGTTATGTTATTATGGGAACATTGATAATTTGTGCTGACATTACAAAAATCGTTAGTGCATTTTATCCCATCATCGCAAGAACTAGGACAAAATTTACATCCAGTAATAACTAAGATTGATAAAATAAATGGTATGAATAATATTTTCTTGTTCATTTTTTATGGTCCTATTTTAGTTTTTTATTTACAAACCAAATAACAAATATTAAAAATGCT
>CAIVED010000023.1 GCA_903904885.1 uncultured archaeon | reverse complement strand
ATTTGATAATTCGACCTTTTTAGATAAATCACTTATGCTTTCAAACTTGCCTGATTCCAATGCTTCAAGTATCTTCTTCTGGCTTTCAGTCAGTTTAAATGATAATTTCGGCAGATACACCACCGAACTCTTGTCTTCTTCAGGATTGTAGGCAATCTTGCGAACTCTATCATGCCTGGCGTAAGCAGCAAACAGTAATCCAATGGCTTTCGTCTTACGGCCGGAAGTGATATTCACAAATATCCAGTCATCTTTCGGCTGCATGTCAATAATCTCAACACACTTGCGAGCTACGTCAACTATATCATAAACAGCTGTTTTGACTGTCTTTACATCAATAACCTTCCCCAATGAACCCTGAATGACCTTCAAACTCTCTTCCTGCTCCTTGCTTGGCTCCTTGTCAATAAGAAGTATTAATCTATCAGGTCCAAGACGTGTAGAAGCTAAGAGAACTGGCTCTGGATTGTATAATGTTGCTATAAGTACCTTTTTTACCATATCTACCCCCTCTTCTTCAGGGTTTGATGTTTTATTTATATATGTTTCCATAAACAAAGGTTAAAACGGGTTTCTTTATATATTTTTCTATGTAAAGATATGTAATTCTACTATTTGATAGAAATGTTTAAATAGAAGTTGCCATTCTCTGAAAATCCCGAATGAGGAGGTAACGAAAATGAAAGAACAACCTTTAATGTTTTATATTGGCTGGATTTTGGCAGCTGCAGGTGCGGCTTATTTTATTTTGTATGCAATCAGTTTAAATGTTAAAATGGTCGGTTTTCCTTTTGAATTTATGCCTGTCTGGTTTCAAATAATCCTGGCAGCAGTTTTGCTTGCAGTTGGAATTTGGGAGGCAGCATTGAACATGGTGCTTGAGGATTAAATATGAAAGAAACAATATCAACAATACTTGAAAACTCTTCTCTGAGTGAGTCAGACAAGAGGCAAATAAAATCATTGATAGAATCAAAAAATAATCCCCTTGCCAGCAGAAGCTTCATCCTTCAGGGTGATGCAGGGGTTGGAAAGACATTTCTTGCAGAGAATCTCATAGAATCGCTAGGCAAAAAGGTTGTTTACATGAGCTGTGCCGGCTTTGGCTTCAAGAATTCTGCCAGATGCGATTCATTCAAGGATCTACTCAAGAAAATTGACAACAAAGAAGAACAAATCATTTTCCTGGACGACCTAAATTATATTTTCAAAAAGGACCGCTTCGAAATCAATTCAGAAGACAAAAGGGATTTCATGAATATCCTTGAAATAATAAGGATAAGAAAAAACAAGATATTGATAGTCACGCTGAATGACTGGGTAGATCTGGATTCAAGAATGATTGACAGGTTTGAAGCAAGAATAATCTTTGACCTGCCAACAGACGAGGAAAAGAAAAACTTTCTAAAAAATAATTTCAAAAAACTGCTAAAACATGACATAATAGAACACATATCAAAAAACACAATCGGCTACAATTATAGGGACTTGAATGTTTTGGTAAAAATATCTTACAAAACCGGAATCAGCATGGAAAGCGTGAAGGAAGCTATAAAAAATTACAAGCCCTCGCAGCTGTTCGGCTTTGAGGTAGAAAATATCTCAAACACCAAACTAAGCGACATATCAGAAAAAAAGGATGTCATTAAAACATTGAGCCGGATTGCCCAGATGTACAAAAAAGAGAATCTGGCAGAACAGCTCGGCATGAAAAGGGCTAATCTTCTCCTCTTTCAGGGACCGCCGGGAACAGGCAAGACCTACGCAGCAAGGGCGCTCGCAGGAGAGATAGAATGCCCTATCATACTTGTTGAGGGAAGTAACATACAAAATATGGACCCCTGCGCAAGCATAAACAAAATCGTGAGCATGGCCAAGAGGTTTGAAAAATGCATAATATTCATAGATGAAGCAGAAAAGATGTTCAACTCAAGATGGGGGGATGACAACTACCTTATAGGAGAATTCAACAGGGCGCTTGAAAGCGATGGAAAAAAAATAAAGGCAATAGTCATACTCGCAAGCAACGATGTGAACCGCCTGGGAGAAGCCCTGCAGGACAGATTCACAACACTAAAATTTGGTATGCCATCCTATGGGGAAAGATTCTCATTCTGCAAGAACAAGGCAGACCTCGCAAGGGGCAGAATAAGCGCACAGATAAACCATGATTTCCTTGCAAGAATAACAAAAGACATGTCATTCAGGGATATTGAACGGCTGTGGAATGAGCTGATGTTCCAGCATATTGAAAATGGAAAAGATATAGACGAAGAAGTAATACACAGAGCAGCAAGAGAACTAAGAAAAGAAGAGGAGGGAAAGATTATTTTCGGATGAAAGATGGATAAAGTGCTTATCAAAATAGAAAAAAAGCATTATGCAGAAATCACAATCAACTGCGAAAAATTCAAGGAAAACTTTTATGGAGGTAAAAATGGAAACTGTTGAAAAATATATTAAAGAAAAGATAAAAGATGAGCGAGCAATAAGCATGATAAAATCAATGCTTGAAAAAGAAGGTTTAGTTAACCTTGATTTTGAGGATGTTAAATCAATCCTTGACAAAGCCAAAGAAACAAGATTCTTTTCAGGAACTGAGAATGACATTGCCAAAATAAGCTACCCTGAAGCAGATGGCGCTCTCGTGTCTATTGAAGGTCCTGAAACCATGAGCTTGGATGAAACAAGAAATATTGTGGACAAAATTTCAGACAAAATCAATGAAGAAGCCAGGATAGTCTGGGGCGCAAGAATAAACAAAAAGCTGGAAGGAATAAAGTTTTTTGCCATATTAGCAAAGAGGTGATTAAAATGAAGGTGATTTCAAAAACAGAACAGTTGAGCAAAGAGGGCTGGCTTTTTACAAAAGAGGAAGTGGAAACCAAGGTAAGAGAATTTCTAAAGCTTGACCCAAACATAGAAATAATAAGGATTGATGGCTTCCAGGCAGAATATGTCACAGTAATATACAGCGAAAAGCCAACCTGCAGAAAGGAAGGGGACTTAATTCATGAACTTGAAATAGAAGAAAAAAGAATTACAATAAGTGAGAAGAATTTTTTTGGCCTTTTCGGCATAAAACCTGTTTACAGAAAAATAATGTCTATAGAAGGAAGGACAAGAAAGGATGGTATTTTCCTGCAAACATACCATCACCCAAACAAATACGTCTTTCCTGAAGATGACATGTTTTACTTCATCACAATAGAAGAGCCATATCATGACATAATTGAAGAGGTTAAAGATGGACTTTGAAGCATTAAGCAATAGAATGAGAGAGGAATATAATAAATCATCTCTTTTTCCTTTTCTTGCAAAGCATGCAAATGGGTGCCCGAGCGGCAGAGAGGAAACAATCAAAACAGATGCGATAGAATTGAAGCATAGCGATTACATACTTAAGCACCCTGATACCTACCTGGAAAAACATTACATAAAAGAAATTTTGGGAATACTGGCTCAAAATGAGCTTAAAAAAATTCTACCGTTTCTTGAAAAAATAAAAACTCAAATGGTCGATTCTGAGAATAACATTGTCATAGGAAAAATAATGGAAAATATTGCCAAGGCGGATATGTTTGAATGCAACATTGAACCTATGTGCAT
>CAIVED010000022.1 GCA_903904885.1 uncultured archaeon | reverse complement strand
CTCGGGAAAGATAGTCTGCACCGGCGCAAGGAACATGCAGCAGGTGGACGAGGCAATACAGAAAATTATCAAAAGCCTCGAAAAGATAAACGTCAAGATAACAATAAAACCAGAGGTCACAATACAAAACATGGTTGCCTCGGGGGGAATCGGCATGGACCTGAACCTGAACAAGCTGGCCATAAAGCTGGACAACACAGAATACGAGCCAGAGCAGTTCCCGGGTTTGGTCTACAAGCTGAATGAGGCAAAGGCAACATTCCTGCTTTTCAGCAACGGAAAGGTTGTCTGCACCGGAACAAAATCCGAGGCTGAGGTCAGAGCGGCACTTGAAAAACTCATTATAAACCTGAAAAAGGTTCAATAATTTTTAATTCACATGGATGCTGCAGAAGAAATCAGGAGATTCCAGGATTTTTTTGAGTCAAACTCAAAGACGCAGATAGCAGAGGCATCGCTTAAGGGAGAAAAATTCATCGTTGTTGATTTCACCCTTCTTTCCAAATTTGACCCTTCTCTCGCAGAGCATCTGCTGGACGAACCCGAGGAAGCCATAAGGGCAGCGGAAATATCGCTTGAGAGCTTTGACACAGAGATTAAAAATTTCAGGGTGAGGTTCAGGAACCTTCCCCTGTCCCAGAAAATCATGATAAGGGAAGTCAGAAGCGCCCATCTAAACAAATTTCTTTTCATAGCTGGGCTTGTAAGGCAGAAAAGCGATGTCCGCCCGCAGGTTACAATCGCAAAGTTTGAATGCCCCAGCTGCGGCAATGTTATTTCCGTAACCCAGACAGAAACAAAATTCAAAGAGCCGTTCAGGTGCGGATGCGGCAGAAAGGGAAAGTTCAGATTGATAGGCAAGGAGCTTGTTGACGTGCAGGGCATTGTGCTCGAGGAAATTCCCGAAGAGTTGGAAGGCGGAGAGCAGCCAAAGAGAATAAACATTCTGCTCAGGGATGATTTAGTCAGCCCCATGTCTGACAAGAAAACAAATCCGGGAACAAAAATCTGTGTTAATGGGGTTTTGAAAGAAGTTCCCATTCCTTCAAAGGACGGGGGGCAGCTTACAAAGTTTGAGCTTGTTGTTGACTGCAATTTCATTGATGGCCTTGAAGAGGAATTCGGAGAGGTGAAAATCAGCAGCGAGGAAAAAGCCCAGATAATGGAGCTGTCCAAGGATACCAAGCTTTTTCAAAAGGTTGTAAATTCTATAGCTCCTTCAATCTACGGCCACGACCGAATTAAGGAAGCACTTTTTCTGCAGCTTTTGGGCGGAGTCAGAAAAAAGAGGGATTCTGGAGTTTTTTCAAGGGGAGACATCCATGTACTTTTGATCGGAGACCCCGGTGCGGGAAAATCCCAGCTGCTAAGAAGAATTTCAGCTGTTGCGCCAAAATCAAAAATGGTTTCAGGAAAGGGAGCGTCAGCGGCAGGGCTTACTGCCTCTGTGGTAAAGGATGAATTTTTGTCCGGATGGGCGCTGGAAGCAGGAGCACTGGTCCTTGCAAACAGGGGCATATGCATTATTGACGAGCTGGATAAGATGAGCGTTGACGACAGGAACGCCATGCACGAGGCTCTTGAGCAGCAGACAGTTTCTGTCTCAAAGGCGAACATCCAGGCAACACTGAGGTCTGAAACAACGGTTTTAGCAGCAGCCAATCCAAAGCTGGGACGGTTTGACCCCGAAGAAATAATTTCAAAGCAAATCAACCTCCCGAATACTCTGCTCAACAGGTTTGATCTCATATTCCCGATAAAGGATTTGCCAAATCCGGAAAATGATGAAAAAATGACCAGCTTCATACTCAACCTGCATCAGGATACCGAGAGAGAGAAAGATGTTGAGATTCCAACAACTCTGCTGAGAAAATACATTGCATTTGCAAAGCAGACTTCATTTCCAAAACTTACAGAAAGCGCGCTTGAGGAAATAAAGGACTATTATCTTAAAATGCGCTCTTCTGGCTATTCAGAAGACAGCAGGTATGTTTCAGTTCCCATTTCTGCAAGGCAGCTTGAGGCCCTTGTGAGGCTTTCCGAAGCCGCTGCAAAAGCAAGGCTCGCAGACAAGGTTACGAAAAAGGACGCAAAAAGGGCCATTGACATTGTAAACTACTGCCTGAACCAGATAGGCATAGACCCCGAAACCGGAAAAATGGACATCGACAGGATTAGCGTCGGGATTTCCACATCCCAGAGAAACAGGATACATGTTGTCAAGGATGCCATCACTGAACTGGAAAAGAAAATAGGAAAAGTAATTCCCATAGAAGATGTTGTAAAATCCTCAATTGAAATGGGGCTTGACGCCTCAGAGGTTGAAGACATAATCGAAAACCTGAGAAGAAGCGGGGACATTTTTGAGCCGAAGAGAGGGTTCCTGCAGAAAATATGAGCGATGAAAACACAGCAGGAGAGAGCAAATTCCAGAAAAGGCAGACTGCCCTATGGATGAAAATAGGAGACCTGCTGGGCGGCAGTTTCACGAGGAATGAAGGCTTTTCTGCCTACAAAACCCCGAAAGGTGTTGTCGCATCAAGGGTGAATGTTTTTGGTGTTGTCCTTTCAAAAGAATCGTCCGATTTGGTTGAAAGCATTTTCATTGAGGATGAAACAGGCAGCATAGCAGTCAAATCATTTGAAAAAACGGGGGCATTTGAAAAAATTGAAGTGGGGGATATAATAAATGTAATAGGAAAAATAAGGGAATACAACAACGTCCCTTTCATTTCATCTGAAATAATTGTAAAAAGCGAAAAAGGCCCTTTTATTCTCAGAAAAAAGGAAATTGCTGTTGTCCAGGGATTCTATGCCACAGAAGAAACAGAAAAAGCGGCTGTCCCGGAAGAGATAGTCTGCGACAACAGCTCAAAGGTTCTCGGGCTTATCAGGGAGCTTGACAAAGGAGACGGGGTTGACATGGATCTTCTGGTTGAAAAGTGCGGCATGAAAAATGCAAGCCAGATTATTGGGGAGCTCATACGGAACGGGGATGTTTTTGAGATAATGCCCGGCAAGATAAAGGTTCTTGACTAGAAGTTGGGAAGAATAACATAGGACTCGAGCAATGCCGCAATAAAAAGCACAATCACTGCAATTAACAGCAGGTTTGAAGTGTCAAATATTATCTTCTCAAATTTTTTTGTTGATAAATCATGGCGGATTATTGCAACTGAAATTATTCCCCCCGCGAGGCAGGCTATAAAATATGCCCCAATCTCCGGGATTCCGTGTATGCTGTATCTAAGAAGGCTCAGCGAAAATGTGTGAAGATATCCGGAAATTCCCTTTAGCCCCGCCGCCCCCGCATAGGTGCTTAGATTTTCCCTTATGAAATTTCCCATGGCCGCTGCTATGACACTCCCGTTCCAGGTCAGGATGAATATGGCCCCCGCTCCGTAAAAAAGAGAGAATACTATGCAAAAAGTAAGGACCTTCATGTTATTGAGAAATATCCTTGAAAACAGGGCATTGCTTGACTGCGCATTTGAGTTTATTTCAGTTATGGTTGAATGCTGAAGAGAGAAGAGATGCCCTGTCTGGGCTGCCGGCAGAAGGAGATAGGCCAAAACATAGGCAAGCACTATCCCGCAGAACAGGAATATCAGAAATGCTATTGCCTTGGAATGCTCCTTTAAAACTCCCCTTTCCTTTTCCAAAGTAATGTCCTTTTCTTCCTCCAGCTTGAATGTTGAGTAAACAAGGGGGATTGCTGCGATTGAGATAAGGAAAACGGAGACTAGCGATGCCTGTTCCTCAAAAATCCAGAGGCTTAGGCCAATTGCTATAACGGAATAAACAAAACCCAGAATAAGAGTTTCCCACGGCTTTTTTTCGGCTTTCAGGGGGGATATTAGCGCTTCAAGTACCATCAGGACATGCTTTCTTTTAACAACATTTAAATATATTGCTTTTTTCTTAAAAAACATGGCAATTGAATATGCGGAATTACTGAAAAAAGCAAAGGAAAAGCTTCCATCTCTCAGCAAGGAGGGTGGCTCCAGGTTTGAAATACCTAAAGTTATCGGCCATGTGCAGGGAAACAAGACCGTAGTCTCCAACTTCAATCAAATAGTTGACGCATTCAACAGGCCTGCGGAGCATTTTCTTAAATTTCTCCTGAAAGAGCTGGCAACACCGGGCGATTTGAGGAAGGGGCTCCTTATTTTTGGCACAAAGGTCCATTCATCAACAATAAACGAGAAAATAAAAAAATATGCCGAGGAGTATGTTTTGTGCAAAACCTGCGGAAAGCCGGACACAAAACTGGTTGAGGAAAGTGGATTCTTGTTTTTGCGTTGCCAGGCCTGCGGGGCAAAGCGGGCTGTAAGGTCAAAAATATGATCATAAAAGAGCACAAATCAAAATCAGGGATGATTGTTTCTGCCTGCGATGCGGATATAATCGGGAAAAAATACGCTGAAAGGGGGCTCTTGCTTGACCTGACTGCTGATTTTTACAAAGGAGTGAAAATGATTAATTCTGAAGCAGAGAAAAAATGCAAAAATGCCTACATAATAAACGCCGTTGGCAAAAAATCCGTTGCGCTGGTCAGGAAACTTGGAATTATAAATGAGAAGAACATAATAAAAATAAAAAACATCCCATTTGTTCAGTGCCTTTTGCTTCAAAATGAGGTATAAACGAATACTTGTCAGCGGCAGGGTTCAGGGTGTCGGATTCAGGGAATTTCTAAGGAGGGAAGTTGCTGCCATCGGGGGGCTTGTGGGCTATGCAAAAAACCTCCGCAACGGGAATCTTGAGGTTGTTGTTTCCGGCGACGAGGAAAAAATAAATAAGCTTGCAGAGAAATGCAAAAAAGGCCCTTTGCTGGCCGCAATAAAAGGTGTTTCTGTTGAGGATGTTGAGCTTGACGATGAGTTTGACAGCTTCATAATAAGGATGTAATCATTTCTTAAATCTCCACTAACAAAAATCTCATTTGCTGGTTCTTGCATTATTCTTCAAGTCGAACTTTCTTCTTCTGCCCGAGTGCCATGCAAGAAAAAATTATTAACTGCTGAAAGCAGTTTATCGCAGGCTCGGCAATTGAGGCAAACAGAAAAAAACATGAATCAATTTTAAGGCCTGCCCAAAAAAAGGATTTTTATTGTTGGGTGATTGAAAAAATGAGGGGATTACCCAAACCATGCGCCAAGCCCCGTCTGCTTTTCCTTTTCCTTGCCAAAGGTGCTCTCAATCATTCTCTTTGTCAGGTCGAGCACCTGCTTAAGGTATTTTGAAACCGCATATTTTTTTGCTATGCTGAGACTTGGCTCAAGATATTTGACTATCGAGCCTTCAGAGATTGTAAATATTATGTTGCCCCCGCACCTAATGCATTTTCCGGCCAGGGGCGGCCTGCGGTAGCTCTCATTGCATTTTGAGCACCTGAACCTCTGGGTTGAGAATTTTCTCAGATTACCCTTTACGTCTCTCAGCAAATGCTTTTCTATAACAAGCCTTGCAACATCCTCCTTGTCGACGGCCCTTATTTTTTCAGCAAGTTCCATCTGTCCCCTCAATTTTTCCTCCATTGTGGGCAATATCTTGTATGCGGAGCACTGGGCTCCTGCTGAGATGCTGGCGGTGTTGTGCGTAAATCCCATGGACTCATACTGCAATTCTGTCCCAAGCCTCTTCCCTATCTGGTCTATCTTGATTTCTTTGGGATGCTTGTACTCCAGGCAGGCCTCGTAAAATTCCAGGGGATATTTGAAAGGCACGTCAACCTTGTGCACCATGTCATCAACCTCTGCGGGATTGAGGACTGCGGTCAATACAAGCGGGGCATCCATTGTCCTGCCCCCTCTTTTGTCCGGAAGGAATTGCCTTGAAAAATTCAGAAGTGCGTCCATCAGGAGCATGACGCAGTTTTCATCGCCGTCGCAGTCTCTCCTGTGGGCAGCATGCCAAAGCGGATGGCTAAAACAGCCAAGGGTTTCTGAAAAGCCGATTATCCTGCCCATTATTCCCGCAGATATGTGCGGGGCAAGGCCTACTACCAGATGTCCCAAAAGGTCTTCCCTGGTCTTTACATTGTAAAACGGCTCAAGGCCGTAAAATTTAACAAGCAAATCATCAACAAATTCTGCAACCCGCATCAGAACGTCATCCGCTTTTTCGTCCGGTGATTCGTCGCTTGCAGGAAGAACCACATCCTGGGGCTTTATCTCCAGCAGTTGGTTTTCCTCTGAAAGTTCTTTTCCGTAAATGTCCTTTTCATAGCCCAGTTCCCTGAGCTTTTCTATGCTTGTGCCTATTTCCCTGGGCTTGAAATGGGTCAACGGCAGTTCAGTCATGTCAAATCTTGTGGTCCCATCCTTGTTCACGTAAACATTATGCTTTGCCCTCAGGATCCCCTTTGCGAGATGCTCAGGAATGTGGTCCTTGTTGCTGGTTCCCTTAACCCCTTTTATCAAATCGGGGCGGTTTTGCTCGCCTAATTTTTTCATTGCGCTTTCAAAATATTCCTTTATGTTGATTTTTTTCCTTGAAAATGATTTCGAGCCGTGCTCGCAGGGCGTTTCCTTTTTCCCGCAGGTCTTGCATGTGTAGATTCTTGCCGCCCTCTCGCCGCATTTTTCGCAAACAGGCATTATTGTGGCAGAACCGCATTTTTTGCATAAATAATCCGGAAAGTCCGACTCAACAAATCCCGCCTCAAGCGACGACTGGAATGCCCTCATTCTCCCCCCCTCCTCCCCGCAGGGGAAAAGTGAGTGGGGGCTTCCGGTCATTTTTCTCATCTTTGCCTTTTCGGGCCTGCCCATCCTTGCACCTATGAAAATCCCCGACTTGTCCCGGACTTTCATTCCAGCAATCTCGTTTATTATTTCAAGGGTTTTTTTATCCGGCAGGTTTCTTATTTTTTCCAGCTCTGATTTGAGGTCTGAACTTTTTTCTATTCCCAATGAAGAGAGGAATGCATGGGCGTCGTCTTTTTCGATTACAACATTATCTGCGGAGACCAGGTGGGGAATGCCGATTACCTCCAGGAATCTTTTTCCCTTTTCAAGAGGAAGGACTATTTTTTCTATAGAATCTGATTTTTCCACCTTTGCCCGGTCAAGCCATCCAACAAGCCCAATCAGGTCGCTGTTTGACAGTGCCCTCCAATGATAAGTATATCTCGGATGCAGGGGGATTTTTGTTAATTTTGAAATCTTAACTGCGAGCTTTGCAGGAATTTTTTGCATCGGGTTTTTGAGAATTTCCTCTACTTTTTCTGGGCTAATTTCGAGAAGTTCTGAAATTTTTTCGTAGTCCAGCGAACCGAAAAGATTAACCGCTTCCCTTTCAAATTCCTGGACCCACCATTCCTCGCAATATCCCGGGGGCATGAGTATGTGGGACCTGTCTGCAAAGTCCCCGTAGCTGAACAGGATGTCTCCCAAAAAAAGTATTTCCTCGACCTCATACCTGTATTTTTTTGCATCCTCTTCTGTTTCTACCCTGACCACGTTTCCGTTCACAAGCTTGGCTATGGGCCCTTCCACTGAATCGCAGGAAGTGAGCGCAGCGCCCTTTGACGGCCTTTCAACCTTAACCTGGGTTCCTACTGCAATGTATTTGTTCAGCAAAATCATTGTTGCGGGGTGTATGCTTGCTGCAGAGTATCCTGAGTTTCTGCAGCGCCCGTACCTCAGCCGCAGCCCGCCCTCCGCCTGCGGATGCGAAAGGACAGGCCTTCCTGCAACCAGGTCGGCGAGATATGTGTAATCAGGGGATATTCTCTCTTTTTTCTCCTCTTTTTTTGAGTCTGATTTTGACTTTTGCTCTTTCTGGACCTTTAGGAACTGCTCGAGAAAATTCCAGTGCTCCATGCCGAAGTCCTTGCCCCATTTTGTCAGCTCGTTCCACATTTTTGGGGCCTTCAGCGCAAGCATGGACAGCACAAGGCAAACCCCGCCTCTTATTTTGTCTGATTCAATTCTCGGAAGATTCTTAAAATTGGAAACCTCTATTTTTTCTGTAGGCTCGCCGGAAATTTCAACCGGAGTGTACTGGGCCAGAAATTTTTTCTCCTCATCGCTGGGGTTGTACTGCAGGTTGGTAACCCTGTCCTGATAGTCCATCAGTTCAGTTGAAAATCGTTTTATCTCACTTTCGTCAGGATCATAGGCTTCTATCCCGAAATTTTTTCTTACATAGTCAGCAATCAGCAGAGAAACTGCGCAGGCAGTTCCGCCTGCCCCCCTTATGGGGCCCGCATAAACAAGCGCAAGATAATCCTTTCCGTCCCGCCTCTTTTTGATTTTTATTTCAACAAGTCCCTCCAGGGGCGCTGAAACAATTCCGACGGTGTGGTAAGTAAAACCAGTCCTTATGCCAACTTCCATTGCTTCCTTCTGGTCCTTGAACTCGCAAAATTTTTGCTGGGCAACCTCAAGCGCAATTTGAAGCGCAACCTGCCAGGACAGCCTTCCATATTTTTGCTCCAGCTCGTCTATTCTTTGGATAACCCCCTTCCCCACAAGCTGCGGTGCTACTGCTGATATCAGCCCCTCAACCCGCTCTGCCATGTTTCTTGCAAGTGGGATGTCCACAGTCTGCTCTGGGTCGTATCCTCTTTTTCTTGCGTTGTTTGCGATGGCGTAGGCAACGTCTGTCTTTGCATTAATCTCCTCAAAATACCTTTCCATGCTTTTTGATGCAACTACCATTAAAACCTCATCACCTTGGTTTCCCTTGTCTGGAGATTTACTGCTATTGCCCTCGCTGGTTCGGGTATCAGGCCTACTTTTTCCTGAAAGTCTGTCATTCCTATCCAGCACGAGCAATTAAGCATGGTAATGTTTCTGTATGATGAAACCATTGACCTGTGGATGTGACCTGTGACAAAAAAATCAGGAACGATGTCTATCAGAAGCGGGTCGCTGTCGGGAATGGGCACGTAGGTTGCCGAGGTGTGCTCCGGGGCAAGGTGCCTCCTCTGCAATAAAAATTTCATGATGAGGTCTGCCCTCTTCACCCCCCCCTGGGCCCTTATGCTCTCCACATTTTCAGAATAAAAATGGAAGCTGGCTCCGTGGTAAAGCAGCACATTGAACCCCTTGAAATTTTCAGATGCGCCCATGTTTACGACTGCTGGGTTGCTTACCATGTAAACATTTGGCATTTCAAAAAGGCCCTTTGCGTAATCAGAGTAAAGCGGCGGCTGCGGTTCTATAAGGCGCAGCGCATCGTGATTCCCTGCGCAGATTATTATGCTTATGTGATTTGGTATTTGTTTAATAGCCTCTATCAGCTTTGAGTACTGGTCTTCTATGTCCTTTATTTCCAAATCATTGTATTGTGTGGGGTATATGCCTATCCCGTCAACCAAATCCCCCACCAGAAAAACATACTTGACTTTTTTTGCTATCTCCCTCTGCTCGTCGCTTCCGAGCTCCTGGTTTATCCATTTGATGAAATTGCCAAAGCTTTCATGAAGAAAGTGCCTTGAGCCTATGTGCTGATCTCCGGTGAAAACTGCGTATTCTTCTGCGGGGCCTTTTTTCAGCTCGTTTGTTGCAGGAATTTCCGGATAAACTATGCTGTCCGCAAAGATTATGTTTTTTCCCGACACGCCCGCAAGGCCGATAACTTCGTCCCTCACGCAGTCTTCGGCCATCTTAAAAACATCGGGCTTGTTCTTGCTTACAACAACATTGATCTGCCCTGTCGGGTCCTCCAGGGTAAACATGATGTTCTTATTTTTTGTAAGGGACTTTTCATAGATCATCCCGATTATGCAAACTTTTTCCCTTTCGCTTTTTGACGCCACCCGCTTTATTGACATGGCATCCTGAAGCTCCTGCTTTTTTTGGAGAATCTCCTTCAGCTTCCCATATCTTGCATTGAAATGGGCTGTGAAATCTTCGGCGGTCCTTTTTCTGGCCTCCTCCTTGTATGATCTTACTATTTCTAACCTGCCGGGCGCTGAAAAGAATATTTGCTTCAGGTCTTCTTCGCTGAATTTTTCCGGGAGGCCCAGGACTTTTTTTATCACTGCTTCGTTTTCTATCTTGGACAGCATCTCCGGCCTGACAAGTATATTTTGGCTGAGAATTCTTTCGACCGCTTTTCTTTTTTCCTCCTGTGTTGGCATTTTAGCTGAACTCCCGTTCGATAATCTCCATTATCTTCTTCTCCGACTGGCTGTTGATTGCCAAAGAAACCTCCCTTGTTCTCCCGTACCTTCCCTTTGAGATGGTTCTTGCATTTATTATTCCGAGCATGTCAAGCTCGCTTACTACATCAGAAACCCTTCTTTGCGTCAGGGGTCTAAGGTTTGTATTGGCACAGATTTTCCGATAGGTATTGTACAGCTCGCCCGTCTCGCAGATTTTTGAGTTTTTTGAAGAAAGCATTATTACGGAATAGAGCACCGCCTGAAACTGCTTTGGCTGGGAAGAAACGATGTCTGCAATCCTGTCCTTTTCCAGCTTGTCCTCTGCTTCGTCCAGGTGCTTTATGTCAACCCTTTCCACCCCCTCCCGCTCTGCCAGCTCGCCTGCAATTCTCAGCAATTCCAGCGCCCTCCTGGCGTCGCCGTGCTCCCTTGCTGCAAATGCGGCGCATTTTGCAATCACCCCGGGGCTGACTACGTTCTCTTTGAACGCCTTCTCCGCCCTCTGGCTGAGTATTTCCTGTATCTGAACTGCGTTGTACGGCTTGAATATCAGCTCCTCTTCGGAAAGGGAGGATTTTATCCTGGGGTCTATTGTGTCTGTAAAGACCAGGTCGTTTGATATTCCGACTATGCTTATCTGGGCTTCCTTTAACTCCGAGTTTATTCTTGTAAGATTATAGAGAATCTCGTCTCCGGTCTTTTTTATAAGCTGGTCTATTTCATCGAGAATCAAAATTATTATTTGCTTCCTGGTGTCTATAATCTTGAAAAAATACCTGTAAACCTCGTCTGTTGGCAGGCCGGTCACTGCGATTTCCCTCCCAAACTCCCTTATCAGCTGGGCTATCAGGCGGTACTCGGTGTCTGCGATTTTTTTTAGCTTGCAGTTTACATATATTATTTTGACCGGTATCTGCATTTCCTGGGCCATCTGCTGTATCTGGTTTGTCGTGTGGATTGCAGAAAGGGTTTTTCCGGTGCCTGTTTTCCCGTATATGAAAAGGTTTGATGGCTTGTTCAGCTTAAGCGCGGGGGCAAGGATCTTGGCTATCTGCTCTATTTCGCTGTCCCTATGAGGGATGTTTTCTGGGGTGTAGTTTGCCTGCAGAATGTTTTTGTTTGAAAAAATAGAATTGTTTGATAGAAATTTCTCAAATGTTTCAGTCGCCCTGCTCATCTTTTACCCCCCCCAAAAAACAAAATGAAGTTTTAAATCATATTTTAAGTATTTCCATTGGAAATGGGGCGTTTAAATAGTTTACTATTTGTTGCCCCCCTCATTTCTCATGGAACTCGGTATATTATAATTATTTTATATATGTTTTATATTATT
>CAIVED010000021.1 GCA_903904885.1 uncultured archaeon | reverse complement strand
CCAAAAACCGCAAAATTTATATAGTGAACTTAATTTAAAAAGCGTATGGCAGTATCTTCATTCAGGTCAGCTATTGATTTTTTCGGGCAAGTAGGCGTTTACGACGTAATTTTGCCTTTTCTGCTTGTTTTCACCATAATGTTTGCCATATTGGAAAAGACAAAAGTTCTGGGTTTTGAGGACAAGGACCACAAATACACAAGAAAGAACCTGAATTCCATGGTTGCCTTTGTGACCGGATTCCTTGTTGTCGGCTCTTCAAAGCTTGTGGGCATAATCAACCAGACAGTTGCCCAGGTTTTCCTTTTGATACTTATGTCCGTCCTCTTCCTTTTGATGATGGGCGTCTTCCTCGGAGACCAGGAAATGAAGTTCACAAGGGACGACAGCTGGTTCATATTCTTCGCAGTGGTTATGCTCGCGGCGATTGTAATCATATTCCTTAATGCAATAACAACATCATCAGGCCAGACCTGGCTCTCCCTAATATGGGGCTATGCAAGCGGAAACATGAACGGCGCCATTGTGGGAACTGTTCTGATGATTTTGATAGTTGTAGCCATGATGTGGTATGTTGTAAGGCCCTACGAGCCAAAAGAAAAGAAGGAGAAAAAAGAAGGGTGATCTAAATGGTAACTTTCACTGATTTGATTTATCAACTGCGGGACTACGGGGTAATCGATGTACTGCTGCCGTTTGTTCTTGTTTTCACGGTTATGTTCGCTGTTCTCCAGAAAACAAAGGTTCTTGGGGACAAGGGAAAAAGATACAACGTCATAGTTGCGCTGGTGATAGGCTTTGCGGTTGTTGTGCCGCACGTGATGAGCCCTTCGCAGAATGACGTTGTCAACATAATGAACCGGGCTTTCCCAAGCGTTTCACTGTTTGTGATTGCAATACTCGCGGTTTTCCTGCTAATCGGCCTCTGGGGCGCAAAGCCAACATGGACCAAGGGCCCTGGCGGAATAGTTGCAATAATATCCATCGTAATTGTTGCGCTGATATTCCTTTACGCAGCGGGCTACGGCTGGCAGAACCTTCCGTCATGGCTTAACTTTCTCAATGACCCCGGAACAATATACCTGATAGTAATCATACTGATATTTGTGATTATTATAGCCTACATAACCGGAAGCGACGAGGATAACAAGGAAGGCTCCTTCAAGAAATTCCGGGAAGGGGTCGGTGAATTGTTCGGTGCTGGCGGCGGCAAGGAATAAAGATGGCAACATTTTTAGACATAGGGCTGTTTGAAGCTTTCGGCCCAATTTTTTCATTTCTTTTTGTCTGGGTCACTGTATTTGCGATTCTTGAGTACACCAAGGTTTTCACGGAAAACAAGGGCCTCCATGCCATGCTGGCGTTCATTCTTGCGGTCCTGACGCTTCTCTCGCCAAAACTGGTCCAGCTGATAACGCTTATGGCGCCGATATTTGTGGTTGCAATGATATTCCTGCTGTTCCTGCTGATTTTGTACAAGAGTTTCGGGGTTGAGGACAACTGGATAACCGGCGCAATCACCGGCAGGGGGACTGCATTTTACTGGATACTTATTGTTGCGCTTGTCATAGTTATCGGCTCTGTGGCAACGGTGTACGGAAGCGAGCTGCTTTCGCTGACCCAGGGAAGCGAAGGCAACCAGACAGGGCTTGTGGGCAATCTCGGAGCGACTCTTTTCAACCCGAAGGTTCTCGGATTTGCCGTGCTGATGCTGATTGCAGTGTTTACGATTTACCTTCTGGCAGCTAAGATGAAGGAGTAGGTTCTTGCAATAATAAACCGGTTTCTGGGCAGGGCTTAATTCTGATTATTACTTTTTATGTTTGCAGTGATTGCCAGCCCTGCGTTAAACTGCTTTCAGCAGTTAATAATTAATTTATTGCGCAAGAAAACCAAAGGTTTTCTGCGCGCAGAAAATGATTTCATCATTTTCTTGCGCATGGCAATCACGCAGAAGAAGCGAACTGCACATTGAGATTAGTGCAAGAACCAGCAAACGTGATATTGTTAATAGCCCAATCATTATTCCAGAGCACAATAATCTATTTAAACCTGTTCTGGCTGAAGAATTCTATGGGGACAATAATAGACATATACGGACTGGTTACCTTGAGGGAGGATTGCAAAAATCCGAAAGATATCCTGTACTATGCCGTGTTGGCTGGAAGAGCAAGGGCCCAAAATGCATCAGACTGTGTTCCCGCAGCTTTTGAAATTGCAGTTCCTGTCACAAAAACCCAGTATGATTCGCTTAAAAAGCAGCTTTCTGAGTCAACTGCACAGCAGCCCTGCATAAGATTCCAGGATAATTTGGAATTAAAACTTGGTTTTGACTGCTTAAATTAAGAACTTACTTCCCCTTCTTCTTCAAATCGTCGGTTATCCTTGAAAGCTCGCCCACGTTCTCCATGAAACCCGGAAGTATTTTCTTGAAAACATTCTCCAGCGCTTTTATGTCAGTCCCGACTCCTGTGATTGTCTGGTCGTATTCCCCGATTTTCTCAAGGATTGCGCTGTGAAGCTTGTCAAAGGACGCCTGCATGTCAGACATCTTCTGGTCGATTGCGGCAAGCTTTGTGTCAACCTTCTCCTTCCATTCTGCGATTCTTGAAACATCGGAAACAAGGGCGTCCCATTTCTCCTCGATAATCTGCTCAATAAGCTGCTGAAGCGCCTCGACAGAAAAGCCGTTCTCAGCCATGGCCGACCCCACATTCTGTTTTTGCTCGCCGTAGGATGACTCATCTGAATACTGGGAAGGTGAAAACTGCTGGGCAGCTGCCGCGCTCTCCTGGGCGCCCATTGAAGGAATTGACTCAACATTGTATTTTATGTCTGCCTGGGCCATTGCATCGGCAATCTGCTGCGGATTGTAGGCCGCCCGCTGAAGGGTCTGTATAATCTGGTTGTTAGAAAGCCCCTGAGCCCTCATGTTCAAAACAGTATCTGTTGGTATTCCCGCAGGCATTTCAGGGGATATAAGTTTTTTATTTATAAATTTATTGGATTATTGCAAAGCAACAGCGAGAATTTACCTGAACTTCTCCTCAACAGCGCGCTCAATCATCTTTTTCGCTTCTTCCCTTGTTACGAAATGGACCGGATCCCACAAATCAAGGTATTTCTGCACGACTCTTATGTCCTCTGACTTGGCAGTGAGCTTCAGCTCCTTGACAATCAGCCTTATCTTATCTTTAACATCAGCTATGTCCCGTTTCACCTCAAGAAGGTCTGACTGCATCACTTTCAGGTCATCGCTGGCCTTCTTCTGCTGGGTGAGGAAGTTTTCCTCGCTTATCTGGACCTTTCTTCTTAGGTTGGTGTACTTGTCCTCAAGAATCTTGACCGCCCTGCCGACCTCGTTTATCTGGCCGGCGGACTCGGAGATAGCACCTTCCATCCTCTTTTCTGGTTTCGCCTGCTTTTCGCCCATGCCGGTTTCTTCAGCCATTTTAACCTCTAAATCCAGCAATATTTATATATATTCGCTTCCAAAATATGATAAAAGTTTAAAAAGGTTGTTAGCACTTTTTAATAGAATACATAAGAGGCGAATAATGGCAGAGGAAGTTGAGATAGTAAGAGAGGGCGCAGAGACAATTCTCCGGTTCAATTATGAAAACATTCCAAAGCTGCCTTCAATTGAAGATGATCCGGTGGTCATGTCAACCACAATTGACAAGCTGCTTGAGGTTGTTGGCGCCACAAAGATAGTTTTCTACCAGAAGCGGGACTATGAATATGATTTCGACCAGGTCCAGCTGCTCAATGAAATTGCAACCCTCTTCAGCCAGCTCTCGAGGCAGAAGGAAATACTAAGCTACGAAGCGCTGAAATTCGGCAATTTTACCAAGGACCTTGACAAGAGATATGCCGATGTCCAGAGAATAATTTTCAAGCTTATGAAAAGCGACCCGATAGGGGCCTATGTGGAGCTCAAGAGGGTAATGCGGCTTGAGAGGATAAAGCTCGGCGAATACATCGAGGAAGCCGACCTTGAGGGCCAGAGAAAATACATCGCCCTGCTTAATTACGTTCACACGCTTCTTGACAAGACAAAACTGATAGGCCTCGCAAGGCCCTATCTTGCGGGCTACGAGCTGAGCGACAGGAGCATCTACGGGAAAATATTCCGGCCGTCCATAAAGCCTGATTTCATGTACACAAAGCTGATGGCAAGCTATCCCCTTGACGGAGAGGAGCTTGCAAGCTATGAAGTCGGCGAAACAGAGGTAAGCATATTCAAGCTGCCGGACACGGTTCATATCCTTTACCATCTCATACCGCCGGAGTTCAAATTATCTGAAGACCATTATGAGATTCTTGACACAGCAAGAAAAATAATGGCAGAGCATAAGCCCGAGCGTGAGGAATTCACCGACCCGGACAGGATGAGGCAGGTTTTCTTCAATGTGGGCAAGGACTTGATTGACGAGCTTGCCAATTACAGGAACATAAAGCTTACAGATGACCAGCTGGCAGAACTTACTGCAATTCTGGTCAGGTATACAATAGGCTTCGGGCTTGTTGAGGTTCTTTTGAGGGATGAGAAAATACAGGACGTCACAATCAACAGCCCAATGGGAAAGGCTCCGATGTTTATTGTCCATGCAGACTTTGACAACTGCAAGACCAACATAATAGCCACAAGGACAGAAGCGGAAAGCTGGGCAACAAAATTAAGATTGCTTTCGGGCAGGCCTCTCGACGAGGCAAACCCGATACTTGACACAGAGGTTTCGATTCCTGGCGCAAGGGCAAGGGTCGGCGCAATAACAGGCCCCCTGAATCCCACGGGATACGCCTTTGCATTCAGGAGGCACAGAGACAGGCCATGGACCCTGCCGTTGTTCATCAAGCAAAAAATGATAAGCCCTCTCGGCGCAGGCCTGATGAGCTTCATCATTGACGGGGCAAGGACAATTCTGGTGGCAGGAACAAGGAGCGCAGGTAAAACATCACTTCTGGCATCCATAATGGTTGAGCTTATGAGAAGCACAAGGATAATAACAATTGAAGACACCCTTGAACTTCCTGTTTCACCTTTGATAAATCTCGGCTATAACATACAGCAGATGAAGGTTGCAAGCGCCCTTACAAGGGGGACCGCAGAGGTTCCTGCTGACGAGGGAATAAGGACAACACTGAGGTTGGGAGATTCCGCCCTTTTTGTCGGTGAGGTCCGCTCAACAGAGGCCAGGGCTCTCTACGAAGCCATGAGGGTCGGCGCGCTGGCGAATGTGGTCGCAGGAACAATCCACGGCGATTCGCCCTACGGAGTTTACGACAGGGTTGTAAATGATTTGCAGGTTCCAAAAACCAGCTTCAAGGCAACTGACGTAATCATTGTTGCAAATCCCATAAAGTCTGCCGACGGAATGCACCGCTGGAGGAGGGTTACATCCATTACTGAAGTCAGGAAGCACTGGGAGCAGGATCCCCTGGCGGAGCACGGCTTTTCTGATCTGATGAAATACGATTCAAGAACAGACATGCTTGTGCCGTCGGATGATTTGGTGCACGGCGAGTCTGAAATTCTGAAGGGCATCGCAGGTAACGTAAGGGAATGGGCAGGAAACTGGGACGCTGTCTGGGAAAACATACAGCTTAGGGCTGACATCAAGAAAGCCATTGCTGACATTTCTGACAGCGCAAAAAACCCCGAGCTGCTGGAAGCGGACTTTGTGATTCTTGCAAACGACCAGTTCCACAGGATATCTGACAAGGTAAGGGAAGAGGTTGGAGCGCTGGACTCAAAAAGAATTTTCTTTGAATGGAACGAATGGCTCAAATCCGCAGCGAAAAAGAGGGGCCTATAATGCCTGATGAAAAATCAGTAGGCGAACTTGTCTCAAAATACAAGAAAGAGCTGGAGCAAAAACTTGGCCAGCGCGAGTCTGTTGAAGCCAGGCCGATAACCACCAAGGAATACCAGGAATTCAAGAAGGAATTCATGCCAACGCGGCTGAACCTGTTTGAGAAGGCATGCAATTTCAGCGAGAAACTGATAAAGCTGAAGCCCGATGCAAAAACAGAGCCCATTTTGCAGGAAGCGATTGGCATCTGCCACCTGAACGTAACCCCTGCAGGCACAACAAGCTTTGCCTACCTTTTCCCGGTGCTGTTTGCGCTCCTGGGCGTCTTCGGGACAATCGCAGTGCCGTTCATAACCGGCGGCCAGATATCCACATTCTTCATAACATTCTTTGTTGTGGGCGGCCTTGTACTGATATTCCCGCTGACAAAGCTTCCGGAATTCCTGGCAAACAGCTGGAGAATGAAGGCCAGCAACCAGATGGTTCTCTGCATTTTTTACGTTGTAACATACATGAGGCATACATCAAACCTGGAGAGGGCCATTAACTTCGCATCAGACCACCTTACGCCGCCCCTTTCCCTGGACATGAAGAAAATAATCTGGGATGTTGAAACAGAGAAATTTGAGTCCGTAAAGGAATCCCTGGACCATTATCTGCAGACATGGAAGAAATGGAACATGGAGTTCATAGAATCGTTCCATCTTGTTGAGGCCTCGCTGTTCGAGGGCAATGAAAAAAACAGGCTGACAACCCTTGACAAGGCGCTTACTGTCATCCTTGAGGAGACCTACGAAAAAATGCTTCATTTTGCCCAGAACCTTAAGTCTCCCATAACAATGATTCACATGCTTGGCATAATTCTGCCAATCCTTGGTTTAGTGATTCTTCCGCTTGTTGTAAGCTTCATGGAAAATGTGGAATGGTACCACCTTGCCATGCTCTACAACATCATACTGCCCGTTAGTGTTTACTACCTTATCAAAAAAACCCTGTCAACGAGGCCCACCGGCTACGGGGAAACTGACATAACCGAGGAGAATCCCGAGCTGAAAAAATACCATAATGTCATAATAAAAATGGGCGGTTCTGAAATAAAGATTAACCCTTTAATAATCAGCATCATTGTCGGCGCACTGTTCCTTTCAATCGCCTTCTTCCCGATAGTTCTGCATTATGCCCATAGCGACCCGCTCTGGGACATTGCCCTGGTTGAAGACTCAAAAAGGGGGACCATTCTCAAGACAATAAGCAGCAGCACCCCGACTGAGGAGCTTGCGATGATAAAGTTCGATTTTCTGGGCTACAGGACAGCAAGAAAAGACCCAAACAAAATAAAGGGCCCCTACGGCATCGGCGCAGCAATAGCAAGCCTTGGCATTCCCGTGGGAATAGGCATAGCAGTCGGGCTCTATTACAAGCTTAGGTCAAAAAACATAATAGACATACGGGAAAGGGCCAAGCAGCTTGAGGATGAATTTGCCTCTGCGCTTTTCCAGCTGGGCAACAGGCTCGGCGACGGAATTCCTGCAGAGATAGCATTCGGAAAGGTTGCCGCAGTCATGGAGGGAACATCCTCTGGGACATTCTTCCAGGCAGTTGAAGTGAACATAAGAAGGCTCGGCATGGGCATAGAACAGGCCATATTTGACCCGAAAGCGGGCGCAATCCTGCAGTTCCCGTCAAAGACCATAGACAGCGCAATGAAAATCCTGATTGACAGCTCAAAGAAGGGCCCGCTGATCGCATCCCAGGCGCTGGTGAATGTATCAGTTTACATAAAGGAAATCCACAAGGTTGATGAGAGGCTGAAGGACCTTATGGCAGACATAAGCTCCGACATCAATTCGCAGATTAATTTTCTCACCCCAACAATCTCGGGCATTGTCATCGGCATAACCTCAATGATTACAACAATAATCGGGAAGCTTGGCATTCAGCTGACAAAAATACAGCAAACGGCAGGCGCAGGGGCAGGCACAGGAGGTGCGGGAGCCGGGCTTGTTGACCTCTTCGGAGACGGAATTCCCACATACTATTTCCAGATAATCGTCGGCCTCTACGTTGTGCAGATAATTTACATCCTGACCATAATGTCCAACGGCATTGAGAACGGCGCAGACACTGTCAGCGAAGAATACCTGATTGGAAAGAATCTGACAAGGTCTGTCGGGCTGTACGTGGTTATTTCACTGATTGTCATACTGACATTCAACCTGATAGCTGCGAACATACTGCAGGCTGCCTGAGAATTCTGAAAAAAATGTGGGGCGGATGGGATTTGAACCCATGACTTCACCGTCTTCAGCGGTGCGCTCTCCCAGTCTGTAGCTACCGCCCCGACAGGCTAACATTTTAAACAGCCATTTAAATAGTTTTTGGCGAGATTTTATATAGGTAAAACACCTTACTAGACCATGGAAGAAACATACAGCACAATCATAAAATTTATTGCAGCAATGGTGCTGGTATTTGCCATAATGGCGGGGCTGGGGTATATCTGATAGTTTCTTGGTTTTACTGAATCTGGATAAATATCCCGTTTTCTTGGCAGACCTTAATTCTATTTCTTGCTTCAGATGTTTGCCGCGATTGCCAGGCCTGCTTTAACTTGCCTACGGCAAGTAATTACATAATTCTTGCATGGCACTCAAGCATAAGAAGCAGAATAAACATTGAGATTAATGCAAGAACCAGCAATCGGAATTTTGTTGGAAGAGATTATTTCTTAGTTAGAGCATCATCAATCGTCTTCTCGTCCCAGCCGGACTGAACCAGGGAATTCTTTATGTCCTCGTCTGCATAGCCCTGCATTCTTGTGGTATGCACATATTCAACCAACGGGTTTTTCGGCTTCAGGACAACAAGCGAGGAAACAATCACTATGAAAATAATCACCATGATTATTATTATGATTCCGGTTGTGCTGAAAAGGAAGTCCATGGGTGACTGCAGAGAACCTGCCTTTCCTTTCTTCACCTCATCAACCTTTGCCTGCTGTTCAGCGGTCAGCTCATAGTTTGCGCAGCAGGCCAGGCCCATGTCTGCAATCTCGGTTTTTGAGAAGTCAACGTACAAGGCTGCGCAGTAGTTCTGCTGGAATGACGCCGGGCAGCTTGACTCTCCGCCGATGCTCACATAGTTTGAGGGAAAAATGTAATAGCCTGTGTTCATTTTTTCTGCTATGAACGCCTTGGGATTCTTGCTTGCTGAAAGAAGGTCGTCAAATGAATTGAATTTGATGATTAGATTGTCCTGGCCGGGGTCTGCGCAGTATTCTTCTGCCATGTCAACTGTTGGCCCGGTCTTTATGATGCTGTAATAGTATGTTGTTTCGCTGCTGATTTCGACCACAGCGCATATCTCCACACCCTCTGCAAGGAGCTCCATTGAACCGTCTGTTGACAGGACATTCAGCGCTGTCTGAACCTGGTCAGGCGAAGCGAAGGTTGCATAGCCTGTTGGCATATGGTTATTCCCAATCAGGGCTAGTATCATCAGGGTGAAAAGCATAGAAATAAGGAAGTAAACCCGTTCTTTCATAAATCCTTAAACTCTGTTTTGCCTTTTAAAAGCTTTTCCAAAATTTCAGCTATTTTAACGATTTTTATTCTCTTCTGGTCTGTAGAGTCCCTGTCCCTTATTGTGACATCATCTTTCTCTAAAGAGTCAAAATCAATGGTTATGCAGTATGGCGTTCCGATTTCATCCTGGCGGGCGTATCTCCTGCCGATGCTTCCTGAAATGTCTAATTGGGATGTGAACTCTGTTTTTAATGCATCAAAAACTTCCCTTGCCTTTTTGACAATCTCCGGCTTGTTTGAAAGCAGCGGGAAAACTGCAACCTTTACAGGAGCAAGTTTCGGCAATAGTTTAAGGACTATATTTTCCCTTTTTTTGTCATACTCATAGGCTTCAACAAGGACTGCCAGGAATACTCTTTCCATTCCGAATGTCGGCTCTATTACTTTTGGTATTACATTTTTCTTTGTTTCCTCGTCAAAGACCTCCATTTTCTGGCCGCTCTCCTTGATGTGCTGGGTTAAATCATACTGGCCGCGGTTTGCATTTCCCGCAACCTCCTTGCTTCCGAAAGGATACTCATAGTCCAGATCAAATGTCGCTGATGAGTAATGGGACAATTCGCTTTTCATGTGCTCCCTTACCTTTATTTTTGTAAGCCCCAAAGAATTGAACCAAAGCAACTGCTCTGCAAGCCAATATGCATGCCACTCCTCAAGCTTTTTTGCTTCCAGCATCTTGCCTATTGTTGTTTCTATCAAAGTGTCTTTGCCTTTTTCCTGTGTCTGGGCATCCAGAAGTTTTAATTTTAGACTGAGATGAGTTTTTGTCAGCAAACTGCATTTCTTTTCATCAGGATGTATGAAAAACTCGAATTCTCCTATATTGAACTCCCTGCTCCTGAAAAGAAAATCCCTGGGCGCGATTTCATTCCTGAAGCATCTTCCTATTTGAGCAATCCCGAATGGAAGTTTCAATCTTGATGTCTCGTTGACTAATTTGAAATCCATGAACATTCCCTGGGCGGTTTCTCCCCTCAAATATGCATCTTCAGAATCTAAAGCGCCCACTTTTGTTTTGAATAATAGATTGAATTCGCCCTTGATTTCATATTCCCCACCGCAATCACATTTTACATTTCCTACTTCTGATTTGTCTATTTTTGTTGCTTTCTTGCATTTCTTGCAGACAACTGCGACATCCGCAAAGCTTGCGATGTGGCCTGATGCCTTCCATGTTCTTGGGTGTGAGATAATGCTTGCCTCAATTCCAACCATGTTTTCTTTTTGGTGAACAAAATATTTCCAGAAATCCTGCTTTATGTTGTTGAATAGCTCAACTCCCAATGGCCCAAAATCCCAAAACCCGGCAAATCCGCCGTAGATATCCGAACTCCTGAAAACAAAGCCCTTCCTCTTGCAGAATGCGGCCATCTCATCTATTGTTATTGGCATTTTACCAGAATAGACCATTATTGGTATTTAAATAGTTTATCCTATCTGCCCGAAACATAGGCAAGGGCTTTGGCAGCGTTAATTCTTATGTTGCTGCCTTTGATTGGGTCTGCTGTTTGCTTGAGCGCGCTCTCTGCCTGGGCAGGGGTGAGCGAAGAATTTATTGATTTCATAAGGCCGATGACCCCTGAAACAACAGGCGTTGCCATTGATGTGCCTGAAAGGAAGCAGTAAGCATTTGCACCGCAGGCGCTCAGTATGAATTCTCCCGGCGCGGATATGTCAACCCAGCTGCCGTAGTTGGAGAAATATGAAAGGCTGTCTGCATTGTCTGTTGCAGCAACTGCTATAACCCCTTTGTAGGCTGCAGGGTAGTTTTTCTCATCTGTCCCGTCATTGCCTGCGGCAGCCACAAATATTATTCCCTTCTGCGAAAGCTGGCTGAATATTAGCTCCTCATAGTCGGAACGCTCGGTGCTTCCCAGGCTCATGCTTACTATTTTTGCGCCTGCTGCAACACTTTTAAGGACCGCGTTCATAAGCGTCTTCGAATCTGCATAGCCGTCCCCGTCCATTATCCTCATGTTGATTATCCTGCATTTAGGGCATACGCCCGCAATTCCCCTTGAGTTGTTTGCTTCGGATGCTATTATCCCTGCCACATGGGTTCCGTGGTATTCCCAAATGGTTGAAGGGGTTATGTTGGTGTTTTTCCCGACAAAATTATAGCTCTTGCTGTAGATTATATTGCCTGCCAGGTCAGGGTTTGGGGAAATGCCCTGGTCTATGACCGCAATCACAGTGCTTTCATTTCCCCTGGTGATATTCCATGCATTCTCAATTGATATGTCGCTTCCGGCTATGCCAAAAAACTGGCCTGTGTTTTTGAGGTACCACTGGTACCTGTAAAACTTGTCTGAAACAGCATTAAACCCCATAATAAATCTTTTCTGGCCGGGATAGGAAACAATATTCCTGCTGACTTCGCCGATGAAGCTGAATCTGAGCAATTCCTCCCTGAGCTTGTCATAGGATATGAGCGACTCGTTGAATTTCATCTTTTCATCGGAAACTAATCCTTTGACAATGTCTCTGGTCTCGCTGTCCTCTGTGCCAAGAAGTGAAAGGTCGTACAATGGCTCCCGTGCAGTTATATGAAGTGCGCTAAGTGCGCTGCTGTAGGATGAATCATCAGGAGGGGTTGCGTTGTAATGGACAATTATCTCCCCCCCAACAAATGGCTGTTTTTTTGTTTCGTTCGGCTGTATGAACGAGAAATCCTCAATGCCGATGGAAACATTTCTCTGCAGGGATATGTTAATCTCGGACTTCTTGAGGGTGAACTCAAACTTGTCTATTGTCCTTTCAAAATTGTCCCTGTAGACCCTTGTCTTGAGTAGTATTTTTATGTTGTAGTCCTTATCTCTTTCAACAAGTTCGACAGAAAGCGGCAGGGAGATTTCTAGGTTAATCCCGCTGAAAAGAGACTGGTTCAGGCAGTCAACACCCTGAACCTTAAGATACTGCTGCAGGAGCCCCCTGTCAGGGCCGAATTTCTCAAGAGCATCCTTTGAAACAGCCCTGAAGCACTCTGTTGCATAAAGGGAGAATGAATTATAGGAAGAATCAAATGCTCCTGAGGATTTCGTGCTGAGGAAACCTGAAGAATAGGCGCCATAGAGCAGGAAGGATGCAATAATAACTATCCCTATTATGGCAAAAACCGCTATCTGCGACTTCCTTTGCATTCAGAGAGGAAATATTTCTTATGATTTAAACCTTTCTCTCCAGCCACTCAACCTCTTCCTGGTCAAATTCAAACTCGTCTGTTAGCTTTTCTGACATTTTTTTGTTCTTTTGGAAGATGACTTTGATGTAGGGAACAGAGGATTGGATTGCATCATGCAATGAGCAGTGTGTTTTTTCTGCTATTTTAAGCGCGATTGACTTCCTCTTTGCGTATTTGTTGTTCATAATCCACATTTTAAGTATTCTTGAAGTCTGCTTGTAATCTATTGGGGTTCTGTTTTTTTCTGTTTTTGAAACCGCGACGCCTGCTGTGATTAATGCGTTTATGTAGACTAAAAATCTCCAGTCCTGCCTCTTGATTATTCTCTTCTGGAAGATGTCTGCCTTTGATAGGAAGTTGTAGGCCATTGCCAAATCTTCTCGCTTGGTATATTCTAACGGCAGGTTTTCATCAACCCAGAGCATTAATTTGTCCTGCTGCTCGTCAACCCTCTCGAATGCATCAATTGCTATCAACGGGTCTGAATTCTTGAAGACTTTTATCAAGGCATCCTGCATTGTGTCTTCTTTTTCACGATAGGAAAGAGCATCTATTTCTTCTCTTGTGATTTTGCCCTGGACCGCCAGGACTTGCAAATCTGTAATTGCTGCTCTTGAATCTCCTGCAGATCTCCTTGATATTGTTCTGAGGATGTCATCTTCTGCTTGAATCTTTTCTTTTTCTGCTATCTGTTTTATTATTTTGAAAACATCCTCAACAGTCAATGGATTGAAATCTAATACTGCACATTTCTTTCTTATGCCTGAGAATTTATGGTCATAGGCGTCGTTGGAGATGATTATTATCGGAAAAGCTGTCTGGTCAATTAAATCTGCTAACGTTGTTAAACCGCCCCTGTCCTGGGTTCCTGTAATCCCCTCTGCCTCATCTATCATGATGATTTTGCCCTTGTGGAAGAAAGAAGCCTGGTGGATTGCTGCTCCGACAATGCTTTCAATTGCTGCTGAATTCCTTGTGTCTGAGGCGTTGATTTCCAGAAGTTCGTAGTTTAATTCATTTGCTATTGCCTGGACTGCTACTGTTTTCCCGCAACCAACCGGGCCGCTTATGAACATCGCCTTCTTCTTTTGCTTTTTGAAGTTGTTTACGAAGTCTTTTAGCTTTAGGATGGGTGCGTCTTGGCCGATTACATCTTTAGTATGTTTAGGTGCATATCGCTTAGTGAATGGGATGTTCATGAGATTACAATATTGTAGAGATTTAAGAAGGTTCTGTTTTAAATGTTCGCCGTGGCGGCCGCGACGTATAAAGTTTAAGAGGGGCGAAAACTTTAAATATCCGAGATGAATAACATTCATTGGTGCCAGGTAGCGCCGGAATCTGCTTTGCAGAATACCGCATTGTGTTCCCCGTTCTTGCAAACGCAAGACGGGTACCATTCTAATCGCGTTTCAGTTTATATAGATGGAGCGAATTTTCTTTATGGAATAAAGTCAATAAATGAAAGATATACTGATTTCAAGTTTGATTTTGAAAGCTACATAAAGAAAATTGTTGGTCAACGATATCTAGTTTCTGTTTATTACTATAATGCTTCCCTGAAACAGCAGATAAACCCCGAGTCTTTCAGGAAACAGCAGCAGTTTTTTGCAAGATTGGTGAAAATACATAGATTTAATGTTATTCTATGCAAAAGGCAGAGAAGGACTAACAAAGACGGCAAGGAGTTTTTCACAATAAAGGGAGATGATATTCATCTTGCAATAGATATGCTTCGGGATGCCTATGAGAACAAGTATGACACTTCAATCCTGATAAGCGGTGATGGTGATTTTGCTCCCTTGGTGAGACAGGTAAAAATGCTTGGCAAGATGGTTGAAAATTATCATTTTGAGGGGAATATTTCGCTGGATTTGCTGAAAGAATGCGATATGAATGCAGTCATAAGCAAGAAAATAGCTAATAAATTCTTTTTAAGGAGATAGACCACAATAAAAAGAGTTATAAACAGCTTCATTGTTTCTTAAAATAAATGGAAATCTCAGTTATAGCATCCGGGAGCAACGGCAACTGCTGCCTGGTTGAGGACAAAGGAGTTTCTGTTCTTATCGATGCCGGCAAGAGCGGGAGGGAGCTTGAGAAAAGGATGAATTCTCTCGGAAAAAGTTTAGAAAATGTTGATGCCTGTGTTATAACCCATTCACATTCAGACCATGTCTGCGGTGCAGGTGTGATTTCCCGGCGCTATAATATCCCGCTGTATGTTAACAGGTTCACAGGGAATTTTAAAATTAAAAACCTGGAGATAAAGCCTGTTTTGACTTCCCATAATGTTCCCTCTTCAGGGTTTGTTATCGGCAAATTCGGGCTGTTTACAGACACAGGCATGGTTACGCCCCAGATGGAAACGGCCATGAAGCATTTGAATGCTGTGCTGTTGGAATCCAACCATGACGTTGAGATGCTCAAGAACGGGCGCTATCCCCATTTCCTGAAAAACTGGATTCTCTCGGACCAGGGCCATCTGAGCAATGAAACCGCAAGCTCGCTGGTTCAAAGCAAAGGCAATAACCTTTCTTTGGTTTTATTGGGGCATTTATCAGGGAACAATAATACTCCCCTGCTTGCCAGCGAATGCTTTGAAACGCATGTTAAGCGAAAGATTGACTATTCTGTCTGTTCCCGCGAAGATGCGAGCGGGAGTTGGAAGGTTTAATATAACCCAGTTAACAATATTAACCGAAAGGTTTAAATATCCTTTATAGGTTAATACTCTTAACATGGCTGAAACAGAGGTAATAGAGAAAAATTTCAGGGAGTTCATTGAAATAGCTGAATATTCATTCTCAAGAAGAAAATTCAATACAGCAGTTACTCTTTATTACAAGGCGCTTGTTGAGCTCTGTGATTTGGAGCTTATCAGGAAAACAGGCAAGCTCGGGGCAAATCACACTGAAAGATTTGAGATGCTTGAAAAGGTTTCACCTGAAATTTATGCTATTTCTTCAAAACTTTTCAGGTTTTACCGGGATTCATACAACAAGGAGATAAGCGAAACGATCGCTAAACTTGTCAAAACCGAGGTGGAAAATGCAAAAAAACTCATTCTCTGAAATAAGAAAATGGATAAAATCAGGCAAAATATTTGATGTTATCATGTTCGGCTCTTCCTCAAGAGGCAAAAAAAATCCAAGAGATATTGACCTGTGCATAATAATAGATGATTCTGATGAAAAGAAAAGCATTGATCTTGTCAATTCGCTTTCAAAAATAATTGATGCTCATATAAGCATATTGACTCTTGGGGCGCTTGTTTCAGGAAATACCCTCTCAAAAACACTGCTTAATGAGGGATACAGCATTAAAAACCGGAAATTCATGGCCCAGGTCATGGGTTTTGAGAACAAGAGCATTTTTGTCTATACTTTGAAGAAGTTTTCCCCTTCCAAACGGGTCCAGTTCCATTACCTGCTTAAGGGAAGGGGAGGCAGGGAGGGGATTCTAAAAGAGGTGGGTGGAAGATTCATGGGCACCGGCTCAATTCTTGTCTCTGCTTCAAAAGAGGACGTGCTAAAGCAGGTTTTTGATACGTGGGGCGTCAGCTACAAGATAGAACATGCGCTGGTTGGTTAACAATATTAACAAATAACTGTTTTTTGGCTGTTTTGGTTAAGAGTGTTAACTAGCGATTTAAAAGGTTACGCAGTTGCGGCCGCAACGGCGTAGGATTAAATACTTCCCTTCTAATTCTTACTTGTTCAGGCCGAAAGATTTATATATAAGTTAATAACTTATAGTTATTAATTAATAACTAAAAGTGATTAAAATGCAAATGCTTGAACACTCACCAACATTGAACACCGTTTTGATGGTTGAGACTGTCCTGAAAAAAATGGAAGGCAGCGTAATGAAAATCGCTGAGCTGAAAAGAAAGCTTCCAAGGCAGGTAAACCATAACACACTCATGATAGTGCTTGACTATCTTGAAAAAAGCGGGAAGATTCTTGTTGGCCTGAAGGGCATAACATGGATATACAACCCAAGCGAAAAACTGAGGAAGGCAATTGCAAAGGGCATCAGGGTCTGAAACAAAATTATTACTAACTGGGAGGTTTCTCTCTGTAGCCTCTTAGGCATTTCATCAGAGTTTCTTTTCTCAATATAAAAAATGGAAATTCCCTTATAAGTTCTGAAGAATATCCAAAAGGAACCATCGCAGTAAGCACTTCCTTCCCATGGCTTTTTATGAGGCTCAGTGCAGGAGTGAAGTCAGCATCTCCGGAGATAAGTATGCAAACATCGCAGTTTTTGTCAATTACAGACTCTTTTATCATGTCGATCGCAACCCAGACATCTATGCCTTTTTCTTTTTTCTTCAGATCAGCCAAGTCAAGAAAAACAGATTCAACCAGAGGCCTGCAATGATCGCACAAGTCCAGGTTGTCTATAGTGTCCCTTCTTTTCTTCTGGATTTCCTTATTTGATATTCTTTGAAGTTTCCGGGTAATAACTTTTATTCCTTTTTTCTCGAGATGCTGCAAAAAAGCCATATGCTTGTAGTACATTCTTTCCCCATCCGCAATGCTTGGAGTTGAAGCGTACCATCTTACCCCAACTAAATTATACTTTTTGACTTCGCATAGAAACTTAGCCACTTTAAGAATATCAACTTCGCTTGGGTCAATAAATTTCTTAACATTATGATACCAGTTATTGGCATCTACAAAAACAACGGCATGAGAAGGATGCCCAGCATTCCCTCCAAGGAGGTCATACTGGGGACTTAAATATGAATTTTTAAGCTCAGGAGCTATATAAGATTTTCGTTTTTCCATTAATATTTAAGAATACTTTGAGTATTTAATTTTAAGACGTGGCGGCCGCGACCCACTAGACATCCTGCTGCAAGATTTATAAATAACAAACAATCAATACTCCCAGAATGGCCACTTACTCGCATTCCAAACTAAGCACATTTTCGCAATGCAGGTATAAGTATAAATTGCAGTATATTGATGGTGTTAAGATTGAAGGTGCAGAGTCAGTTGAAGCATTTATGGGCAGCCGCGTTCATGAAGCGCTTGAGAAGCTGTATAAGGACTTAAAATTCCAGAAACTGAATTCTTTGAAGGACTTGCTTAAATTTTACAGGGATTCATGGGATAAGAGCTGGACAGATGACATAATAATTGTAAAGAAAGATTATTCTGCTAAAAATTATAAGCTGATGGGAGAGAAGTATTTGACAGATTACTATAATAATTATGCTCCTTTTGACCAGATGACTATTTTAGGGCTTGAAACACAGGACAGACTGCATCTTCCTGATGGAAATCATTATCATGTGAGAATGGACAAATTAGGCTTCAAAAACGGTGTTTATTATGTCTGCGATTACAAGTCAAATAACAGGATGAAAGACCAGCAGGAGGCTGATGAAGACAGGCAATTGGCTATGTATTCAATCTGGGTTAAGAATACTTTCAAGGATGCCAAAAAAGTAGTTCTTCTGTGGCACATGCTTGCCTTCAACAAGGAAGTTACTTCTGAAAGGACAGATGCGCAGCTGAAGAAGCTTCAGGACGATACAATGGCACTGATAAAGGAAGTTGAGAAAGCAAAAGAATTTCCAACTAAGGTTACTGCTTTGTGTGATTACTGCTCTTATAAATCAATCTGCCCTGCCTGGAAGCATGACATTGAGCTTGAGCTGAAAACAGCCAAAGAATTCAAGAAAGACGCTGGAGTCAAGATGGTTGATGAGTATTCTAAATTGCAGCTAGTTAAAAAGAATGCAGAAGAGAAGATGGAAGAGCTAAAAGATGAGATTATATTATTTGCCAAGCAGAAAGGAATTGAAGTAGTCTTTGGTTCGAATAAGAAAGCGGCGGTTAGGGAGTATTTATCTGTTGTTTTACCTGAAGACAAGACTAAGTTGATAGCTTTACTTAAGAAGAAGGGGCTTTATGATGTGTATTCGATGATTTGTTATTCAAGACTAAATTCAGATGCGATAAAAGGAGAGATTGATTCGGATGTAGATAAGATGGTTGATAAAGAGAAGGGATATAGAGTATCTTTATCAAACAGAAAAGAAGATGATTGAAAGGATTGTGGGGAATGGCTAACTAAGGCAAAGATAATCTTTATAAAATTAATAGTTATTAGACCAATAAAATGAATAAAAAATCACTCTCTGAAAGGGATATTTGTACAAAATACATAACTCCTTCGATTAAACATTCGGGCTGGCAATTGTTTAGAGAAGAAGTTACTTTTACAGATGGGAGAATTCTTTTAAAAGGAGATAAAACAATAAGAGGGGAAAAGAAAAGAGCAGACTACATTCTTTATTATAAGCCAAATTTGCCAATAGCAATAATTGAAGCAAAAGATAATAATCACGATATTGGTTCGGGAATCCAGCAGGCTCTGGATTATGGAGAAATTCTAGATATTCCTTTTGTTTACAGCTCAAATGGAGATGGATTTATTGAGCATGATAAAACAGGTAACTCTAAAGAAGTTGAAAAAGAGTTGTCTTTGGACAAATTTCCAAGTCCAGATGAATTGTGGAATCGATATAAGGAATGGAAAGGGATAAGCAAGAAGCAGGAAGAAATTATTACACAAGATTATTATGCTGGACAAAAGAAACCAAGATATTATCAGCAAATTGCAATTAATAGAACTGTAGAAGCAGTTGCTAAAGGTCAAGATAGAATTTTGCTAGTTTTAGCTACTGGAACTGGAAAAACTTATGTGGCTTCTCAAATCATGCATAAGTTATTAGAATCAAAAACAAAAAAAAGAGTACTCTTCTTAACTGATAGAGATGTATTATTAACTCAACCACGTAATAATGACTTTAAGATTTTCAGCAAGGTTATGACTAGAATAACTAACAGAAAGGTTGACACATCTTATGAAGTTTACCTTGCATTATACCAATCAGTTACAGGTAACGAAGAATGGAAAAATATCTATAAGCAATTTTCAAAAGAATTCTTTGATTTAATAATTGTAGATGAGTGCCATAGAGGTAGCGCAGCAATCAATTCTCAATGGAGAGAGGTTTTAGAATATTTCCCTAAAGCAACACAAATTGGGTTGACTGCAACACCAAAAGAGGATAGAGATGTTTCAAATAGTCATTATTTTGGAAAACCTCTTTATGTTTATTCATTAAAACAAGGAATTCAGGATGGGTTCTTAGCACCATATAAAGTTATAAGAATTACAATAGATAAAGACGTTGAAGGATATAGACCTGAAAAAGGAAAAATTGACAAATATGGCAATGAAATACCCGATAGGATCTATAATATAAAAGATTATGATAGGAATATTGTACTAGACGCCCGAACAATATTAGTTGCTAAAAAAATTACAGAATATCTAAAAAAGACAAATAGATTTGACAAAACAATAGTTTTCTGTGTAGATATAGAACATGCTGAAAGAATGAGAAGAGCGCTCTGTAATGAAAATAAGGATTTAGTCACAAAAAATTCAAAATATGTTGTAAAAATCACAGGAGATGATATTCTGGGTAAACGAGAACTAGATAATTTCATCGACCCATCATCAAAATATCCAGTTATAGCAACAACATCAAAACTACTTAATACGGGGGTTGATGCTCAGACATGCAAATTAATTGTTCTGGAAAGCAACATACAATCTATGACTGAATTTAAACAGATTATTGGAAGGGGAACCAGAATAAGAGAAGACTATGATAAATCTTATTTTACTATCATGGATTTTAGACAAGTAACAAATTTATTTGCTGATCCTGACTTTGATGGTGAACCAGTACAATGTGAGGAGTTTACAGCAGATGAAGAAATTATAATTCCTGAAACTGCCCCGATTGAGAAAGTTTATGGTTCTGTTCAGGAACAAGTTTATTTGCTGAAAGAATCGCCAGATAAACCCAGAAAGTATTATGTTAATAATGTAGAAGTAAGAGTTCTAAATGAAAGAGTGCAAATATTTGACAAAGAGGGAAAACTAATCACAGAATCGTTAAAGGATTATACAAAGAAAACAGCGACAAAAGAGTTTAAGTCACTAGACAATTTCCTAAAAAAATGGAAATCCACAGATAAAAAATCTGCAATAATCCAGGAAATGATAGAAAATGGAATATTTCTTCATGAACTAAAAGAAGAAGTTGGGAAAAACTTCGATGAATTTGACTTAGTTTGCCATGTCGCTTTTGACCAAAAACCTTTAACAAGAAAAGAAAGAGCAAATAATGTTAAAAAGAGAAATTATTTCACAAAATATGGTGAAAAAGCGCGTAAAATAATAGAAGCTCTTCTTGACAAATATGCAGACGAAGGAATAGAGAATATAGAAACAATGACTATTTTGAAAGTCAATCCATTTAGAGAATTTGGAACACCTGTAGAAATAATAGAATCTTTTGGTGGAAAAGAAAAGTACCTTAAAGCTCTAAACGAGATTAAAGAACAATTATATGCGGGGAGTTAAAAATGTCAATATCAACAATAATAAAATCAATACAAGATATAATGCGTCAAGATGCAGGAGTAGATGGAGATGCCCAAAGGATTTCTCAGTTGGTTTGGATGATTTTTCTAAAGATATTCGATGATAAAGAAAAAGAATGGGAATTAGAAAATGAAGAATACAAATCCCCTCTTCCTGAAAAATTCAGATGGAGAAATTGGGCAGCAGATAAAGAAGGAATAACTGGTGATGAACTTCTTGATTTCATTGGAAAATTATTCAAAACATTAAAAGGATTAAATGTGTCTAAAGAAGATGACCCAAAAGGGTTTATTATCAAAGAAGTTTTTGAAGATGCTTATAATTACATGAAGTCTGGAACTCTAATTAGACAAGTTATCAATAAGCTAAATGAGGTTGATTTCAACAAGTCAGAAGATAGGCATATGTTTAATGATATATATGAGAAAATTCTTTCTGATTTACAATCTGCAGGAAATGCAGGAGAATACTACACGCCTAGAGCAGTAACTCAGTTTATTGTTGACATGGTTAATCCAAAACTGGGAGAAAAAGTCCTTGATCCTGCTTGCGGAACAGGAGGCTTTTTGATTTGTGCTTTGGAAAAGATGAAGAAAAACGCAAAAAGCGATGAAGATTGGGACACTTTACAGAAGAATATTAACGGAATTGAAAAAAAGCCTCTTGCTCATTTGCTTTGCACTACCAATATGATTCTTCATGGCGTTGAAGTTCCAAATATAAGACATGACAATTCATTGGCTAGACCTTTAGCAGATTATGGCCCCGCAGATATGGTTGATGTTGTCGTAACCAATCCACCATTTGGGGGCGCAGAGGAACCAGGAATAGAATCAAACTTTCCATCAGCTTATAGAACTAGAGAAACCGCAGATTTATTTTTAGTTTTGATTACTAAATTACTTCGAGATGAAGGAAGATGTGGAATGGTTTTACCTGATGGATTCTTATTTGGTGAGGGAGTAAAAACAAGAATAAAAGAAAAATTGCTATCTGAATTTAATCTTCATACAATTGTTAGATTGCCAAACGGGGTGTTTAGTCCATATACTGGGATTAGAACAAATCTCTTGTTCTTTGAAAAATCTGGCAAAGGAACAAAAGAGATATGGTATTTTGAACATCCACTTCCAGAAGGAGCTAAAACATACAATAAAACCAAGCCAATCAGAATTGAAGAGTTTGACTTAGAAAAAGAATGGTGGAAGAACAGAGAAGATGAGAAATTCTCAAAGAATTGCTGGAAAGTAACCATTGATGAAATAAAGAAAAGGAATTATAATTTGGATGTGAATAATCCAAGTAATGTTGAAACTTCTCAAAATCATACAATACCTGAATTATTGACAAAATTAAATGAAAACAGCAAAAAAATATCTGAAATTATCGATACTATTCAGAAAAGTATTAAAAAATGAGATTGCTTGAATTTTACAACAAAGTAGATACTTCAGTAGGTGTAGCTAAAATACTCTTTAATTATCTATCACAAAAATATCCTTCAAAAAAGATTAAAGATATTGCAAAAACTACAAGTGGGGGAACACCTAATAGGTCAATATCAGCCTATTATGGTGGAAACATTGCATGGATTAAGTCTGGAGAGCTGAATGATACTATAATCATGGTATCAGAGGAAACCATAACTGAAGATGCCTTAAAAAATTCAAGCGCTAAGTTATATCCAAAAGGAACTTTAGTATTAGCTCTTTATGGCGCCACAGTTGGAAAGACGGGAATATTGGGATTTGAAGCTGCGTCCAATCAAGCAGTTTGCGCAGTTTATCCTGAAAAAGGAATCTCTAAAGAATACTTATTTTGGTTCTTTAGACAAAAAAGATTTGAATATATACAACAAAGTTTTGGAGGTGCGCAACCTAACATTAGCCAAGATGTCGTAAAAAATACGGAAGTTCCTATTCCCCCATTAGAAATTCAAGAAAATGTTCAAAAATTACTGTTTCATATAGAAAAAACTAAGTTAGTGGAGGACGTAAGAGGGTATGCTGCAATAATTCCTCAATTAAAAGAGTTTATTCTTACCAAAGAAGGTTACAATACTATAAGAAATATTTATTTAGACGATTTTGAATTAATTTCGCACTTAAGAAAATCAATCCTTCAAGAAGCTGTTTCTGGAAAACTTGTTCCGCAAGACCCAAAAGACGAACCTGCATCAGAATTGTTAAAGAAGATTAAAGCAGAGAAAGAGAAATTAATTAAAGAAAAGAAAATCAAGAAAGACAAACCTCTGCCACCAATCACAAAAGAAGAAATTCATTATGAACTACCTGGCGGATGGGTGTGGGCAAGATTACAAGACGTTTTTGATGTGAGGGATGGGACACATGATACTCCCAAATATGTCAACGAAGGATTTCCTCTTGTGACTAGTAAAAATATCTACAACGGAAAACTGGATATGAATAATATTAAGTACATCTCAAATCAAGATCATATTGAGATATCAAAACGTTCAAAAGTTGATAAAGGGGACATAATCTTTGCTATGATTGGCAGTATAGGAAATCCAGTTTTAATTGATATTGAACCAAATTTCAGTATAAAAAATGTAGCACTTTTTAAATTTTACAACACTCATTTAAGTAATTCTAAATATCTTCTTTATTTTTTAAGGTATGCAGAAGTTATTATGAAAGAAAAATCAAGTGGGGCTGTTCAATCATTTGTCGCGCTAAACTATTTGAGAGAGTACTTATTTCCCCTCCCACCTCTCTTCGAACAAAAGCGTATTGTTGAAAAAGTTGACCAATTAATGAAGCTTTGCGATGAATTAGAAACCAGAGTCAAAGAAAACCAAAAGAATTCTGAGTTATTGATGGAAGCAGTTTTGAGGGAGGCGTTTGAGGTATGAATTTTATTTATGGAACATTTATGCACACTAAATCTGCTCCCACAGGAATCAATTCTTTCTTAATCTCATGAATTAAACCAAAATCTTTAGCTTCAGAAGCGCTCAAAGTTGTTCTATTATTAATTTCATTCTTAATGTCTTCTACGTTTTTATCAGTGTTTTTTGCTATTATGGACGCTATATTTTGTGAATCCATTTTTAGCCCTTTTATAGTTTCATTAAGCCCATGTTCATCCAATGTAGAACCATTCACAAAATTCATCACAACTGGGTGCATCATGAACCTTGAGTCGGGTACAGCAAATCTTTTTTTCCCAGACAAGAACAAAACAACTCCGATTGAGTCTACACTTCCAAAATTATGGGTTTCTACCTCAACTGGAAGTCCATTAAGATAATTATATGCGCTAATGCCATGAAAAACTGAGCCTCCCTGAGAAGATATGATTAAAACTATTTTATTTACTCCTTCCAGGATCTTTTGGTCTATCACTGTCATCAGCGTATGAACCGTATTATTATCTATTGGCGCAAAAAACTTAATGTACGTTGTCTTTTTCATTTTACTTTATTTGTTTACAGTCAATGTGACCTCTGTTTGATCAATTATTCCATTTGTGTTGTTTACTAGTACCACCTTAATCAAATAATTTGTGCTTATGGTTTTAGTGGTCCCATGTATGGTGAATACTTTAGTTTGTTGTTCTTGTTTTTGTAGGGTAAATGTTAGTTCCTTATCATTAGGATATGACGCAGTAACTGCCCCATCTTCTGGGATAACTTTCAGTGTACCTTCGAACGGGAGTGTACCAGTATTCTGCACGGTTACTGTCAGTTTTGTATCTGCATTGTTTTGTATGCCTATTGAATCTAACTTTGCGCTAACCTTTCCACTCACATAGTCATTACTGCACCCTGCTAAAAAAAGTAGCAGAACTGCACAAATCAAAAATTCATATTTCATTTTTACCTCCCCTTCTTCTAACAACCTCTTCGGATTAATCTGTTGTTGATTGAACCGTCTGAATTGCTCAGCTCAACCACTGTTCGGCCATAGCTTCTGCCAACAACTTGGACATTCACATTGCCATTTGACCTGGCAGTCATTCCTGCTGCTCTTCTTGTTGCTCTTGAACCGCCAAACTGATATTTCTCCGGAGCCCTAACACGAGCTAGTCTAAATCCTGAGCCATCTGCAAAATAGCCCGAATCTCCATCAACCCATTTTTTAACTTGTTTTCTCATTTTAGTATATTTCACAAAATCTTTTTTTTAAGCGGATAAATATGAGGATGTTTATAAACATATGTAAATTACAATTAACATATTATCCCATTATGATAATCAAAACATTTATATATCAGAATACATATATCACAGCTAATGGAAAGAAAGTCACCTTCAGATATCATCCCCAGCATAATCAATTCTCTAAAACAAGGAGAACAGACCTTAACACAGCTAAGCAATTCATCAAAAATAAACAGAGTAACGGTTTCTCAGTATATCTCTGCATTTGAGAAAGGAGGAATTGTTGAAGTGAAAAATGATGGAAGAGAAAAATTGATATCCCTAAAAAATTCTGATGATACATATTTCAGCTTGCCAATCAGAGAGCAAGAAAAAAAAGTAATGCATACTATCTATGCCCTCATAAGAAAATATTGTAATGAAGCCTATGGCAAGAACCCGGCTAAAACTCATGTGTACAAAATAATTTATGAGGTAATGAAAGAAAAAAACCTTAATCTTCCGGTTGGCTGGTATCAGCATGGCCCTTGTTCTGTGTTAATATATTCTGGAAATGAAGAAAGTGAAATAAAACTAGATTATGAAATTCTAATCAAAGAAAAATCAGAACAGTACTGTAAATTAGAACCAATAGATCTGCAAAAAGAAGTATATAAAAAATATGACAATAAACTCTACAAGTTCAAAGAAGATATAATATCAGGAAAAGAGATAGATCCATTAGAGCTTCTCAAATTAGTGCCTAAAGAAACTTTAGATTTGGTAACAGATTTTGCAAGAGCCACTATGCTTCTTGGATGGGAGAAAACAAGAAGTATTTTCTTCTCTAGTTTGTGGAAATATATCTCATTAGTAAACTTCAAAGAATCCTTGAGAACTTATTATGGAGATGAGATAGAAGAATATCTTAAAGATAAGATTGAAGAAAAAAAGCAGGAGGCTGAGGAACAGTTAGATCAAGTGATATTTGGATATACTGATGCTAAATATTCTCGGGACGAACTATATCAAAGATGGGTGAAACAGAAAAAATAAAATCTTTATCACAAGTCACAATCTTGTCACATCCTGCTTTCTTAGCTATCAGATAATGCAGATAATCCTGCCAATGGTCAGACTTTGATTTAGCCAGTTTCAGCTCTTCTTCAGTATGCTCAATCAAATGTAGCTTATTCTTAGCCTTAAACTTTTCAAATAGCAAAGGATAATCGGAATCCATTTTTCTTCTTCTAAGCTCTGACCGCACCCAATCCGAAACCACAAGTTCAAAAGCACAATTCCATCCCTTTGAAAAGAAAGCATAAGCAAGGGCAGATTTACGACCACCTTCAAAGAGATCCACATAAACACAAGTATCAACATATATCTTAATCATGATTCTTGCCCACAATACTGTGATATTTAATTCTTCCTAAAACAACATGATCCAGCACTTTAATATTCAACAACTCCCCTGCCTCAACCAGTCGTTTAGTAATCTCTTCGTCTTCCTCTGAGGGGGTTGGATCTCCGGAAGGATGGTTGTGAACTAATATTACAGAATTAGCGCTTTCTTTAATTGCTGATTTGAATATCTCGCGAGGATGAACTAAAGAACTATTCAAAGTGCCAATGGAGACAATTTCATCCTTTATTATCTTATTCTTGGAATCAAGCATTATTATCATAAAGAACTCCTTATCTTTATCAGCCAGCTTGCCTGAACAGTATTCAAAAACATCCTCTGAGCATTTAATCTGAACATTATTCCGAACAGATTTAACCCGCTTATTAATCTCAAACATTGATTTAATCTGCATTGCCTTCGCAGGGCCAATTCCATCAATTGACTGCAATTCGGTCAAAGACAAAGAAGCCAATTTATCCAGGCCAAACTTGGCAATCAGCCTGTTGCTCACATCAATAACATTCTCCTTCCTGGTTCCTTTCTGCAGAACAACAGCAATTAATTCAGCATCACTAAGAACAGAAACTCCCTCTCTCATCATCCTCTCCCGTGGCCTCTCTCCTTCGCTCATGTCTTTTATCTTCATGCACTAAGAATTCCCCTGCATGTTTTAACCCTACGCCGTCTCGGTGGCCACGCACAAACCTTAAATATGCATATCGTGTGATTCCGAAGAAGGAGGCAAAAGGCTTATAAACAACCAAACCATGACAAGCCAAATGGAACTGGTATCCCTGAAGGAAGTTTCTCTGAAGTCCAAGATGCTATTGCTCAAGGAATTGGGATACTCCTGCGACGGGGAATTTGTTCTTGATTCCGAAGGGAACAAAGTTCTTGACAGATATTTAGAAATCCCGGTAAAGGTTGAAAACATGGTCATTCTGCCCGGCAGTTCCATAATACTGGACAATAACGAACTGAGCCTCTCAAGATATTTGGAGGAGTTCGGGGATGTCCTCTGACGAAATCATAGAAGGCGCTGTAAAAGGCATTCTTGACTGGTCGCTGGACCAGATAAAATCATTTGCCACCAAACTGAAGGATAAAAAGCTGGCATTTATCCAGGATGAAAAGACAATAGGCATTGTCAAGGAGCAATACCGGTCCGGAGAGCTTTAATTTTACAAGTACTATGTGGATGACCGGGAAATTCTTTTTCTGCTTAAAATGGGCCTTACCCTTAGAAAGCTGGAAGAAGAAAAGGATGCTGAACGGAGACAAAACCTTAGGACCAAGATTTTCAATAGGTATGGAGTTAAGGGCTTGCATATTGCACAATTTGTTCAAAATGGGATTTTAAACCGATATATTGGCATATTGATAGACAATATAGTTTCCCTTGATAAATTCAAGGAAGATATTATGAAAGTCCTTGAGAATATAGAAAAACATGTGCTATTTGTGCGAAACACTGACAAGGAGAGAGATATCCTCCAGGCAGCGACGTCTATAGTCTCAAGCAACATTCCTTCAGTGTTTATTGTTTCGGGGATTTCTTCTGCCGCGGAAACTGTAAGGAATTGTGAAACAAAACTGGTAACATTGCTTAAGGATTACGAGCTTGAAAAGATAAGTTCGGGGCAGAAAGAGAACCTGTTCTTTAAGAGGGTTTTAAGGACTGCTTAACCTCCCCCGCAATCGTCTCATAAACCTCCCCGCTTTCAAGATGCCCAGCCAGCGCCTTAAGATAATCACAAGATAGCTTCTGCGCAAAGTCACCCTCAGCAAGGAAGCCTCTGCCTCCCATCCACTTGTAGCCCGCAGCATACTTCAAGGAACCTGTCTTTTCAAGATAGACCCTCGACCAGCAGCCATTCCCGTATCTTGGCAGTTCATGGCCCCAGGGGCCGTAGAATATCACTGTTTCCCCGGACAGCTTCCTGAACGCCCCTGTTTTGACAAAGGAGTCTCTCCAGGAGATTATCCTCTCCACTAACGTCTGCTTTTCAGGAACCAGGCGCTTTTCATTTCTCCAGAACGCCGCTGTCTTCTGCCTGAACTTCTCGTCTTCCTGCTCGCTTTTCCTTTTCTCCGCAGCTCTCTTTTTATCCTGCATGTCTATCAATTGCTCAAGTTTCGCTATTTTCATGGAAAATCTTATATAGTAGTATATTATAAATGCTCTTGACAATAATATTCATATGTTACCAAAGATAGAAGAAATAAAGAGAAGAAGGAAAGCATTGGAACTGACCCAGGCAGAGCTGTCAAGCCTTTCAGGAATTTCCCAGTCGTTATTAGTCAAGATAGAGGCAGGAAGGGTAAGCCCAACCTACGAGAAAGCAGAGAAGATATTTGATGCACTGGAATCAATTGAGCTAAAAAACGAAAAAACAGCAGCAGACGTGATGAACAGGAATGTAACCATTGCAAAAGAAAGCGATGAAATAAGGAAAGCAGCTGCCTTAATGAAGCAGAAAGGCATATCGCAGCTGCCGGTAACGGATTCCCGGGATAGAATTATCGGGAGCATATCAGAAAGAAGCATACTGGAAAACTTCGGAAAGAAAATTGTATCTGATGCGCTTGATGATCCTTTGCCAGCCATAGGCAGCAAGACTCCTTTGACAACCGTTATTGACCTGCTCAAGCATAATTCTGCAGTCTTAGTAATGGAGAAGCACAAGATTGCCGGAATAATCACGAAGAGTGATGTGATATAATCTCCCTGCGCCGTCTCCATCGCCACGTGCAAGGTTTAAATACATATTAGCCTGGTTCACAACAGAAAGGTTTATATATGGCTATAACACCATAATATTAAGGTGATATTACCATGAGAACCAAAGAAACATCAATAATCAAGGCTTTGATAGAAAACAAGGGTGACATGAACATAAGCAGACTTGCCAGGATAGCAGGAAAGGATTACAAGACCGCCCATACAATAGTCAAAAGGCTTGAAAAAACGGGAATACTAAAAACAACAGCTTTCGGCAAATCAGCAAAAATAGAATTAATCCCCCGCCCAAATCCTCTAATTTATCGGGCAGAATATGAAAGAAGAGAAGATACTTTGAAAAACAAAAACCTCAAGGTAATGCTGGACAGCTTTGTCTCCGGACTGAAAACAAAACTTTTCATACTTCTGCTTTTTGGATCCCACGCAAAGAAAACAGCCAAAAACAATTCAGACATAGACCTTCTGTTCATAGTACCTGATGAAATAAAGGAAATAAACCGCATCGCAGACACAATTCCTCTTGATCTTCATATAAACATATTCAGCGAAGCTGAATTCATTGAAATGAAAAATTCAAAAAAAATGACAGTAGGCTCGGAAGCAATAGCAAACAATGTGATACTTCACGGAATTGAAAGCTATTATGAACTGATAAAATGATAGATGAAACAAGAACAAAGGAAGCGAAAAATAACTTCTCAAGATACTTAGAAGAAGGTCTTCTGAAAAAAGAGACAAATGAGGCAGCAAAGGAAAAATACATTGAAAATGCAGAGCTTTCCCTTGCTGTGGCAAGCGAGCTTATGCAGAGCAGCCTCAGGCCATATCTCTGGGTTATAGTCACGTCATACTATTCAATGTTCTACGCTGCAAATGCTGTTCTTTTGAACCTTGGCTACAAAATTCAGGACAAGATTGCTCACAAGGTTACAAATGATGCGTTGATAGTCCTTGTTCTAAATAAATTAAAAAAGGACCTATTGGAAGACTATGAAAACATAAAAGATGATGCTCTTGAAATTGCAAATGCAAGAGCAGAGGAGGTTATAGAATTCTACAGCTTTGAGTTAGGCAAGCGTTCAAGATTCCAGTATGATATGCTTGAAAAGACAAAGGAATCCAGGGCAAAAACCTCACTTCAAAGAGCAAAGGAATTTGTGTTTGAAATGAAAAAGCTGATCTAAAATAGTTTATTCTCACGTTGCCATCATCGCCACGTGCAAGGTTTAAATACCATATCTATGTTTATTATCTATATGAATTTCTCACTGGACATGCTTTGGTGAGCTTTATAAGGGAGAATACGCTTACAATCAAAATGGACGCAAACAATGCCCTGGTGGTATTCCGGGATAAGAAAATAAGAAGGGTTTGGCATGATAATGAGTGGTATTTCTCTGTAGTTGATGTAGTGGGGGTTTTGAGCGACAGTTCAGACCCGCGCAATTACTGGAAAGTATTAAAACACCGTATTATGGAAGAAGGTTCAGATGAAACGGTTACAAAATGTAACCAGTTGAAATTGCCTGCTGAGGATGGGAAATTAAGAGAAACAGATTGTGCAAATGTTGAAACATTATTCCGTCTTATTCAATCAATCCCATCTCCCAAAGCAGAGCCTTTCAAGTTATGGCTTGCCAAAGTTGGCTATGAAAGAGTGCAGGAAATAGAAAACCCTGAATTGGCACAGGCCAGAATGAAAGAGATTTACAAGGCAAAAGGGTATTCAGATGAGTGGATTGAAAAAAGAGTCCGGGGCATAGCTGTAAGGCAGGAGCTTACAGATGAGTGGAAAAACAGGGGAGTAAAGCAGAATGTTGAATTTGCAATCCTGACAAATGAAATAAGCAAGGCAACATTCGGCAAGACCATAGATGAATACACGGATTTCAAAGGCCTCAAAAAAGAAAACCTCAGAGACCATATGGATGATTTGGAATTAATATTCACAATGCTTGGAGAAGCATCAACAACAAAAATAGCCCGAAGCAAAGATGCACAGGGTTTTCCTGAAAACAAGGTTGCTGCCCGGAAAGGCGGAAAAATTGCAGGAGACGCCAGAAAGAATCTTGAAGTAGAATCTGGAGAAAGGGTTGTAAGTGCTGAAAATTATCTGAAAATCCCAGAGAAAGAAAAAAGAAAGCTATTGAAAAGCGAGCTCACAATAAAAGATGCAGAGGAAATCGGAAAAAAGATAAAGAATGGAATAGCTAAAAAGCACGGGCTCTAAACAATTCTGGCAAGCTCAGTAATAGACTCAACAACATAATCCGCCTTCACATTCTCTTTTTTTGTTTTAATATTAGGAATCTGCTCGTAGCCGTAGGCAGCAAAACACGTCTTCATTCCAAGCTTCTTAGCTCCAAGTAAGTCTCTTTCAGGCCAATCGCCGACCATCAGGCAAGATGAAGCCTTAACCTTCAACTTCCTAAGTGCCGCCTTGAAAGGCATAACAGAAGGTTTCCTGCGTCCAGTATCCTCCAAAGCCACCACAACATCAAAGAATTGGTCAATCTTCATGTTAACCAGCCTAATCCATGCTTTTAATTTGGGCGCGTCAGAAACAACAGCTAATTTCAAACCGCGAGCCTTCAACTTCATAAGCGTCTCACGAGTACCTGCATACGGATGCAAAAAACCAGTCCTAGCATTCCTGTAGGCAACAATCGCGTATGCCAGTTTCTTATAATCAACAGAACCGGATACTTTCTTTAGAAACTTCTGGAATATCTGGGGGTCTTCGATGCCGTCTTTAAAATAAATGGAGTACAATTCTTCCAGCGCCTTCTTTTTCGGAACAGAAAGCCCGGCATCAATCATTGCATCAACTGCCTCCTCAACAGCAGCCCTCTTCATTTTCATGAAGTCAATAAGGGTGTTGTCCAGGTCAAAGATGACTGCTTTAATCATGCAGTGATTATCCCCGCCGTATTTTTAAAGCTAATCATTCAAGCAGGTTGGGATACTTGTCCAAAAGATTTTCATAGGCAGCTTTCACTTCACTGGGAAGGCTGTCAAACCCGTTTTTGCTTAAGGTCTGCCTTCTGCCAAGCTCTGTAAGGGCATAAACAGTTTTTCCGTTGTTTTTAAGCGTCTCAAGCTTGAAATCATATTTGGTTACGAACTCCTTAAAATCATTTTTTATGGGAATAAGAAGCCTCAATGTTCTGGCGGAGCCGTAATTAACATACTGCTCAGCGCCGAACTTTTCCACAAAAAGGATTATTGATTTGTCAGGTATGCTGTTCCAGTCTATTTTATCAAACAATGCATTTTTTTCTTCCTGTTTTGGTGTTTCCTGAACAACCGCTGCTTTTGGCGCACTGACTTGCTCAGCAGTCGCAGTTTTCTGCTCTGTTTGTTTTTGGCAGCCCATAAGAACCAACGCCAGAATAACCAATATTGCAAATAATCGTTTCATGTTCATCATACCCCCTGTTTTGGTTTATTCAGCCATATTGACTTTAAAAATTTATCTCAATTGAGAAAGATTTTTAAACAAAAACTCCTTTAAAGTGCTTATGAAAAGACTATTATTTCTCATCCCATTCATTTTAGCAGCCTTACTTATTGCCGGCTGCCAAAAGCCGGCAGAGGCTCCAAAAGTGGTTTTATGCGAACCGCCGTACATGCAATTTGATGGCGGCTGCTGTTTAGACCAAAATAGCAATAGTGTCTGCGACAATAATGAAACAGTCCAACAGCCAAAAAATCTCACACCGGAGCCAAAATCAAAGCCGGTTCTTGCAAATCAGAAGCCTGAGGAAGTAAAAAACTGCAATATCCGCTATGCCATAAACTGGGCGCCGGCAACAAATGCCTGCCAGATGAACGGAACCAGGATAAAAGCAATATTAATGTACTCAGGAAAAGGCAACGGAATTGACGGAATGTGGTTCTACGCCACGACAGAAAACGGAACAGAAAGGTACATTAAAGACGATGTTGGCTTTGCAAAGGCCGAGGCAAGAAATTACACCATTAACCTGCAGGAACCCCTTACAAAATTAATCGCAATGCCAATGATAATCGAAGATGGAGTTGAAAAGGCCTGCCTCAACCAGAGAATGATAGTAGTGGGCAGCGGATTGTGTGCAGTAAGATAAAATAAAAAAAATATTCAGCTTGGCCCTGCGCCGCCTATGCCGCTTGAGCTGACTCCGTTACCTGAGCTGAGAAAGTTAGGGTAGTTGGCTAAAAGATTTCCAAAAGCCCCCTGCACATCTTGCGGCAGCAAGCTTAATCCATTTGTGACCGGAGCCGGCTTTCTCTTTATCTCCTTCAGCCTGTAAACAGTTTTCCCGTTCTCTTCCAGGGTAGTCAGCTCAAAGTCATAATTGTTTATGAAATCCAGGAAATCATTCTTATCAGGCACAAAAATCCTCCAACCCTGATCTGAGCCGGCGCCAACATACTCCACAGCGCCAAACTGATTCGCCTGAATGAGTATTGCCCCATCCTCTATGCTGTTCCAGTCAATTTTGTTAAGCAGTTTCTGGTCAGAATCTGCCTGGTTTGTCTCTGCAGGGTTTTGAGTTGCAGCCGGCTGTGCAGCAGGCGCTGTTTCCTGCTGGCTTTCTCCGCCAGTGGTGGCTGCATTGCTCGGCTCTGCCTGCTTTTCGCAGCCAACAATGAAAAAAGACAAAATCACCAAAAGTACCAAAAGTTTTTTCATGTATCTAACACCCCCCATTGTCTTCTAAACCGGCTTTGATTTATAAATCTAATGCTGCTGTGGCCGCGACGTGCAAACTTTAAATACCCATTCTTCAGCCACATTAAACAGAAAACCTTATAAATAAGATAATCTTACTTTCTTACCATGGAGGTAGCGCAAACGAAAATGTTTGCTGACCTCCTTTCGCGTAAGACACTCAAGGAGGTAAGAACATGGAAATCGAAATAACAAGAATGAGTTCGAAAGGGCAGGTAGTGATACCGCAGGACATAAGGGAGAGCATGAAAGCGAAAGAAGGAACGTTATTTGCCGTGTTTGGCACAGACGACACTATTTTGCTGAAAAGAATGGAGATCCCTTCCAAGGAAAAGCTGATTGAAAGCTTTAACAAAATAGGGGCAGAGGGCAGGAAAAGAATGGAAAAAATGGGAATAAAAGAAAGCGATGTGCCAAAGCTTATCCACAAAATGAGGGGAGTAAAATAATGCGAATTGTTTTTGACACAAATGCCTTGATTTCGGCAACCCTGTGGGACAATAGCGTCTGCCACAAGCTGCTGATTAAACTGATAAATTCCGATGCAAGGCTTTTTACAAGCATTGAAATAATAAACGAGTACAGAAATGCACTGATGAGAGATTTTAGGTACACAAAAGAAGAAATTGAAACAATAATACCTGTTATCTTAAATGCATTTAGTTTAATTATTGCTGATGAAAGAATTAGTGTTATAAAAGAGGATGCCGCAGATAACAGAATTCTTGAATGCGCTGTTTCAGCAGCAGCGGATTTTATCCTGAGCTATGACAATCACCTGCTAAAAATTAAGGAGTTCAGGAAAATCAGGATTCTAACGCCAACAGAATTTCTAAAGATCACTTAGGATTTCTTTTAAAGTATTATTTATAGTTTTCTTACCCGTCTTAACCACACACCCATAATCAAACTTTGAGCAGAGCCAGTGGACTGCCTTGGCTGAATCCTTGCCTAATGTTTTCTTTCTTTTTCTATCTCGTTCTATGCATACCCCGACAGTAGCTTTCAAAGTGAAAACATAATGCGGAAATTTCAAACTTTTAATCAAATGCTGAATATGTTTTCTGTGGTAAAAGCAGCCGTCAAATATTACAATCTTTCGCTTGAGTATCTTCTTTATTTTTGGCAAAATAATATTGTCCGCTTTGATGAAATTGGCTGCAGGAATGCCGCTTCCGGAAGCCTTATCTAATTTATATTTCTCAAGCACCAAATCAAAAGGAACGTATTCAGCTTTCAGAATCTTCGCTAATTTCTTGGCTATTGTCGTCTTGCCTATGCCCAAAGGCCCTCTTATTATGATGAAATAGGTCATTTTAATAAAAAACCAAAAGAAGTTTATATAATTTGGCAAATTTAATAAATAGCATAATAGAATATGCCCTCATGATACTTAAAAAGTTAAGTCCTGAACAGATCGTAACACTAAATGACTATCCTGTGCATAATGAGCAGATTCTCAAGCTGTATTTCCGGATGTTCCACAAAGGGCAGGGCAGGATTGTGCCCCCCTGCCCGGTTATGCCAAAATCTGCAGGAATTCCGTTAATGCGGGGAAATGATAAAAAAATAAACAAATATAACAATTTGCTTAGAAAATTCATCAAGTCTCACCCAAAAGCTGAATATTTCCTGCTTGATGGAACCCATAAAACCACAGCTGCCACTTTAGCCCATAAACCTATACCTGCAATAATATTCAAAACAGATAAAGACATCCGGGAAGCAAAAAAGCTTGTGGAAAACGGGGAAATATTCAGCCTGACAACAGGCCAGACCATAAAAAGCGAATTGGAATCATTAAAAAGGCATTTCTTTAAAACAATGCTGTTCCAAACAGTAAAGGGAAAAACTATAAAAATGTGCAAAAATAAAGCAATACCAAAATACATGATTGATTTTTACAGGCGAAAATATGATTGAAATCAGAAAAGCAGCAATCAAAGACATGAAAGCGGTCCAGAGGCTGAGCCAGTTGCTGTTTGAAACGGATTTTGAACATGACCCCACACTCAACTGCAAATGGACCTTTGGAAAGGACGGGAAAAAATATTTTAGCTCACAAATAAGAACGGGCAATGTTTTTGTTGCTGTTGACAATAAAAAAATTGTCGGATACCTCTCCTGCATTGCATACAAATCTGAAAGCTGGAGAAAATTAGATAAAATCGGGGAGCTGGACAACATGTTTGTTCTGCAGGAATACCGAAGCCAGGGAATCGGCAAAATGCTGTTCCAGGAATTTGTTAGCTGGTGCAAATCAAAGAAAATCAGGAGAATAAAAGTAGCGGCATTGGCCCAGAACACAAGGGCAATAGAATTCTACAGGAAGAACGGGTTCAGGGACCATGATTTGGCTCTTGAAACAGACATCTGACTAGGGTAAACTATTTAAATCCCCCTTCTCAATCTAAAGCCTGCAATGGAAGCCAAACTGAAGGACAAGAACTGGGCAAAGGAGTTTGAACAGCCCATCTACGAAGAGTGGAAAAAGCATCCTTTTACATTCAACAAGGCATCGGAAAAGCCGGTTTATTCCATAGACACTCCTCCGCCCTATGTTAACACCCCAATCCACATGGGCCATGCAGCAACCTACACAATAATGGACATGATTGCAAGGTTCAGGAGAATGATTGGCTTTAATGTTTTATTCCCATTGGGCCTTGACCGAAACGGCCTGCCAATCGAAATGGCTGCTGAAAAGAAGTTCAAAAAAAAATTCAATGAAGTAAGCAGGGAAGAATTCATAGAAATGTGCAAGAATGTTTTGGAAGAATCCAGCGCAGAGTCACTGGATTCATTTCTAAAATTAGGCCACAGCTACAGCTCATGGAAAATAGGCACAGGTCTGGGGGAAATCTACCAGACAGATTCCCCTGATTACAGGCAGCTCACGCAGGAAACATTCATAGATTTGTGGAACAAGGGCTTAATTTACGAGGATGACAGGATAAACAACTACTGCCCAGGCTGCCAGACAACAATTGCCGATGCAGAGATTGAATACAAAGATTTGCCGACATTCTTCAACGACATAATTTTCAAGGTAAAAGAAACCGGGGAGGAAATTATCATCGGAACAACAAGGCCGGAACTGGTCTGCACCTGCGGAATGGTTATCTTCAACCCGGATGATGAAAGATACCAGCATTTGGAAGGCAAAACGGCAATAACACCATTGTTCAACAAAGAAGTAAAAATAATGGCTCATCCAATGGCAGAAATCGACAAGGGAACTGGCTTGGTTATGATGTGTTCTGCAGGAGACACTTCTGATATCAGATTCTTCAGGGAAATGAACATCCCCCCGGTCATAGCAATAAACATTGACGGGACAATGAATGAGCATGCAGAATTCCTGAAAGGACTGAAGGTTAAGGATGCAAGAAAGAACATGATTGAGATGTTAAAAGAAACCAACCTTCTTGTAAAACAAACAGCAGTCACGCATAGGACCCCAATCTGCGAAAGGTCAAAGGACCCGATTGAGTTCATAAACATGAAAGAATTTTACCTCAAGCAGGTGGAATTCAAGGACAAGATACTTGCAGAATCAGAAAAAATAAACTTCTTTGCGCCTGAAAGCAGGCAGATATTCATTGACTGGGTTAATTCAATATCAATTGACTGGCCGATTTCAAGGAGAAGGTATTATGCAACAGAGGTTCCTGTCTGGCACTGCAAGGACTGCGGCGAAGTAATTGTGCCGGCAAAGGGAAAATACTACCAGCCATGGAAGGAAAAATCACCGATAAAATGCAAATGCGGAAGCGATAAGTCCGAAGGCGATGTAAGGGTTTTAGACACCTGGTTTGATTCATCAATAAGCCCGTTATACATACTTAAATATGAGCGCGACCATGATTTTTTTGCAAAAAACAGCAGATGCTCGCTGCGACCGCAGGGAAAGGAGATTGTAAGGACCTGGCTGTATTACACTGTTTTCAAATGCTACCTGCTTACAGGCAAGCACATCTTCAAGGACGTATGGATACACCATCACATCCTTGATGAAAAGGGCGCAAAGATGTCAAAGTCCGTCGGGAATGTGATTGACCCCCAGGAAATCCTAAAACGCTACGGCGCAGAGCCGTTCAGGCTGTGGTGCGCAATTGAGGGCAACCTGGACAGGCAGGATTTCAAGTGCAGCTACGAAAGGGTCGATGGCGCGGGAAAAACGCTTACAAAACTGTGGAATGTTGCCAAGTTTGTTAGCATGTTCCCGAAGCCGGAAGGGAAAATCGAGTTATTGGAAACAGACAAATGGATAATCAGCGAGATGAACAGCATAATCAGGGAAGCAAGGGCAAGGTATGAGAAATATGACTTCCACAATCCTGCAGCTGCGCTGAAAAACTTTTTATGGGAGACATTCGCATCGCATTATCTTGAACTGGTGAAGGGCAGGGCATACAATGACAGCAAAAGGTTCACAAAAGAGCAGCAGAACGGCGCATTGTTCACATTGCATTATTGCCTTGAAAATATGCTCAAACTGCTTTCCCCCATAATCCCGTTCATAACATACAGGATTTACAATGAGCTGGAAGGGAAAAACATCCATGTTGAGGAATTCCCAAAGCCGTTGGAGCAGGAAGCTGTTGAATTCACAAAAGAGGAATTAACAGACCTAAACTCTCAAATCTGGAAGGCAAAGAAGGACAACAGCCTGAGCCTGAAAGCGGAAATAACGGAAATAACGCTTCCTGACAAGTTCAAAAAAATAGAAAAAGACCTGACAGAAGCGCATTCTATAAAGAAAATATCATACGGCGAGCTTTCAATAAAGATTTAGTCGGGCGCGGTCCTGGATAAACTCTTCACTATTCTCTGCCATATCCCTTTTGGCTTTTGCGCTTTCGGAGGTTCAAACTCTTCTTCAGCCTCTTCGCAGTCCAATGCCCAGCAGACTGCTTCAACATCCTTTTCTCCCTCTCTTTCCCAGTAATCGCTCATTAAAAGCTTTTTTATCCTGACATCCATTCCCGGATATTTGTCAATAATTGCTTTAGGGTCCTCAATTGATTCCAAAAATGAAAGCGAAACCGGACCATTGTTTGTCATTTTTTCTACAATATACCCAATCACCGGCACTCCGTTCCCGTAACGGATATCATAGGGAACTGCTTCTGCAATATCCGCCCGGGTCAGCGGCAGCCCTTTCTTTTTCAATAATGCTTCAGCAGCCTTTGCTGTGTGAAAATAGTAATTTCCAAGGTCAGTGTAAACCATGTTGCCTTTGAACAATGCCACAAACCTTCCTTCATTTTTTGGAAGGGCTTCGAGCACTCTAAAAATGACGGGCTCTAAAACTCTCATCTCAAGTGAAATCGGGAGGGCATCTTCAGGGTCCGACGAGATGTCCGCTTCCCGCAAACTCGGATCTAAAATAGGTTCCAACGCTTCCTGGGCTTCATCCATGTAAAGATTATCATTTTTCCTCAATGCTGCGAGAATTGGCTCGGGGTCATTTGATATATCAATCACATTGACCTTCCCATCCCCTCCAACATGCTGAAGAATGTAAGGCCCATAACCAGATGCCAAATGCGGCGCAACGTGCAGCTTTCCAGCTAAAACAGCGGTTACGCAATGAGAATCAAGAGGACAGGCATGCATTACGTCAAATTTTGAGAGCAGCACTGAACTGGACAGAACTGTTTCAAGCTGTCTTGGGTTTATTGCCCTCACAAAGGTCTCAGGAGAAACAGGCGCTCCTGTTCTGAATAAATAGTAATCCCTTGGGCTATCATCTGACATAAAAAATCACTCCTTCGCCCCGGCAATAGCAATTAAAGAAGGGCTTTTTATATTTTTCGCTTTGAAAGGCCTATTTTGCCCCTTTGTCTTTTGTTTTTCCGATAAGCTCTGAGCTGCTCTGCAGCTTCTCAGTTCCTCCAACGCCGAATACGAACTTGACACCGCTGACTTTCATCTCGGGGATATTTTCACTTGTCCTGTCCCCGCCATTTGCGAAGATTATCTCATCGCCTTTGTAGAGGTCTCTGAGGTACTCTAAAGACTTGCACTGGCTTCTGTCCTGGTCTATGCTTAGCATCACCTCATCCACCCAGCGGATGCTCTTCACAATTTCCATTCTTTCATCTTCATCCATAAACGGAACAGAACCTTTCAATCCGACCTGATAATCGCTGTTTATAATTACAGTAAGATGGTCTCCAATATCCCGGGCAGCTTTAATATAAGCAATATGCCCCCTATGCAAGGGATTAAAATATCCGCTTATTATCACTCGCTTCATTTCTTTTTCACAACAAAAAAAGCATGGTCCTTCTCAAGAGGGTCCAAAGTCCTGTAGTCAACGATTGTTACGCTTTTTTCCAGCATCTGTTTTGACTCTTCAAATATAACCGAAGGCCTTTTTGTAACATCTATCGACCTGGCCTTTATCGCAAGCGCTGCAAATCCCTCCTTTTTCAGATACAGCTCAATATTCTTCAAAAATATCTCCACCTGATTTCTCTGGGAAACATCCTGGAAAATAAAATCAACTTCAGGGACAAGATGAACATATTCCATCGGCTGGTTTGCATTCGCAAGAATAGGCGCGATGTTTTTCCTGTCCTCTGCAACAAAGACAAGCTCCCTCAGGACCCGGGGAGCAGAATCAACTGCAAAAACAAATCCTGTTTTGCCGACAATATCTGACACATGGGAAACCGTTGTGCCGGTGGCTGCACCGAGATAAAGCACCTTGAAACTCTCCTTCAGGCCAATCTGCGAGATTCCCTTTGCAAGAGCTGCCCCTAATTTGCTTCTCCTTGTGTCCCACTGGCGGAATTCCCCTTCTTTTGTCCTGAGCAGGAATTCCCCATAAACAACCTTGCCCGGAACGAGATTCTTCGTGTAAAATCTCCTTTTGTCATCTACAAATATCCCTTTAAGCTGATGCTCTCTCATTGCTCTGTTAAATTCAGCCTCCCGGTTATTATCATGAAAATCGACGCAACCAGCGCAAAAATCGGAATTCCGTATTTGTCCATTGTCGCGAAAAGCCCTATGCTGACAACAAGGCAAACAATGCCCAGAACCAGCTGAATCCAGCCGGTTGTCATTCGCATTCTTTCCTTTTCTAAATAGAGTTTAACTGCCATTTCACTGCCCTCCAAGCTTTTCACGAAGCTCTTTAATCAAAATATCGCCCCTGAATTCGCCCTTGAAAAAATCAATCCTTGCAGCTATGCTTATCTTGTCAGCCACCTGCCTTGCTGCCTTGCCCTTTGCCTTTGCATCCAGGACAAGCGGATGCTGCAATATAACTCCGTGCTTAGGGCTCTTTGCCCCTGTCTTGATGTGCCTGAACAGCGCCTTTTCAGCGCCCAGAATCTGTATTGTGGACGCGGGCAGTGTTGCAAGCCTTTCAAAAGAGCCAGCAAGCGCAATCAGCCTGGCCCCCAAATTCGCTCCGGCAACCGCAAAGATATTCGGGCATCTCTCTTTCATAACTGCCTCGATGTATTTCTCCTGCTTTTCCTTCAGTTTTTCCATGCTTAATATTTCCTCTGCGAGATTCTTGATTGGCAAAACATCAACGTCCTTCAAATCCGCGCCCATTGTGTTATCTTCGGACAGCTTTAATTCCTTCAGGAAGTCCTTTCTTGATTTTTCAGCCACATTTTTTGCAAAAATAAGATTATCCTCTGTTTTCCTTGACATCTCTGGGCAGCTGAGCCCAAACCATTCTCTCAGCCTCCTTGAAAGCATATTTTCGCATTTGTTTATCTCATCAATTGAATTTGAAGCATTAACCAAAAGGATGTCAAAATGAACGCTCTCCCTGAGCCTTTTTTTTATGAGCCCCAGTTCAGGCTCAAAAAATTCCTGGCTCTTTGCAGTGAAATGGCCCAGAATCTCCCCCATTTTCCCTGCATCTTCAAGCTGTTTTACTGTTTCTGTTTTTTTATTCAGGAAAACTGCATCGGGATATTTTTTAAGCAGCCTTTTCTCTTCCTCAAGAATCTCTCCCTTCCAAAGCTTCAGGCAGTTTTCAACAGCATTTTTTTTGTCAAACAAAACAGAATCAATTATCCCATTCTCAAAAACAAAGCTTCCCAGGCAGTTCGAGTATATTATTTTCATTCTCTATGGGTCATCTTCCTCCTTTGGTGATAGTGCAGAATCCTAACCTTCTTTAGCTTTTCATTGCTCCTTTCAAGGCCCACAAGTATGAAGCAGCCTATCAGGGCCATGAACCAGACAAGCAAAAATGTGAAATTGAAGCCCACATAATTCGCGATTGCCGCGCCGACTGCAGCTGTTATGGCAACTCCTACCCCAACCATTGTTGAATAAAGGCTCCATTCAAAGCTCTCATGATTCTTGTCAAGGTGCGTGCTGAAAAGCCCAAGCCATGTTGGATAGGCAAGGCCAGCGCCAAGGCCGTATATGACCTGGGCAATGTAGATGAAATTGACATTGTTCGCGAACATGTAGAAGACCGGCGTTACTGCTATCAAAAATGTGCCGACTACAAGCCACCTTACCTTATCCCGGTGGTTGTCAACATACATTGAAAACGGCAGCTGGACAAGGGATTTTACAACAAGGAATATCATGCTGGCGATTCCTGCCGCGAAAATAGAGCCGCCGGCAAGGTTGTCCTTTATGAAAATCGCAAGAATCGGCGCTATAAGCCCGAATCCTGTCAGCACAAAAATGTCCGATGCTATAAGCAGTTTAATTGTCCTGTTCATGGGGCTAATTTAAGAGGAAAGGTATTTAAAGCATTCGGTTGGCTTTTTGGCAAACTTTCAAAAAATAACCCGTTTTCTGGGCAGGCCTTATTTTTCCTTCCTGCTTTTACTGTCCGCCATGATTGCCAGGCCTGCGTTTAACCTGCTTTCAGCAGGTAATAATTCATTCTTGCGCAAGAAAATTGTGCTCAATTTTCTGCGCGCAGAAAAGGCTATGCCTTTTCTTGCGCATGGCAATAAGGCAGAAGAGTGAAAAACGACATGAACAGTAATGCAAGAACTAAAATAAACGGATTTTTTGTTGATGTAAATTGTTTGGAACCAAAATAAAAAGAATCTACTGCCTCTTCTCCTTCAGGATTCTCTCAACAATAGCCGCATAGGCCGGCCTTGTTATGAAAACACCGATTGAAACTCCGAGGATTGATGTTATTGCAAATCCCTTCAGCAGGCCTGCGCCGGCTGCCAGAAGCGGAAGCATTGAAACAACAGTTGTGAAATAGGCAGCGATTATTATGAAGAATGCCTTCTTGAACCGCTCTTTCCAGCTCAGCACGGAGACTTCCCCTCGCAAAGTCTCGTCAGTGATAACAATCTGATCGTCCACTCCTGTTCCCACCGCAACGATTATTCCTGCAATTGCAGCCAAATCAATGTTCCAGCCGATAAGCGCCGCAACCCCTACAATGATGACAATCTCGGAAATAAGGGTCACCGCTATCGGGAACACTATCCTGATTTCCCGGTATTTTATGAAAATAACTAGTATGACCGCGAGCGACGCAAGGATTGCAAGGAATATTGTGCTTTGGGTGAATTCCCTCCCAAGGGTTGGGCTGATTGTGTCTATCTGGACAATGTTAAGCCTCACAGGAAGCGAACCTGTTATCAGGATTGTCTGCATTTTTTTCATGCTGGCTAGGGCATCGTTTACAGCCTCTGCCTGGGTCAGCCCTGTTCCTGAGCCTGAAATCTCAATGTCAGTTGCGGACCTTCCCTTAAGGTCTGCGCCGATATTAAGCGAGTCAACAAGAACATCATCAAGGTAAAAATCAATCTTCTGGCTTAGGTATTTCTCGCCATTGTTGTCCACAACCTCAAGATTCTTTGTGGCATCCGCCTGCCTCTGGGCAGCATCCGGCCTTACAGTTATTGAAAACATGAACCTGCATGCCCACTGGTTATCAGAAGTTTTTCCACAGGGCTGCTGGTATGAAAGCCCCGAGCACTGGGAGGTCTTGCAGACATAGGTTATGTCGTTGCCTCCTATGAACACCGTATTATTGCCAATCTTTGCCTCGAACTTGCCCTGGCTTGTTATGAAGTTCCTTACCTCTTCTTCTGTTACCCCTGCAATTTCAATCCTTATGTATTTTTTGCCGGTGAGGTCTGTTGCAGGCCTTATTACAACGTCACCTATTCCGTAAACATTTATCCTCTCCTCAAGGCTTGCAAGGAGGTTGTCAAACTGATCATCGGTTATCTGCGCAGCAGGCTCAAGCAATACCCTTGTGCCGCCCTGCAAATCCAGCCCTGTCCTTATGTTTGTTTTAGGGGCATTAAAAACAGAAAGGCCCAAATCAACTGTTGAATTGTCATAGACCTTGACCCTTTTCGGAACAGCCACAAGCTCTGTGACATTTACAGACATGTTTAATGTCTTGTTGTAAACCTGGTTTGTCCTGTTTTCATAGGTGGTTTCATTTTCAACAGTTACGTATGAAAATTTATACTGGGGAATTATCCTGTAAACTCCCTTGCTTGTCTTAATCTGGGATGTTGCATTAACCTTAAGGGTGTTGAGCACATTTGCATAGTCCTCAACATTATTAATGGGAATATTGTTTATTGATTTTATAACCTCCCTGGTCATGGGTGCAGAAGCCGCCTTCGGCGATGCTATTCCCGCGGCGTATGCGGGGCTGTCCTTGATAACGCCGCGTATGGCAACACCCTTGTTCCATGGATTCGGGTAAAGCGCGATTACTGCGAGAGCAAGCACCAGGAGCAAAAAAATGACTCTTCCGCTCTTCAGCACTTTAAGGTCAATCATTTTCCTTCTCTTCCCTCTGCTTTTCCTTTTTGTCCACATACAGTTTCAAAAGCCCGGCATTCTGGAACCATGTGCTTGGAATGTCCGCAAGCAGGCCTATGAAAAGTATCATGGTTATCTGCTTAAGGACCTCTGAAGGAGTGGTCAGGTAGGCTATTCCGGTGGCAGCCATTGCGGCAATTGTCATCACAATTCCTGTGTTCATCGCGCCATATACTCGCTCTGAAACAGTCCCGATTTTTCCCTTCAAAACCCTTGTTGTAAGAAGAATGTCTGTGTCAACTGAATAGCCTATAAGCATAAGGAATGCTGCGACCCCTGCTGCAGATACTTTCACATTCATAAGAATAACCATCGCCCAGGGAAATGCTATGTCCACAACTGCGCTTAGGACAATAAAAAATGTCGGCGGAGGGCTCCGGAAGTATGCAAAAATAACGCAGGCCATCAGAAAGAAAGCAATCAAAACAGAAATTTCAAGCTGCTTGAAAAAAGACTCCCCGAGCCTTGGGCCCACGGTTTCAACATTAAGGGTTTTGACATTGTAGTTTGATTCTATGTAGCTTCTCAGCGAGGTTACATTCTGCAGGGTTGTCTCAACAGTGAAACCGAGATGCTGGCCTGTGGCAGATGAAAACTGGGTTACGCTGACTTCTTCAGTGGTCAGCTTTTCCAGGGCCTTCTGGACATCGTCAACATTGACATCATTGTTAAGCAGGACTGTTATTATTGAACCGCCCTTGAGCGAAACCCCCCTTTCAAAAGGCTCGCCAGTTCTGACCGCATGTGCAATAATCACCCCGATAAATATCAAGAAGAAAATAGCTGTTCCTATCAAAAGAGTCTTGTAATGCTTATCATAAAACTTAACGTATTTGTCCTTAAAAGCCCCCATGACAGCAAAAATTAAGGTTTTTGTTTATAAAGGTTTTGGTAAAGAGAATATAAACCCCCGGCAGTTTATTTATGGATAAAATAAAGTTCGCCGTATGGCCCTTTGCCTTTTTCTTCCAGTAAAAGCCTGAACTTCTTTGCCATCAGGAATTTCTTGACTTGCTCTCTTAGCTGAGGGGAATGGTATTCCACAACTATCCGGTTAATATAGGGCAGTACGCTCGCACCGCCAGTCAGTATGTCCATCTCTGCTCCCTCTGCGTCTATCTTCATAAGGTCTATGCTATCAAGCTTCTGGCTTCTGCAGAGGTCTTCAAGAGTTATCCCGCTTACCCTTATTTTTCTGATTCTGCTTTTTTTAAGCCAGGGCCTATGCTCAATGTCAATATTCAAAGCGCAGATTGCGCCGACCTCCTTAACCACCTGAAAACTGAAAATTCCTTTTCGGCGGGTTATTGCCCTGTTTTCCAAAACTGCATTTTTGATTCCGTTATATTCAATATTTTTCTGTAAAACTTCAAATGATGCCGGATTGGGCTCAACCGCAATGATTTTTGCCTCTGGGTTGTCCTGCTTCATCTTCAGCAGATAAAAACCTTCATTTGCTCCTATGTCTAATATGACATTATTGCCTTTGCCTGAGAATCCCGGAATTTTTGCATGCCCATTATCCTTGAAAATTTCAGTATATATGTCTGCAGAAACATAGGCGGAACATTTCCGTACCAAAAGCCCATAATCACCAAGGTTAAGTTTTATGAAATAGTCCCCTTTTATTATCTTTTTTTCCTTCTCCGCGAGAATCCTGTCGTGCTCAATCTCCCGGATAAACATTTTTGTCTGCTTATCTCGTGATTGCTCCATTAGCCAGCCGTAGTCTGATTTAGGCATGTCAATATTATGTTTTTATTGTTTATAAAACTATTCCAAACACGCTTTTACAAACCCCAAAAACAGCGGAGCCGGCTTCAGAAGATTTGACTTCAGCTCAGGATGACTCTGGGTTGCGATGAAGAATTTGTGCTTTGGAAGCTCGATGAATTCAACCAGCCGCTTGTTGCATGATGTGCCTGAAAAAACAAGCCCGTTTCTCTCAAGAATATTGTGATATTCCGGATTTACCTCGTAGCGGTGCCTGTGCCTTTCGGAAACTATTTCCGAATTGTACAGTTCAAAAACTTTTGTTCCCTTTTCTATTACCGAGGAATAGCCCCCCAAACGCATTGTTGCGCCCTTTGCGCACACACTCTTCTGCTCAGGCAGTATGTCAATTACAGGATAGTTAGTTTTTTCATCTATCTCTGTTGTATTTGCCTTGTCAAGACTGCAAGCATTTCTTGCAAACTCTATAACCGCAAGCTGAAGCCCATAGCACAGTCCGAGGAAAGGGATGTTATGCTCCCTTGCATATCGGATTATATCAATCTTTCCCTCTGCGCCCCTGCCGCCGAATCCGCCCGGGATAATAACACCTTTGCAATCTTTCAGGACTTCTGCGCAGGTTTTCTTTCTCTCCTCCAGGTCAGTTGTTTCAATCCATTTGAGATTGACTTTTGCGTCAAGATGGGCCCCTGAATGTATCAGAGATTCTATTATGCTTGCATAGGAATCATGAAGAGCTGTGTATTTCCCGCAAATTGCCACATTAATTTCAGTTTTCGGCTTGTTTATTTTTTCAACAAGCTGCTCCCATTCTGACAAATCATTTTCCCTTGAGCCGAATCTTTTGCTGAAAACATCAAGAATCCCCTCTTCACGGAACATCAGCGGAATTTCATAGATATTTTCCACATCGCTGGCGTTTATCACCTGATTCGGCTCCAAATCCGCCATCACCGCAAGCTTTTCCTTGAGCTTTTTTGACAATGGCTCCCTGCTTCTTGTAAGAATTATGTCCGGATTTATTCCGAGCTTTCTCAAAAGCTCTATGTCCCTCTGGGCTGGCTTTGTTTTCAGCTCGCCGACAGAGTCAAGGTAAGGTATGTAGGTTAAATGAACGTAGATTATATTTTCAGAGCCGACATCCTTCCTGAGCTGCTTGACCGCTGTCAGAAACCAGGAGTTTTCAACATCCCCTATTGTCCCGCCTATCTCAACAAGCATTATTCCTGGATTTTCTTCGGCTGCAATCTCAAGCAGTTTCCTCAGGATTTCATCGCTTACGTGGGGGAATATCTGGATTGTTTTCCCGAGATAATCACCGCGCCGTTCCTTTTCAATTATAGAATGGAATATTTTTCCTGAGGTGAGGTTCCACTTGAACTTGCAGCTTACGCCGATAAATCTCTCGTAATGGCCAAAGTCCATGTCAACCTCGCCTCCGTCCTCAAGAACAAAAACCTCGCCGTGCTCGATGGGATTCATTGTGCCCGGGTCAACATTAAGGTAGCCGTCGCATTTTACAGGAACAATCTTTGCACTATCATTTTTCAGCAGCCTTGCTATTGAAGCAGCTGCAACACCCTTGCCTAGCCCGGAGACAACTCCGCCTGTAACAACTATCCATTTGGTCTTAGAATTGTTACGTATGTTTTCTGCCATACGTAGAAAAACTAGATAAAAGGTTGTATATAAAGCTTGGGTTTATAGAAAATAGTGGCGTATATGCCTTTAAAATGCCAGCCGGTAAAGCCCGGAAAGTTTCTGTTCAGCATCAAACCTGGGTTGCGGTCAGGGTTATGGTTGAGTTATGCATTCCAGAGGCAACATCACTGGGAACAACCAGCCTTGCAGGAACCTTGATTCTGTCCGCATCATTCTGGTACTTCAAAAGCGGGCATAAAGTAAGAGGTGTCTCAGTAGAATTGGGAACATCAGCATACGTGGTATTCAAATCAGCGCAAGCACCAGATTCATCCACAACCCCTTTAATTTTGAAACTTGGAGAGGTGCCCCCAATAAACTGCCCTGCATTCTTATTCGCAGTATAATTAACATTTATGTCAACAGTGCCGTCATTCTCAACGTAGATAAAACTCGGCGAAAAAGACCAGGTGCCGTTGGTACAGCCGCCACCTCCTCCTCCGCCAGCGGTTATGTTGCCATACTCCTGGACCTCCTCAAAACCGCTAATGGCCTCAGCATAGAAAAGCAATGTTCTGCCAATTTGGGTATCGAAAATAACACGAGAATAAGTATTAGTATCAATCGGACCATACGAAGTATAGCCCGTATCTGTCCAATCAGACCCATCATACTCCCAGGTATCAGTTAAAGTCGATGCATTTTCATCCTGTCCTCCTGCAAGAACAACCCTTTTCCTTACAGAATCATAGGTCATTCCTGCATTGAATCGTGGTAATGGAGAATGCACCGTGCTTATATTAACCCAGTCAGTGCCATTATACTCCCAAAGATCGTTAATAATTGCTGCTCCTGTGTTACCTCCGAAAATAACAGTAACATTCCTTGCGCTATCAAACGCCATGGAGTACATGAGCCTTGTTGGAGGAGCTGTAGGACCGGTCTTATTTGTCCAGGTATTTGAACTCGCATCATACTCCCAGGTTTCATTTGAATAGGCGCCACCAGGAATAATACTCCCTCCAAAAAGAACAGTAACATTTCTTTTGCTGTCAAAAACCATTGAAGGATATTGCATTGGTAGAGGACTTTCACCTGAAGGATTCAATTTTTCCCATTTTTGGCTTGAATTGAATTTCCAGGTCTCATTTGAACCGCAACCACTTCCGCAATCGCCTACATTTCCCGGGAATCCGCCGAAAAGTATTATCGCGCCTATTGAAGAATCATAAACCATTGAAGTTTCTGTCTGTTGCGGAACACTTGACAGGTCTGTCAAATTCGTCCAATGCTTACTGGAATAGTTAAACTGCCAGGTTTCATTTAAACTATACCCTTCGCCCACATAGCCGCCGTAAAAAATAGAAACATCCCTTGCTGAATCGTAGGCCGCAACTTGGTCGATGCCCAGAAGCGGCTTATCACCGGTAATCCCTGTAACATTGAACCAGCCGAAGATTGAAGAGCCGCCAGTTCCCAAAGAACTGTCAAGTATTGCGTAACTGGCATTGGCATCAACCCTGCCTTCCCCGAAATCCACCGCATTCGTAACAAGAACAGAAACCTCGCCGGTAAGATTAAACGCAGTACTCGAGCTTCCGCTGCTTGCCCTGCCGGTCAAATAAACAATGCTCCTTGGTACAATTAAAAAACTGGCCAAAGAGATTATAATAAGAATTCCCACCAGCAGCGCAATTGTATTGTTCTTCAACAAATCACCTTTTAAGAAGAATATATTGAAATGGCGGTATATAAATGTTAGTGTGATTTTAAACCAAAGTTGCGCTGAAAGTTACTGTTGAATTATGAACCCCGGATGCAACATCACTGGGAACAACCAGCCTTGCAGGAACCTTGATTCTGTCCGCATCATTCTGGTACTTCAAAACCGGGCAGAGAGTAAGCGGAGTCTCGGTAGAATTGGAAACCTCAGCATACGTGGTATTCAAATCCGCACAGGCACCAGACTCATCAACAACCCCTTTAATTTTGAAACTTGGAGAGGTGCCCCCAATAAACTGCCCCGCATTCTTATTCGCAGTGTAGTTAACATTTATATCAACAGTGCCGTCATTCTCAACATAAATAAAACTCGGCGAAAAAGACCAGGTGCCATTGATACAACCGCCACCTCCTCCGCCGCTGATTGAAGATGGGTACGCCCAGGTGTTATCAGGGTAAACAAATAATGTTTTCTGCGCACTTGAATCATAGGACATTAGCTGCCATGCTAAAGCACCAATCCACGGAGCTGAAACATTTACAAATCCGGTACCATTATAGGTCCAGGTGTCATAGTCTGCAACAAAAACAATATTTTTACGATAGGCATCATAGGATAGCCCAAGGGGATTGGCAGGGGCATAGCCTGTAGATGCAGTAACATTTATCCAGTCGGTTCCAGTATATTCAAAAACGTCCTGACTAGTTGATGAGTAAGATCCTGCCCCCCCAATAAGAACAGTAACATTTCTCTCGCTGTCAAAAGCCATAAAAGCATCAGTCCTTGCTGGAGGGGTTATGGCTTTTGTTTTATTTGTCCAGCTGTTTGAGCTTGAATTATACTCCCAGGTTTCATTCATATATGCCACACCCCAATTTTCATAGCCTCCAAACATCACTGTGACATTTCTTTTGCTGTCAAATGCCATCGCGGGGTCCCAGTCACTTATGAAAGGAGGGGTGTTTGAGGGGCTCAGATTTTCCCACCTCATGCTTGAATTGAATTTCCAGGTTTCATTGGACTGGTTTTCTTGAAAAAAATCGTACTCTCCCCCACACATAATAATTCCTCTCGCAGAATTGTCATAGACCATTCCAAAACTATAGATTGCTTTTGGAGCCCCTGCGGTTGCAGTCAGATTTGTCCACTCCTTATTGGAATAATTAAACATCCATGTTTCAGTATCCGGAGAATAGCTATCAGTGTCAGGATCATAAATGTCCCCCCCATAGGCAATAAAAACATCAAGTGCAGGGTCATAAACAGTTGCGAGAAACTCATGCGTAGCGGGAGAATTTATCATGCCAGTTATGTTAGCCCATCCAATAGCGCTTCCGCCTCCGCCTTCGCTGTCCAGAATCGCATAACTGGCATTTGCATCAACCCTGCCTTCCCCAAAATCAACTGCATTAGTAACAAGAACAGAAACCTCTTCGGTAAGGTTAAATGCAGTGTTTGAGCTTCCGCTGCTTGCCTTGCCGGTGATGTAAACAATATTTTTAGGGACAATCAAAAAACTGGCCAGAGAAACAACAATAAAAATCCCGATAAGCAGCGCAATTGTTTGGTTCTTCAAAAAATCACCTTTAGAGGCATATATTGAGCGGGGCGTATATAAACTTTTCTAGACTTTGAAAATCAGCCGATAGGCCCCGCTGAAGAACTGGAACCCGTCAAACCCCGGAATCGGTATCATGTTGAACAGGAAAAGAAATCCGTTTATCCTTTTTGTAAGCTTCAAAAAGAAAACTGCCATGCTGTTGTTTGTAAATTTCAGCGCCAGGACCGCCCAAGCTATCAAGAACAAAGCAAGGTTGGTCAGCGGCCCGGCAGCTGAAACTATTGTTTGAGTTAGGGGTGTGCTCAAGCCTTGTATCGAAACAAAGGCAGGCACGAAGAATATGAATCCTGGGCTCAGGGCTTTCATTATGATCCCTATCATAAGCCAGAAATATGCCGCATGGAAAGTCGCAGTAAGCCCGAGGGAAATTGCAGCAAACTTGTGTGCAAGCTCATGCAGCACGATTGCCGGGGCAGTTATGGCTGCTGCAAACAATATTGCTTTCAGGTCAAAAACCGGCTTGACCCTTTTGAAGATGAAAAAATCTGAGAAAATGTAGCCTACTATGAAGGTCATTACAGCAAAATCAACAACTTCCCCAAACGAAACAAACATTCAGAAAGGGATTTGCCGCTTGTTTATAAAATTTTTTATATACAAATGAGGAGAAACATTTGCAGGATAAAAAATAAATATGCGCTATATCATATAATGAAAATAATTTCAGTTAGGAAGCTTATTCCGCGAATCTTTTGTTTTTGCTACTTCAACAGGTAACAAAACTATTTAAACAATTAAAATTCCCAGAAAGCCCTCATGGCGAAAAGAGTCCAGTCCCCCTCATCCATAAACACCTACCGGCAGTGCCCGAGAAAATATTTCTACCAGTACATCCTCAGGCTTCCCACCGGCGAAAACATCCACCTGGTAAAGGGCAAGATTGTCCATTCGGTGCTTGAGAAATTCTTTGACATTGACATAAAGCATTTCAAGGAGGAAAATTACAAAAAGGAGCTTTCCTATTACATGAAAAACCTTTTCAACGCATTCTGGCTGAAGAGCCTTGAGAAGTTTGAGGACCTGAGGGCAACAGAAAAGGAAATAATCGGCGCAAAGCAGGAAATAGCAGAGATGCTCGCAAACTGGCTCCAGTATTTCTTTGACAGGATTGACAGCACAGGACTCAGCTTTAACGAGGCATTCAAAAAATTCAGGCCTGTTGAGATAGAAGCGGAATACGAAAGCAAGAAGCACATGGTAAAGGGCTTCATTGATGTTGTTGAGCATGTTGACGGCGAAATAAAAGTTCTTGACTACAAGACAAGCGGGAGCTTTGAGATTTCAGACAATTATGAATTGCAGCTTGCGATTTATGCCCTTCTTTACAGCGAAAAGCACGGCAAAATGCCAAACAAGCTCAGCATCTGGTTCCTCAAGGACAAGGAGCAGATAATTGAAATGGATGAGAAGCTTATTGAAAATGCAATAAAAGAGATAGAGGGAATACACCAGAAAACAGAGTCTAACGCGATTGATGACTACCCAAAACAGGAATCAGGGCTTTGCAAATGGAGAACAGGAAAATGCGATTTCTATGACGAGTGCTTCAGAGGAAGTGCAAGGTTTAAATAAAAGCAGTGCTTTGTTTTTCCATGGATTACGCAGGGAAAATAAAAAATGCGCTTGATGCCGGGGATGTGATAATAATCGGGGCAGACTGCGAAGTAACCTACTCAGGCAGGGCTGAAAGCTTTCTTCCTTCAGGCGACAGGATTGTAATAATCAAATCAGACAAAAGCCTTATTGTGCACCAGCCTAAGGGAACCGCGCCTGTGAATTACATGAAGCAGGGAACTGTCCATGAGATTTCAGAAAACGGAAAAAATATCCTGCTCAAGGCAAGAAATTCCGCGATGAAAGAGTTCATGGAAATAGAATTCAGCAAGATACATTTTGTCCACTGCCAGAAATTTGAGGATGACAGGGAAATTGAACTTCAGGGAACAGAAAAGCACATGTCTGACATGATAATGAAAAACCCCGGGCTGATAGGCAATGATTTCCGGCCATTGAGCAGGGAGGAGCACACAAAATACGGATTCATTGACGTATTCGGCCATGACAAGGACAATAATCTGGTTGTTGTGGAATGCAAGAGATTCAACGGGGACCTTAATGCGGTAACGCAATTGAGAAGATACGTTGAAAAAATAAAGGCGCTGAAGGGAATAAAAAATGTTCGCGGGATTCTCGCCTGCCCGGCAATCAGCGCAAATGCACTGAAAATGCTTGAAGACTGGGGATTTGAATACAGGAAGATTGAACCTCCGAAACACCTTGAGAGGCACAAAAAAAACCAGAAGGCCCTAGACGAATTTTAGTTTTGACTTGTTCTTTATTTCTATTTTGAGTGCCAGGTCGAATTTTTTGTTGTAAAACATATTTTCCCTCTGCTTTACGAATCCTAATCTGGTTACTGAGTTTTCAATCTCCTCGTTTATGGCTTTTACAAGAGAAGAAATGTTAAGCCTGTACTCGGAATAGTCATATATTGTGCCGCTTAGTTTAACAAATCTCATAAAATTGCAGTATTTTGCATCTATAAAAGATTAATACGTCCCGAACGCGACGCATTAACTTTATATATAAGCTGTTAATCCAAACCGCATGGTTGAATTACTGGCATGTTTAAGCACAGGAAAGGGAACCTGGGGCCACGTCGCAAGATTGATAGCAGACGGCACATGGGATAACATAGTTCTGATTACAAATGATTTCGGAAAAGAGAAATTCACAAACGAAAAAAATGCGATTTTGGTAGTAATTGACAATAGAAAACCTGTAGGAGAACTTGTTGAAGATATTAAAAAGGGAATTAGCGATAACATAAAAACCAAGGAAGTGGCTCTTAATTTGGTTTCAGGAGACGGCAAGGAGCACATGGCAATTCTTTCAGCACTGCAGAAACTCAACATAAAGTTCAAGCCGACTGCATTGACAAAGGACGGGATTAAGGAGATTTAAGACTCTTTTTTTGCGCTTTCATCAACGATAATCTTTCTGGCGCAGTTCTTAACCCCGTTCCTTGATTTCAAGTTTTGCCTGATTGCCAGAACTGCGGAAAAAATTTTCCTGCCAACAGCAATAAATTCACTTCTTGCATGGCAGTTGAGCGGAAGAAGCAAAACAAACATAAAGATTAATGCAAGAACCAGCAAACGGTTTTTTGTTGGCAGAAATTTTGTTAATAGAAACCTAACTATTCTTGCTCACATACAAGCTAAACCCGTGCTTCTTTGCAATGACTTCGACGTTTCCGAAAACTTCCTTCATTTTTTCTGAGAGCGTCCTGCCGCCTTTTTTGGGGCGGGCAACTAATTGAAGCAAGCCGTTTTTGTTTAAATGCTCTTTGGATTCCTCTATCATCCTGAAGCATAATTGTTTTCCTGCAGATTGGGGCGGATTCAATAATATGGTGTCAAATTTCTCAGGAATGCTTGAGAATAAATCTGATGTTCGTACTGAAGCATTTACCTTATTATGCTCTATGTTTTTCTCCGCAAGATGGACGGCCCTTTCGTTGACATCTGCCAAAACAACATCAGCATTTTCTGATTTTGCGATTGAAATGCCAACTGCACCATAACCGCAGCCCAAATCCAGAATCTTCCAGTTTTTCTTAATGATCGCATTCTCAATAAGAACATAGGAGCCGTCGTCAATCTTGTCTTTGCTGAAAACGCCTGAACCGGTGTAAAACTCGATTTCTTTGCCTCTCAAAACAGAGGATATCATTTTCAGTCTTAATGGTGATTCCTGCTTTGCCGAATAATAGTGCGTCATTTTTTGAGATGCGAATCAATTATCAAATCGCTCCATCCTGCCTCGCTTAATTTTGATTTTATCTCCTCATCATTCTTGCCGATTTTCCTGGATTTAATAATGTATTCCTCCAGCGGGTGCTTTTTCTTTATGTAAACCATGTCTGCAACAATTATGAATATGACAATAGCCAGGCTGTAAAGCAGTATTTTTTTCAAATCGCCTGTTTTTGCTCCAGATTGCTGAATTGCTTGCTCTTTGGCAGCTGCTGCCCCTGAAAACTCCTTTGCAGCAGCTGCTGTTTTCGGCGGCTCTTCGGAGATTGCTAATTTTTCCTGCACAGTGCCAATTTCTTTGGCAGTTTCATTCAAGGCAGGGCTCTCGGCTTTTGGCTCTTCTTTCGGGAAATCTTCAGAAACGCTATTGCTTGAATGGCTTATCTGCAGACTGTAGACAACATTTGCCACTGCTGAAACCTGGCCGCCATTCCCCCGGGATTCTGATGCATAGATTTTCACAGGATAGTTTTTGATTCTGCTGAAATCGAGGAACACGGTAAATTTTTTAATCTCTTCTGTTGAGTTGATTGTTATTCTGGCCGGGCTTACTGAAACGCCCTCATTTTCCCCTAAAACCCCCACATCAACAACTGCGTCCTCATGGCCGCTGTTTGTGATGAACAGGTCTATTGATTTCTGCCCCTCGGCAGTTATCTGCTCATTTTTCCCCCCAATGCCTATTGCAAACGCATTTGACAACAGCAAAATCATTGCCAATAAGTATATTATCAGTTTATTCATCTTCCTCGCACCACACACCTATTGTTGAATTTTTTACTCCCGCACCTTCACCAGGAGGGCCAGCCACCTGCACATCTATTCTTGCTGAGTTGTTTGCATCAAAATACTTAAGCCCTGCTATGGAATTGACCGTCTGGCTTGAAAAATTATTCCAGCTGCTGTTAAGCGCGCTGTCAAATGCGTTGCTCTTGTTCGCCCCTATTTTGTACTGGTAATAGTTTGTCGGATTGGGATAATACTGCCAGAGGCTTGTCGAATTTATTGAGATGTTGAGCTTAAGGTTGCCTGAATTCTCCACGATTATGGGATTGGCGCTGTTTGTTGTGTTCCTTACTTCATTTAGGTTTATATTTGAAAAGTTTATTGAATCTAACAGCAGTTTGCAGGCAATGTTCTTGATAATGGTAAAGTTTCTTGTTTCAGTAAAACTTCCCGAAACACCTATCTTCCAGAAATAATCAGTAAAATTAAGGTCCTGTGTTGGGGTGTAGTTTGAATCTGAAGTGGTTATATTTATTTCCGGAGATGAAAAATCCGAATTATTGTCCGCCAGGAGGTTAAAGCTTGCAGACGAGCCATAGCTCCAGTTGAAGAATGGCGTTCGGTTTATTAGTATAGCTGCACTTGAAGGGATTATAAGTGTGATGCCGTTTATGGTCACGTTGTTTGAAAAAACACCGCTTCCATTCAGGCCATAGGAATCAATCGGCGTTGCTTTTACCGACCAATTGTCGCCTGCAGACAACGCGTCTGAATGTAGCTTTGCCTGGCTTTGGTACAGCAGCATTATCTCATTTGCAGAGAGTGTCCGGTTATAGACCTGGAAATCATCAATGGTTCCATTAAAGTGCAGGCTGTTGTGTATTACATCTTTGCCAAGGATGGTATATCCCAGGGTATTGGTTACATTATATTTTGTGTTGATGGTCATAACAAGGCTGCCATTTACGTACAATGCAGCAGTATTATTCGGGTAAAAAACAGCAACCGCATTAAGCCAGCCGTGGTTATTCATTATCTGGCAAATTCTGCTTGTACCATTATACAAACATATTCTATTGTCTGTATTGAAATAATCTAGCTCAAGTGATTTGTCAAAGCGGCCTTTTTCATCGGACCATACCATTTGGTCTCTTGTGCTTTTTTTATTGAACCATACTGAAACAGTTGAGCTGTTATAGTCTGAAGATTCAAGGTCGACACTTACGTTTATCATTGAAGTTATGACCGCGTTAAATTCAAAGGCCCCAAAACCGTCATGGCCGCCTGTTGAACTGAAATTGCCACTGGTAACAAGTCCGTCATTGCCATTGCCGGAAAAATCGTGGGTTTTGCCTGAGCTATCTGGAGCAGCAAAGGGAAGATTAACAACTGCATCCGAAACCCCGTTCCTATACCAATTATAATTAACCGTAACTGCGTCCCCCTCGGGGTCGCTGACCCCTGCGGAAGTGGCTGTGAGATTGTCAGTTGTAAGATTAGAGCCTGATGTCGAATTCAAGGTTATGGAGGATATTGATGGGGGGTAATTTTGGTTTATGGTTATGTTGTTTGAAAAAACGCCGCTGCCGTTCAATCCCTGCAAATCGATGGGTGTGGCCTTAACAGACCAATTATCTCCCACATTTATGGCCTCGGAATGGAGGGTGCTTGGCCCATTGTTATAGAGCATAAACACTTCACTTGCTGAAAGGCTTCTATTGTAAACACGAAAATCATCAATTGTCCCATTGAAAGACCCGTTAAGGCCCGAGCCAATATAAATGTGACCTGCTCCATATCCGTTTGCTCTGTTTCCAGCTACGGCCTGGCTAAGAACACCGTTGACATAGGAATTCCATATGCCTGATACTGAAGTGCCAGTGTAAACCATTACAAGATGGTACCAGGAGTCGTCGGAAACGTTTATGGTTCCAAGGTTATTATAACCCCCAAGTACAAACCATTCGGCTGTTGTATTGGAGTATTTTAATAAGCCTACCCAGGGCTGGATTACAGACATGCTGTCCCCCCATTCAAATATCCACCTCCTTGACTGCAAGCCTTGGGGTTTAATCCATAAGGAGATGGCAAAACTATTAACCGTGAGAGTTCTAACTGGATTTGAAATATAAATATAGGAACCATTAACCCCGTCAAAATCAAATGCCCCGAAGCCGTCATGCCCGGCGGTGGCATTCCATCTTGATCCATTGTAGGCCGTTCCGGGGTTTGAGAAAGCTGAAAAATCATAGGTTTGGTTGTTTGCGTCCGGTGCGGTGAAAGGCATGTTCAGGACGGTTTCCGATGCCCCATTCCTGTACCAGTTGTAATTAATGGAAACATTGTCCGTGTCAAAGTCAGACACAGAGTACGCGGCGGTTAGATTGTCAGTGCTGCGGTTATAAATTGATGTTGAGTTCAGGAAAATTGAGGTTATATTTGGCGCATGGTTATAGCCTATCTCAAAATTCCTCAACACGTTTGTTCCATTCACTCTTGACCCATTAATATAGGGAACCAGCTTCAAGGTATAGTTGTAAACATCATACTGGGAAACGTTAAGGGTATAGTTTGTGTCATTGGTTGTTCCAAGAAGCGCAAATGCCTGGTCAATCTTTTTAATGAAGATGTCATAAAAAATCAGGAATATTGAGCTCTGTTTTTTCCATCCTAGGCTGAACAGGGTGCCTTGCTTCTGATTTTCATTGGGAACCGTTACATTTGACTGGCCGCAGTCTCCCGCCAGGGTGGCTAGGCTTTCCTGATAGAAATTTCCCTCACTATTAATGCAAGCTGTGTAATCGGATAGGTTTATCGGCGTGAAGTCCTGGAAGCTGTTTAACCACAGGTTTGTTCCTGTGCCGTTTATTAAAAATGGGGCAGTATTGCTAGCAAAAGTGTTGCCTGTGATGTTGTTGTTTGCTCCGGAGTTTCTTAAGGGAACGGCGTTGTAGTTTGCGAGGACGCTGTATTTGAGGTATGCAGGTGATGTGTACCCGGGCATTATCGCAGCTGAGCTTGCCGGATTTGTGATATAATCTGCTGTTCCGTTTGCTACGAAATAGTCTGCTTCGTCGAAATAGCACGTTCCGCCGTAGGCGCTTGCTACTGCTGCGCAGCTCATGGCCGGCGGGTCAGCAACATAGAGTGTTGAAAATGGTATGCTTGCTGCTGGAATGTTCACAAGCCATAGGCGGAAGTTGTTTGTTCCGTCTGCTATGGTTGAAACATCTGTATTATCCGCTGAAACAGCCTTGTTTGTTCCTAAGTTTGAGGAAACAAAAATTACGGCCGTGTTGAAGTTGTTTCCTCCGTAGGTCATGGGGCTGTAGCTTGACAGGTATTGGGACGTGTATGTCAGGTTTCCGCAGTTTTGGAATGTATTGTTTGAGATTGTTACTGAATTGCTGTTTATTGATATTGCATCGGCATTGGCTGGGCATACAAAAGTGTTTCCTGAAACGGCATCATAATCGCCAACGGCCTGCCCGAGAACAGTATAATTAAACAGGGAATTGGTAATATTCATGTTAGTGACGCCAACGCCGCTGTTTATGGAAATGTTTTGAAAAGTGACATTATCAAAAATTACCGGGCTGCCCCAGCTGGACAGTATGTAACCGCCCCTTAAAATTCTGGTGTTATAAACCTGGTCATGAGAGTAGGTGTTTAAGCTTAAAAGATTGCATGAAAACTGGCTGTTATTTATTATCGCAGTCTGAAAACCTGTTCCGTCATTATGGATGCAGTAGTCAAAATTGCTTATTATAACATTATTCCAGCCAATACCCAAAGACGCGATAGCGTTTCCTGCTTCAAAACCCTCAACAGACACACCACTAATATTAAGATTGCTGAAACTCTGATTATCAGAAACTTTAGCGAAATTACTAAGAACATCAGCGCTCATATTACTGAAATCTATTGAAACGTTGGATTGGCTGTAAGTACTGAGAACAAAACCATTATCCAGAGAGAAATTATAATACTTAGGAGAAGAAAATGTTTCTGAATAATTACTAACACCCAAAACACAACCATCATTGGTGTTGTTTATCGCATCAAAACAGGACTCAACAGACGTATATCCTATTGCATTGTTTGAGCTTAGGTATGCCACTTTCTCAAAGGTGAAATTTCTCGTTTCTGAAAAGTTGTTTATGCTCCTGTTGGTGCAGGAAACATTCCAGTAATAGGTTGCCGCCGATGACACATTCAGATTGAAAGCGGTTATCGTATTATTCTGCACCAGGTTATTTGTCTGGTTAAAAACAGTGTTTACTGACAGGGAGCAGTTGTAGGAATTAATGTCCCCGCTCACTGAAAAATTGAGTGACACGTTCTTTGACTGTGAAAATACTGCGTCATTTGCAGGTTGGGAAAGGGCTACCGCAAACCCGAAGTAGGAATCATATATCCCGCCTGCATCTGCTATCGAAAGGGAACGGTTGTAAATTATTACCTCATCAATTGAGCCGTTCCAATAGTAGTTTGAATTAAGCGCATATTTTCCCATTGCTATGTTAAGCCCGTTGGGTGTGAGATTCTTTGGGCCTGCCCAGGAGGTTATGTTGTTAAGCACGCCGTTTATGTATATCATTGCGTTTGTGCCGTTGAAAATGCATCCGACATGATACCATGTATTAACTGTTGGGACTATTGTTGCTAAAACTGCGGAAGTGTTTGCAGCTCCCCCCGCTCCGGTCACGAATGTGCATGACGGCTTGTTTGATGTTTCCAACCTAATGTACCAGCCGGAGGATGAGCTTGACTGCTTTCCCACAACATATCGCAGCGCAGCATTTGTGATTTTAGTGTTCATCCAGGCAAAGGCGGATATGTTTGCAGTTATGTTATAATTGGTAGCATTAATGTAGCCATTTGTCGCATTGAAAACATAGGACTCACCAACCCTGCCGGCGCTTCCATTGACAGCCCCGCCAAATACGCTTCCATTAAATTTCCAAGTTTCATCGGGCGCAAAGGTGGAATTGCTGCCGTTTGCATTGTCAAATTTCCAGTAGGCAAGATAGTCCGAGGGAATTGATGCAGACATTGCAATTTTGAAAGAGAGGATTAGCAGAATTGCAAATAATGCGCAAATTATGATATTTTTACCTCGCATTCTTCCCCCTCTTTTTCCTTGCCCGGCTATAGCATGTCCAGATTGTGCGGTCATCCCTGTTGAGGCTTACAGCAATTTCATGGAATGACATTGATTTCTTATCATGAAGATGCTCAACAATCGCTTCAAGAACACTTAGCGACCTGTCTGAAAGAACTGCAAGGGGGATGGACTCGATTTTCATACTTACAATGTAAGATATTTTTGTTAGTATTTAAATATTTTTATTTTTACCTACAATGTAAGTAAATCTGCCTTTTTAGAAGGCCTATGCGAGGTTTATATTACTATCAAATTAAAAATAAAACAGCAACATTTATATATGACCGAAAATAAACATTTTGAAGTTTAAAGCTTTGAGGTGAACAAGATGGGAGACATTTCTAAAAAAACACTGGCAGTGTTGTTTATTATTGCGATTGTTCTTTCAGCTGTTGCCACCTGGAAAATGCTGAGCACCCCTTCAACAGTGGTTGTTCAGGGCGGGGAAGGCAACACAGAAGGAAAGTCGTACGTAAGTTTCGGGATTGGCACAAATGCGCCTGCTGAACCGGTTCAGAAAAGCGGACAGGTTACATTTGAAGTACAATAATAAAGGAGGGAATGAAGATGAGTGATGTTAGCAACAAAACATTGGCAATTCTTGTAGGAGTTGCAATCGTAATATCTCTTGTAGGGATATTAAGCATAAACAAAGGTGGAATCACCTACATAACTGGTAAAGGCGGCACTGGAACAGGGCCGGTATCCTTCAACGCAACGTCTGAAGTTTCAATACTGGTTACAGGTTCCATAGACTGGGGAAACGGAAGGGTCAATGCCACTTCCACAAGTTCCACTCTTGACAGCCAAGCAGGAACCGTTGTCGGCGGAACATGGACACCAATAACCCAGTACATAAAGGTTGAGAACGACGGAACAGTTAACATTTCAGTTAACCTGAGCGCAAACGCAAACAACAATGCAAACGGTTTGATAGGGGGGACAAGCCCATCATTCAAGATGAAGGGTATTGCTACAGAGGCAAACTCATGCGTTACACTGCAGACATCTTACACTGCTGTTCCAAACTCGACAGAAACACCATACCCTATCTGCGACAAATTGCAATATACCAATAGCGCAGATACGTTCAATGTTTCTGCAGAAGTGGTCATCCCTAGTGATGCCGCAGCAGGAGGAAGAAACGCTACAATAACATTCAGCGCTTCTCAGGCAACGTAAACCTTTTTATATTCTTTTATTTTTCTTTTATTTTATGGGCAGAACAGAAGCAATTCTCTTAACCGCACTGATGATTTCCATAGCGGCATTGGCCATATCCTTCAGCCATGAAAGGGGCATTGCCTCAATAACGGGCCTTGACAGCTCAGGAACAGCCACCACAAGCGTTAATCTTACTGAAGAAGTATCTGTCAAAATAACCGGAAGCATCGACTTTGGGAGCGGCAGGGTCAATTCAACGGCTGTAAATGCCACCCTGGACAGCAATTTAACCGGGGCCGCTGCGGTCCTTGGAGGAACATGGAACGGCGCTTCGCTGCCGCAGTATGTCTCAATTGAAAATGACGGGACAGTCAACATATCCGTGAATGTCTCTGGAAACAGCGATAACAACGCAAAAGGCCTGATAGGGGGGACAAGCCCTCTTTTCCAGGTAAAGGGGATAACCACAAAGGCGGGAGCCTGCTCTGGAACATTCGTAACAAGCTATGACAGCGGCAATGTGCCAAACTCAACAGAAACCCCGCTTAGTCTCTGCGCCCTGCTTAATTTCCCGCAAAGTGCGGACAGCTTTAATGTCTCTGCAAGGCTTGTAATACCCAATGATGCCAACCCCGGCCAGAGAAATGTAACAATAACCTTCAGTGTTTCTAAAGTTTAATCTGGCAGCATAAAATATTTAAATGCCGGTCCAATTTTTATGAATATGAAAAAAGTTTTGCTGATTTTTATGTTTCTTGCGATAATCCCATTTGCCCTTTCTGTTGGAGTTTCGCCGCCTTCAATAGATTATGTTTTCCAGCCGAATCTTTCAGGCGATGCCCATTTCTATTTCAGGAACAATCTGGACAAAGACACAACAATCATAGGGCACATTGGCGGGGAACTTGCAGCCTACGCAAACATCACCTCTCAAAATGCAATTCTCCTGAAGCCCCAGGAGAGGGGATATGTTGATTTGGTATTTGCGCTGCCCGATTCGATCGGCAGCCCCGGATTGCACTCATTTTCAGTAATCGCAACAGAGGCTGAGGGAAGCGGCGGAACTGTGGGGGCAAAGGGAGAGGTTGTTGTTCCTGTAAGATTTTTTGTCCAGTACCCGGGAAAAATGCTTGGTTTGAAGCTAAACGCCGAAGACGCGGGAGTTGGCGGCGATGTAAACCTTAAGCTGACTGTCTCAAATTTGGGAACAGAGGCTGTTGAAAACGCAAGCGCAACCATTGACATACTCAAAGGAACCGAGAAAATAGGAAGTGTTTCAGTAGACAGCATATCTGCAGGCATTATGGAGAACAAGGTTGTTGAGACAAAATGGAACACCGGAAATGCGGAGCAGGGGATTTATCTTGCAAATGCAGCCCTCGATTATGGAGCAGGCAAGGCATTTGCCAATGATACATTCCGGATAGGCACCTTTGACCTTGATGTTATTAATTATACAAAAAAAGCAGCCAGCAGGTCTGTAAGCAAATTCCTTATTGAAGTTGAAAGCAAATGGAACCAGGACATAGACAACATCTTCGCGGATGCGAAAGTAATGAGAAATGGCAGCGTGCTCACCACATTTTCAGCAGCCACGCCCTTGCTAAAAGCCTGGGAGAAAAAGAATCTTTCAGGGTTTCTTGACGCTGCAAGCCTTGAAAACGGGGTCTATGACCTTCAGATTGATTTGAGGTTCTCAAGCGGGGGCTCAACCAAGACAAAGACAGTGAATGGGCAGATTGAGCTTGTGGGCAAAGAAGAGATTAAAAACGAGGCTGAAACTCCTGTGGAAAAGCCGGCAGCAAAACCTGCTGAAATCAATTCGCTTATGAGCTACCTTACAACCACAAACATCCTGATAATAATTGTTGTGATATTGGTGATAATAAACGTGATAATACTCCTGAGGAAAAAGAAGAGCAAAGATGAAGAAGAGTACGTCTAAAAAAAAAAGAATTAGAACTGAGGAAAGCGGCATCTCAGTTTACAAAGCAGTTATACTTCTGATAATAGGCATCCTGCTCGCTGCAGGAATAACCTCAATAGTTTACTCTTCCTACAAGATCCTGAATTACCGGGAATTTGATATTTACCTGGAGGTTTCCGGAAAAAACAACATCGGATTGAATGTTGACCCGGGTGTGTTTAATTTCGGCAAGATTCCCCAGGGAGCGGCTGCAAAAAGAAACGCAACAGTGAGCCACCATTACCCGGTTGATGTAATCGTTAAGATTGATATTTCCGGAAATGCTGGGGACATGGTTTCAGCCAGCGAAAATTACTTTATTCTGCCGCCGAACATTACACAGCAGATTGAGGTCATAGCATCGGTTCCGGAGGACAGGCCGCTTGGAAACTATTCAGGAAAGCTGAAAGTTTATTTTCTAAGGCAATAGGTTTTTAAATGTTGGAAACAGCCACACATCAATGAAGAGGACTGTTATTCTTTTGATTGCGGTTGCTGCCCTGGCTGTGATGATTGCTGCCATAGGCCTCAATAAAAATGAAAGAAGCACGGAGGATATAACCGGCTCTGCAACCGGCGAGGGCCATGTAAGCTTCAGGATACTCTCTGCATGCAGCATCCCCCTCCAGCAGGGCTGGAACCTTGTTTCGATATGCTCGAATATGACAAACAAAACAGTAAAAAATGCGCTTGTTGACATAGACGGCGAGTACCGGTATGTGATGGAATGGAATGAAAGCAGCCAGGAATTCATCATATACAGCCCGCTGGCAGCGGGAAATCCGTTTGACGAGCTTTCAGAAAACAGGAGCTATTTTATTTACCTTCTGCCGCTTAACAGGACAATGAATACGGCAGGAAGATTATTTGATGAAATGACACTGCCATTGATTTTTGGGTGGAATGCACCAATTTACCCCTATGATGCAGAGGCAGATATAACAAGATACCTTGGCCAAATAAACGGCAGCTACAGGTATGCAATGATATGGAATTCCTCAAGCCAGAAATTTTTGATCTACAGCCCTCTTGCAGCGGAAAATGATTTCCAGAACATATCCGCAGGACAGGGGCAGTTCGTATATGTCTCCAATGAAAGCGGGGCAACAATTAAATACAACAGGAGCATACTGGGATGAACATGAAAAAAAGAGGCCTTTTGCTTTTTATTTTCGCAATAATTTTTGCTTTTTCTGCAAATGCCAATATTTTTCTCGGAACCTGCGACGGCTACATCCTGGACATGTCCGGCGGCCTTGTTTCCGGCGCAAATGTTTCGCTGACTGTAAGCGGCTGTTCCGGTGGGGTTGCAAACGGCTGTTCAGGAAATGACCTCTCCCAGTCAAACGGTTACTACGTAATTCCAAATCTTAACGCAAATCCTGGGAATGTCCTGAACGCCTACGCCACTGCAACCATCAGCGGCCATGAGGGAACAGGAAGCACTTCAACACTGGCAAACACGTTCCAGGCAGGAAGGGCAAATGTGACCCTGTGCTTCCCGCCAAATGCATCAAAACTGATAGACACCGCAGACGCCCATTACAACAGCTCGATTGGCTTTTACTGGAATTCCGGCGAAGACCCGTTTGGCTATTCCACATTTGACCAGTTCCAGTTGGATTCTGGAGCGATTCAGACAACAACATCCCCGGTGATATTGAATGTTTCTTACTCAAGCCACACCTGGAGGGTCAGGACCTGCAACACAAACGGGGCCATGGGCTGCTGCTCTCCGTTTGCAGATGACACTTTCGTTATTTACAACAACGCCCCACTGCCCCCGACGCTGGTACATGTGAACAACAGCCACCTGGACTCAGCTGTTTTTTACTGGACAAACGGCTCAGACATTGACAATGATTCTATCTATCACCAGTTCCAGTTTGATTCAGAAGCAATCCAGAACAACAGCTTTTCGCCTGTTTCGACAACAGGAATTGCGTTCGGCTCCCACACATGGAGAGTTCGCGCCTGCGATTTCCTCACCTGCAGCGCCTGGGCAGAGGACACATTCAGCAGGTCGAACAATGCCCCCTCTGCACCGGCACTTTTTGCAATTACCAACACAACAGGCGCCAGCGTAACCCTAAACTGGACACCCGGGACAGACCCTGAAAACGATCCTGTTTATGATGACTTCCAGTTCAGCATTTACTATGATTTTTCTACAAACATAGTTTCCCTGTCAAACACTACGCGCCCGGTAAATGTTGCCGGCCTTTCTGCCTTTGAAAAATATTACTGGAGGGTGCGAACCTGCGACGGGCAATCATGCAGCGCCTGGTCAGCCAGCAGTTTTGTTAAATATCTCTGCACCAATGCAACCCAAAACTGCACTGCCTCCTGCAATTGCAACTGCGGGGGAGGCGGAGGCCATGCGGGAGGTGGAGGAGGAGTAACTAGCCTGCCTCCGCAAAAGCTGGTTCAGATTATCCTTCCGTCAGGAACTATTGAAGTTGCACCGCCGGAAATTGTCAAGGCGGGAAACGCAACAAATATAACAAAAGAGGTTGCTGAAGCCAAGCCTCTGCTTGAACTGCCTTTCTCAGTCATAACAAGCAAGGTAACAAAAATCAACTGGCTGATAATTGTTCTTATTGCGGCAATAATCCTTGCCATTTTAATTTCAAGAAAAATAAGGGAAAATAAGCGAAGGAAAAAGAGAATTCAGGAACTTCTTAAGGGGATTTAACTCAGGGCATTACAGCGAACCAGCTAAGAAGCAGCCTGTCCGCGGCCCTTAGCACTTCCTTACCCTGGCCCTGCACGAATATGCAGTTGTTCTCGACAAATACCCTTGTTGAATTGTCATATCTTACGAATATTGCCGGCTGCCCGGGGGTTTTGCAGTCAATAATATGCCTGCCTGAGCAGATTTCTGTTTTATCCACAGCGCAGGCAGCAACAGGGGTAATGTTCATTGTCTGGGCAAGGTTTATGCTAAGCTCTGAGGCAGCCAGCGCAATGTACGAAAACTCCTTTCCGGTGGGATCGAAAGTTATGTAGATTGCTGTTTTATTCTTGAAATGGCTTACATCCCCTTCAATTTTAATGGTTTCCAGCTCTTTCGCCCCGAAATGAAGCGGCACATTGTAAACCTTTGTTGTTCCCGCCTTCAGCACCTCCACAAACCACAGATCGCTCATGTTTGTGAAAACAAACCCATTGTAAGAATATGAGTTTGTTTTGCTGGTCCTGGGAATAAAGTACCTTACTGAGAGAAGGACCGCAATGAAAATTACAATTAGGAGTATTGCATAAATAAAGTATCTCACCTGATTTTCATCATCAGGCTTCTCTTTTCTGTCTTCTTTTTTGTCTTTTGATTTTTTCATTTTAGATTATCCCGTATGCCGAGTAAACCAGCCTGTCCGCAAGCAGCAGAGGCCTTCCCTCGAGGGTTATGCAGCTGCTATTTAAGATTATTGCATTTGAGGTCTCGCTGCTTTTTATGATTATTACCGGAACAAACCGCGTTGCGTTTGCGCAGGTTATGACCGGAAGCCCGTTATCATTTGCAGATGTCAGTGCGTTCACAACAAATCTCTGGGATGTCTCAAGATTTTGCCCCAGGCTGTACTGAGAAAGCGGAATCTCCTGGCTTGTTTCTGCAGGGTCATAGGCTATGTAAACCATTCCTGCGCCCGAAATAACCGATGCAACCCCTGAAGGCGCGGATATGTTCAGCACATCTTCAGGCAGATACTTGAAAGTCAGCAATTTCTGCCCAACCCTGGCAGACCATTCCCCGTTTTGATTGGAAAAAGACAGCTTGCCGTATTTATGCTGGCTTTGGCCGCTTCCGATCCAGAGGAATCCTACAACACTGAGAATCATTATCAGGGCTATGAAAACAGTTATGTATGCCGCTGAACTGCTTCTTTCCTTCTTCATAGAAGGCTGTTTAAATAGGTGATTTAAAAGTTTTGTTGTTTTATCGGGCTTCATCCTAAAAGCCCTGCCAGCATCAGTCAAAATGCTTTCTGGTTCCAACAGCCTGTGCGTTGCTGGGGGTCGTCCCTTACGGGGAAGCAGCACCTTGTGTCCTAATACTCATGCATTTTGAAGCTGGCAGGGCGAGCATCAGCGAGATTTAGGATGACACCGCTTTTATTCGCAAAGTTATTAAACAAAAAGAGTTTCATGCAGTTTAATGAAAAAGAATCACACAGTAATAAAGCTGAGCGATGTGTGGAAAATCTACAAAATGGGCGAGATCAATGTGAATGCCCTTTCCGGCCTTGACCTGGATGTCCAGCATGGCGAATTCATTGCCATAATGGGCCCCAGCGGCTCCGGGAAAAGCACTGCAATGAATCTTGTGGGCTGCCTTGATTTGCCTTCAAAGGGAAACATCTGGCTTGAGGACAAAAACATAGCGCACATGCATGAGTCCAGCCTTGCCCAGATAAGGGGAAGGAAAATAGGGTTTGTTTTCCAGAAATTCAATCTCCTGGGAACATTAACTGCCCTTGAAAATGTCATGCTTCCGATGATTTTCCAGGGAGCCAGCGCTGAAAAAAGGAAAAAGCGGGCAACAGAGCTGCTTAGCCTGGTGGGGCTTGGCGACAGGATAAACCACAAGCCCAGCGAGATGAGCGGAGGGCAGCAGCAGAGGGTAGCAATAGCAAGGGCGCTTGCCAATGACCCAGAGGTCATACTGGCGGATGAGCCCACAGGAAATCTGGACTCAAAATCAGGCGATATTATAATAAACTTTTTAAAGGACCTTCATGAAAAGGAGAATAAAACCATAATAGTTGTCACCCATGACCAGAATATCGCTGAGCATGCGGAAAAGATTTATCACCTGAGGGACGGGAAAATCCTAAGCATTGAAAAGGGGAGGAAGCACAAAAGATGAGGAGAGGAATAATTTTTGCCATCGTACTTATAATGCTTTTTTTGCCTGCTGTCCATGCAGCTGAGTTCAACACCTCCTCCACAAACATAGAATCAAACTTTCCGGACCTGTATATTTCCATACTGAAATACGAACCATTCCCTGCGGGCCCAGGCGAGTATTTTGACCTGTGGATGCAGGTTGAAAACAAGGGGCTAATCAATGCAAAAAATGTAGAATTCTCGCTCCAGCCAAGATATCCATTCTTTTTAGACTCCAATGAGGATGCCAACCGAAGCATAAGCGAGATTTTGTCCCACAGCGGGGCGGTGGTGCATTACAAGGTAAGGGTTGATGAAAATGCGGTTGAAGGAGACAATCTTCTTGATTACTCCTACAAGCTGGATGGCAGAGGCCCTGTAGGAGGCCAGGTCAACATACACATACAGACTTTGAAAGCAATACTTTCTGTTGAGGATGTAAAAACAGCCCCCCAAACAGTGGGGCCGGGAGAGGAAGTCAATATAACCATCACTGTAAAAAATAATGCAGAATCCTATCTCAAATACCTGACTGCTTCTATGCAGCTTCTCTATGCGCCGCAGTCTTCAGCAGCAGGCGCGCTTACAGAGCTTCCATTCACACCCATCGGCTCTGGAAATGAGAAATCCGTTTACCAGATTGCTCCGGGAGAGAAGACTGACTTTAATTTCAGGCTGATTGCCAACCCCGACTCTGAAATAAGGCCATATAAAATTCCAATCAGCATAAACTACTTCGATGAGCTGGGGAAAAACTACAGCAGGATTGAGCTGGTCGGAATAATTGTCGGCTCAACACCTGATGTCTACTCAATCATTGACAGCACTGATTTGACCGGAACAGGCAAGTCCGGCGAGATAAAGATAAAATTCGTCAACAAGGGCACTTCGCCAATCAAATTTCTGAATGTCAGGCTAAAGGACAGCGATGACTACAAGATTGTTTCATCATACCAGGCGTACATAGGAAAAATTGACTCAGATGATTATGACACTGCATCATTCAGGGTTTACCTAAAGCACCTCAAAAAAGGAAAAGCGGAAATCCCAATAGGCTATGACTTCATGGACGGCAATAACAACCGGTATTCAATTGATGAAAATTTAACCCTTGAAATCTACAGCCCGAGCGAGCTTGGAAAAAGCAACGGAAGCGGATGGCTGATATTTTTTGCAATAGTGATAATAGCTGCAGTTTACTTTGGCTACAGGAGATGGTTTAAGAAAAGGAAGAAAAAACAATAAGCTTCCTTCAAGATGATTTCGGATTATTTCGGGTTCGCCGTTGGCAATCTTTTCCACAGAAGATTAAGGTCCTGGCTTACAATAATAGGCATATTCATAGGAATCGCCGCTGTTGTGGCCCTTGTTTCCTTAAGCCAGGGAATGCAGGATGCCATAGGCAATATTTTCGCTTCACTGGGAAGCGACAGGGTTTTAATCACTCCTAAAGGAATGACCGGTCCTCCGGGAACAGAGACAACTTCTTCAAGGCTATATGTTACAGATTTGGATGTTGTAAAAAAAACAAAAGGGGTGAAAGAAGCTGCAGGATATCTCAGCAGGATTCTGCCTGCCAAATTCGGCAGCCAGACTAAATATCCTCTTGTTGCGGGTCTGCCCACTGATGCAGGACTGAGTGTTTTTACTTCGCTGGGCCAGTTTGCAACTGTTGAAGGCAGGATGCTTAAATCCGGAGACAAGTACAAGGTAATTGTCGGATATCAGCTTGCAAAAGAAACAGGGGGAACTTTCAAGAAGCCTGTAACAATCGGAAAATCAGTTTACATAAACGGCTACAAATTCGAAGTTATTGGGATAAGAAAACCGATTGGCAGCGCAATGTTTGACACCCAGGTCATAATCCCCCTGGAAACAATGAGGGAAATAACAGGAATACAAAATGAGCTAAGCACAATCAATGCGATGGCAAATGCCGGCGCATCTCCAAATGCCCTTGCTGATGCGATTAAAAAAGATCTTAGAAAAAGCAGGGGTCTCAAAGAAGGCAATGAGGATTTTGATGCCCAAACATCCGAACAACTTAGGCAATTGGTTTCTTCCATAATCGGGATAATCCAAGCGGTAATAATCGGAATTGCTGCCATTTCTCTTCTTGTTGGAGGAATAGGAATAATGAACACAATGTACACAGCAGTTCTTGAAAGAACAAATGAAATAGGAATAATGAAAGCCATAGGAGCAAAAAACTCTGATGTGCTTTTGATATTTGTAATTGAGTCAGGAATGCTTGGCTTGGTTGGGGGATTGCTGGGAGTTGGAACAGGCGTTGCCCTGAGCAAAACAGTTGAGTTTGTTGCCTATTTAATCTGGCAGACTCCCCTTATATCTGCAAATTTCCCATGGTGGTTGATTTTAGGTGCGCTGGGATTTTCATTTTCAATAGGCACAATTTCAGGAATCTGGCCTGCATATCAGGCATCTAAAATGCAGCCTGTTAAGGCCCTGAGGTATGAATGATAAGGGATTATATAAAATATTCAATAGGCAACCTGTTTCACCGGGGAATGCGTTCCTGGCTTACTTTAATAGGAATTTTTATCGGAATTGCGGCAATTGTTGCATTGATATCCCTGGGACAGGGACTTAATAATGCCGTAACTTCACAGTTCCAGTCGCTTGGAACTGACAAGATAATAATAATGCCTGGAGGAGAGATAGGCGCGCCCGGAACAGGAGCAGAGGCCGCGAAGCTAACCGAAAAAGAGCTGGGCATTGTTGAAAGAACTGCAGGAGTTGATGCTGCTGTTGAGATGGAGTATGGAATTGGGAAAATAGAGTTCAATGATAAGAATACATTTACTTACATTATTGGAATTCCTCTTGACACAAAAAAACTTGAGATGCTCAAGGATATGGCCTCCTTCAAGGCAGCTGAAGGGAGAATGATAAAGCCGGGGGACAATAAAAAAGCCCAGATCGGATATCTTCTTGCAACAGATGACAGCTATTTTGGCAAAGTGCTGAGAGTGGGCAATAAGATAAATGTTGAGGGAGCAGAATTTGAAATTATAGGTGTTACTTCCCAAGTCGGAAATTCACAGGATGATAGCCAAATAATTATTTCAATTGAAGACTCAGACAAAATTTTCAATAAAAACAAAAGATATGATGCAATATATGCGAGGGTTGGCAATGGCGCAGATGCTTCAAAGATTGTTGAGGAAATAAAAAAAGGAATAAGAAAACTCAGGGGAGAGAAAGAAGGGGAAGAGGACTTCAGTGTTCAGACAACTGAAGAGCTTCTGCAGTCTCTTGGCTCAATACTTAACATAATTACCGCCGTTCTTATTGGAATTGCTTCAATTTCACTTCTTGTCGGGGGAATAGGGATAATGAACACCATGTATACTTCTGTTCTTGAAAGAACAAATGAGATAGGGATAATGAAAGCCATAGGGGCAAAAAACTCAGACATACTGCAGATTTTCCTTCTTGAAGCGGGAATGCTCGGGCTTGTGGGGGGAATAATGGGGATTCTCGCCGGAATGGGCATGAGCAGCATAGCTGCATTTGCCGCAGGCCAGGCATTAAAAACAACTTTGATACAGGCATATTTCCCCCCTTATCTGATATTTGGGGCTCTTGCATTCTCAATTGTTGTTGGAATTGGTTCAGGGGTTTTGCCTGCCATTCAGGCTTCAAAACTAAAGCCTGTAGATGCGCTGAGATATGAGTAAATTTAAATAGGGTGAAAAATAACAAGACATATGAAATGCGAAATCTGCAAAAATAAGATTGAGGAAACATTCCTTAACAAGATTATTGGCGGCTATGTAAAAGACGAAAAGGGCAAGAAGCATTTGGTCTGCGCCAGCTGCCAGAAGAAATACCCTGCAAAGATGGAAATCCTGGCAAAATTAAAGTAAAGCTTTTTAAAACTTTAAGATAAGTTCTATTCATGCCCCTGTAGCATAGCAGCCATTGCGGCACACTCGTACTGAAAATCGGAGATTTTCAGGCCTTTAGAAATCTTCGATTTCAAAAGTAATGTGCAGGTCGGGAGTGCAAATCTCCTCAGGGGCTTTATGCGCCGGGAAATTGAGGATGCAGAAGGGGAGATAAAAGAAGAGGAATCCTCTGCCAGGAAAGTCATTGTAATTATTGGAAGCCTAGTCCTTGCCCTGCTTGTTGTTTCTTTTGTTTTTGTCAGTTTTCCCATAGCAGACATAATCGGGGGAAAGGCGGAATCGAGCATAATAATTAACAACACCATTAACCTTGGCAATTTTTCAATCATTCTTGAAAATGGCACCTATGAATTGCTTCAGGACAAATATTTCAGCAATCCGAAGGTTGAAATCAGCGAGTGCCTTGCTGGAAAACTTGAAGGAAATAATTATGTCATAAGCTCACTGTACCAGCCAACCATTTATTCGCAGGCATTTAACGAGGTGATTTTCGGGCCCTGCTCAAAGGACACGTTAATAATGCTGCATTCGCATCCCTACCAGCACTGCATTGCCTCTGAAACAGACATTGAAACGCTGAATAAGACCAGGCAGGAAAATCCGGCTGTTCTTATGGTTATTATGTGCGAAGCTAAGAGGTTTGCGGTTTACTAGCTAAATGCTGTTTGACAGTTGATATTTTAGCAAACTCTTTCATCAAAACCAGATAATCATTGTAGACCATCACCCCAAACTCTTTTCGGATAGTTTCCCTGTACTTTTTTTGGAATGCTTTAATTTCATCTGTACATTCCTTGCTCACGCCTGTGCCTACTGGCTTTTCCATGTCCAAATAATTTCCCTGTTTTTTCATCAAATCGATGCCCATAATTCCCTCTTTGTAGGCTAAAACAGACAGGGCCATTATCTTTTGGTCGCTAAACTGCTTTAATGCATTTATTTTTCTTGCTTTTTCAAGATAGGTTATGAGTATCTGCTCATTGAGCTCAGTCTTTACTTTGGTAACCCTCATGCAGATCAGGTCTCCTTCTTCTGCGTTCATTTCTACAACAACTTTCTTCGGGATTCTAACGCAGAAAGAATTGCCCTGTTTCACCAAAGCGTTTGTAGCCATCAGCCATTTTTGCTCTACCATTTTGGTCGCCTCCTTATGTAATTACAATGTAATTACTTACTCATATATAAATGTTTGGTTTATTTTGCTGGAAAACATTTAAAAACAAGCTCAAAATAAGACTGCCATGCCCCGAATAGCAATAGTGAAAAAGGAGAAATGCAAGGGCGGGGTGGACTGCCCTTATATCTGCATTAGCGCATGCCCTGTCAACCGCTCAGGGAAGGAGTGCATCAGGATTGAGGAAAAAACAAAGAAAGTTATTATTGATGAGGAGTTGTGCATCGGCTGCGGGATTTGCCCGAAAAAGTGCCCCTATGAGGCAATTGAAATCATAAAATTGCCTGAGGAATTAAACAAGCCGCCAATCCACAGGTACGGAAGAAATGGCTTCCACCTTTACAACCTGCCAATCCCTATTTTCGGCAAGGTTGTGGGAATTGTGGGAAGAAACGGGATTGGGAAAACCACGGCTATGAAGATTCTTGCAGGCATGATGAAGCCGAACCTGGGAACTGAAAAGGACGCAAGCTACAAGGAGATGATTGATTTTTTCAAGGGAACAGAAGCGCAGATTTTCTTTGAGAAGCTGAATGACGGGAAAATCAAAATTGCCTACAAGCCCCAGGCAGTTGATTTAATCTCAAGGCAGTTTGAAGGCAAAGTGAAAGATTTGCTGAAAAAATCAGACGAAAAGAAGATGCTCAAGGAGATTGCAGAAAAACTGGAGATAGCAAACATACTCGACAATGACATAAAGGAAGTTTCTGGAGGGGAGCTGCAGAGGATTGCCATCGCAGCCACTGTTCTAAAGAAGGCAAATTTCTATGTTTTTGACGAGCCGACTTCATATCTTGACATAAAGCAGAGGATCAAAATAAGCAAATTCATCAAAGAGATGGCAAATGAAGAAACAGCGATTATGGTTGTTGAGCATGATTTGATAATTCTTGACTACATGGCGGATTTGATACACATTGTTTACGGAAAAGAGGGCTGCTACGGAATTGTAAGCCTGCCAAAATCAGTAAAAAACGGGATTAACGTCTATCTTGAGGGCTATCTGAAAGAGGAAAACATGCGATTCCGGGATAAGCCGATAAAATTCCTTGCAAAGCCGCCTGCAGAGAGCAGGAAAGACCTAATTTTGAGCTCCTGGAGCAACATCTCAAAAAAACTGGGCAATTTTGAGATAAAATCTGAAAAAGGAAGCATAAAAAGGCCAGAGGTTCTCGGCATTGTAGGCGAAAACGGGATTGGAAAGACAACATTTGTGAAAATTCTTGCCGGTGTTCTGAAGCCGGACTCAGGAAAGGTTGACAAAGAAGTAAAAGTATCTTACAAGCCGCAGTATATTAACACAGAATCTGAGGAGATTGTTGCAAATGTGCTGCACGACGCGATTACAAAATATGAAATACAATTAATCCGGCCGCTTGAGATAAAGCCGCTGTTGACTAAAAAAATAAACCAGCTAAGCGGCGGGGAATTGCAGAGAGTGGCGATTGCAGAGGCGCTGTCAAGGGATGCTGAACTGTTTTTGCTTGATGAACCGTCTGCCTATCTTGATGTTGAACAGAGGCTGACTGTTTCAAAAGTTATAAGGGAAATTGTTGAGGCAAAGCAGGCAAGCTGTTTGGTTGTTGACCATGATTTATTGTTTATCGACTACCTTTCCGAAAGGCTGCTTGTGTTTGACGGCATCCCAGCAAAAAAAGGAACCGCAAAGGGGCCGTTCTCAATGCAGGAAGGGATGAATCTCTTTTTGACGGATTTGAATATTACAATGAGAAGGGACGTCGAGACATTGCGGCCGCGCATCAACAAGCCCGGCAGCCAAATGGACACAAAGCAGAAGGGAGAAGGGAAGCTGTATTACGTATAAAAATGCCAAGAATAGAAAATCTAATAGTGGAAGGACAGGGATTAGTTGTTTGTGGTCATGACGCAAATAGCCTGATAAAATTAAAAAATGCAATTATTGAAAATATGCGAAGTAGAAATTATTTCCTTATGACTGATGCATTTCTAACGCTCCAGTTTATAGCTAATATTTCTGATACTGAAGTTCCCCCATTACTCAAATTAGGCAAATTTTTTGGCTTAGTAACAAGAAAAGATATTGAAGACAAACAATATGAGTTGGGAGTTTACAATAAATCATATGAAGTTCCATTTCTAGTAACATTTTGCTTAACACCGCAAAAAAATAATGGAGAAGAAAGATTTTTGGTTGACTTGAGTTCCGAACCCGCCATAAGATATAAAATAAGAAACTTAAATATGAAGATTTCCCTAGATGAAACTAAATATAGAAATATTTGGGAAACCAACAAAAGATTCCTCAGAGAAACGTTTATAGGATTGAATATTCAAATAACAAAAGAGCCTAAAGTCCTCGATGAAAAGATATGTCTTGAAATTATTATTCCTCCTAGTTTGGAAAATAAATTAAAAGCAGATTTTAAACAAGAACTAGAAGACTTAAAATTGGTTTATGGAAAAAGCGGAAATTGCACTGCATTCATACTTAGGCGAATAATAGAAAAAGCCTTATTTCTTTCCTTCGCAAGAAATGGTTTGGCTAAAAAAATTGAAGACTTTTCGCAGCCAAACAAACTTAAATTCCTTTCTTCAATAATTAATATTGCAGGACAGGAAAAAATAGGGAATAAACCTATTCTAAATTATAAAACTTCAGAAGAAATATCTAAAATCAAATTTTTGGGAGATAATGCCGCACATAATTTTAATGCCAATATAGATATGACACAGATTGGCTTAAATATGAGTTCGTTAATTATTGCGCTTGAAGAACTATCTTCTCATTTTGGTAAATAAATTTGTGATTTTTCAAGTTTTAACAAGATAATCTTTTTTTCTAATTATTCCTTCACCTTTCCAATAAGGATAAATCCATTTTTGTTTATCTTTGGCTTTTGTGTATCTTGTGCTTCTGAAATGTCTGATGTGTCCTCTTATTAAGAATTTGTTGGCATATTTATTTTTTCCTTCTGCAAATGCTTGGGCGTATGCTCTTAATTTTTCGCTTAATTTGATGGTGATTGTTTTAGGCATTGGGGCTTTGCCTCTTTTCTCCCTTTTCTCATTTTGCTTGTTGTCTTTCAGTTGTTCGGTCATTTTGTACTCTTTCTCTTGAAGCAAGAAATCAAGAAAGTTAATAACTACTCTTTTAAGAGCAGTGTCTAAAACGACAAATTTTTCATCATCATTTACGCTGTTCAGATTATATGATGTTAAGTTCCATTCTTTTTCTGTGTTTTTTCTTCTAAGAAATGTTATTTGTGCGTCTTCAAATTTCGGATTGTCTTCCAGCATTATACCATATATCAAGAAGTCATCAAAGTTTATTATTTGGTTTATGAAAAAAGCATTAAAAGGCATATGTCTGTATGTTGTCGTGTCTTCGTTGTCTGTGCTTTCAAGAATGGGGAATAATTCTTTTTCAACATTCATTAACCTAAAATCGTCCCTGTCGCAAATTTCTTTAAACCTTTCGTTTGCTATCAAGTAGAATTCGTTATAAGGATTTTCTGCGCCTTTGTTTATTGGCTTTGCAACAACCTTTTTTGATTTTTTCTTTACACAATCTAGGCAATAATGCTTTCCTTCTTCGTGTTCATTTCCAGAACAGAATATTGGCTCTCCATCTTCGAATTCTTTTCTGCAAATATCACAATTATAAACAATGTGATTATAACAATTATCACATTCCATTCTGAGATCATCCATATCATCTTCATCTTCTTCGCTTCTATCAAAAACTATTGCTTTCTTCATTTATCCCAATAAAAAAGGGGTTTAATATAAATATTTTGTGTGTGTTTGTCTAGTGCTAGAAAAAGGGATTATGCCTTAATTTGTTCTAGGGGGATGTTTTTTAAATTCTTCTCTTTATTGTTGTTTTCTTCCGTCGTGTTTTCTGGCATACTCTCTTTGGTATGCGTTCAATTTTTATTGATTTTTTTTATAATAATCTTTCATTACTTTGGCTATCTTTTCTTTATTTTTTTCTCGGTAATTTTTTTGTCGTTCAGCTATTTTATCTTTGTTTTTTTCGTAATAGTCCTTTCTTTGTTTATCTAATTTTCCCTTGTTCTTTTTTCGGTAAGTTTTATTATATTGTCTTTTTTTGTCTTTGTTTTTTTCTAGGTATTCTTTCATATATTCAGACCTAAACTCCTTATCCAATTTGCCCTTATTTTTTTTTCGATAATCGTTATTCGATTTGATTATTTTCTCCTTATTTTTTTCATAATACGCTTTTTTCCATTTTGTCACCTTATCCTTATTCAGAAATCTATAAATCTTGTTAGATTGTCTATTAATCTCTCTCTTATCTTCTTCCCTTCGATGTTTAAGCCACTCTTTCCATATCCTTTTCATCTCCCGTTTTTCAAATCCTTTGGCGCTTCTAAAATCATCTATTGTGTATGGCTTTATTTCCTTATTCTCAACAACAACATTTTCTTTTTTTAGAAGTTTTATTATTATTTCTATTTCCTTTTCTGTAAATTCCCAGCCTCCTTTTTGTTTTTCTAGCCAGTTGATAAAATCCTTTTTTTCTTCTTTGTTCAATTCCATAATGAAAAATAGGGAAGGGGGATTTTTAAACTCTTCCCCTGTTCGCAACTAGTTTAATATCAATTTGGTTGTCCGCCCATTCTAGGGTCTTGTTGTTTTCTGTTGTGTATTCAAACCTTGTTAAGAAAAAACCTTAAATAGTGTGTGAATGTCTTTCCTCCACCATCAGCCTCAAGCACTCCTTAAAATCTCTCAGAAACAATTTCACTCGCGAATTATCCTTGTTTAATTTGTAAAGTTGCGTCTTGCTGATTACCCTTGATTTTTTTATGAAGCCCTTTTTCTCAAATTCTGCTGCAATCTGATATGCCTTTGGCCTGCTAATCCCAATCTCTCTTGCACAATCGCCCACAGCAACATCCAAATCCTGGTTCTCAAGCAGATACTCGAGAAATCTGTTTGCAGTTGTGTTGCCGTAGGTTTTGCAGAATGCGCCTGTTTGTTTTTTCATATCTCTCCTTCAATCATTTCATAAATTTCCTTCAGTCTTCTTGGGTTCAGGCTTATATGCCAATCTGTCCCGTTTCCTGTCCTTTTCTTGAGTTTTAATAAAAACAAATTGTTTACGAATTCTTTGTACTCTTTTTCAAATTCTTTCTGTTCTTCTGAACTGAGGTATTTTGTTCTTGAAACAACAAGCTTGCTTTCCGGGAAATGCTTGTTTCCAATATACCTTTTATTAAGCAAAAACAATACTATTGCCTTCAAACCGCTGTTCATTCTTCCTCTGCGGTTTCAGTTAATTATTATTTACCAATTGTAAATATATAATAACTATTTAAATGTTTCGTTTTGAAAACCGCAGAATATGCTAGCATGTTTAAGGTTAAGAACTTAGGTAGCCGTTAACGCCACGCCCAAAGTTTAAATACTCTTGATCTACCCATACTTCCCGCACTTTGACCCTATGTGCGATGTCTCACCGCAGACGCTTATCTTCATGATGTCACATTCATTTACGCAGTCCCTGCACTGGAAGGCTTCTCTTTTAAGATTGTATTTGCTGAAATCACACCCCCGGAAAGCGGTTTTCTTCGGAAGATTTTTCAGCACGAGAAATGCCATTCCTATGGCACCCATTACATTGTAATATTTCGGAATAATCATTTTTGAATTCAGCTGCCTCTCAAACGCCTTCACAATCCCCTTGTTTGCGGCAACCCCGCCCAATAAAACATAGGGCTTCTCCAAATCCTTGCCCTTTGCAACATTGTTCAAATAATTTTTCACGAGATTATTGCACAGGCCGTTGATGATATCCTTCAGTTCGTGCCCGGCCTGCTGTTTCTGTATCATATCGCTTTCTGCAAAAACAGTGCAGCGACCTCCGACAGACAAGTCCTTTTTTGACCTCAGGGCAAGTTTTCCAAAATCCTCTATTGGAACGCATAATCTTGATGCCTGCTGGTCCAGAAATGAGCCTGTTCCGGCTGCGCATACTGTATTCATTGCAAAATCAACTGGAACTCCGTTCCTGAAAAGTATTATCTTTGAGTCCTGGCCGCCTATTTCAATAACTGTCCGTGCTTTTGGATAGAATTTCATAAGCGCGGATGCGTGGGCGGTTATTTCATTTTTCACCAAATCTGCCCCGATAACTTTGCCAACAAAAACCCTTGCGCTTCCGGTTATTCCAATGCCTTTAATCTCAATGTTTTTTGGTATTTTTTTGAACAGCTCTTTTAATTTTTCAAGCGGCGTTCCCTTGCTTCGCTCATAGAATGTTTTGACAACCGCCCCTTTTTTGGTAAGCAGGGCTATCTTTACAGAAACCGAGCCCACATCAATTCCCATCACGCATTCATTTTTTTTCATTTTTTCTGCGCCAGAAGCATGTCAACAAATGCCTCAATCCTGACTTTCAAATTTTCTTCGGTAGTATGGGCATCATAGGATAAACTCAAAATTGGGGGGAACATTTTTTTATGCGCCAGCAAAACCTCATTTGCAACTTCCTCGGGAGTACAGCTGAATGTTCCCACATGTATGATTCCGTCAACCCTGTTTTTAAGGTAATTCGCTGACAAAACCGTTATCGCATCCGAGCCGCCAACCGCCTTGGGCAGCATTTTCCTCAGTTTCTCCCTGTTTCTCTTGCTGTAAATTGGGGAAAGAACGCTGTAGTAGTTTACAAATGAAAGCGGCTGCCTGACATAAATGTCCTCTGATATGAGGAACTTTTCTATGTCAAAAAACGGGAATATGGAAAAAAGCGTGTGGGCATAATCTCCCACAATCCCAATTGTTATGCTCTTCTTTATTTTTTTTCTTTTCAGGTTTGAAATGCTTTTGCTTGCGGTTTCAAATATTTTTTTCGCCTTTGAGGAATCGTCTGCCCTGAAAATCATATCCCGGATAAAAGACTCATGTATTGCGAACAGCAGCTCCTTGTCTATGATATCCGCTGAATCAAGGACCGTTTCCTTGAGCTTTGCCGCAAGACTCATCTTCGTAACCCCCAGAAGCATCGCCTTCAAAACCCTTGTCCTGAAAAATCTGATTTTTGTATAGGGCTTGAGCATGGTCATGTTTTTGTATGCCGATGAATAGCCGGAGAACATCATTTCTATGGGGTTTACATTAAAAAACCACAGCTTTACCTTTTTATGGACTGCCTGCTCCACCCTTTTTTGCATGGGCCCCTGGCACAGATAGCCGAGAAGGCAGTTTTCATTCTTCCCCCCCCAGGCGCCGGGCATTGTCACAATGTCATCCCCCCTCTGAACTCCCTCTATCACCTGGCCCAGCATCATTTTAGTGTCAAAGCACCATGATTCGGTTGCGTATCTTGTTGCCAGCTCTATTGTTTTCTTGGTGGGGCTGCCGACATAATCAATTTTGAAATCAAGCGCCCTGAATACTGTTGAAAGAAAAACAGTAAGGTCATTGTAATAGGCAAGCATTATTTTCATTTTACGAGAAGGATTAGGTTTTGGTTTATTAAGCTTATGTCAAAAACCTCTTTGAAAACGGGTTTTTGAGCATGCAAATTGAACGAAGTTCAATTGCACACAAAATCTTTGATTTTGTTGTGCTCAGAAATTGCTGGTAATCAATTTGAACCAGAGAGATGACATGTTTATTTATAGCAATTTCTGACATGCTATTTAAAAAGTATAAACTGTTCTTATTAAAATGTCAGGAAGAGATTTTCCTTGCAAAGGAGATAAAACCTGAATGTATGTTTGACCTGCTTGTGGGCCTCACAATCTGGCCTGAGACTTTCCACTCCCGCTCGACCAATTCAACCGTTTTAACCGGCATCAGCCCCTCAAATTCTGCGATTTTGTTCATTGCCTGCTGCATCTGGCTTATTGAAGGAGTGTAAATGACAAGAAAACCGCCGGCTTTCAATGCCTTGTTTGCGTTTTCTACCGCCTGCCATGGCTCCGGCAGGTCCAGCAAGATTAAATCAATGTTTTTGTCATCAATTTTTTCATAGATGTTTGTTTTTTTGATTTCGATGTTCTTGATTCCTAGGGATTTGATGTTTTCCCGCATCATTTCTATGCTTTTGTCCTCAATGTCATAGCTGATGACTTTTTTTACAAATCTTGAGATGAAACAGCTGAATCCGCCGCTGCCGCCGCCGGCCTCAAGAACAACTGATTTTTCGTTTAATCCGGTTGTTGCAATTATGAAGCCTATGTCTTTCAGAGGGATTGTCTGCGCATATTTCCTGAGTCTACGGTAAAGGTCAATGAAATTGGGCGAGAAAACAAAATACTCCTTGTCTGTCGATGATTTTACCTTTGTTCCATCCGGCTTTTTGAGATCTGCGGCCTTGATTATGCCGTATTTTGTGTGGAAATCCCTCAAATCATCCTTTATGAAATATTCCTGCGCAGGCACATATTCCTTTCCTTTGGTTGCAAGTATTTTAGGCATGTTTGCTCATAATGTATAAGATTTAAAAAGGTTTGTCATAAACAAGAGCAAATGAAAGTCATAGCAGTAACAGGCACTCCCGGAACAGGCAAGACTACTATTGCCAAAAGAATGGCCAAGGAAAAGGGCTGCAAATATTTGGATGTAACTAAACTGGTAAAGGAAAACAAGATTTATGACAGCTATGACCGGAAAAAGAAGGCCTATGATGTTGATGTGAAGAAGCTGAATAAGTTTCTGATTAAGATGATTCTGGCTGAAAAGGCAGAAAAAACAAAATGCCTTGTGATTGATTCGCATTTATCCCATTATCTGCCCGCCAGATACGTTGATTTGTGCATTGTTGCTAAAACAGACTTGAAGAAATTGAAGAAACGGCTGGAGAAACGGGGATATTCCGCAGCCAAGGTCCGGGAAAACATGGATGCAGAGATATTTGACGTCTGCCTGAACGAAGCGAAGGAAGAGGGGCATAGGATAAAAATAATAAAAAATTAAATCAAATGTTTACGTAATTCTTGCCTTATCTCAGGGGTACGATTAATATGATTAACGCCCTCATAAAAACGCTCTCCGGCAACATTATAAAAATAAGGAGAATTCGTACCGTCAACCTTGCATTCCAAAACTCCCAATTCTTTTAAACTTTCTAAAACAGCCCATGCCTGCTTTGCTTTTTCACCAGTATATTGTATTTTGCTGAACAAAGTTTGAAAACATCCTCCTCTAACATGCGCTAGTTCTGCAGTAGAATTCCGAGCTTGAAATATGAAGTATGTGTGAGCTTCTTCGGTTAATTGCAGCAAGATATCTCTTGCAAGGGGTGTTGCCTGTATGAATTTGGCTGCTTCTTCGCTAAGGCCCATTTCAACTCCTTCGCCTCCTAAACTAAAAATAAAAAAACGAATTAAATATCGTTTATCGTCAGCAGATTGACCGATGTTTCTGCAGGCTTGACCCTTGAGTCCATTGCGATAAGATACTTGACTCCGGCCCTCTCGGCAAGCATCACAAGCTCTTTCTCAATTACGCCGTCAAAGACAACCGCATTTACATTGCCAAGGCTTTTTATTGCCGAATCTATCTCTGCCAATGGGACTTTCCCCAGTATGCTCAGCTTCTGGTCAAGAAGATATGCTCCCCTTGTGCCGACCAAATCGTTAAGCATGTCTATGAAAATCTTTTTCTCAGAGTCAGACAGCTTTGAAACCCTTGCGATTGGCTTCTTCAGCGGAATTGGTGCTGAAACCGGCTGGGCAGGAGGCGCTACCCTCTGCTGGAATGGAGGCCTTCCCTGCTGCTGCGGAGGCATCGGCCTTCCCCTTGAAGGGAACATCTGCCTGTGAAGTGTGTCCTGCCTTACGTCAGGGCTTGCCGCAGGCATATCAATTTTAACCTGCTCCATCGGGATCCTGTCTCTCAATGCCTTGTGGATCTCTTTCTTTGTAAGCTCCTCAACTTCTTTTCCATCAGGTGCTTTTGTTACAAAGTCAATATCTGACATTGAAAGAAGCTCCTTAATTATCAGATCTCCTCCCCGGTCACCATCAACAAAAACAGTTGTCTCTTTTCTCTGGACAAGCTCTCTTATTGTTTCAGGAATGCTTGTGCCGTTGATGGCAACTGCATTCTTGAACCCGTTTTTCAGCAGCGTAAGAACATCTGCCCTGCCTTCAACAATTATTATGTCATCAGATTCCTCAATTGCAGGCCCTGCAGGAAGCCTGTCCCTGCCGTACTCAACAATTTCCATGACTCTTACAGATGCCGCAACCTCTTCGGAAATCTCCTGCGAATCAGGCATTGAAGTTTCCATAAGATTCTTCAAAAGCTCCTTTGCCCTTTCAATGACAAAGTGCCTCTTTGAGACCCTTACATCCTCAATCTTGTCTATCTTCATCTTGGCATTGCATGGGCCTATTCTCTGTATGATCTCTATGGCAGCGCCTATAATTGCTGTCTCTGCCTTGTCAAGGCTGGATGGGATTATGATTGTCCCTTTTGTTTTCCCGCCTTTGGTATCAAGAATAACATCTATCCTGCCAATCCTGCCGCTTCTCTGAAGCTCCCTCAGCTCTAATTCCTCTCCCAAAAGACCTTCTGTCTGGCCAAATATGGCTCCTATGACGTCTGGCCTGTCCACAATCCCCTCAATCTCGATTGTAGCCTGAACTATGTATTTAGCCGATACTGGGCTTATTTTTGCCATTTTTATTATCCTCCTTGAGTGTTTAACACGAAAGGAAACCAGCAAACTGAGTAAGTTTGCGCTGCCCCCTTATAGAACAAGTTAACCCTATTAAGTTGCTCCCCAACTCCTTTCTTAAAAGTGAAAAGTGACTAAATGAGCTTAATTCTTGTTCTATATGTGTTTTTAAATCGTAATTGGTTTTTGTTGCCCGAAACACTAACCCTCAAGCTCATTG